>CAWDYJ010000015.1:0-178832 GCA_963806525.1 uncultured delta proteobacterium
TGATGACCACCAGCACTATCAGCACGATTCAGCTGGCTTTGCAAAAGTTATCCAGCAACTCTCTGAATATTTTAGTGGCAGCCGGCAGGATTTTGACCTGACAATCTCCCCCAAAGGGACTGCTTTCCAGCAGCGTATCTGGCAGGAATTACGAAAAATCCCCTTTGGCCGGACAGCCAGCTACGGAGAAATTGCCAGGCGGGTCGGCAACCCGAAAGCAAACCGGGCAGTGGGTATGGCCAATAGTAAGAACCCCATCCCCATTATAGTTCCCTGCCACCGGGTCATTGGCAAAGACGGTTCTCTCACCGGCTTTGGCGGGGGCCTGGAGGTGAAAAAACAGCTTCTTACGTTAGAAAATAGTATTTAAAGCTAAAGCGAAAAGTATTTCTGATTGCCCCTCAAACTCAACCATTATGATATTGAGATGGATATTGAGATGGGTGGGAATGATAAAAATGCCCTGTTCTGCCTATCTGTCATGGCGCGGATATCGTGGTCCAATCGGTGACGAAAAGTCTCACCAGCAGCAGGGCCAGGAAGGCCGGGCTCTGGCCGGCATCCCGGAAAACATGGTTCGTCTCTGCGTCGGTGCAGAACACCCGACAGATATTATCGCTGACCTCGATCAGGCCTTGTTTGCGGCGAAAAACACCTGAAAAAAGCCCCATGCATATACTCACAACCCTCGGAATCGCCGTAGCACTGGCGATGGATGCCTTTGCTGTTGCCATCGCCACCGGCGTCAGCCTCAAACAGGTCAGCGTTCGCCAGACATTCCGGCTCTCCTGGCATTTTGGCCTTTTCCAGGCCCTGATGCCGGTCATCGGCTGGGGGCTTGGCGCCTCTATCCAGGACTATGTAGCAGCCTATGCCCACTGGGTGGCGTTTATCATGCTGGCCCTGGTCGGTTCCAATATGCTTAAAGAAGCGATCCTGACCGATGAGGATGAAGAGCAGATAATGCCCAGAAAAGACGCGACCAAAGGCATGACCATGGTCATGCTTTCGGTCGCCACCAGTATCGATGCCCTGGCCGTCGGTCTGTCCATGTCGATGCTGCAGGTGTCGATTGCCTATCCGGCCATGATTATCGGCGTGGTTGCCGGTCTTTTCACCATCGCCGGCCTGCATTTAGGTAAACGGGTTGCCCGGCTCACCTGGCTTTCGACCTGGGCTGAAATAGTCGGCGGACTGGTTCTCTGGATGATCGGTCTGAATATTCTGCGGGAGAGCGGCGTGTTCACAACATCCATTTGATTTGCTCCATCAAATGTTTATTATTTGATGGCGTCGTAAAAACCTTCATCTTGTTCGTTGTTGCAATTTTTCTATCGATTACGACGTACCTGTATGTACGACGAAATAATAGAAAAATTGCACGCCTCACTATGAAGTTTTTTACTTAGCCATCTTGATATTAGGATTTTTGCGGATTAAAAAATATGATGCAAAGCATTGGAACCATTCATACTCCGTTTACAGTTTTAGAAGATATGCCGATTCAACCCAAAGGCGCGGCTGAAGACAATCGGTACCGTTGAACTGGAAGAACAATACATGCAGGGTCTGGCCGACCTGGACGGGTTCAGCCACATCTATCTGCTCTATGAGTTTCATATGGCCAAGCGAACAGCCTTGACGGTGATTCCTTTTATGGACACCCAGCCACGTGGCGTATTTGCCACCAGGTCGCCGCTGCGCCCCAACCATATCGGCATATCCATCGTCCAACTCATTGGTGTTGAAAAAAATATTATCACCGTGCAGGGAATTGATATTCTCAATGGATCACCACTGCTGGACATCAAACCATACATCGCCGCATTTGATGCGGTGCAGCACAGTCGATCGGGATGGATGCAGGGTTCTGAAGAAGACGTTATCGGCAAACGGTCGGATCGCCGTTTTATCAGCTAATCCACTGACAATATGATATTTTTCAAAAAAATATCCAATGGGCGTTGACAGAAGTATTAATCACATGCCAATTTATGATATTATCGCACTGCGTTTACGTGGAGAGCTTACCGCATAGAGATGCTGAAAAATATCAGCAGGGAGTTGCACCAATGACTGATTCAGAAAAGGAAAAACCGGATCCACAACGTGTGGCAATATTGCGTTCGCTCCCTCTTGAGGTGAAAGAACAGATAAGCGGTGAAGAGGCGGAGGCATTTATGTACAATCGTGAACTTCCTGAATCGCTTCTGGAAAAGCTCAAGGATTACCTCATTGAGGAATAGTTTTATGTTATTAATTTTCACGCAGTACAAATCAAGTATCATGCAAAAGGAGAAATACATGACTGAAGAAAAACGTACCCCATGTCCAACCTGTCAAGGCAAGAAAATCATTGAAGGTGTCTGCGAGACAGCCTCGGAATGGAGTGGAACCCAGGACGATGCTGATGGCATGCAGTGCACTCCCGATCAGGTTTGTCCGACCTGCAACGGCAAAGGATACGAAGAATAATGGAGTTGTAAAAATTCTTCACCTATGCTGTCGCCAGGAAGATGGGTGCGAAAATTTCTATCATTACGCGTACTCTAGTACCTGAAATGATAGAAATCGCACGCCTCCATATGAAGCTTTTTACTTATCCATCGTATTATTAGTAACTATCAATACGAAGTCGTACACATGTAGTTGATAATTTCCGCTACACTGCCATCGGTCTAGATGGACGGAAAAGCTGTACTCCCCATTGCCCGCTGCACTTGAACCACCAGTCAACAGGAGAACTACATGCGTGCCCACTACCTGCAACATGTTCCCTTTGAAGGCCTCGGCAGCATTGCTCCCTGGCTCGAATCGGCCGGATACCAGATAACCGCGACAAAGTTTTACGAGTCGACACTCTTACCCCATCCCGAGCAGATTGATCTGCTTATCATCATGGGCGGTCCCATGAGCGTCAATGACGAAGACCGCTTCCCCTGGCTGAGAATAGAAAAACAATTTATCAGACAGGTCATCCAGTCCGGCAAAGCGGTGCTCGGCATTTGCCTTGGTGCCCAACTCATTGCCAGTGCTCTTGGTGAATCGGTGTACCCTAATCGCCGAAAAGAAATTGGCTGGTTTCCGGTGAAGGGTGTCGCCCAGAAAGACAAAGCTGTTTTTTCTTTTCCACCTTCGGTGGAGGTATTTCACTGGCATGGCGAAACCTTCGATCTGCCCGACGGTGCAGTGCTGCTGGCGAGAAGCGAGGCTTGCGAAAACCAGGCTTTTCAAATTGGCCAGGCGGTAATCGGTTTGCAGTTTCATCTGGAAACCACCCCCGAATCCGCCCAGGCGATAGTCACCAACTGCCGGGAAGAACTTTTGCCCTCAAAATTCGTCCAGCCGGAAGCGGTAATACTGGATCAGGCGCCCAGACAAATACCAGGCAATCAACAATTTGATGGCAGAAATACTCCATCTTTCTCACCAGACAAATCAACATCTGCAACCAGCTTGAACAGGAAAAACTCAGAAGCAGCTCCACACTTGTAGTTGATCTTGGCCATGATAGATACTTATTATGAAGGACAAATGTTGTGATTTTGCAGCGATATCCACGATGATTACAGCGTATTACATCTGACACTTTCCATGAGCAAGAAAAAGGATGAAAGCGAGATGGAACTGGAAATATTTTCTGACTATATCTGACCCTACTGCTATTTCATTACCGGGCGTATTGAAAGACTGAAAAAAGAATATGATGTAGCTGTTCGCTGGCGAACATTCCCCCTCCACCCCGAAACACCCGAGGATGGGCAGCTCTGGAGGATCTTTTCCGGACAACTCCGGAAAAAATTGCGGCAATGATCGATCACCTGCGCATCACAGCCGAAGAACTCGGACTGCCCTTCGGGCCAAGAAACAAAACCTACAACAGCAGACTCGCTCAGGAACTGGGTCTGTGGGCGGAAGATCAGGGCAAAGGCGAACCGTTTCACATGGCCGCCTTCCACGCCTATTTCGCCGATGGGCTCAATCTGGCAAAAATGCCCGTTCTTCTTGAAGCTCGCGCGAGATGTCGGACTCCCTGAAGAAGAAGCAGAAAAAATCCTCACCAGTCGTACGTACAAGGATAAAGTTGACAAAGACTGGGCGGATTCACGGTTCAAGGCCATCAATGCGGTACCGACCTTTGTCATGGGCCAACATAAGCTGATCGGTGCGCAAAGTTATCGAAGCCCTGGAAGAACTGGTTACCCATTATGGGGTAACTAAAAAAGGACCAACAGCAAAAAGAAGAGAACAGAATGAACACCATTGAAGGAGACCTGATCACTCTTGCCCTTGAGGGGCAATTTGATGTCATTGTCCATGGCTGCAACTGCTTCTGCACCATGGGTGCCGGGATAGCCCGAGCCATACAGGACGAATTCCCCGAGGCCTATGCCGCCGATCTGGTCACCATAAAAGGCGACAGGAACAAACTTGGCGATTACAGTTTCGCCACGGTCAAACGCAACAACCATGACAATTACCATCGTCAACGGCTATACCCAGTTCCATTACCACGGCGAATCGGTTCTGGTCGACTATGATGCGTTGCAAAGACTTTTCAAGAAAGTAAAGCAACAGTTATTCCGGCAAGCGGATCGGCTACCCAAAGATCGGTGCTGGTCTTGCCGGCGGCGACTGGGAGAAGATTTCCCGGATCATCGACCAGGAACTGGCTGGAGAAAACCATTCCCTGGTCGTTTACCGTCCCTGACTTTTACGGCAAACTATTTGTCAACAGGTCTGCTCGCCTCATCCACCAGATAGAGGATTGACCGGTAGGGAATGCCACCATGCAGCGACAAGCCTATTTCACAGGTCTTGCTGGTCGAATACCCCGCCTCGCAGGTACAGACATGGTCCTTGAGATCTTTAAGGGCTGCTGCATTGAGTTCCGGAAAATTAAATCCACGGTCACCGGCAAAGCCGCAGCAGTAAACATCCGCAGGCATGACCACCTCTCTGGCGCAGGCCCTGGCCAGCTGCTCGAGTTTGCCTTCCAGCCCCAGCTTTCTGGTCGAGCAGGTTGGATGCACCGCCACTTTCACATCCATCTGGGTAAAGCTCAGCCGATCCATCAGATAGGTGAGGACAAATTCGATCGGCTCAAAAAGCCGCAAACGTTTATCCAGTGTTGCCTGCATCCGATAGAAACATGGGCTGGTGTCGCAGAGTACAGGGATCTCACCGTTGTTGGATGCTGCCAGAAGCGCATCGGACAGTTCCTTGGACTTTCGGTCGGCCTGGGCCATAAACCCCTTGCTCTCAAATGCCTGGCCGCAACAGAGACTGTCCAGTTTCTCCGGGAAGATCACCTCATACCCGGCTTTTTTTAACAGGGACATGGTTTTCTGCGGCAAAGGATCCCGTTCCGCATCTTCCCGGGCCGGACCACTCATGGCCCGACTGGCACAGCTCGGGAAATAGACGACCTTGAGGGGATTGGCTGTCATTCACCGGCTCTGCCTTGATTTTCGGCACCCCCGACGGCATCTCCCTATTCCAGAGGGGCAGCTGATCCATGGTCGCTTTTCTGGCCAGGGTTGAAGCTGTTTCCATAAATGGCGTTCCGGTCTTTTTATGGACGGAATCGACCACATTAAGGGTGGTGCTGATGGTCTTGGCCACCCCGCCAAAATTACTTGCCACCCAATCGGCGACGGTATTGCCGATTTTGCCGTTGGCCTCTTCCCGCAGGGCCTTGACCATCTTGCCGGTATCAATACCAACAGGACATCGGGTGGAACACAGGCTGTCCGCCGCACAGGTATCCTTGCCCGGGTAGTGATAGGCCTTGACCAGCTCTTTGATTTTTTTGGAATCACCGGCTGCTGCCATCTGCCTGCTGATCTCCCGCCGTCCGACAATGCGCTGCCTGCGGGGTAAAGGTCAGATCTTTTGACGGACATACCGGTTCACAGAAACCACACTCGATACACTTGTCAACTATCTCATGGGTAGCCGGCAAGGGTTTCAGATCCTTGATATGCGCCTCGGCATCATCGTTTAGGATGACTCCAGGATTTAAAAGATTATGCGGGTCGAAGATATTTTTAATCTCGCGCATCAGGTTAAAGGCCGCCTCGCCCCACTCCTTCTGGACAAAGGGGGCCATATTGCGACCGGTGCCATGTTCTGCTTTAAGGGAACCGTCATATTTTTCCACCACCAGTTTAACCACTTCATCCATGAAATCCCGGTAGCGGACCACCTCCGACTGGATGGAAAAATCCTGGGTAAAGACAAAATGGAGGTTGCCGTCAAGGGCATGGCCAAAGATAATCGCTTCATTATAGTGCGTATTTTTTAAACAGTTCCTGCAGGTCGAGGGCGGCGCTCGGCGAGATGTTCTCCAGGAAAGGCCACATCCTCAATGATGACCGTGGTACCGGTCTTGCGGACCGCACCGACTGCCGGAAACAAGTCCTTTTCGGATCTTCCACAGGGCGTTGAACTCGGCAGGGACATCGGTAAAGGTGATGGGACGGACCGTCGGCAGCTCTTGAAGCGCTTCCTGAATTGCAGCAATCTGGGCCTGCAGCTCTTCGGCCGATTCGGCCCTGGTCTCAACCAACAAGGCGGTAACTGTATCGCCCAGTTCCTTGCAGATAGCCCGGCATGCCCTCTTTTCCCTCAACGGAACGCAAGCCGGCCCGATCCATCAGTTCGGCCGCGGCAACCGGCTGCTTGCGGAGGATCGGGATAGCCTGACAGGCGGTCTTTACATCCGGATAGAAAAGCAGAGCACTGGCCTTATGCCGGTGCTCGACAACGGTCCGATAGACCACATCGGAAATAAACCCCAGTGTTCCTTCGCTGCCGATCATCAAATGAATCAGGATATCATAGGGATCTTCAAAATCAACGAGGGCATTGAGACTGTAGCCGGTGGTATTTTTAATCTTGAATTTATAGCGAATCCGTTCCGCGAGCTGCTCGTCGGCCAGAACTTTTGCCCTGCAGCTGGCTGAGCTTTTCCAGAAGAGTCGCCATGACTCCGCTCGAACTCCGCCCGGCTTTTGTCTTCGGCGGTATCAACAGCTGTTCCGTCGGCCAGCACAACACGCATGCTGGCCAGGGTCTGATAGCTGTTCTGCTCGACACCGCAACACATGCCGCTGGCATTGTTGGCGAGGATGCCGCCAATCTTGGCGCTGTCAATAGATGCCGGATCAGGCCCTATTTTTTTATCAAATTCGGCGAGAATGGCGTTGGCATGGCTGCCGATAATTCCCGGCTCCAGCTGTATCTTCTCGGCATTGTCGAAAACCCGGTATTTCCGCCACCCCTGCCCCAGCCGCACCAGGATGGAATCGGTGACGGCCTGGCCGGACAAGCTGGTCCCGGCTGCCCTGAAGGTTACTGAAAGTCGCAATTTGTTTGCTTCCCTCAGGATCAGCTGCACCTCTTTTTCGTTTTCCACATTGATGACGATTTTGGGGATCAAACGATAAAAACTGGCATCGGTACCAAAGGTTATGGTCCTGAGCGGATCAGTGATGATGTTTTTCTTTAGCGATGGTTCGAACAATCTTCCGGTAAAATGTCTCGTATTTTTCTGGGAGCATGGGCTTACCTCTTACAGAGATTTATTCTTAGATGATAACTATACCCATTGTTCCCGTTATTTTTAGTACCTTGCAATTTTTTATCTTATTTTTCCGTTGTACCGAGGTTGGCAGTATTATTCAACGTAAAATCATCATGTCATTTGTTAATATTTACCAAAAAGGATAGAGTCTTGCTACGATATAATCAGCCGAAATGGATTTACTCAAAAGATACTTTGTACAATCGGTGTTTACAAGATTAAAAATATCTCGGAGGACCACATGGTCACATCTATTATCCTGATGAACGTCGAACGATCAAAAATCAATGAGGTAGCGGAACAACTGGAAGGCACCCCGGGAATATCCGAGGTATATTCAGTGAGCGGCAATTATGATCTGATCGCCATCGTCCGTGTTGCAACCAACGAAGAGCTGGCTAACCTGGTCACAAAAAAAATGCATGCGATAAAGGAGATCCTCAAAACCGAAACAATGCTTGCTTTTAAAGCCTATTCCAGGCACGACCTGGAAGCGATGTTTTCCGTGGGCATGTAATGGAGAATGCAGCGGTGGTAAGAAAGACTTTCCCCCTGATTATTTGCCAGTACAGCATAGGACAGGTGTTGAGGACAAACTGGGGATCGTTGTCATTTTTCAGCAGCTCGTCGAAACTGTGCCAGTGCCCATCATACTTATTGAATATTTTCTGACAGGCCCGGCAAACCTCCACCCCACCCTCCAGCATCTCCAGCTGATTTAAAACCTCTCGCAACTCGGCCACCGACTCTGAAAGTGATGACTGGGTGCGCACCAGTCTTTCAGCAACTCTGGTACGGGCACGAAGTTCGTTGTCATTAAAGGGCTTGGTCATATAGTCATCGGCACCGGCATCAAAGCCCCGGACAATATCCGTCTTACTGTCCCGACTGGTCAACAGGATGACATACGGAGGATTTTCGCACCTCCATCTCTTTCACCCGCCGACAGACCTCAATACCATCCAGTAGCGGCATCTCCCAATCAAGGATCGCAATATGAGGTGCATCGGGCTTTTGCAGCTTGGCCCAGGCCTCTTCCCCGTTGGTCACACTCTCAACACGATATCCCCAGTTCTCCAGACAGACCTGAACCATCATCCGAGTGGTAAATTCGTCTTCAGCTATCAGTATTTTCACACTCTCCCCTTTTCCAGGTTATCGCACACGATAGTCCCTTTTAATGAACGACTTGTCTATTTCAGTTGCCATCCTGAAGCGGTCATTTCCTTTTAACATATCATGCCTGGCAAGCCTCAGGATATGGATTATATTATCTTTTATCATCCTACATTGCATAGTTTTATGTCAAGGAAGATTTAACCTGTTGTGTTTGACGTAGACAGTAATGTTTATTCCACCATCTATAACATATTTTTTTAACATGAATGACAATTATTATTTTTCATTAAAAACTCGGTTTATCCCCGGTATTCGGGTTGATAAATCTCTATCTTCTGCCGCTTTCTGGTTTATTTTTCAGGGCGAAAAACTGCTGGTAAACGTTGCTGACACGGACCGGAAATCATCTACACCCACTCTCCGGAACAGCTGGGCATAGAACCAATTTTCAGTCAGTTCCTTGGCAGATACGGCACCACCAACTGTTTCGTGGCTGAAGTCCCGGACACTGCTGGCTCCTCCGCCTTCGACGCAATTCAAAGGCCTCAGAAGCCTTTTTGGCACGAGTGGATGACGATCATTTCATCCTGGCGGGACGGGCGGTTCAGATCCTCCACTGGCACAGGGAACATCGGTTCTGCGGAAAATGCGGTACCGCTATGGAAAACCGGAAAACCGAACTGGCCAGAATCTGTCCCGCCTGCGGTTTCATCAGTTTTCCCCGTCTGTCACCGGCAGTAATCATGTCGATCATCAAAGAAGACCATATTCTCCTGGCCCGCTCGCCGCGTTTTCCATCCGGGATGTACAGCACCCTGGCCGGTTTTGTCGAACCGGGAGAAACCCTGGAGGAGGCGGTAAAGCGGGAAGTTCGGGAAGAGGTGAATATACGGATCGGCAACATCAGCTATGTCGCCAGCCAGCCCTGGCCCTTTCCTCATTCGATTATGATCGGTTTTTCTGCCGATTATGCTGGTGGAGAGATTGAAATCGATGGTGATGAGATCGAAGATGCCGGATGGTTTTCTGTGGAGGATCTTCCGATCTTGCCTTCGAAGATCACTATTGCCAGGTTGCTTATAGACCGGTTTGTTGGGGGGGTTAGGTAGGGAAATTTTTTTAGTACTCGTGATTTGCTGGGATAGGCGACATCATGAAATTCGGCTTGCTTGCAATCGGCGATGGATGGGAGTGGCAAAAGTACATCGCGAAAGGCCCCGCCGAGTCGGTGAAGCAGGCCCGAAGGGTTGCCGACAGGACGTCGGCAACCGGCGGCCAGGACAGGGACGGCCTGTCTGCCGGCCTCATCGGCTCGAGGGAAAGGCCGAAGAGTGACTTTTGTCACTCCCATCCATCGCCAAATGTCGAACGGAATTTCGATCGTAATCAAAATTCTTTATTTTTTTGTCGGACAGGGCTGGATCTCTTGTTGTCCTGGTGTGAGGTTATCTTAGGCTGCGGATTCATTGGGATATCTCATCCCCGCACTGCACGGGGATAAGCTCCATCACGAAAATCCTATTTTTGCGTTGACAGCGCAAAAAATATGGATTTTCTATGTCGCTAAAACCCATCCACCATACGAATAAGCTGAAAATTATTCTGAAAAGCTGTGCGCAACACGGCGACTTGATTATATTGTGACCTGGCTAAGTTAAAAATCGCATCAAGATAATCGGACTCCCGCTCCAGTCCTTCATTGTATTTCAGCTCGGTGATGCGCAAATTTTCTTCCGCCTGCTCAATGGCCCGTTTGGCGACCACAACATTTTCAAGACTTACTTTGAGGTCGATGTACAGATTATTCAGTTCGGTGGTCAGATCATTTTTGAGCTCGGCCAATTGATACTGCGTCGATCGCGTTTCCAGTTTCGCCCGGGCGACACTTGCCTCGGTGGTGAACCCCTGAAAAAGATTCATCGACACGTTAAGCTGCGCGCGCAGTTCTTTTTCCTCCACCGAGCCCTGGCCATTGATATAGTCGTCATCGTACCTGCTGCCGCTGCCCACCAGGTCAACCTTGGGATAGTAGTCACTCTTCTCCGCTTCCGATCTGGCTTCAGTCGCCGCGATCAATGACTCAAGTGCCTTAATTTCACTTCTTTTAACAAGCATCTTATCCAGGTATTCGTCCTTGTCTATCAGCGGAGGAACCTGCTTGAATTCGGCAAAATCAAGATCTTCGAGTTTTATTTCACTGCCAACCTGTCGGGACAGATCGTTGACACTCTTTTGCAAACCCGCATCAGCAGCCTTCAGAGTAATATCAGCGTTATCGTAATCGACACGAAATCTCAACAAATCATTCTTGCCGATGAGCCCCACCTGATATCGACTCTCTCCATCCTGATAGGCTTTCTTCAGAGTTAAAAACTGGGATTCGGCCACCATGCGATTGGCCCGTCGTTCAGACACCGAGAGATATGCGAGCGCGACATTCAGCTGGACATCCTGCCTGATCGCCTGCAGCCTGATATTGTTCGACCTCTTTCTGTTTTTTTGCCGACAACAGATTGTATTTGTCCCGAAACCCGGCAAAGATATTCCAGCTTATCCGCCCCGCGGCCAAGGAATTTTCCTTTGCTTCAGTAATTCGGTCTTTATCAAGAGAATTGGCGGTGTAGCCGACATCGACAGAAGGATAATATCCGCCTCTGGCCAGGACAATATCTTCCTCACTCTGCTCAAGGCGGGTCATATACTGGCGGATCACCTCCCTGTTGTTTAAGGCCATCGCCTGCATCTCGGCAAGAGTCAACCGCATACACGGACGGGGCGCCAACCATCAGAGTGATAATCAGAGCCAAGCCCGCATGAAAACAGCGGGCCTGCATTCCTTCACGAAGCATCTTCATCTGTTCGACTCCTTTCAAATCGTATGACAAAAGCTAACAGTGCGGGGATAACAAAAAGTGTAAACATGGTCGAAACAGCCAGCCCACCTAACAGGATACTGCCGAGACCGCGATACAGTTCACTGCCCGAACCGGTGGAGACCACCAGCGGGGTCATGGCCAGCACGCTGGTTGCGGCGCTCATAAAGATCGGCCGGATCCTGGTCCGTACTGCTTCAGAAATAGCCTCCAGCCCCACCAGTCCGTTATACCGTACATTATTTAGGGACTGATGGACAATGAGAATAGCATTATTGACCACCGTTCCAATCAGAATAATAAAGCCAAGCATGGCCAGAACATCAAAGCCCTGCCGGGTTATAAACGCATTGACCGCCGCAAGACCGACAAACCCGCCGGCAGCGGCCAGAGGTACGGTAAAGAGAATAATCAACGGATAAAAGAAATTCTCAAACAGGGCGGCCAGAAGCAGATAGGTGATCAGCAGGGCAAGAAGCAGATTCCATTTCAAGGCTTCACCGGTTGCGACAAGCTTATCAGCATTGCCGCCGATGGTAATGGTCACATCTTTCAGCTTGCCGGCGGCGGTGAGCGGCTGAACAAGATCATTTTCGATGATTTCTATGGCACTCTGCAGGGGCAAGGTCAGCGGGTGGGGTAACCTGCAGGGTGATTGTCCGCTTCCGCTCCAGGTGGTTGATCTGCGGCATGCTCTGGCTGTATTTCAGATCGGCCACATCGCCTACCTTGATCAGGTCGCCAAAATTATTGACGATAGTTGCCTGCAGGATATTTTCCGGACTATCGAATTCTTTGTCGCTCCCTTTTACCACCAGATCAATCTTCTTGATCCCTTCCGGACTGTAGTCGTCGATTCTCCGCCCATCCATAAGAATGTCCACATAGGTTCCGAGATCTCTCTCGGAGAGGCCGTTGGCGGCAAGTCTTTCCTTGTTGGGAATAACCAGAATCTCCGGATAACTTGTCTCAAGCGAAGGAATCGGCCGCACCTGGGCGCCCGGTATTTTTTGCTTGACACCGCCGAAAAGGGTCATGGCCGACCCGGCTATCTGCTCTATCTGTTCTCCGGAGATATTGACTTCAACGGTCCGCCCCTGGCCAAGTCCCTGTTCGAAGATGCCTGCCTGAATACTGACCCCGAAGATGCCCGGAGATCGCATTCATGATCCTGGAAAATAGCGGGATCAGCTCACCCGCCCGGGTTTCATGGGTGGAAATTGCCCCAAAGAGGGTAAAGCGGTCAGCGCCGACAAAAAACATCTGTTTTATCCTGCGGAAAGCCGTCCTTGCCGTCTTCCAGCCAAATAGGGTTTGGCCTCGTCATAAATAGTCGTCCCCATCTCCCTGAATTTATCCACGGAATATCCGGGAGGCGGGATGAGGATATTGAGAATGAGATTCCTGTTGCCCTGGGGCAGATATTCCGCCGGCGGTTTCAGGGCAAAAATCAACCAGGACCGACATGGAGGTAAAAACTGCCACCGTCAGCAGTCTGGTGAAAACATTTTTCAGACAGAAGTTGGAAATCGCCATCAGAGCCGGAGGCCAGCCATGGCCCAAGATAGCTCTTCTGCAGCTTATTCGGCTCTTTTATCTGTGGAATTCCTGTAGAGCAGATTGATCAGGGTCGGAATAACCGTGACGACACCGCCAGGCTGATCATGATGGAAAAGGTGATGGCGATGGCGATATCCCGAAACAGCTGCCCCGCCTCTTCCTGCATGAAAATGACCGGCAGGAAAGACCGCAACCGTTGTGGCGGTGGAGGCAAAAACCGCTCCCCAGACCTCTTTGGTGCCGTCAAGGGCCGCATCGTAGGCACTTTTGCCGAGCTTTCTGTGCCGGTCAATATTTTCCAGAACGACAATGGAGTTGTCCACCAGCATCCCGACGGCAAAGGAAATACCGGCAAGACTGACAACATTGAGGTTTCTGCCCGCAAGCCAGAGAAAGATAAAGGTGCCGATGACCGATATCGGGATGGCCACCGCCGTGGTCAGGGTTGTCCGCAGGCTGCGCAGAAAGGTGAGCAGGACAACAATTGCCAGAAAAGCCCCGATCAGGACGTTTTTCTTGACCAGGTCGATGGCCGTATTGATATAGGATCGCTGGTCGTAGACCAGCTCGATATAGAGCCCCTCATCGGCCATAATTTTCTTGTTGAGACGATTGACTTCTTCTTCAACCCTGTCGCTTAACTCCAGCACATTGGCCCCGGTCTCCTTGCGCAGACCGACCACCATGATCTGCTCGCCGTTATGCAGGACCGCCGCAGATTCCTTTTTATAGTCTTTGGCGATGGTGGCAATGTCCCGCAAATACACCCGCCTGAGACCGTCGTCATAGACAACCACATCAAGGGCATCGGCCGGACTCTGGAACTGGCCGATGGTCCGGATCCGGTAATTTTTTCGACCGATGCCCAGCACGCCGGCCGAGGTGGTTGTATTGGCCTGCTGAATTATGCCGGAAAGCTGATTGATGGTGATCTTATTCTGGGCCATCTTCTCCATATCGAGGGTAACATGCAGCTCATCCTCGGTACCGCCAAAGATGAACATCGAGCCGACCCCTTTGATCCTTTCAAAATGCTGGCGGATATTGTCGTCAAAAAAGGTCATATAATGGGTAATGCTTTCAGGGTTGTCCTTTTTCGGCTTGACCACCATCCAGATGATCGGCGAGTTATTCGCGCCGGCAGCCTCGATCAGCGGCTTATCGGCATTATCCGGATAATCTGACACCTCATTGAGCTTATTGGAAACCCGGAGCAGGGCATCCTCCACCACGGTCTCCAGTTCAAACGACAGGGTGATCTCGCCAAAGCTGTTATAGCTGGAACTTTCCATCTTGGTCAGCCCCTGCAGCCCTTTCAGGGTCTCTTCCTGCTTTTCGATGATTTCTTTTTCTATCTCGAAAGGGGTGGCCCCGTTCCAGGTGGTCTTCACGGTGATTCTCGGCGTTTCCACGTCGGGAGTGAGCTGGACAGGCAGTTTATTCAGACCGATAAGCCCGAAGGTTAGCACCAGAATAACGGCCACCGCCACCGATACCGGTTTTTTCAATGCGTATTCGACAATATCCATGCCTATTCTCCCGCGACGACAACTGGCTGGTCCGGCCGCAACCGCTCATTGCCTTCAATCACCACCGCCATCCCGGGGACAATATATGGATTATCAACGGCAACCTTCTGACCCAGATAGGCAACAATATTCACCGGAAGAATGGAGGCTTTGCCTTCTTTTACGGTATAGACAAGATCCTTGCCCTGAAATTTAACCACCGCCGCCCGGCTGATGACGCTGAGCTGCCTCTTGGCACTGCTCGGCACAAAGACAGTGGCGGACATATTCTGGGCGACCAGATCCATCGGGGGAATTTTGATTTTGAGAAAGACGTTCTTGGTTTTCAGGTCGGCGACCGGATCAATGCCGACAACAGTTCCCTCCACCTCCCGGTTATAGGCGTTAAGAACTACCTGCACCTTCTCGCCAAGCTGAATAAACTGCAGGAGATTCTCGGCAATAGGCGCCCGGACAAAGAGGTCGCTGCTCGAGCCAATGCTGACCAGCAGCTTGCCCTGCTGCACCCAGGCCCCTGAATCGACATTTTTATTTAGAATGATACCATCAAAAGGAGCCTTGATGATTGACCTGCGCTGCTGAATCAGCAGCTTGGCCAAGGTGTCCTGCGATCGCCTGTTTTTCTTTTCCGGCATCCTGATAGGCATAGAGGGCATCGTCATAATCCTTTTCACTCACCCCGGAACTTTTATAGAGCCTTTCCAGCCTCTTAAAATCTTTTTCGGTATTATTGATGCGCAAATCAATCTGCTCGATACGGGTTTTAGTAAGGGCAATCTCCCTTTCGAGGATTTCGGTATTGAGCCGCACCAGCGGCTCACCTTTTTTGACCTGATCCCCCTGGCTGACCCCCACCTCTTCCACCAGTCCGGCCACTTCAGTGGAAATTTCACTTACCCGCTCATAATAAAGGATGCCGGTTACCGACTGGGTGGTCGAAACCTCTTCGCTGACCACCTTGCCCGACAACAACCTTGGCCGGTGGCGGGTCCTGAGCATAGGCCACTGAACAGAATGCCAGCCAGATACAATACATCAACAATACTTTTCGCACAGTTTTCCCCTTTTTCATTATTTTTGCGACATTTTTTCTATATTATTTTTAATATTCCAAAAGCACTTCGATGGCGATCAATTGCTTTTCGTGCGAGATACCTTCAACAAGCTCAGCCTGCAGACTTTCCAGAAGATTGATCACCTCGTCCTTCAGGGCCTTTCCGTCTTTGGTCAAAAAAACGAGACTCGACCTCCGGTCGTCGGGATTGTTCCTTCGCACAATTCGGTTTTTTTTCTCCAGACGATCAAGAATCCTGGTCATATTGGCCGGGCTCTTGCTCGTGAGGAGACTCAGTTTATTCTGGGGTTGCCCACCAGCTACATCGGCCTGTTTGAGAACCTGCAGCTGTTCCACGGTCAGATCATAGCTTTTTAACCGCTGATCGGCATAACTGCGCATCGCCTGACCGGTGAGAGCGATCAACCGAAAAAAGGATTCTTCACAGGGATTTTCCATTCGTTGCCTCCTTGATAATTAACGAGGCAACAATCTACGCGTTATCAATTTTACTGTCAAGAAATGATTCCAATGGGGAAAGATTTTTGAATGATTGTGGACACCGACGCACAAAAGCACTACTGTAAGTCGCAAGAAACTCAAAGAAAATGCTAAACAATTGAAAAATTTTCTTTATTGGCAGGAGGAATCATGCAACATCTTACCCGAATATCCCTCATCTTTTTCACCCTTTTTTTCCTTGGCGGATGTGGCTACAACTCTCTCCAGGTCAAGGAAGAAGGAGTCTTTAAAGCCTGGGCCGATGTCGAGTCCACCCTCCAGCGGCGGGGTGATCTTATTCCAAACCTTGTCGAAACAGTCAAGGGCTATGCCAAACATGAAGCGGAAACCCTGGAAGCGGTCATCAACGCCAGAGTCAAAGCAACATCGGTGCAACTTACCCCGAACCATTTCAGCAACCCGGCGGCCATGGCCCAATTCCAGCAAGCCCAGGGGGCCTCACCTCGGCTCTCGGCAAACTTATGCTGGTGGTCGAGACGGTATCCCGACCTCAAAGCCAACCAGAATTTTCTTGACCTCCAGACCCAGCTCGAAGGAACCGAAAACCGGATAAATGTTGCCCGCCAGCGCTACAACCAGGCGGTTGAGGACGTTTAATAGTGCCATCCGAAAGTTCCCGGCCAGTCTCACCAACAGCCTGCTGCTCCATCTGGACAGAAAGGAATATTTTAAAGCGGATGAACAGGCCAAAGCCGTCCCCAAAGTCAAATTCTAGCTTGGGATGAGCATGAAAAAAGGATAAAGGGATGAGCCGGACAACGATCCTCCTGATGTTGCTGTCTGCTGGGACCTAGCCTTGGGTTGATAACCGACACCGGCCAACAGCCATGGAAGTACCGTCTCTGACAGCCAGGGTCAATGACTACGCCGCCATGCTTTCCCCTGCCACCAGGCAGCAGCTTGAAAGTGTGCTGGCCAGCCTGGAGCAGGAGGAATCGACTCAGCTGGCGGTGCTGACCATCAATTCCCTTGAAGGTGAAAACCTTGAAGAATTTTCCCTGAAGGTCGTTGAAAAATGGCAAGCTTGGTCAAAAAGGGCTCGACAATGGCGCCCTGCTGCTCATTGCTAAAAACGACCGAAAAATACGCATTGAGGTCGGCTACGGTCTGGAAGGGGTGCTGACCGATCTGACCAGCGGACGAATCATCCGTGATATCATCACCCCGCAATTCCGAAACGGTAATTTCGACCAAGGGGTGATTGATGGCGTTTCGGCGATGATTGCCGCAGTCCGCGGGGAATTCAGCGCACAGAATGTTGTCCCCTCCGGAGAAACAATCGGATGGACGACTATCGGCGGGTTTATTATCTTTCTTCTTCTTTATCCTTTTTAATATTGGCAAAGTGCTCGGACGCCATAAAATGTTGGCGGCAGCGGATCGGTGGGGTCGCTGGCCCCGAGTCATCGGCAGCTTATTTCTTGGCTTCCAATGGCTGATCCTGCTGCGCTCATTCCTGCCGGTTTTATTGCTGGCTATCTGGCCAGTTTGATTTTAGGCAATATCAGCGGCTCATCCGGCAGACGTGTCGGCGGCTTCGGCGGCCACTCATCCGGCGGCTTCGGCGGCGGGGGCGGTGGTTTGGTGGCGGTGGTGGCTTCGGCGGAGGCGGTGGCGGTTTTGGCGGCGGCGGTTCCTCAGGAGGTTGGTAAAATGATGACAAGACAAAAACACTGGCTGAAAAATTTCTCACAGCTGCCGAACAACAGCAAGTCACCGAAGCTGTCCAGGAAGCGGAACGCACCACCTCTGGTGAAATTGTCCCGATGATTGTTTCCCGCAGCCATGACTATCCAATGGCGGCGGTCACCTGCTGCTGTATCCCTTGCTCTGCCAATAGCCCTGTTGCTGACCAATCTTATAGGCGAACGATTCTGGATCGGATGCGCAGAATATGTGGCTTTTTCTCGGTCTTTTCGCGGCGCTCTACGCAATACTCTATCCGCTGGTAATGCGTTCAGATCGAGCTGAAACAATTTTTCCTCAACCGGAGACAGGTCGATCAAGAGGTAGAAAAAGGGGCACTGTCGGCTTTTTATTCAGAGCAACTCCATAAAACCAAAGATGCCAACGGCATTTTACTCTACATCTCGGTAATGGAGCAGAAGGTCTGGATACTGGCTGACAGCAACATCAATGCCAAAATCGATCAGCAGGAATGGGATTCGACGGTAGCTGATCTCACCGCCGGGATTAAAGCCGGGAAACCCGCCGATGCAATTTGTCAAGCGGTGCAGCGGGTTGGTCAAATTTTGCAAACGCATTTCCCATATCAGAAAGATGATAAGGATGAACTGCATAACCTGATTATCCGTAGTGAAAAAAACGGCATAGATGAGCTTCGCATACAAGATCATTGACGCGAAATGCAACTGCGACACAATGCGATAGCGTCCGCAATCAAGACAGCCTGATCTATTCCCCGCCCTCACCTTCCAGAATATCCCGACACCAGGAGATGGCAGCCATGGCCTGAGGAAAACCAACGGTTGAGATGAGCAGCAGCAGGGTATGATAAATTTCTTCCCGGGTAGCTCCGGCTTTTATAGCCCGGCGGGTGTGGGAATGGACAGAGCCTTCCGATTTGAGGCTGCGGCAGCGGCGCAAGCTGGACGAGATGGCTGGTTTTTTCATCGAGGGGACCAACTCCCCTTACGGTTGTTCCCAAATTATCCAATGCTGCAATAACTTCAGGGTAACGCTTTGAAATATCGTGGTAGGTTCTGCTTGGGGTATGATCTTTTGCCATGATGAATCCTGTTGTATTCGATTGTGTCAATTGGTAAATCCCGGCCCCCTTAACCGGCAAGAGGTGCCGAACTCGAAACCTCACTCCACTACAGCATATTAAGCCTAAAAAGAAAACTCATTACTTACTTTTTTTCATTTAGTTGACGCAGACATTCCTGCTCGTCAAGCAACCATTTCCCAGAGAAGCACCATCCTGACATCAAAGATATCTGAACGTCGTGGCTTAATGGTAAAAGTTTCGATCTCATAGTTGTCGGCAGTAAAGGAATCCGTCAGTTCGGTGACCTGCTCTTCAATCTCCACAGCAAGCTCCTGAAGACCACTTTGGATTTCCTCTACATCCTGTTCAGCTCGCTTTACATCACTCTTTTCCTTGGCAACACGGCCGACACTGCGCATTCCGGTTGCCGCTTTGCCGATATTGGCTGCGGAAAAGGTCTTTCGACCAAAAAAGGCCCCAACCACTGCAACCCCAAAGGAGATCAGAGAATCTGTTGTTTTCGCTTTGACATCCACCTTTTCTTTTGTCCAGCCTGTCAAGTGCATTATTCAGTTTCTGTTCCAATCGATCCTGCTGGGTTTGATATTTTTCTTCAGTTTATCGACCGCCTGATCTTTTGCTCACGCAGGTGATCATTAAAACGAACCTTAAAATCCCTCAGGCTTTCATCCGGCAAAGACTCAAAGTCAGTGTCTTTCACCCGAAAAAGCTCCAATTGTTTATTCTGGTAGAGATAATCGGTAAATGACCTGGTCAGTCCCCGAAAATCCTTGAATTGGCCAAAACAGGACGGCAAGGGATAATAACGAACTGCCTGCCGGTGGATTCAGCTTACAGTCAGTCAGATTATATGTCGCCGATTTCCGCCGATTCCCAATCAGGCCGAGTCCACGACTCGTCCAGATAGAGACGCAGATTAATATCCCGAACAACATCAATATTACGTTTTGCATTAAAAAACCTGACCGATGCCTCAGCACCAAGCCAGGGCTCAAATCGAACCTCCTCACTGACCACATTCTGCAGATAATAGAGTTGTTCGATGCCTTGCGGCACAACCGGCGAAAGACCTGCACCATCCTGCACATCCGACATCTTGTCCAAAAGACGGTATCTGGCCTCCAGCTGATGTGCTCGACAGCGTCGGTGCTTTCTTTGCCGCCATCAGCTTTTTAATATCGTTATTTGAGATCGGTCCTTTAAGATAGGACATGACCCAGCGGGTCTCAAAAAGCAGCGGTTCATCAAGATGGACCGAATTCAATAGAAACTGACGGCCCTTCATGTCGGACAAGCAGCTTTTTCACCTGCCCCACTTGAGTGTTCCGTCACTGGCGCCGACAATGCCCTCCACCACCCGGTCCTGATCCTGTTTGGTCTGCAGCCGTCCGACAAACCAGCTGCCGATATTCGACAGACCCTTTGTAATCGAGATCAACCGGATTCTGGGTGGCGAGCACCACCCCTATCCCATAGGCACGGGCCTGTTTGAGCAGAAGCATCATCGGCTTTTTCGACGGCGGGTTGGCAATCGGCGGGAAATATCCGAAAATCTCATCCATATAGAGCAAGGCTTTTAAGGACGAAGCGCCCTGCTGCCGCCGCATCCAACCGATAAACTGGTTGAGCAGCATGGTGACAAAGAACATCCGCTCGGCCTCACTGAGGTGGGCGATAGAGAAAATTGCCGTCCGCGGAGTACCTTGTTCAGTATAGAGAATCCGCTGAATGTCGAGAGGTTTTCCTGTCGTCCAGGCGCTAAAGGTTGGACTGGCCAGAATATTATTCAGACGTCATGGCCAGCGCCATCCGTTGCGACTGGGGATAGAAGGTGTCGAGAGAGAAAACACCAACCTTGTCAAAGGGCGGATTGACGATATTACCGATAAGTGTTTCCATGGTGAGATCCTGCCCTGTGCGCCAAAAATGCAGGAACAGCGAACTCAGCAGGATATGTTCCCGGCTCTGCAGCGGGTCCCCTTTATATCGATCAGGGCAAGCAGACTGGTCGTTGTCGAATTCACCAGGCTATTGAGGGTATCGGTATCATTCAATATTTCTTCGGCGGGAGCCAGAAAGCTGCTGAGCACCGAAACCGGCACTCCGGCACTGCTTCCGGGGGTGTAGATGGTCATATCGGTTTTGGACCGCAGAGCGGCGATGCGATCCGGCCCCTGCCCCCAGGACGCAAGGCCGTTCTTCCATGTTTCGGCTGTTTTTGCCGCGTACTGCTCAACCGTCAGCTCTTTTTTTGCGGCCTCGGCGGGGTCGATCCAGGGCGCAAAATCCTCCGCCGTACAATTGGGAAAGGTGAGCAGCAGATTGCCCATATCCCCTTTCGGATCAATAATTATCGACGGGATATTATCCATGATCGCTTCCTCGATAAGAGCAATCCCCAGCCCGGTTTTACCGCTTCCCGTCATGCCGACGATAACGCCATGGGTCGTCATGTTCTTATTCTGGTACAGCATCGGCTGCTGCGAAGGGGTGCCGCTGTCTATATCAAGCTCCCGGCCAAGATAAAGCAGGCCTAATTTTTCATATGGGTAGGTGGTATCCATAGACTCTGTTCTCCTTAAAAAGAGTCAAGTATACCCGACAATGGACCGTTATCGTACTGATAACACAAAAAAAGGATATTTCAACTGTGATGGAGTCGTAAAAAGCCCGATCTACGTCGTTGTAGGTCTGAAACGACAATTCGCCGTACCATATGTACTGCCAAATCGCCGTTTCAGACACTACGCCTAGTATATCGAGCTTTTTCCAGAGTCCATCCTGATTATTTCGATGAGTTTTTATGAGTTCATCAACTGTGATGGTTTCGTCCCCCCCCAGAGGGGATAGCAATTTTCATCTTTTGGTTGTTAAAAATTTATCAATATTTACAATTGCCTGAAAAGATGGTTCTGTTTATAGTAATTTTTAATCTGTTATTTAGGACACTTTTATCGGTCTCATACCCCAGAAAGGGCTATAAGTACCTTTAGACAGAATCTTTTCTAGCAAAAAAACAGAAAATATTCTGTAAGGTACTAAATCTCCAGTGAGGATAGAACATGGACACAGAGCACACAGGGACGAAAAAATTCAACCGACGCGGTTTTTTACAGATTGTTGCCGTGGCCGGAGCAGCTGCCGCCTGTTGGAAACTTGGCATCTTCGGCTCGACAAAGACCATGCAGATGGCCAGAAGAAGTCAGCCGATCATGGGCACGGTGCTCAATCTCACCGTCTACGGACCAGACCGTGATAGCTGTGAGGAGGCTCTGAGCCAGACTATTGCCACCATGAAGGGGCTGGAGGGCCGATTAAGCAGACATATGCCCGAGAGTGAACTCTCCGCGCTGAACCGAACCTCGTTCCTGGAAAACCCCAGCCAGGATCTCCTCAATGTCCTGACCCTGGCGCAGGATCTCAGTACCAGAAGCGAAGGGGCATTTGATGTAACAATCCTGCCCCTGCTCCATCTCCATGAAAACATCCGTGGGGCAAACAGCCATCCCGATCAGCAGCAGCATGCGGCGGCTCGCAGTCTCGTCGACCATCAGAATCTGCAGCTAAACGACAGAAGCGTGCGCCTGCTGCAGCCGGGGATGGGTATATCCTTAGACGGTATTGGCAAGGGATATATTGTCGACCGGGGCCTTGCCACCCTCAGGGAACTCGGCTTTAACAATGTCTATGTTGAAGCAGGCGGCGATCTGATGGTCTCCGGCTTCAAAGAAAAGAGCCAACCATGGCGCATCGGTATCAGAAACCCCCGCCCACAGCAGAAACAAAAACTTGTGACTGTTGCGGTCAGCGATAAAGCTGTCGCCACCTCCGGCGACTATATGCAGGCCTTTACTCCCGATTTGAAGAATCACCACATCATTGATCCCTAACAGCGGATTCTCGCCGCCGGAGCTGGCCAGCTGCACCGTCACCGCCCCAAACGTTGCCCTCGCCGATGGGCTGGCAACGGCGCTCATGGTTCTCGGCAAAGACAAAGGTCTCGACCTCATCGGAAGCATGGAGGGATGTGAAGCCTATCTGATCGACAAGAACCTCCAGCATTTCAATACCTCAGGTTTTTTCAGCTGACATGAAGACAATTTCTTTAAAAAAAGGACTCGACATCCCCATCTCCGGCGGTCCGAAGCAGAAGATTCGACAGGGCAATGCGATCGGACAGGTGGCGCTTATCGGCGACGACTACATCGGCATGAAACCGACCATGCTGGTCAAGCCTGGCGACAGGGTCATTGTCGGCCAACAACTGTTCACCGATAAAAAAAACCAGGGGGTGATTTTTACCTCACCGGGTTGCGGCACGGTTGCAGCTGTCAACAGAGGGGAGAGACGTAAATTTGAATCGATCATTATTGACCTGGACGGCGAGGACGGTGTCACCTTCTGTGACCCCGCCGACAGGCCGGAAGAGCTGGAAGATCTGGCTATCCGTGACATCCTGATCAAGTCCGGCCTGTGGACCGCTTTTCGGACCAGGCCCTATGGAAAAACGCCGGCCATCGACTCTGAGCCGGCCTCCCTGTTTATTACCGCAACAGACTCCGCGCCGCTGGCAGCCGACCCGCAGCGTCATCATCAGCGAATACCCGACAGCCTATCAATTTGGCCTGAAAATTCTGCGGCGCCTGGTCGAAAGCCCCATTCATTACTGCACCGGCGCTGACACCCTGCTGCCTGCTGAAGAAGTGGACGGTCTGGAGTACTGGTCGTTTCAGGGCCCGCACCCGGCAGGACTGCCCTCGACCCATATCCACTTTATAGATCCGGTCCACGAAAACAAAACAGTCTGGCAGATCGGCTACCAGGATGTAATCGCCATCGGCCACCTGTTCATGACCGGACAGCTATTAACCGAGCGGGTCGTTGCTCTTGCCGGTTCCGGGGTTATTCAGCCGGCCCTGATTAAAACACGAATAGGCGCCTCCCTTACGGAGCTCTGCCGGAGAGAACTGTCTCTGGATAAGTTACGGATTATCTCCGGTTCGGTGCTGAGCGGCCGGGAAGCCAAAGGAAATTTCAACTTCCTCGGCCGGTTTCACGATCAGGTTTCGGTCTATCAAGATTCCAGCGGCCGGTCTCCTCTTTAACTGGCTGCTGCCGGGCAAAGGCCGCTTATTCCATCCGCCCGGTTTTTGCCTCGGCATACCTCAAAAATCTGACATTCCCATGAATACCGCCGTCTGGGGTGGGAAAAGAGCCATTTATCCCCTGGGCACCTACGACGAGGTTATGCCGCTCGATATAATTGCCACATCACTGTTGAAGTCGATTTCCGTCGGCGATACGGAAAAATCCAAGGCCCTCGGCGCCCTCGAACTCATCGAAGATGATCTGGGTCTCTGCGGCTTTGTCTGTCCCGGGAAAAATGAGTTCGGTCCGGTTCTGCGCGAGGTGCTGACGGCCATCGAACTCGGGGGCTAAATTACTGCATCTACACACAACACTTTCAAGCAAGGTGACATTTTACAGATGAAAATTTTAAGCAAAATCATGAAAGATGCAGGGCGCTACTTTGCAAAGGGCAGTCGCTTTGCCCGCTGGTACCCGCTCTACGAAGCTTTTGACTCCATTCTCTTCGGCTCCAGCCAGACGACCAGGATTGCCCCGCATATCCGGGATTCCATCGATCTGAAGCGGATCATGACCACGGTGCTGATCGCTCTTTTGCCCTGCACCCTGATGGCCATGTGGAATACCGGCTATCAGGCCAATATGGTCATAGAGGCCATGGGCCTGGCCGGCCCGGATGGCTGGCGGGGGGGGATCATGTCACTTGTCGGCTGTGATCCGACCAGCCTGGCTCAAATTTCCTCCACGGCGCCCTCTATTTTCTGCCCATTTATATCGTGACCATGGTGGTCGGTTCCTTCTGGGAAGGGGTGTTCAACCTGATTCGGGGCCATGAGTTTTCCGAGGCCTTTACTGGTTACCGGTCTCCTCTTTGCCCTGACCCTGCCGGCGACCATTCCCCTCTGGCAGGTGGCGGTCGGAGTCAGTTTCGGCTTGATCTTTGCCAAAGAAGTATTCGGCGGCGTGGGTCGGAATTTCATGAACCCGGCCCTCGCTTCACGTGCATTTATTTACTTTGCCTATCCCGCCCAGATGACCGGCGACATGGTCTGGACGGCAGTAGACGGCGTATCGGGGGCGACCCCGCTGGCTCAGTTTGCTGCCGCCCAGCCCGGTCAGGCCGACCAGGTGCTGGAGTCGATTAATGTCACCTGGGCCCAGACCTTTCTTGGCACCATCCCCGGCTCAATGGGTGAGACGTCAACACTTGCCTGTCTATTTGGTGCCTTTGTTCTTCTGATCACCCGAATCGCCCCCTGGCGGGTGATGGCCTCGACCCTCATCGGCGCCCTGCTCTGCGGCTCGTTTTACTATTTTTCCGGCAGCGACGTTAACCCCCTGTGGGCAATTCCTCCCCACTGGCACCTGGTGCTGGGCGGCTTTGCCTTCGGTCTGGTGTTCATGGCCACCGATCCGGTCTCAGCGGCCCATACCCATACCGGTCAGTGGATGTATGGTTTACTCATCGGGGTACTGGCCATCATGATCCGAGTGTCTAACCCCGCCTACCCTGAAGGGATAATGCTGGCCATTCTCCTGGGTAATATTTTTGCCCCGCTTTTTGATTTCTTTGTTATCCAGGCCAACATAAAGAGAAGGATGTTACGCCATGGCTGAAGAAAACGCTGCCAAACCCTTTTATTCCGTACTTGTTTTAGCCTTCGTCTGCTCGGCCCTGGTCGCCGGTGCTGCGGTCGGATTGCGGCCGATGCAGGAGGCCAATCGGGTACTGGACCGACAAAAAAACATTCTCTATGCCGCAGGCCTCTATGAGCAGGGTAAAACCATCGAGCAGATGTTTGCCCCCATTGAAACAAAAATAGTGGACCTGTCAACCGGGCAAATTTGTACCGGAAGATACAATCGACCCAGAAAACTACAATCAGCTTAAAGCCGCACTCTCCGATGATACGCGGTCGAAAATTAAGCCCGGAGGAAGACATTGCCAAACTCCGCCATCAGGAAAAATATTCCCTGGTCTATCTGGTCAGAAAAGACGGTGAAATAGAGCAAATTATCCTGCCGGTGCGGGGCAAGGGGCTCTGGTCCACCATGTACGCCTATGTGGCCCTCGATGGCGACCTCACTACCATTCGCGGCGTATCGTTCTACGAACATGGAGAGACTCCCGGCCTGGGGGGAGAGATAGAAAATCAGCGCTGGCAGAAAGGCTGGCAAGGGAAAGAAATTTATGACGACGAGGGGCAAAGTGGACCTGCAATTTGTCAAAGGCAAGGCAGCAACCGATGAAGCGGCCAGGCTGCACCAGATCGACGGACTATCGGGGGCAACTTTGACCACCAAAGGCGTCGACAACCTTATGGAATTCTGGTTTGGCAACCACGGCTTTAAACCTTTTTTACCCAATTAAGAAAGGATAACGCTAATGGCTGAGACCAAGATCGAGCTGATATCCCGCTCCATATTCAACGCAACCCCATCGCCCTGCTGGTTCTCGGCATCTGTTCCGCGCTGGCAGTCACCGGCCAGATGACCACGGCCTTCGTTATGTCCATCTGCGTAACGCTGGTTGTCGCTTTTTCCAGTATGACCATCAGCATTGTCCGCTACCAGATACCAAACAGTGTGCGGATCGGTCTGCAGATCATGGTCATCGCCACCCTGGTTATCCTGGTCGATCAAATCCTCAAAGCCTTTTATTTTGAATTGTCCAAACAACTTTCGATCTATGTCGGCCTGATCATCACTAACTGCATCGTCATGGGCCGTGCCGAAGGCTACGCCATGTCCAATCCGCCAATAGCCAGCTTTTTCGATGGGATAGGCAATGGCCTGGGTTACGGTTTCATTCTCATGTCGGTGGCGTTCGTCCGAGAGCTGTTCGGTTCGGGCAGCATGTTTGGCTTTGAGATCCTGCCACTGACCACCAACGGTGGCTGGTATCTCCGCAATGGGCTTCTGGTTCTCCCGGCCAGCGCATTTTTTCTCATCGCCCTGCTTATCTGGCTCCTGCGAACAATTGACCCCGAACAACAGGAGAAAGACTGACCCCGGTAAACGGAGAATATGCCAGGACTCTGTCTGGTACTCTCTTGTCGGGTATTCTTTTTAATGCCGCTTGATGGTACTAATCTGAGTTACAAAATTTTAGGAGTAAGATACTGATGTCCCACTATTTTGATATAATTATCCGCTCAATATTTCTGGAGAATCTGCCGCTCAGTTTTTTCCTCGGCATGTGCACCTTTCTGGCAATCTCCAAGCAGGTGAAGACTGCCACAGGCCTCGGCGCTGCGGTGCTGTTCATTCAGGTGATAACCGTCCCTATCAATAATCTGATCCTCACCTACGTTCTAAAACCGGGGGCTCTGGCCTGGGCCGGACAACCCAATCTGGATCTCACTTTTCTCGGCCTGCTCACCTATATCGCGATTATCGCTGCAGTAGTGCAGATTCTGGAAATGTTTCTCGATCGATTTATTCCGGCGCTGTACAACACTTTGGGCATTTTTCTGCCTCTCCTGACGGTCAACTGCGCCATCTTTGGCGGCACCCTCTTTATGGTTGAGCGTGACTATACCTTTAGTGAATCTGTCGCCTACGGCTTTGGCTCAGGAGCTGGTTTTTTCCTGGCAGTGGTCTGCCTGGGAGGAATACGGGAGAGACTGGAATATGCCGATCCTCCGGCGGGGTTGAAAGGTCTTGGTCTGACTTTTATCTCGGTAGGGTTGATGGCGATTGCCTTTATGGGACTGGCCGGAATGGAAATGTGATGGTGTCGTAAAAAGCCCGATCTCTTCATCTTCTTCGTTGTTGCGAATTTCACATATCATTACGACGTACCCTAGTACGTCGAAATGATATTGAAAAACACTACGCCTCGAATATGAAGTTTTTTACTTAACCATCGAAAATTGAGGTTTTTACGAACTATCAAATATGTTAATAACTATCAAAAGATAGTCCCTGCACAACAGTGTGCAAATGGGGAAATTAGACAATGAATGAAATATATTACGGCGTTGGTTGCTTTCTGGCTCTTCAGTTTTTACTGGTTACCATTATTGTCGTCGCCAAAAAGACACTGCTGCCCAGTGGCGATATTACCATTGAGATCAACGAAGACAAAAAGTTCCAGGCCAAGCCCGGCGGGAAACTGCTGACCACCCTTTCCGAAGAAGGAATTATTCTTTCATCCGCCTGCGGCGGCGGTGGAAGCTGCGGCCAATGTCGCTGTATCGTCAAAGAGGGTGGTGGCGCCATCCTCCCCACCGAAAAAGGAAAGATCAACAATCGGGACGCTAAATAAGGTGTACGCCTCTCCTGTCAGGTTGCGGTAAAAAGGGATTTGAACATCGTCAGTCCCGCCAGAAATGCTTGATGCCAGGAAATGGCAATGCAAGGTAATCTCAAACAACAATGTCGCCACTTTTATCAAGGAACTGGTGATCGGTCTGCCGGAAGGGGAAACTGTCGATTTCAAGGCCGGCGGTTATATCCAGATCGAGGTCCCGCCCCATACCCTGGAATATCAGAATTTTGATATTGATGAACGATTTCTCTCCGACTGGACAAAATTTAAGATGTTTCAGTACAAATCCCACGTTTATAATCCAGTGACCAGGGCCTACTCCATGGCCAATTACCCGGGTGAGAAAGGAATGATCAAATTGAACGTACGGATCGCCAGTCCTCCCCCCGGCCAGGCGGCAATCCCTCCCGGCCAGGTATCTTCCTATATTTTTAATCTCCAGCCGGGCGACGATGTTACCATCAGCGGCCCCTTTGGCGAATTCTTTATGGATGACAGCGACTCAGAAATCATCCTTATCGGCGGCGGTGCCGGAATGGCACCACTGCGCAGCCATGTTTTTGATCTTTTTAAAGCCAAAAACACCAAACGTAAGGTCTCTTTCTGGTATGGCGGCAGGAGCCTGAAGGAGTTGTTCTACATCGAGGATTTTGAAGAAATTGAGAGAAATCATGATAATTTCTCCTTTCATCTGGCTCTCTCGGACCCTTTGCCGGAGGACAACTGGGAAGGCCATACCGGTTTTATCCATATGGTGCTGTATGACCAATATCTCAAAGATCATCCTGCCCCCGAGGATGTCAATTACTACCTGTGCGGTCCGCCAATGATGAACCAGGCAGTTTTTGACATGCTGGACAGTCTTGGCGTGGAACAGGAAAATATTCATTTCGATGACTTTGGCGGATAGCAAAAGAATGCTTATTGTTATCTCTATGACCACTTTTATTTTCACTCTGACTATTACCTTTTCTCTCTTACTGGTAACAGTGGTTCTGGTCAGCTATTGCAAGAGACGACAGAACCGGACCAGCCACGGCCTGACCGGCATGTGCCACGAAAGCGGCGGCACCATGTGCGGTTGCTGCAGCTCCCAGTTACTTGCCGGGGCGTCGAAAATCCGAAAAAACCTTCCGTTGCCCAAAACCGCCGAAGAACATCTGATGTGTACCCTCTCTCAAGCCGCATTTCTCCCTCCACGTCACCAATACCGCACCACCTTTCCGGTTTGACCAAATCTAATGACATTTTCCCTAAAAATCGCAAACCTATGTGAATTTAAGGTTTATATCATATATTTTTATTTTAATTTTGATTTTTTACGCAAAACATGTGTATATTATATTTGATGAAACTAAATATATCCATTCAGTCGCCAACCTGATGGAGCCAGTCGTGCATGGACATAGATGACACCAATATAGAGATACTCCGCCATTTAAAAGATGGCAGGAAATCATACAAGCTCATCGCTGAAGATCTGTCACTTACCGAAAACACCATCCGAAGCCGAGTCAATAAACTCATTGAGGAAGGCATCCTGAAATTTTCCGGCACTGTGCAGATCGACGCCCTTCCCGGACACAATCTGCTCTACCTCGGGGTTAAATTAAAGACCATGGAATTAGCAGAAAAAAGCCGAAGAATTCAGCAAATTAAGAGGAGTGGTGTCGGCGGGAATAGTTACCGGCCGATACGACATTATCCTTCAGGTTCTGCTTGGCCGTGACTACAGTCTTCTTGAATTCATCACAGAACAAGTGGCCAAGGTTGAAGATGTGCAGACAGTCGAAAGTTTTATCGTCTACAAAGGATATAACCTTAAAGTACCGTATATACCTCGTAAATCCACCATCGTTCACTCATTGCTCAACCACAGGAGATCACTATGATCGTCGGAATTCTGAAAGAAATCAAAATTGCAGAAAACAGGGTATCCATGACCCCGGCAGGCGTCGAGGTCATGATCCACAACAACCACCAGGTGCTTGTGGAAAAAAATGCCGGTAAAGGCAGCCGGTTTTCCCGACGCCGAATACCAGAAAGCCGGCGCAACCATCGTTGATACCGCCGCGGAAATATACAAGAAAGCCGACATGGTCATGCATGTCAAAGAACCACAGCCACAGGAATACGATCTCATCCGCAAGGACCAGATTGTCTTCACCTATCTTCATCTGGCCGCGGACGAAAAACAGACCAAAGCCCTGATGAAAGCCGGATCGGTTAACATCGCCTATGAAACCATCCAGAAAAAAGATGGTTCCCTGCCTCTGCTCACCCCGATGAGTGAGGTTGCCGGAAGAATGGCGGCCCAGGAAGGTGCCAATTACCTGCAGATGACCAAGGGCGGCCGCGGCATTCTGCTTGGTGGTGTTCCCGGCGTTGAACCGGGAACCGTGGTCGTTATCGGCGGCGGTGTCGTTGGTATCAATGCTGCACTTATGGCCTGCGGTCTCGGCGGCAAGGTATATCTGCTCGACACCAACCTTGATCGCCTGCGCTATCTGCGGGAAGTCATGCCCAGCAACTGTTTCCCAATCATGAGCAGTGTGCCGAAACTGCGCGAACTCCTGGCCAAGGCTGATCTGGTCATCGGTGCCGTGCTTATTCCCGGCGCCAAAGCACCCAAACTGGTCACCAGGGAAATGCTCAAAGTCATGAAAAAAGGCGCTGTTATGGTGGATGTGGCCATCGACCAGGGCGGCTGTTTTGAAACCTCAAAAGCGACCAGCCATGACAATCCGGTCTTCACTGTTGACGGTGTTGTTCACTACTGTGTCGCCAATATGCCCGGTGCTGTTGCCATGACCTCAACCCTGGCCCTGACCAACGCGACTCTGCCCTATGCTGTGCAGATCGCCAACAAAGGCTGGAAGAAGAGTGCTCGAGACAACGAGGAGATTGCCCTTGGCCTGAATATTGTTAGCGGCAAAATCACCTATAAGGCGGTTGCTGAAGCCTTTGGTCTGGAGTACACCCCCGTTGCAGAAGTCCTGAAATAAAGACCGTCTCAATAAACAAAAGGGCCGGCTCATTACTGAGCCGGCCCTTTTCTGATACCACCATGAGCAAGAAAACGACAGCCTTGCTTACTCAGGACTTTTTTACTCCGCACAGTCACTGCTCACTTTCCCAAAAGCAGAAATGCCTTGATAAACGGATCAAGGTTTCCGTCGAGCACCGCATCGACATTGCCGGTTTCATGGTCGGTACGATGATCTTTGATCAGTCGATAGGGTTGCAGGACATAGGAACGAATCTGGCTGCCCCAGGAAATCCCTTTCTTGTCTCCGGACAAGCCTTCATGTTGTTCCGCCTGTTTCTGTCTTTCCAGTTCATAGAGCTGGGCGGTCAGCATTTTCATTGCCGTAGCCTTGTTGCTATGCTGGGAACGCTCGTTCTGACATTGAACGACTATTCCCGTCGGCAGATGGGTTATACGGATAGCAGAATCGGTTTTATTGACATGCTGTCCTCCCGCCCCACTGGAACGGTAGGTATCAATCCGCAGATCCTTATCATCAATTTCCACAGTAATGGAGTCATCCAGTTCCGGCAGCACCATCACCGAGGCAAAGGAGGTATGCCGACGGCCACTGGCATCAAAGGGCGAGATGCGAACCAACCGGTGAATCCCCAGTTCGGAACGAAGATAGCCATAGCAGTTCCTCCCTTTGAACATAATGGTGACACTTTTGGTGCCGGCCTCATCTCCGGCCAGATAGTCAAGAATAGCTGTTTTAAAACCCCGCATTTCCGCCCAGCGAAGATACATCCGCATAAGGATTTCCGCCCAGTCCTGGGCTTCGGTACCCCCGGCACCGGCGTGGATGGACATGATAGCATTACTGTTGTCATGCTCTCCGTTGAACATACACTCCAGTTCAGCCAGGGCCAATCCCTTCTCCATGGTCACAATTTTCTCAGCTATCTCCTGCTCCAGCTCAGCATCTTTTTCCTCCATGACCATTTCGAGAAACATTTCAGTATCTTCCAGCTCCTTCCACCTTTCATTCCAGTCTTTAATAACTTCCTGAAGTTGACCGTGTTCTTTCTGGATCACTGTCGCCGTTTCGGCATCATTCCAGAATCCGGGCGCAAGGGTCTGTCGTTCCAGTTCATCAAGCCGGTCTTTTTTGGCGGCTAAGTCAAAGATGCTCCTTGAGAGTAAGCAAACGAATTTTCAAATCAACAAGTTTCTGTTTGGATACTGCTGCACCGGTTTCAATAGCCATAGTTCTCTACCTTAATACTTTAATATTTTAATCTAATTTTCATGGCATCTAAAATTACCTTTAACACAACAGTATAATCAATTTCTCATGATCAACATTCATACCCATCGTCTTCTCAGCCCGGCGGCCAGCCCACCCAAAAGACCAATGGCCAGACAAACGGGAGCGAATAAATAGCCATAACGTGCCCAGATACGTCAGCTCTGCTGCAAAGGACCACTGTCGTTGCCGCTGCCCAGGGGACAAACAGCTCGGACTGCTTGACAATGGTCCCGGCTGGAGTGACAAAAGCGGATATTCCGGTGTTTGCTGATCGTACCAGACTGCGCCTGGTTTCCACTGCCCGAAGCACCGACATGGCCAGGCTGTGATGCGGGGCACTCGATTTACCATACCAGGCGTCATTCGTCAAATTAACCAGCATATTCGCTCCGGCCAATACCCATTTACGGGATAATTCCGGAAAAACAGACTCAAAGCAGATGAGTACTCCGACCTTTGCCTCCTGCCAGACCAAAGGCTGTTCAATCTTCCGAGACTAAAGTCTCCTACCGCCTCGACAAGCGGCGCCAGAAAAGGCAAAAACTTTTTAAGCGGGACATATTCACCAAAGGGAACAAGATGCGATTTATAATATTTCCCGCCAAACTGTCCGTCCGGCTGCAGGAGAAGGGCACTGTTATAGAAATTCACCTTTTTGCTTCTCCGGTCGATAATTTCATACCAGGGAGCGCCGGTCAAAAGAGCAAAATTGTTGTTCAGCCACCAGCTCCTTAAGCGGCTGCATATAACCGTTGGACGGCGGATAAAAAGGCAGAGCCGTCTCCGGCCAGACAACCAGTGACGGTCGTCCTGCAGACAAAAAGAGATTTGGTTGCGCAGGTATTTTTCCACCGTTCTCTGCTGCTGGGCCGGCGACCACTTGACACTCTGATCAATATTGCCCTGAACAATACCCACAATCATCCGAGAGGCATCAGGGGCAGATATTGTCTGCTGCACTTCCGCCAACCGGTTTTTCGAATAGATGGCTGCAGCACCAAGACAAACAGACGGTCGGGACAAGGATGAGCAGATAGCCGGGGACAAGAATGCTTTTTTGAACGTTACAAGTCAGCATCAGGCAGGTATTGACCAAAACAACCAGAAACGTCACCCCGTGGTGCCCGGCAAGATCGGCAATCTGGATACAGAACGGGTATCTTATAGAAGTGCATAGCCCAGATCCATCCAGGGAAAACCGGTAAAAAGACAGACCACGAAACCAGTCAATGCCTACCCAGAGCGCAGGCAGCAGCCAGAGCGAGACGGCTGCCGGAAACGCCAGCAATATAAAACGGGCGAGCAGGGCGAAAAGAGCAAAGTAAAGACTCATATACAGGGCCAGCAAGAGCAAGGCCGGTATCGAGATAAACCAGGCCAGCCCTCCATACTTGCCGAGGACAATAACTATCCAGTAGAGAAGCGAAGTAAAATGAACAAGGCCGCAGACAAGTCCACAGAGGGCTGCCTTCCTGGCCGTTACACCGCGTAGTACAAAAAGCAGGGGAACAAGAGCCACAAAGAGCAATGGCCAGACCTCTCCTCCTCCCGGAAAAGACAGCCAGAGCAGCAGACTGGTCAGAACAGACAGGAAAAAAGCACTGCTGCCAAAGAACGCCACGATGGTTACTTGTCCTCAATGATTTTACTGACCCGTATCATCTTAATCTGTCTGGCATCGGCACTTTGAACCTCAAACCGAATCCCGGCAGTTTCGACACTATCTCCGGTAACTGCCAGCCGACCAAGCAGATGAATCACCAGGCCGCCCACAGATTCATATGGCCCTTCGGGAAATTCAATATCGAAAATGTTCCTCAATTTTTTCTATATCCACCCAGGCATGCACCTGAATTGTCTGCTCATCTATCACCTCGATGGTATGCTCATCCTCATCATACTCATCATCAATCTCCCCGACAATTTCCTCAAGGATATCCTCAAGGGTAATCAGGCCGCGAACTGTACCAAATTCATCGGTGACCATGGCCATATGCACTTTGCGTTTCTGAAACTCCCGCAGCAGATCAACAATCGGTTTTTTTTCCGAAATAAAATAGACCGGCCGCAAATAACCGGCAAGATCGGCCGGTTCCGCACTGGGACGGGCGCAGAGTCTGAGAAGATCTTTGGCATGGATCGCCCCGATAACGTGATCGGGGTTTTCCCGATAAACCGGGATCCTGGTAAAGCCGCTTTCAGTTACGATTTCAATGAGTTCGGTCATCGGTGCAGACTCATCAAAGGAGACGACTTCCGCCGCCGGGGTCATGATCTCGGAGGCATAGGTTTCCCGGAATTCGAGAATGGAATTAATCATTCTCTCCTCAAGATGCGAGATGAGGCCATGCTCCTCCCCTTCCTCAAGAAGCTCCTGGATGTCATGGTCGAGATCTTCTTTGGTGCCCGGTTTTCTAGAAATCAATAGCTGATAATAATTTCTTTAAAAAACCCTTTTCCTGGTCCGATTCCTGTTCTTCAGATTTTGTATCGTTGTCCATCGTGCTGATAATTAATTGGCCTATGCGCTGCGAGCCGGCAACTGTTATGGAAAGCTCTTACGAAAATATAAGTGCTGTCTGTTTAAAAATATTATTCTCTAGATAGATAACATCAGGTGCAGAAAAATCAATCTTCTGTTTGCATTCTTCGGATTATTACCGTTCAATATGATCAATGAACTGTCAAGCAGAAAATGAAGATTTCTCTACCAGATGGCGTTGTCCAGTGTAAAATCAGCCCCGAATGGATAATTTTTACTTATCTATCGACACTGCATGACTATGTAGCGAGGTTCAATCCATTATTGCAATGTGTGCATAGCAATGAAATATCAGGAAGATCAAGAACGAGTCTCTCGATTAGACTATTGTTGATTGTAAAACCAGTTCATAATGTATAATTTTTCTTTTCTAATCGATATTGCATGACTATAGTAGCGTCGATTTTTAGTTCCATATATTGCATTAACAGAGTAAAATAATCTGTTATACCAGGGATTGACAACAGATACACTAACAGATTACGACTTTACGAGGAACAGTTTGGAAGGAAAGGTTCTCATAGCCAATCGTGGTGAAATAGCCATTCGGATCATGAATGCCTGCAGGGATCTTGATCTCGACTATGTCGTTGTCTACACCGAAGCGGACAAGGATTCGGAGCATGTGCGTCAAAATATCACCAGCGGTCCAGATCAAAACGCCTGGCGCATAACCAGCTACACCGAACCCAATGATATTTTTGCCGTAGCCGATCATACCGGCTGCACCGCCATCCATCCCGGATACGGTTTCTTTTCGGAAGATTTCCGTTTTGCCAGACGAGCAACCATTCGCGACCGGGCACTCACCTTTATCGGCCCGAACTGGGAAGTGATCAGGGATCTTGGCGACAAGATCAATACCAAGCGGGTCGCCAACAAACTTGGAATCCCCACCATTCCCGGAACAGATGCCCCCATCTACAACGAGATGGAAGCGGAAGAGATCGCCGCCGGGCTTCTCGATGACCAGCGGCAGGCCGGAGTTGAAAATCCTTCAATTCTCGTTAAGGCTGCCGCCGGAGGCGGCGGCATGGGCATTGAAGAGGTCACGGAAATTGAACAGTTTCGCAGGGTATACCGGCAGTTGCAGAACTACGCCAAGAGACAGTTTGGTGATGGTGGTGTACTCATTGAGCAATGCCTGCGTGATTACAACCACCTTGAAGTGCAGCTGGTCTGTTCCAGATACGGTGAACGAATCCATTTCAGCTCCAGAAACTGTACTATCCAGTCCACCGGCCGCCAGAAACGGGTTGAAGCGGCGCCCGGTTTTCACGACTCCTGTTTCGAGTACGATTTTGATGAAAAAAAACTCCTCGATCAAATTGTCAAATACTCCCTCAAGCTGGCGGACTATGTAAAATATGACAATGTCGGCACCTGGGAATGGATCATCAGCAGATCGGGCCAACCCTACCTGCTTGAAGTAAACACCCGCATTCAGGTGGAAAATGACATCTCAGCAAGAATCAGTTATATTGGCGGTGAACAGCCGAATCTGATTCGTGAGCAGATCCGTCTCGGCCTCGGCAACAGGATCGGCTATAAACAGAGTGCGGTAAAATTCAAAGGTGCCGCCATTGAACTGCGTATCGTGGCCGAAGATACCCGACCGCGGCTTTGCTCCATGGATCGGCACGATAACCGAATTCAAATTTCCCGATCACCCGTGGTCAGTTGTTTATTCGCATGTTCCCAGGCGACAGGCCGTATCCCATCCCCAGTGATTTTGACCCAAATCTGGCCCTTGCTCTTGTCTGGGGAGATTCGATGGATGACGCCAAGGCGAAAGCCGCCCGTTTTATTGATGAAACCGTTATCCGCGGCAAAGATTCACACAATAAGCCGATTATCACCAATCTCGAATACCTTAAAAACAATCTGGATCGCCTGTTGGCTTTTTAGTGACTTAGAAATTCTTTTCCCGTTTTTTGGGAAAAGAATTTCGTGAAGGAACTTACACCCCGCAAGGGGGGTACTAAAAAGAGTCCCCGTCTTTGCGGGGATTAGTGATTTAGAAAAAATGCATCCTCATAAAGTACGGGGATAAGGGGTTAACGACTCCTCAAAATATATCAATTGCCTTATCTCCTGTTCTTTATAGGGGATTAATGACTTAGCAACGATACCAACGACAAAAATAGCTTCAACATGAAAGAATTACTCAAACAACTTCTTAAAATAGAAGAACGGATCAATTATCTGCTCCAGATAAAAGATTACTCCAACTGGGGCAATCTGGATGGTTTTAAGAAAAACTGCGACCAGCTCAAGCTCAGCATCTACGACCACACCGAGGAAAAACTCACGGCAGAGATCCGTAAGCTGCAACGAATCGATCAGTTTTCTCGAAGAACGGGCGGAAGAGAATCTCAGCCCGATGGAGAGAGTTCGGATCGTCCGATCCATTCAGCGTTTCAGCCTGAAAGATATCCTGGAAAATGTGTATGAGGATTACACCGAGCTTGGCGGGGAGGGGGATGCCAATGTCGACCCGGCGATGATCTGCGCCAAAGCCACCATCACCCGACGGATAAAAAACAAACCCTATACCGCCTCGGTCATGGTTATTGGTCAGGAAACCGGCCATGGCGAAGAATTCCGTAATGGCGGATCCTGCAAACCCCAGGGAAATGAAAAGGCCCTGCGCTATATGAAGGTTGCGGAAACCGAAGGAATCCCCATCCACTTTTATATCTTCACCCCCGGCTCCTACCCCGTCGAGGAAGGCTCGGGAGCGGCCCAGCAGATCGCCAGAAATATCTATGCCATGACCAAGCTCAGGGTGCCGATGATTTCAATGATCTCTGAAGGCGGTTCGGGCGGAGCCGAGGCTATCGGCCTCTCCGATTACCGGATAATGGCCTCCCATGGGTATTACTCGGTAATATCTCCGGAAGGTGCGGCTGCAATTGAGGGGAAGATCCGTGAAGGCTCCAAGATCCCCAAGGAATTGATTGAGGTCTGTGCCGATCGGCTCAAACTGACCGCAAAGGATAATCTGGAGAGAGGAACCATTGACCGGATCATCTACGAGCCTTTGCTTGGTGCAAGAAGAGATGATTTTGCCTTTTTCGCCAAACTCCGCGCTGAAATGCTGCGAGCAACGGACAAGGTGGTTCTTTCCAGCAAGAGTTTCAGTGCGCTGCGTACCTATGAAATCAGACGGAAGAAACATGAACCGGCAAACGAAGAAGAACTGCAGCTGGAGGTGGCCTGGGATCTGAACAAAGAGGAAGTACAAAAGACTCCTCAGTCTGCGCTCCAAAAAAGTATCTGGCAATGGGAAAAAATGGTTTTACCGGTCAGGCCGAAGCAGAAGAAGGCATCTACAATCTGGCCAAGGTAAAAACCGAAAAAGTCTATTACACCCTGCGCTATGATATCATGAAAAATCACAAGCGCCAGGTCAGGAAAGTGCTTAAGCGACGTATCGGGAGAAAGTTCGGTCATGCTGAAGCGCCTTACCGAACCGATAACCGCCTTCATAGATCTTTTCGGCAGGAAAAAGGTGAAAAAACCGCAACGCCTGATCACCTACTCCGGGCGCAGGAAGTCAGCAGGAAACCCAGACACGCCGGGTAGATCCACTCGAGCTCACCGACACCTATACCAGCCCGCTGGCCAACGTAGATCGCACGGTGAGCTGTCCCAATGCCGAAAAATACGGCTGCAAAGATCTCTGGATACCGGATCTGTATGGTGAATTTGCCGGAGTCTGCGAGACCTGCGGTCATCATTTCCCGCTGGAACACCAGTGGTATCTGAAAAATATCTTCGACCCCAACTCGATCCGACAATTCAACACGGAAATATCCTCCGGCAATCCGCTCAATTATACGGGATTTACCGAAAGACTGCAGTCGGCAAAGGACAAAACCGGCCGACGTTCAGGCAATATGACCTTTCATGCCAAGGTAAACGGTATTCAGATCATTGTCACCATGCTGTATTCCGACTTTCGCAACGGGACGGTGGGATCGGCGGAAGGCGAGAAATTTGTCCAGGCCTGTGCTCTGGCCAAACGCAAGAAACGGCCTTTCCTGGCCTATATCCATACGACCGGCGGTATCCGCATCCAGGAAGGGACCCTGGGCGTCACCCAGATGCCCAAATGCACCATGGCCGTGCGGGAATATATTGATGCCGGCGGATTGTATCTGGTAGTGTACGACAACAACTCCTACGCCGGACCGGTCGCCTCTTTTCTTGGCTGTTCACCCTACCAGTTTGCCATCAGATCGAGCCGGGTAGGTTTTGCCGGCCCCCGGGTAATCCGGGAAACCACCGGTTCGGACATACCTCCCGATTACCATTCTGCAAGAAACGCTTTGAAACGAGGACATATTCAGGGAATATGGGATCGTCGGGAATTCAGGAGAAACCTGCACAAAGCGCTTCTCACCATGGGCAGCCCGAGCCTCTATTACCGGTAAATCGGCAGAAGCTGATATCTCTTTTGCGACGGGCAGAGACACTGGTTTTCGATAACAATTCTCTATAGGAACAAAGGCGCTAAAAAGACATGGTGACCAATAGGTGCTTGCCATACACGGGATTTCAAAATCCTTCGACGGCCACGTTGTGCTGCGTGATTTTGACCTTGATATCGCCCATGGAGAATTTGTTACCCTGCTGGGACCTTCCGGCTGCGGCAAAACCACCCTTCTGCGCCTTATTGCCGGATTTGAAACACCGGATCGTGGATCGATCTTCCTCGACAACACCAACATTCTGCCCCTTCCCCCGGAGAAAAGACAGGTAAATACGGTTTTCCAAAGCTATGCCCTTTTTCCCCATATGACCGTCTTTGCCAATGTCGCCTTCGGCCTCAGCCTCAAGGGCATCAAGGGAGAGACACTGCGCCGGCAGGTTGAGGAGTGCTGGCTGATGTGAAAATGACCGATTTTGCGACGCGTTTTCCAGGTCAGCTCTCCGGCGGCCAGCAGCAGCGGGTGGCGATGGCCCGGGCAATCATCAATCGTCCCCGGGTACTGCTTCTCGACGAACCGCTCTCCGCCCTGGATGCCCGACTGCGCCGGGAAATGCAGATTGAATTGAAACGACTGCAGCGCGAACTCAACATGACCTTTATCCTGGTCACCCATGACCAGGAAGAGGCGCTGTCAATGTCCGACCGGGTGGTGGTTATGCAGGATGGGAAAATAGCCCAGATCGGCACCCCCAGGGAAGTCTACGAAGAACCGAGCAGTCTCTATGTTGCCCGGTTTATCGGCGACATCAACCTTTTTCCGGGCACCGTCAAGGGCCGCATCGACGCCAACCATCTGCAGATAACCATCTTCAACCAGACTGTTATTACCCAGACCAGCAAGGAGTTTGCCTCCGGCCAACCGGTCCACCTGCTGCTCAGGCCTGAAGATCTCCGCCTTGCCGAAGAGATAGAGGCCGGCATGCCGGTCTTTTCCGGTGCTATTGTTGAGCGCAGCTATCGGGGTTCAACGCTCGACACGACAATTCACCTGGACGACGGCCCGGTAATTCAGGCCTGCGAATTTTTTGATGAGGACGATCCCGAGTTTGATTATCGGGTCGGTGAACGGGTAAAGGTTTCCTGGGTCAAAGGCTGGGAGGTGGTCTTGCCCGATGAAGAGTAGAACCCGGCAAATAGTCATCGGTCTCGTTTCCTCATGGTTAATACTCTTTGGGGTGCTGCCGATTCTGTTGCTGGTGGGGACAAGCTTTCTGGCCCAGGACCCCATAGAATTTTTTCGCCCCGGGCTTTCCCTTGATGCCTATCGCCAGCTTGCCGATCCTGTTTATCTGGAAGTGATGCTTCGCTCGGTTAAACTGGCTGCCCTCACGACGCTTTTCTGCCTTGTGGTTGGCTACCCCTTCGCCTGGCTCACCGCCCGCCTGCAAAAAAACACCCGAACCGTCGTTCTCGTTCTGCTGATGATCCCTTTCTGGACCAACTCCCTGGTCCGGACCTATGCCATCCGTATGGTTCTCGGTACCCAGGGATTGATGAATACCCTGCTTATGAAAACCGGAATGATCGACAGCCCTGTCCGCCTTCTATACACGGATACTGCGGTCATCCTGGGACTTTTTTACCTGATGCTGCCGTTTATGATTCTGCCGCTCTACGCCAACCTCGAAAAACTCGACTACCGGCTGGTGGAAGCGGCGCATGATCTCGGGGCAAGCTTTCTGCAGATCTTCCAGAGGATCATCTGGCCGCTTTCCCTGCCCGGGGTCCTGGCCGGCTGCATCATGGTCTTTGTGCCCACCATGGGACTCTTCTACGTTGCCACCCTGCTGGGGGGTGCCAGACAGCTCTCGGCGGGCAATCTCATCCAGCAACAGTTTCTCAACGCCCGGAACTGGCCGCTCGGTTCAGCAACCAGTATCGTCCTGATTCTGATGATGACCCTGATGCTCGCCGGTTATGGCCTGGTCCTGCGCCGCCTGGCAACCAGGAGGGTCGGTCCATGAAAAATCTGCGACTGTTTTTCTTCATCGCCATTTTCAGCTACCTCTATCTGCCCATAGTCATTTTGATCGTCAACGCCTTTAACAGTAACCGTTATGGTCTGAAGTGGGATGGATTCACCGTAAAATGGTTCTCGGCCATGGCAGGCAATGCCGGTCTTATGGAGGCGGTCAAACATTCTCTGACGATCGCCCTCTGTGCGGCAACCCTGGCCACCCTGATCGGCGCCCTGGCAGCCATCGCCTTCAACCGCTACCGCTTTCCCGGCAGGCGGATTCTCCAGGGAACCCTGATGACTCTGATGATGGCCCCGGACATCATTCTGGCCATCTCGCTATTAGTCCTTTTTGTGGTTATTGGCATCTCTCTTGGTTTCTGGTCACTGCTTTTTGCCCATATCACCTTCTGCCTGCCCTTTCACCATGATCACCGTGTCCGCAAGAATTCAGGGTTTTGATCCCTATCTCCTTGATGCCGCCAGGGACCTCGGCGCCACCGAGAGTCAGCTGCTTTATCGGGTGGTCCTGCCAATCCTGCGGCCGGCGCTGTTGTCAAGCTGGCTGCTGGCCTTTACCCTCTCTTTAGATGATGTTATAGTCAGTTCGTTTGTAACCGGTCCATCCTATGATGTGCTGCCGCTGAAAATTTTCTCGATGGTCAAAGTTGGCGTAAAACCTGAGGTGAACGCTCTGGCAACAATCATGGTTGGTCTGTCACTGGTGACTTGTTTTGTTGAGTCAGTTACTCTTAAAGGAGAAAAAAATCGATGCGCCATAAATTACTATCTGCACTGGTCTTACTGGTACTCACCCTGCTCTGTGTCTCGGCAGCTGTGGCTGGAGAAAAGGTCTATGTCTACAACTGGACCGAATACATCCCTGAATCGGTTCTGGACCAGTTTACCAAAGAGACAGGCATTGAAGTGGTCTACTCCACCTATGACAGTAACGAGACCATGTACGCCAAACTCAAACTGATCAAGGAAGACGGCTATGATGTCGTTTTTCCGTCCACCTATTTCGTCAGCAAGATGGGCAAAGAGGGGATGCTGCAGCCGCTTGATCACACCCTGCTGCCAAACAAAAAAGACCTTGACCCCCAACTGCTCGATAAACCATATGACAAGGGCAACGTCTACTCCCTGCCCTATATGTGGGGTTCAACGGGGATGGCCTATAACAGCTCAGTGGTGCCCGAGGGAGAAGTGAGCTCCTGGAAGGACCTGTGGAATCCGAAGTACAAGGGCCAGCTGCTGCTTCAGGACGATATGCGGGAGGTCTTTCATATGGCTCTGAAAATACAGGGGCACAGCAGCAACACGACTGATCCGAAAGAAATTGAAGCGGCCTATCTGCTCTTAAAAGACCTGATGCCCAACGTCCTCGTCTTTAACAGCGATTCCCCGCGTCTCCCCTATCTGGCCGGAGAAGTCAATCTCGGAATGATGTGGAACGGCGAGGCATGGATGGCGCAGCAGGAAAACCCGGCAATCCGCTATGTCTACCCGAGCGAAGGGGCCAATCTCTGGGTGGACAGTTACGTCATCCCCAAAACCGCCAGAAACGTCAAAAACGCCCATCAGTTCATCAATTTCATGATGCAACCCGAGGTGGCCAAGATCTGTGTTGAGGAAAACGGCTTTGCCACCCCGGTGACAACAGCTCTGCCCCTGCTCGATGAGAATGTCCGCTCCAGCCTGATAATCTTTCCGACAAAGGAGATAATGGAGAATGGTGAATTTCAGACCGATGTCGGTGAGGCGCTGCCGATCTATCAGCAATACTGGGAGAAACTTCGCACCGGAAATTGATCTTTTTACGAGTCCATCCTATTTGATGGATCCCGCAAAAAGCTCACATAGGAGATGGTTAAGTAAAAAGCTTCATATTCGAGGCGTGAGAATTTCATTATTATTTCGGCGTACTAGGGTACCTGTAATGAAAAATTGTAGGGAATTTCCTTCGGGCGTGACAACGAAGAAGATGAAGATTTCTATCCCCCTCAAGGGGGACTAAAATGAGTGCCCTTTGGGTATTGCTATCTTTGGGGGGTTTTTACGACGCCATCCTATTTGAAATGGTCAAGTGGTCCGCTTAGATGATCGACCCAGATGTCGACAAACTGATCAAATTCCGCAGTACCTTTGAGGACCGGCACACATTCAATACCTTCTTTGGTGAGAATCGACAGCCATGAGTCTTCCTCGGTACCAGCCATATCATTTTTCGCATGATCGCCGGCGACTGACATAAAAGGCATCAGGTATGCTTTTTTGATGTTATTCTTTCTTTAAAAGAGCAAGGATTGTGTCGAGGCTCGGATAGCCTTCGACAGTCCCGATATACACATTGGGGTCCTGCAGTTGAACCTGAAACATAAGGGCGGCGTAAAAGGCATTGGCCGGATGATGGGTTCCATGTCCCATCAGAACCACCGCCTCATTGGCTTTACGCTCCCTCGGAATGGTTGCAAGTATTGCATCAACAACACGAACCATATCCTCCTGGGTCGCAAGCAGTGGGTATCCGAGGATGATGGATTCAAAACTACCCGTCATCTGAAATGCGCCAACCACCTTGCGCAGATCATGGTACTCAGCGCCGGCGATTGTATGCAGAGACTGCACAGCCACATGGGTAAAACCTTCATCAGCCATTTTGGCAAGAGCCACTTCCGGGGAGTCGAGTTGTTTTCCCTGGGCGGCTAATTTTTTGCGGATGATATGGGAGGTAAATGCCCATCTTACAGGAATATCCGGATAGGCGGCTTTTACTTTTTCATCGATATTGTCAAACGAAACCTGGGCGCTTTCTTCGCTGGAGCCAAAAGCCACCAGCAGTATGGCTGTCTTCTGCGCTGTCTCTTTCCCATGAGGGGATGCCGCAGCTACTCCCAAAAACATACACAACAACACTGCAGATGCAATAAGCCAAACTTTCACTTCCCTCATTGTCTTCTCCTTTTCCGACATACCTGGTCCGATAACAAAAAATCCCCGGACCAATTAAAATTGATCCGGGGATGCCCTTTTCTGTCCTCGTCTCGTTCACAATACCCCTTGTCCACGGAGATACTGAACCTCTCATCAGGCAGGTCTTCTGACTCCCGGTTCAACCTACTTACTGCGCCTTCCCGATATCACTATCAGTGGCTGTCTCGCAGCTTTCGTCCCCGGTTACAGCGGCGGGCCCGTTCCGGAATTACACCGGATTCCCTCTTCATCCACTTACGTGGAACCTGATTTGTTACTCACAATTATTGAAATTTACCTAATCGTCAATAAAAAAGTTCAAAATCATCAAATTCTGTTGTTTCTTACAAACGGTGTTTTTTGGGGGTATTTATGGTTAAATAAAAGAGTCAAAAACATATTGTGTTTGTTATTTACAGTTCTCACGTCACAGTAATTTAAAATAAAGAAAATTATTATTTTTTTGACATGGCGGAGGAGCAGGGATTCGAACCCTGGGTGGAGTTCCCCCCACAACGGTTTTCGAGACCGTCCCGTTCGGCCGCTCCGGCACTCCTCCGCATGACGCTATTGATACCAACAAATTTTCTGTTGTTCAACAAGATAAAGGCAAAATTTGCCAAAGACTAAAAACAACCACCAAACGGAGTAAGGAGACGCCATGAAATATATTCTGTTCTCTCTTTTTTTATTGTTTTTTCCATCCTGCAGGCCTTTGCCGGCCCCGTGCCCGATGTCCCGCATATCGTCGTTACCGGAGAATGCGAGATACGCACAACGCCGGATATTCTTACACTTTCACTCAGTATTGCCGAGACCGGTTTCGAGGTGGCCAAGGCCAGAGACAGCATAGAATTACGCTCAAAAAAATTATTAGCCTCCCTGGCATCTCTTGGCATAGCCAAAGAGGATATCAGTTCGGCGCAATTGCAGATCACTCCCCATTATAATTGGAATAACAGTGCCCAGATTTATGCCGGTACCGAGGTTTCCAGAACTATCGAGGTGACGCTTAAAGACCTCAGCCGCTACGACGATCTTATCCGATCCATCATCGATGCAGGAGTGGCCAGAATTCATTCCACCAGTCTCAGCTCCTCAAAAGAGAAAAAGTTACGGGAGGATGCTCTTCGCGGAGCAATCGACGACGGTATGGAAAAAGCGCAAATCATGGTCGCCCATCTGCCGGAACAAATCGGTCCGGTCTATGCCATATCGTCGCAGACTTCCGGCGCACCTTTTCTGCAGGCCAGGTACCAGATGGCCGAGATGGCTGAGCAGAGCGCATTCGAACCGGGCACCATACTCTTCAAAGAATCCCTCCAGATAGTTTTCTATCTGGTCACGAAAGAGTGAAGAGTATCCTGGTCAAAAAAGAATCAGATCTCTGACTACAAGAAAGGACTTCTTTCACAATCTCGCCGATCATAATACTACGAAAGCTTGGTTATTTTAATCCTTTGAATATTTGAAATTATTTGCATATTCCGCTAACAACGATATTATTAAACTATGAGAAACATTACTAAAAATCTAAGAACACACCAAAAGCAGGTAAAAAGATGGGAACAGACGTTACAAATACAGAGATCCAGCAGTTGATCTGCGATCAAATCAACCTGCCTTCACCACCTGTAATCGCTGCGCAAATCCTCAATACAATTCAAAACGAGGAGAGTTCCTTAGACGACCTGGAACAGGTAATTTCTGCTGATCCGGCACTCACCAGCAAATTACTGCGAATCGCCAACTCTGCTTTTTATGCTTTGCCCTATGAGGTAAGCAATGTCAACAGGGCACTGTCTATCCTCGGCACCAATGTCATTAAAAACATTGCCCTCTCCTTTGTTATCGCCAGTGGTTTGAGTGGCGATAAGGAATCTTCTTTTGATTTCGACTACTTCTGGCGCCGTTCCGTTACCGCTGCGGTGGCTGCGGAACTGGTTACCGGATTACTCCAGGAAAAAGATGAGAATATCTTCGTTACCGCTCTGCTGCAGGACATCGGGATTTTGACAATGTACCTGAGCAAAGGGCGGGAATATAATGTTGCCCTTGAGCAATGCCCCGTGAACCGTGGAAGCGACCTGGTCAGCATGGAAAAAAAGATGTATCGGTTTGACCACCAACTACTCGGCGGGACCCTTCTTGACAGCTGGGGAATTCCCCAATGTATCGTCAAACCAGTCCTCTACCACCACGAGCCGGATCTCGCCCCCGAAGAATTTCGCAGAACATGTTCCGTACTCTACGTGTCAAACCTTCTGTCGGCAATTTTCAGCGGCATGGACACTGCCGCAAACGTCCAGGAACTGCACACAAAAAATGGCCGATTTTTTTAACTTTCCCGACGATCAAATCAGGACCCTTATCGACGATGTTGCCGAGAAGAGCCTGGACATCCTGAAGATCTTTGAAATCGATCCGGGCAAGATGAAGCCATATACCCAGATGCTTCAGGAAGCAAATGACGAGCTTGGCAAATTAAATCTCTCCTATGAACAACTGGTGCTGGAACTCAAGGAATCGAAAGAAAAATCGGAAAGATTTGCCGACGAGCTGCGCAAGGCCAATACCAGACTCGAAGAAATGGCCTCGCGTGACGGCTTGACCAATCTTTACAACCATCGATATTTCCAGGAAATTCTCGGAAAAGAGATGGCTCGGGCCAAACGCTACAATACATCTCTTTGTTTAATCATGTTTGACATCGATTACTTTAAAGAGGTTAATGATTCCTTCGGCCATCCGGCAGGCGACGAGGTCCTGATAAATCTGTCGCGGGCTATCAGCAAGGCAATACGACCAAGTGACATCGTCGCCAGATATGGCGGCGAGGAATTTGCCGTCATACTGCCTGAAACAAGTGAAAAAGGCCTGAAAGTTTTTGCCGAACGGTTGAGACGATGTGCCGCTTCAGTGGACGACAACCGTCAACCAAAATACGATCAAAATCACCATCAGCTGCGGTGGTGCCCATTTATTGCCGAGTAATAACGTGACCCAGCAAGATTTCATTAATACGCGTCGATCGCGGACTCTTTCTCTCGAAAAAAAATGGTCGCAATCGGGTGACCATCCTGCCAGTTGAATCAATCGCCAATTAAGTTAGAACAAAAAGGCAATGAACGTATCCATATCCAGCCATAAGCTTGCTATGGAGCAGCAGCGTCTGCTCTATAGAAATGCAACAGGTCCTATCCTCATTGCCGCAGGCATCGCCGCATTTCTCTGCTGGTATCTGCGTTACAGTGTAGAGCCGGCAGTTCTGCTCTCCTGGCTGTACGTTTTCTGCTTAATCACCTTCGGTCGACTTTGGCTGGTCGTCCTTGCCAAACGATCGGAAAAATCAGGCCTTCAAATTACATGGCTGGACCATTTTTTCTTAGGTGGGATCTGGCTGTCGGCCATAACCTGGGGTGCGGCATCTTTTTTGCTGTTTCCAGACACTGCCCCTGTTCACCAGACAGTTTTCTCAATCATTATTGCCGGTGTCTCAGCCGGAGCTATCGCCTCACTCTGTTCAAACTGGCCGGCGATCGCCGGCTTTTTGACTTTTGCACTCCTTCCGCTGGCGGCAAAATTTCTGACAGCCCAGGACCCGAACGGTCTGGTTCTGGGCGGATTTGTGGTTTTGTACTGGGCTGTCTGCCTGACCGGTGCCAGAAAACTGCACACGAACATTACCGAAAATATTTCTCTTCGCCTAAAGAGCAATGAAAATGAAAAAATTCTCAAAATCGGCGAAGATCGGTACCAGCATATCTTTCACCATTCCCCTCTCGGTATAGTCCATTACGACTCGTCCGCGACTATTATTGACTGCAACGAGATTTTTGCCGGAGTATTCGGCATTCCTGTGACCAGTCTCATTGGTATGGACATGTTGACCGTTGTGGCGGACACTGCATTCCGGAGAGCCGTCAAAGACTCATTGCAGACCGGGGCAGGTTTATTCGAAGGAGAGTACACCGCTCAATCAACCGGTCAAACGACTCCCATCCGGGTGTATCTCAAAGCGACCAGATCCCCGCACAACACCATTCTCGGCGGCATCGGCACCCTGGAAAATTTTACTGAGAGAAAGCTGTTTGAAAGAACCATCGAACACCAGGCCAGCTACGATGCGCTGACCGGGCTTCCCAACCGCCACCAGCTGCATAGGCAATTGGATCAGGAACTGTCACGGGCCATCCGCCATCAACAAACTGGTGCGCTGCTGTTGATGGATCTTGATAATTTCAAGATGATCAACGACTCACTCGGCCACAAAGCAGGCGATGCGGTCCTGCAGCAAGTAGCCCAGCGACTGCACAGCAATCTCCGCAGAGAAGACATCACCGCCCGAATGGGGGGAGATGAGTTTGCCGTGCTGCTCCCCCATCTCGGTGACAGCATTGAACTGGCCGCTCAGAAATCCCAGGGAATCGCTAAAAAACTCACTGATTTCCTCACAGCGCCCTGCTTATTTGATGGCCAGGAACTGAACATTACGCCAAGTATCGGCATCTCACTTTTTCCCGAACAGGAAAAGAGTGCAGATGATATTCTCAAACAGGCTGACACGGCAATGAATCAGGCAAAAACAGCGGGACGAAACACCATACGCTTTTTCCTGCCAAGCATGCAGCAGGCTGCGGATACCCGATTGCGCCTGAACAACGATATAAAAAAAGCCATCGAAAACAATGAATTTTCTGTCCACTTTCAACCCCAGGTAAAAGTCGACGGCACTCTTGTCGGTGGCGAGGGACTTCTGCGCTGGATGCACCCGGAAAGGGGAATGATTCCGCCGGGAGAATTTATCTCGGTCGCTGAAGAAACAGGAATCATAGTAGATATCGGCAACTGGGTGTTCTCCAAAATTTGCCGGACGGTTAAAGAATGGGAAGATGACCGGATCATCACCGACACCCAGACTTTTGCCGTCAATGTCAGTGCCCGAGAATTTTCCACTCCTGATTTTGTCGACAGAATTATTAATACAATCAAAGACACCGGAGTAAATCCGCAACATCTGGACATCGAACTGACGGAGGGCAGCCTTATATCTTCGGTGAGTGACACCATAAAAAAAATACAGACCCTTCGTGAATATGGTATTAAATTTTCAGTCGATGATTTTGGTACCGGGTATTCATCGCTCAGTTACCTCAAGAGCCTGCCCCTGAACACCCTGAAGATTGACCGTTCCTTTGTCAATGATATCGAGCGCACTGAACATGAAGTGACACTGGTTGAGATCATCATCACCATGGCCCGAAGTCTTGGTCTGGAAGTTGTTGCCGAAGGGGTTGAAACTATCGAGGAACTCAACTATCTTGCCTCCAAAGGCTGTCACGTCTACCAGGGATACTATTTCTGCAAACCAACCCCCAGCGAGGAGTTCCGAAGAATTCTGCAACACGGCGGGGTTGGACCGCAGCACGTGCCCAATTAAGATAAACGTATAAAGCAGGAGGGGCAACATGAAAGGTCAGAGTTATTTCTGCCGATGCACACTGCTGGCTTGGATCGTTTTTGGCATGGCCGTAACTGGCCTGACTAAAGCCAAAACAGAGGAGCTGTCCTGGGACGAGGCGGTCAAAGCTGCCCGCGGTCAGACTGTTGACTGGTATATGTGGGGGGGATCCCCGGCGGTCAACCAGTACGTCAACGGATATCTTGCGTCTGCACTTAAAGATAAATACGACATAGAGCTGCGCCAGGTCCCGGTAAAAGACATTGCTGAAGTGGTCAGCAAACTGGTCGTTGAAAAGCAGGCCGGCAAGGACAGTGGCGGCAGCGTCGATCTGATGTGGATAAACGGCGAAAATTTTCGCACCTGCAAACAGCATACGCTCCTGTACGGCCCTTTTGTCGACAAACTCCCCAATCAGCAGTATGTCGACTGGACAAACCCTACTGTACAAAGTGATTTCGGTACCCCGGTAGAAGGCATGGAGTCACCCTGGGGCAGTGCCCAGATGGTCATGATCTATGACACGGCAAGAACCCCGCAGCCGCCCAGATCAATACCGGCACTGCTGGCCTGGATACAAGCCAACCCCGGTCGCTTCACCTACCCAGCCCCCCCGGATTTTACCGGTTCGGTTTTTGTCCGCCATCTCTTTTATCATGTTGCCGGATCAATCGATACCTGGCAGGGAAATTATAGAGAGGAGGAGTTTACCAAAGCCGCCGAGGCAACCTACACCCTCCTCCGGGACCTGAAAAGCTCACTGTGGCGCCGGGGAGACACCTACCCGGAATCCCCGGTCAGGATGAACACCCTTTTTGCCGACGGACAGATTGACTTTTCGTTTTCCTACCATCAGGGTGAAGCATCACGGAATATTCTCGACGGCCTTTTCCCGGCAACAGTGCGCACCTTCGTTTTTGATGAAGGGACCATTGCCAATACTCATTTTGTCGCAATTCCCTACAACGCAAAAGATAAAGCAGCGGCGATGGTTGTCGCCAATTTTCTCCTCTCACCAGAAGCTCAGCTGGAAAAAGCCAAACCGGAGGTCTGGGGCGATTTCCCGGCAATTCAGCCAGCCAGCCTGCCCGCGCCGTGGCCGAACAAATTCAAGACCCTTCCCCGGGGCAAAGCGACACTTGGCGATGCAGAACTGCAGGCCCGCCAACTCCCGGAACCACCTAGCGCAATCCTCATCCAACTGGAAAAAGGCTGGGTTGAACATGTGTTAAAAGGCAGATGAAAGAAATCTCAAAACGCCCCGAAGCAGCCGCGGCCGGTCAGGGACGGCAAGCATCCCCCTGGCGGTTGGCCGGACTCCTTGGTCCGGCACTCGGCACCATCGTTGTTCTCTTTGGCGGCGGCCTGTTCCTTGGTCTGCTGCAGGCTCTCGGCTATGTACCGGCACAGGATCAGGCGGCTGTCGCAACCGGCAGCCTGATGCATTTCGCCCATGTCCTGCAGGATCCTGATTTTGGCCGAAGCCTCCTTCTCACCCTGTACATTTCCATAACCTCCACCCTGGTCGCTGCCGCAGTGAGTATCGTGCTGGCCCTCGCCCTCATGCGGTGGGCGGCCGACAGCCGGGCGGTCAATTTCATGCTGCAGATTCCGTTGACGGTTCCCCATCTGGTAATCGCTGTTGCGGTTATTCTGCTGCTGACTCCGGCCGGACTTATTTCGCGGCTCCTGGCCAATCTGTCAATCATCCAGGGCCCGGCGGCCTTTCCACTGCTGGTCAACGACAACTGGGGCATTGGTATTCTGACCGTCTACATCTGGAAGGAGATCCCCTTTATCACCTTTATGCTGCTCAGCGTCCTGAAAAACATGGGAACGGAACTCCTCGAGGCAGGCGCAACGCTGAACGCTTCGCGGTTCCAGCGGTTCATCTCGATCATCCTGCCGATCATCGCCCCAAACCTCGGTTCCGCCTGTCTCATCGTCTTTGCCTTTACCTTTGGCGCCTTTGAGGTGCCTTATCTGCTTGGCCGCACCTATCCTCTTGTCCTGCCGGTCTGGGCCTATAAAAACTACAGTGATATCGATCTGGTGGCCCGGCCGGAAGGTATTGCCATCGGCCTGATTATTGCCGTGATTATCATCTTTTCCATCATCCTGTCGCAAATTCTCCTGCACTTCGGCCGCAAAAGAGGTCTGACCATATGAAAGTGCAGAGGAGGGTTCTTTTCTTTTCGTTGCTGCTGGCAATAGTCCTGCCATTTTTACCGCTGGTGCTCTGGTCAATAAGTGAACGGTGGCTCTATCCGGGACTGCTGCCGCAGGCCTTTGGTCCACGGGCATGGAGCTATGTGTTCGGTACTGCAGGCAGCCAGATTGTCTCCGGCCTTGCAGCCAGTTTTTCCCTGGCCCTAATGACCACAATCGTGTCGCTCATCCTCGGCATCCCTGCCGGCCGGGCCCTGGGACTTTATGATTTTACCGGCAAGAAACTGATTTCTTTGCTCTTAATTCTGCCGATAATCGTCCCGCCGCTGTCGGTCGCAATGGGACTCCATCTCTGGTTCATCCGGCTGGGGCTGGCGGAAACTTTCACCGGAGTGGTGCTTATCCATCTCACTTTCTGTCTTCCCTATACAATCTTTGTTATCTGGGGGGTATTTACTGATTACAATCCTGATTTTGAAGAGCAGGCCCGTTCCCTTGGCGCATCACCGATAAAAATTGTTCTGCAGGTCATGCTGCCCATGATCCTGCCCGGCATAACCGTGGCGGCTTTATTTTCTTTTCTGCTCTCCTGGTCGCAATATCTCAGCACCCTTATTATCGGCGGCGGCAAAATGCTTACCCTGCCGATCCTGCTTTTTGCGTTGATGGACAGCGGCGATCGTCCTGTGGCTGCCGCGGTCAGCCTGGTGTTCATTCTCCCGGCTTTTCTTGCCCTGATGGGCAGTGCCCATAATCTTGGCCGCAGCGGCCTGCAGGGAGTACGTTGATGGGCCGACTGGAAGTGCAGGACCTGACCGTCAGGTATAGCCATAAACCGGTTGTCCACAACTTCTCTCTGACTGTCAACGACGGCGAGATGGTATCCCTGCTTGGTCCGAGCGGGGTCGGCAAGACCACCATCCTCAAGGCAATTGCCGGCTTGCTGCACCCCGCCTCCGGAAAAATTCTTATCAATGGCCAATGCGTAGACCACCTGCCCGCGGAAAAACGTGATGCGGTGCTCATCTTCCAGAAACCGCTGCTCTTTCCCTTTCTCGATGTTGGCCAGAATATCGCCTTTGGCCTGAAAATGGCCAAGGTGAAGCAGGCGTCAGCGAGAAAAAAGATCGACAGAATACTTGCTATAACCGGTCTTGAAGGGTTTAAAAACCGAAAGATTCATCAGCTCTCCGGAGGACAGCAGCAACGGGTGGCCCTGGCCCGCGGCCTGGTTCTGGAACCTTCTGTCCTCCTTCTGGATGAACCACTCAGCAACCTTGACGCAGAGCTTCGGCAGCAAATGCGCGAACTCATCTCCAGCGTCCAGGCCCAGACCGGAACCACCATGCTCTTTGTCACCCACGATCAGAGTGAAGCCTTTGCCATCAGCGACCGAATCTGCGTGCTGCTTGACGGTTCCCTGCGCCAGACCGGCACACCCTGCCGAGCTCTTCTACCAACCGGCCGATCCGGATGTTGCCAGTTTTTTCGGCTGCACCAATTTTATAGACGGGACAATCAACAATGAAATGTTTACCGGCAGCCTGGTCAGCTGCCCCACTTCCCTTGGTGATGCGCCGGTGGCCATGGCTGCTATCCGGCCGGAGGATATTGTTCTTTCTTCTACCCGGATGGAAGACGGGACAATCGGCAAGATTACCCAGGTGCGGTTTGAGGGCTCCATCACCCGGGTAACTATCGAGGCGGCAAGCCAAACCTTTACTGCCCTTTCCCTGCGCCCGGATTTCAGAACGGCACAGACAGTCTGGCTGCATTTTCCTCCCGAACGACTGCATATTTTCCCTCATCTTCGGTGAACCATGACACCCGGCACAGATCCATTTGATCATTACCTTGTCCTGGTACAACGGTACATGGAGGAACAGTGCTGGGACCAGTTTCCCGCTTTGGCCGGGCATGATTTCACCGTCGCTCCCCTGGCCAGAGGGGAATATAACCTGAACTACCTCCTCACTTCGGCAGACGCCCAGTTTGTTTTTCGGGTCAACATGGGTACCCAGATCGCACGCGATGACCAGATCCTCTATGAATACAAGACGCTGCAGCCTTCTGGAACGTTCCGGGGTCACCCCGGTACCCTTTTTTGTCGATGACAGCTGCCGCCGTATTGACCGGGGGATATCAATCATGGAATACCTCCCCGGCTGCCCGCTCGATTATCAGGTTGATCTTGCCGGTGCGGCAAAAAGTCTGGCCATCGTTCACCAGGTTGAGGTCGATGCTGCCGAAAATCATCTCATCGTTGAACAATCAGCCGCTGTCACTGATCTTTGATGAATGCGTCGGTCTGCTGGAGAACGTATTTCAGCTCGGATCTGGCCGACGCGGACATCCGCAGCTTTCTTTTCGAGGTCGCAGCCTGGGCGCGAAACAGCAAAGCAGAAGGAGCAGCTATTTCCTTGCTGATCCCTGGTACTGCATTGTCAATACTGAAGTCAATTCGAAAAATTTTATTGTCAACCGCAGTCGGCAGACAACACACCTTATCGACTGGGAGATGCCGCGCTGGGGAGATCCTTCAACCGACCTCTGCCATTTCTGTTCGCCGCTGACGACCCTATGGAAAACCAGCTATCGTTTTTCCCCCGAAGACAGCGATTTTTTTCTCCGGGAGTATAAAAAAAACTGCCAATCAGCCCACCTGCAGGATACCCTGGAGGAACGGATGCGTCTCAAGTTTCCCTTTGTTCTGCTGCGGGGGATCTCCTGGTCGGCAATGGCCTGGGTCGCCTATCAGACCGAATATAATATGATGCACAATGCGGATACCCGAAAAAAACTCGATGAATATCTGGATCTTACGTTCATTCGTTCCCTCTTTGAACCGTTTATGAAAAGTTGATTCTCTTTTCTGATTATGTGGCCCAACTGCCGACTGCTGCTTTTTACCAGATACCCTGAAGCCGGGGAAAACCAAGACCAGACTCATCCCGGAACTTGGTGCCGAAGGGGCCGCCCTGCTGCAAAAGCGGCTCACGGAAAGGGTCGTGCTGCAGGGACAGCTGCTGGCGCAGCGTACAGCCATTGAAACCACCGTTTACTATAGCGGGGGAAGCAAAGCCCAGATGACTGACTGGCTGGGGTCGCTGGACTGTATTGTCCAGGCCGAAGGCGATCTTGGCCAAAGAATGCACTCCGCCTTTACGACACCTTTGCCGGTGGCGCTGAAACTGCAGTTCTTATCGGCAGCGATATCCCGGACATCACTGCCGATCTTCTGCAGCAGGCGTTTACTTCCCTGTTGACCAGGCAGGTGGTCTTTGGCCCAAGCCAAGACGGCGGTTATTATCTGATTGGCCTTAGCGCAACATCTGGCCGAACAGATCCTTCCCCTGCTCTTTGCAAAAATGCAATGGTCGACCGGAGATCTGTTGGCAACCACGATGCGTCGTCTTAAAAGAAAAAGGATATAGCTGGGCAACTCTGCCGACGCTAAGAGACATTGATGTTCCCGCTGACCTTCCTTTTGCAAAAAACAGAGGTCTGCTATGACCGTCGCTATCTCGATCATCGTGCCCACTCTGAACGAAGAAAACAGTCCTTGGCAAAACCCTCTCTCATTTAGGCCCTAGAGAAAAATGCGAGATAATTGTCGTTGATGGAGGCAGCAGCGACACGAACCCTGGCTATAGCACGGAATGCCGGCTGCAGAATCATTTCCAGCCCCCAGGGGACGCGCCAGGCAGATGAACTGCGGCGCGGCCGAAGCGAGAGGAGAAGTTCTCCTTTTTCTTCATGCCGACACCCTGCTGCCGGATAATTTCCCGGGGCTCATCATGGACGCCGTCAACCAACCAGCTGTCGCTGCCGGGGCCTTTTCTCTGGCTATTGACAGCCCCTCAAAAAGGCTGGCAGCAATAGCCTGGGCGGCCAATCTGCGCTCCCGTTTACTGCACCTCCCCTATGGTGACCAGGCCATATTTATACGCCGCAGCATGTTTAACTCCATCGGCGGCTTTCCTGAAATGGAAATCATGGAAGATTTCGTCTTCATCCGGAACAGTAAAAGAGAGGGGAAGCTCATTATTCTCCCGGATTGCGCAACAACATCAGCCCGACGCTGGGAGAATATGGGCATAATCCGGACCACCCTTATCAACCAGCTTGTTATCTGCGGCTACAGTCTCGGCGTACCGGCAAAGGTATTAAGCAGATGGTATCGGCGTCTGCAGGGGGTGGGCAGCCATCGCCCAGGAGAATAAGCTCCCCATACCAGCCAACAAAAAGTTTTTTTCGCTTCATCACTAACACATTTTTTTTCCAGACTATATACTACCACACAGTACCGGCAGACCTGTTTTAATTCATACCAAGACAATTGAACGATAGAAGGAAAAAAATGTTTACAAGACTCAAAAACATCCAGTTTACCACCAAACTCTTCATTGCAGTAGTCTGTATCTCCGCTGTTTCCATCCTGATCACGTCCGGCAACGCGATCAGGATGGCCAGACAACGGCCTCAACACCCTGGGAGAAAAAGCAATCAGGGACATCCATCAAAGTGTCTATAACTCCCTGCTGATGTACGACCGGAGTATGCGACAGAAGCTCGACAGTGACCTTCTTCTGTTGCAGAAAGAACTGAAATCAAAAGGAGCCATCTTTCTTGACGACGGCAATATGCGGCAGGAGACACTCGTCAACCAGACCACCAAAGAAAGTATAAGCAGGGTCATTCCCCGACTGCAGGCCGGAGTCAGCTACATTAACGGCTACTTCGATATCGTCGACAGCATTGAAGCCATTTCCGGCTCTTCAGCCACTATCTTCCAACTGGTGGACGACAAACTCCTGCGGATATCCACTACTGTCAAAAAACTCGACGGCCAGCGGGCGGTTGGCACCTATATCCCCTCTGACAGTCCGGTATATAAAACCATCATGCGGGGCGAGACCTTCCGCGGCAAGGCTTACGTGGTCAACGACTGGTATCTGACAGCCTATGCACCCCTTTACGACATGGACAACCAGATAGTCGGAGCGGTCTATGTCGGACAGCTGATGCTTACGTCCCAGCTCAAGAATTTCATCTCCGAGACCAAAATTGGCCCCGGCTATTTCTTTGTTTATGCCGAAAACGGCGATTTTTTGATCCACCCAAGCCTTGATGCCCAGACAAATATCTATGACCTGCTTCCTCAATTCAAGAGCTTTAATGAAGGTTTCATCCAGTACGAATGGGAGGGAGAGGATAAGCTCACCTATGTCAAAAACCTTGAAGACTGGGGCGTTTTCGTCGCCGTCGGATTGAATAAAGCCGACATCAACGGGGGGCTTGATGTGACCATGCTGCGCAACAACCTGATGATGGGGCTCATCGTTATCGGCTCGGGTATTTTAGTCACCTTTTTTCTGGTCCGATCAATCAACAGACCGCTGCAGGAACTCGCGCAAAAGAGTGTTCAGGTTGGCGATGGCGATTACACCATCGCTTTTGGTTCCGAGAATAAAGACGCCATCGGTCAACTCACCAATTCCCTGGGAGTGATGGTTGGTAAGGCAAAAGAGATGCTCCAGGATATCATCGACTCCTCCCAGGCTCTGGCTGCGGCATCAAACCAGCTGGCCACAATCTCCGAGCAAATGGTGACCAATGCCGACTCAACGACGGCGATAGCCGACCAGGCTGCGATAAACGCAGACGAGGTGTCGGACAACATGAACTCCGTCTCGGCAGCCATGGAGGAATCAACGGTCAATCTGGATATGATTGCTTCGGCCTCAGAAGAGATGGGCAGCACCATCAAAGAAATAGCCGAAAACAGTTCCCGGGCACGTATTACTACCGAAGAAGCTGTGGTCAGTGCCCAGAAGTCCCATGCCGGAGTCCAGGAACTCGGCGCGGCTGCCAGGGCCATCGGAACGATCACTGAAACAATCACTGAGATTTCCGAGCAAACCAATCTGCTGGCGCTCAATGCCACTATTGAGGCAGCGAGGGCCGGTGAAGCCGGCAAAGGTTTCGCCGTGGTTGCCAACGAGATCAAAGAACTCGCTAAAGAAACCGCCTCGGCAACCAGTAAGATTAAAGCAGCCATTGACGAGATCCAGAAACAGACGGGGACGACGGTCAATGATATTGAAGCCATTTCCACCGTCATAAGCGACGTCAATGATATCGTCTCGACCATCGTGACCGCAGTGGAGGAACAGTCGATCACCACGAACGAAATAGTCAATAACGTGGCCCAGGCTTCCACCGGCATCACCGAGATCAACCACAACGTGGCGACCAGCTCTCAGATGACGGCGATGATGTCGGAGAACGTCGGCCAGGTCAAAGAAAGGTCCATCGAGGTCAAGGAGAACAGTCAGCAAATCAGTATCTCGGCCGATGAACTCTCGGCACTTTCAACCAGGCTGACTCAGCTGGTGGCAAAATTTAAAATTTGATGGCGTCGTAAAAATTACCAATATAAATCTTTTTACTTATCCATCGAAATTTGAGGTTTTTACGAGTCCATCAAGGTTTACAAACAGCTTTTTCATACACATCGTAGGAGAAATTTCGTTCCGACCAAGTACCGCCCATGTGTGGTGCAGGCAAATTTTCTAGACCTCTCTTTCAAAACACGTACCCCCGGTAAATGGGAAATAAGCCGGGGCAAGTGTCTTGGAGATATCTTTAATTTTGTAATTTCAACCCACTCTGCAGATTTCTAGTTTTTGTGTCAGGAATTCTGGGGTAATACACTAATTTATTGCACAACTTCAGCAAGACCTGAGAGGAGAAATTTTATGTCAAGCAGTTTCGGTACACTCTTTCGGATAACTACTTTTGGTGAGTCCCATTGCAAAGCGGTGGGAGTGGTAATTGATGGCTGCCCTCCTGGTCTTTCACTCTCGGAAGAAGACATCCAACCGCAACTCAATCGGCAGGCGGCCGGGCCAAAGCGCTCTATCGACAGACCGCCAGGAAGCCGATCAGGTCATCATCCTGTCCGGCACCGAAAACGGCAAAACTCTGGGCACGCCCATTGCCCTGCAGGTGGCCAACAAGGATCATCGCCCGAAAGACTACGGCAATATGCGCGACATTCCCCGTCCCTCTCATGCCGATTATACCTACCAGATGAAATATGGCATCAGGGCATCTTCCGGCGGGGGAAGGTCCAGTGCCAGGGAGACAATCGGTTCTGTTGCCTCGGGGGCAGTGGCGGACATAATTTTGAAGGAAAAGTTCAACATCGATATCGTCGCCTGGGTCAGCAGTGTCGGGGAAATTGACTCGGCGCCGACAGACAGCAACGTCATTACCCGCTCGGACGTCGACACAACCGTCATCCGCTGCCCCGACCATAACGCTGCTGCCAAAATGGAGAAATTGATCGCCGAACTAAAAGAACAAGGTGACTCAGTCGGTGGGGTTGTCTCCTGCGTGATCCGCAACGTTCCGGTTGGGCTGGGGGAACCTACTTTTGAAAAACTGGAGGCCAAACTGGCCCAGGCCATGCTGGCTATCCCGGCGACGAAAGGTTTTGAAATAGGTTCAGGTTTTGCCGGTACCAGAATGCGCGGCTCGCAGCATAACGACCCGTTTACCAAAAAAGATCAGCAACTTGGCACAACCACCAACAATTCAGGAGGTATTCAGGGTGGAATCACCAATGGTGAATCGATACTGTTACGAATCGCCTTCAAGCCCCCGGCCACTATCTCTTTGCCCCAAAAGACCGTTGATTTTACAGGAAAATCAGCAACTCTTGAAGCAAAAGGCCGCCATGATCCATGTGTCGTCGCCAGGGCCGTGCCCATTGTCGAGAGCATGGCAGCCCTGGTCATAGTTGACATGCTTCTCCGCCAGGAGGCACGCAAGGCGCTGCAATTTTGACGGCACCAGACGAAACCCTAAGCTCTATTGGCCGAACAGGGCGGCCAGGCAATAAATACTTATTGAATCTCTTACCGGAAAGCGTATTAATTCAAGGTTCAGGACAAAGCTTTAGTAATCCTGTTTTGTCTATTTAATTTTCATAACATTATTGCCCTGTTGAGTCGCCAGTTGTAAGCACTGAATATAATAACTCAAACAGCAATGTTTTTCCAGGCGGAACCTTAAATGACCCCGAAACGCTCGTCCCTCAGCACCTATCTTGACCGTTTCTCCCCCCTGAAGGACTCTTTCTCCTCATCCTCTCTGTTGGTGTTGGAGCGTTTACCGGTCTGGCATCCGTACTCTTTGTCAAACTGATATTTGCCATTCAGGATTTTTCCTACGGCAACGTGTCGGACATGCTCCCTTTTCTCGGAAAGTGGATCTACTTGATTATACCGGCTCTTGGTGGTTTACTCGTCGGCCCTCTCATTCTTTTTGCCTCAGAGGCCAAAGGACACGGCGTACCGGAGGTTATGCAGGCTCTTATCCTGCGCGGTGGACGTATCCGGGCCAGGGTTGCCGCAGCCAAAATCGCCGCGTCCGCCCTCTGTATCGGCACCGGCGGATCGGCCGGTCGTGAGGGCCCGATTATCCAGGTCGGCTCAGCACTTGGCTCATCCATAGGTCAGATCCTGCGACTCTCCGATGAACGTATCCGCAACCTGGTGGCCTGCGGTGCCGCAGCCGGTATCGCCGCAACCTTCAACGCTCCCATTGCCGGGGTGGCCTTTGCCATCGAAGTACTGATGTGCGGTCTGCAGATGCGGGCTTTTGGCAATGTCGTCATTGCTGCGGTTTCTGCATCCGTAGTCAGCCGCAGCCTCATCGGCGACAGATTTGCCTTCCAGGTGCCGAGCTACAGCCTCAACAGTTCCGTGGAAATCATCTTGTACCTTATCCTGGGCCTCACTGCAGCCATAGTCGGCATCATGTTTATGCGGATGCTGGATTTTTCCGAAAACGTTTTTGACCGCTGGAAATTTCCCCAGATTTTCAAACCGGCCATCGGCGGCCTGCTCCTCGGTGTGCTTGGTTTGGCGTATATGAATCTGCCCAATCTTACTTTTCCAGTGGGCTCTGGAGCCCACGGAACCGGTATTGACACCCCCATTCCCCATATGTACGGCTCCGGTTTCCCCTTTATCCAGGCAGCAATTCAGGGCAATGCACCGCTGTGGATTTTGATCGTCCTCATTTTCCTTAAACCACTGGCAACCTCCTGCACTCTTGGTTCCGGAAACTCCGGAGGTGTTTTTGCACCGTCACTCTTCACCGGTGCTGTACTGGGCGGTGCCATGGGCCATCTGTTCAGCTACTGGTTTCCCTCAATCGGCAATAATACCGGGGCCTTTGCCCTGGTTGGCATGGCTGCGCTCTTTTCAGCTACCGCCCGGGCACCGCTTACCGCAATGCTTATTGTCTTTGAGATGAGCAACGATTACTACATGATCCTGCCCCTGATGGTGGCCGGAGTAACAGCCAGTTATTTTTCCCAATGGCTGCACCCGGAGTCGATCTACACCATGAAACTTGCCAAACGCGGCGTCCGTTTCTTTGAAGGCCGGGATATGGATATTATGCAGGGAGTCAAAGTCAGCGAGGTGATGAAAAACAAACCGGTGACCATCCACAAGGACGCGCCATTTCAGAAGTAATGGCTCTGTTCCAGGAAACCAACATCCTCGGATTCCCGGTCCTTGCCGACGACAACAAGCTCTGGGGAATTATCACTCTGCAGGATGTCCACCGGGCCCAGTCACAAGAAAATTTCAGATCAAAGGGTTTAAAGGTTGCTGATTTGGCTGTTGAAGATCCGATCACCGTTTTTCCCGACGAACCTATCTGGCTCGCTATCCAGAAAATGTCTCCCCGCGATCTGGCCAGGTTACCAGTTATTTCGAGAGACGGATCTGGAACTATTTGCGGCATCATCAGCAGAAGTGATATCCTGCGCGCCTACGATGTCGGCATTGTCCGTAAACAGCGAGGACAGATTGTCGAACATCAGGTTGAATTGCGGAAACAGAAAGAAAACGGTTATGTGGAATTTGTCCTGAAAGATGAGGACGCCTGCAACAATGCCACGGTCAAGGATTTATCCTTACCGGACACTATCAATATGGTTTCCATTAAGCGAGGGGGACAGATCCTCATCCCCCGCGGTCATACCCAGCTGCATGTGGGAGATGTTATCACCGTTTATGGTCGCCTCAAGGACATCGACAGTATCAGGGATTTTCTTAACGCCTGTAAGCTGCCGACCTAGGAATCCTGATCATCTCATTCGGCAGCATCCCCCACTCGGGTGAGGAGGATACTGCCCACGACAAACAGGAGCAGAATACTCAGAATCCCCCAGCGCGACTCTCCGGTCAGGCGCCCGACCAGTCCCATCAGCAATGGACCGCTGATCGCCGCAAATTTGCCGAATACATTATAAAAACCAAAAAATTCAGCACTTTTTTCCGCCGGAATCAGTTTGCCATAGAAGCTTCGGCTGAGAGCCTGTATTCCACCCATTGAAGAGGCCACCAGAAAAGCAATAAACCAAAAGGTCATGGTTTTCAGGAAAGGATTGTCAATTACCGGTAGAAAAAAAGCAATCAGAGTCACCAGGCAATAGACGCCGATACCGGCAAAGAGCATGCGTCTGGTGGAAAAATTTTCAGCCAGTCGGCCAAACAAGAGAGCAAAGGGGAAGGCCACGAGCTGGATGAAAAGAAGAACCACAATCAACATGGTCACCCCGAAGCCAAGATCCCGCCCATAGGCTGTTGCCATGGTAATAATTGTGTCAACTCCATCGATATAGAAAAAGTACGCCGCCAGAAAGAGAAAAACCTGCTTATGCTGCCGAATCTCTTTCATGGTGCACCAGAGCCTTTTAAAACTTCCAGTGACTGCCAGTGGGGCTCGATGAAAGATAGTGAACCTGGCGCAGGTTTATGATGGCCGGCACGGAAAATATCAGCCACCAGCAGGCAACAATGATAAAGGCAGCCCTGATCGCCGCAACCGGCAATCCATCCTCCATACCACTGTGCAAGATAAGACCGATGATCACGAGAAAGGGGATGACACTGCCGACATAACCATAGCCATACCCCCGGGTTGAGATGAGGTCCATACGTGCTCTGTTCGTCACATCCGGGAGAAAGGCATCGTAAAAGACATTGGCACCCGCCCAGCCCACCCTGGCAAAAACAAACAAACCAAGGCACAGCAGCCACTCTCCTTCGCCAACAAACAGCAGCAGAAGCGTAAAGCAGATACCGAGAAATAGAAAAAAAAGGAAAAATCGCTTTTTCATGCCCCGGTAATCGGCCATGGCGCCAAGTATCGGGGCGAGGATGGCAAGGACAAAGGAGGCCGCAGAATTGGCAAATCCCCAGTTTGCCGTTGACTCCGCCCCACTCATACCAACCGCAGCAACATCCTTGAAAAAAATGGGCATCAGCGCCGTCACCATGACCAGAACAAAAGCTGAGTTGCCGACATCATAGAGGATCCAGCTGACTTCTTCTCTGGTCATTTTAAGTTTATCGTTCATTTTCAATGAATACCTATTCCTAGGAAAAAGTTGACAGCAGATCTGCCGGAAAGTATATGCTTTCTCGCAGATACTGCATACCTCTAAAAGTGATGGCGTCGTAAAAAATCCTCATCTTGTTCGTTGTAGCAATTGTCTCGTATTATTACGACGTACCTTATGTACGCCGAAATAATAGAAAAATTGCACGCCTCCAATATGAAGCTTTTTACTTATCCATCAGATAATTGAGGTTTTTACGAACTTGTCAAAAATGATGGCGTCGTAAAAAATCCCAACTAAAAAACACCTATGGCTCTTTTTACCTATTTGTCTCTGATACTGACCATGCTCCTGTGGGGAGGGACCTTCATCGCCGGCCGGCTGCTGGCGAATTCGGTTGAACCGGCCAGCGCCGCTTTCCTCCGATTTTTTATCGCTTCTGCTGCCATGCTTCTTGTCACCCGGCTTGTCGATAAAAAATTTATCCTCCCCCCAATAAGGCTGTTGCTCCCGCTCACGCTGCTGGGGATGACCGGGGTATTTGCCTACAATGTTTTCTTCTTTAGCGGACTGCACCATATCAGCGCCGGCCGCGCCTCGCTCATCGTCGCCAGCACGCCGCTGGTTATCACCATTTTTGCAGCAGTTTTTTTGCACGAACGGCTCACCTCACTGAAAATGGGCGGAGTTCTTCTGTCTCTTACCGGGGCTGTCATGGTGATCAGCAACGGCCATCCTGGCTCACTCTTCACCGGTGGTTTTGGTCCGGGAGAAAAAGCCCTGATCGGATGCGTGCTCAGCTGGTCAGCCTACTCGCTTATCGGCAGATCAGTGCTCAAGTCACTCTCCCCCCTGGCTGCGGTCTGCTACTCATCAATAATCGGCACCGTACTTCTCTCATTCCGGCCAGTCGGGAAGGGTTATTCGGTCATCTTGCAACATTTTCTTCTCTGGACTGGGCCAGCCTCACATATCTCGGGGTTTTCGGCACTGCCGTTGGATTTTCTCTCTATTATCAAGGGATAAAGAAAATAGGTGCGACAAGAGCGGGTATTTTTATCAATCTCGTCCCCTTATTTTCGATCCTCCTCTCCTGGTATATTCTTGGGGAATCGATTAAACCCATCGTCCTGGCCGGTGGCGTTCTCGTGCTGTGCGGAGTAAGCCTTACCAATTATCGTCGAATCTAAGAAAAAATGCTTATAATCCGACCGGCCCCTTGAGGCAGGAAGAGTACTTCAGGTCACAAAATTCCTGAAGGAGTCAATTTGTTACCGTCTTCTTAACAGCGAATGTTCCTTAGGGGAACATCGCCTTAAAAACGTCAAAAGGGACAAAACCGATTATCGGTTCTGTCCCTTTTGTCTGTATGGATCAATTTTCGGAGTCGAATCCGAATTGCCGACTATTTTATATCTGGCACAAAAAGCTCTGAATAGATCTTCTGGAATTCACCACTCTTGATGGCCTTTTTAATATCAGCGGTATTCTCGCTGAGCCAGGCATGCATCGGATCGGTGGCAAAAAGATTATCGATGTAGGCGTTAATTTCCAGGTCATTGTACTCCCGTACTCCCGGAATGAACTCAAAGTAGAAATTGTGGGCGACGTCGTAGATGCCATGCCACCACGCATAATCCGGACCCATCATCGCTGTACCCATTCGGGCCCTGCGGCCTTCATGATGCCAGAGTTCCCAGTATACCCATTCTATATCATTTGAAAAAGCAGCTTTGCTTTCCAGCAGTTTTTTGTCTTTGACCATCTTCATGATCGCCGTCGCCGGAATGGCGAACTTGTCATTATAGAGCTTGACCAAGGCATCATACTGGTAATAATGACCGTCGACAAAGGGCTGCTGATGACAATTGAGGCAGACATTCTCCATTGCCTGCCGCTTTTTCAGGGCATTATCTTTGTATTTGGAGATGGGCGGGCGCAGGGTCCAGGAAATCCTGTCACCGACATCGTGGGTTGACGCCATATCAGAAGTGGCAGCCATATGGCAGGTCGCACAGGTTGGGGCATCGTAGTAATCTATGCCGACAATCCATGGATCCCTGTCGAGATTGAGCTTGTCTTTGTTACTATAATAGGCGATGCCGTGTTTGGACTCCTCATAAATCTCTTTCTGTGGATGATCGGGGCCCAGATGGCATTTACCACAGTTCTCAGGCTGGCGCGCCTGAGCCTTGGAAAAAGAGTGACGGGAGTGACAGGCATTGCACGCCCCTTTTGAGCCATCCGGATTAATGCGGCCAATCCCACTGTTTGGCCAGGTTAAGGGAGACATTTTGTTCGGTGAATTCTCATCGATTATCATCTTGGCGCCGTGACAGGATTCACATCCGACAATGGCGATCGGGGTTCCACCTGCCGCATAGGCCAGATAGGCATCATTGGAACTAAGAATTTCACCGGCGTGAGCATGGTAGGAATTGGTTGTTTCCTGGGTCTGCTGTTCATGACATTTACCACAATCCTTCGGGGTTACCAGAACAGCGATGAGCGAGCCGTTGTGTTCGAAGGCATCGACATCTCCTTTTTCAGCCTCATGACAGTCGAAACAGCCGACATCATTCTTGCCATGGCCCGAGTTCTCCCACTGCAGATACAAGCCGGGATTGTTCTCTTTATGACACGATAAACAGTCAGCACCTTCAGAGGCCGCCACGGTTCCTCCAGTTCCCATAAGGAACATGCCCGCCGCAACCAAGGCTCCCATTAGCCACATTTTCTTCATTGCTTCCCCTCCAATGTTTTTTGCCCCCGCCTGACAGCAGTGACTTACCCTATAACGAAACAATTCCTTCTCATATGTCTCGCCCCTTTACGACCGAAATATAATCGGTAGATATATTCAATAGATTACCCAAGAATCTGTATAGGGCGGAACTCATATCCTACCCAATCACAACAACTTCAGCAATGATTTCCAAGGTCCATCTGCCAGGATATCGAATGATGGTTGGCCACTCGGCAATTACTAACTTGTAATATGACTATATCCAGGCGATGAAATCAAGTATCTTGATACTATTGCTCCTCACTTTGTCCCCTGCCAATACAAAAGAAACCTTTTGTTTTTAGTGTAACAAATTGATACTATTTTCCATCAGGTAAAACTTTTACGGCCATAGCCATTTTGCAGTGTGGGAAAGGGCTGTTTTATGGATGAAAATTTAAAAGGAGAGAGACATTGAACACAACAATTTTTCAATCGACAATGATTTCCAGCCTGTTTACTCTGATTCTTGTCGGCTGTGGCGGAGGAGGCGGGGCGGTGGCAGCAGCGACAGCCTGCTCCGTATGCTGTCATATCTGAAGGAGTCGCCCAAGATGCAACGTATACATACGTTGGGGGTGCTGTTACCAGCGTTAAGATGAGGGAGTGAACCCAGCCACCGTGACGATTTCATACAGGGGTAATGATACTATAGAGCAGATTTCCATAACCACACCGACAACCACCGTGACATGGGATGAGACTAATGGGGCATTATTGATGACAGTGAGGTGGTGGTGACTATGATCAACGCCTCTGAGACCGATATCGGTATCATAGCCAATACGGACGACCCAGACATAAACTGGCAATATCAAACATTTGGCGTATGGGAAACCAGTACTTGGAGAGGCAGACGGCACTTTGGGAGCAGCGACTGTGGGTGTTCCCACAACAGGAAGCGCTATTCCCACAACAGGCAGTGCGACCTTCACCGGACTTACTGGTGGCATATATGTAGATGGAGCGGGAGAGAACTTACATTACAGCCAGTGAATTGACAGCAAATGTTAACTTTCTCAATCGCTCGATAGCCTTAGAAACTGCAGGAACGACAGCGATAAGCATCACCAATCCACCCTTAACAGATGAACTTCCGCCCCCCTCGCCAAATCTCAATATGGCCGGCACATTAAACTATGCGCCGGGATCAAACTGCCTTTTCCGGGAATGTATCCGCGACAGGATTGACGGGATCGTCATCCGGTCAGTTTTATGGCCCGAACGCCGAAGAGCTGGGCGGCGTATTTGCATTGGAAGGTACAGGCGTGGAGACCTATATCGGCGGTTACGGAGCGAAACAGTAATTGCAATTTTTATTTATCTTTCTTTTCAGCCTCTGTCTCCCACAGTTCATAACAGTGGGGGATGGAGGCTTTGTTCTTGCCGCAGACAGTACTGCAAACGAGACAGTTACCGTAAAAACTGCAGCCGTCGATCCGCTGCAGATTTTATTTCAGATCGGGATTGAGGAAGTCGAAAAGGGCAATTACGTATCGGCCATCGGCATCTTTGAATCCCTGGTCAAAAAGACCCAAAGCCCCAGGGTGCAGCTGGAGCTGGCGAGAGCCCTGTTTCTTGATCGCCGCTATCGATCATCCCGGGAGGTTTTTGAGGATGTCCTCCGGAAGCCCGATATCCCCTGGTCGGTCAAGGAGAACGTCCTCCTTTATCTTGATGCAATCGACGCTGCCCTGGGCTTTATCAAGTTCGGTGTTTCCCTTGTCAGCGACAGCAATCCAAGAAATTTTACCGACAGCCGCCAGATCGTCATCGGCGGTCAACCGCTGAGAATAGTCCCCCCTGACGACAACGACACAATTTATGGAATCCGATATTCAGTGAGCGCCGCAAAGGCCATCACCGAGTCAGCCTCGCTGTCGGGGTATCTCGATGCCCATTATTCCGACTTTTCCGGAGGGCATTTCGACCGCTGGGGAACGGACTTCGGCCTGTTCATTGCGCCTCCCCCCCTGCCGAAAGTCAAGTTCAAGGGCGGAATTGAAGAATCCTACTATGATAATGAACATCTCTATGAATTCCCCTATGTGGGACTTGTCTACATTCCCCAGCCCCTGTACCAGTTCAACCTGAACAGTGAATTCAAAATAGGTAAATTACAGGTGCCGAACGCCGACTATCTTGATGCCACAAATCTTTCCGTAACAACCAATATTGCCCGTCGGGCCTCAAGTAATATCTACACCTCGGGTTATATTTATCTGGAAAAATCGATAACCGAGGAAGATCCTTACTCCTACTATGGAGGAGCACTGGGACTCAATTTAAGTTTTGATGTCATTTACGACTGGAGATTAAAACCTTTTGCCTCGGCCGGAAAAAGACTGTACGAAGGCGAAGATCCTTTCTGGGGCGAGACACGCAAGGACACACGCTTTATGGTCGGGGTTACCTTAAAAAAAATCAACTGGCAGATATTTGGCTATGCACCCGAATTGGGCGTTTCCTACGAGGAAACCAACTCAAATTTAGACTACTACAGCTATTCCAAGGTCGGAGTGATAGTAAAATTTGACGAAATACTTTCGCTATGAGCGAGCCGATGCCAGGCTAGCTTTTTCCTGCAATAAAAGTTCGAACCACCTGTTCCACCGCGAAAGCGAGCAGAGGAGCTCCGTTCCTAATCGCCGAATCGAGGGATTGTGGTCCTTTACACAGCGAAAAAACCGCATTGGAGACCTATCTCATACAGCTCCTCTATTCCCTCCCCGACGCTGCCGCATACTGCTATACATGGGATATTTGCCTCTTTGGCCGCCCGGGCAACACCAGCCGGAGCCTTGTCAAATTTTGTCTGGTAATCGATCTGCCCCTCAGCTGTCAGGACAAGATCTGCGCCCCGCAGATGTTCCTTCAGGTTGACAAGATCCATGACCAGATCAATTCCCTTTTTAAGTTCGGCGCCCAAAAACGCATACAATCCGCCGCCAAGCCCCCCTGCGGCACCGGCTCCCGGCAGGTGGCGGATATCGACTCCGATTTGCCGGTCGACAATATCAGCTAAATTCCTCAATCCTTTATCGAGCAACTTTACCTGCGCCACCGTTGCCCCTTTTTGCGGTGAGTAGACAAACGACGCTCCGTTTTCTCCGACAAGTGGGTTGGTCACGTCACAGATGCCTTCAAAGACCGTTGCCGACAGCCGTTTATCCACCCTGGTTGTATCTATTGTGTGAATATGAGGCAGAGAGCCTCCGATTGGTTCCAGCTCCTGCCCATCTTTGGCGATAAAACCTATACCCCAGGGCCGAGGCCATGCCAATGCCCCCATCGCATGTGGCGCTCCCGCCAAGACCGACCACGATACGCCTTGCCCCGGCGTCCATGGCAGCAGCAATCAGCTCACCTGTTCCGTATGAAGAGGTCATCGTCGGATCCTGCTGATCTTTTGCAAGCAGCGCCAGGCCGCTCGCTCTGGCCATTTCAATAACCGCAAGATTTTCAGTCAGGCAAAAGGTAGCAAGGCAGGTCGCCATCCTTGGTCCTTTGACATATCTTTCAATAAGAGCCCCGGAAAGCGCCTGGGCCATAATTTCGGTAAGACCGTCACCTCCGTCAGCGACAGGAACGCAGATCACCTCGCATTCGGGAACGGCGGCAAGAATGCCTCTTTTCATGGCCTCGGCTGCTTCAAGAGCATTCATACTGCCTTTAAAGGCATTGGGTGCGGCAATAATTCGCATAAAACCTCCATAAAAAACCAGCTCAGAAAACCGGGCTGGTGATAAGGAAGAAACGATGTGAGGTAAAACTCTGCTCATTTGACAATGATACACATGCAGCACTATTGCAAGCCTGTCATTGCCTGTAAAAAACCTTTGTTGTCGCCTGCCCGCAAACCATGCTATGCTTCCCCTGCGCGGACTCTTTCCGCTGCTATTGATCATTCTTCAGTGCCAGCTGCAAAACAGCTGAACAACCAACCTGCCGCTTTGGCTCTCTGGAGTATTTATGGATTATGCAATTACGTTTTTACGTTACTTGTTCTGGGGTTTTAAGCTGGCATCGCCGGTTTTTTTATTGTTGCTGGTGATCATTGTCAGTTGTGGACAGATTGTCGGCAGGCGGGAGTCATGGTCCAGACTTGATGCGCTGTACTGGTCGTTTATCACGGCGTTAACCGTTGGTTATGGTGATTTCGTGCCGATGAAAAAAATATCCCGCTGTCTTTCCGTGCTGATAGCGTTTTGCGGCATTATCTTTACTGGGATCGTCGTTGCTATCGCCATCAAAGCGACAACGGATGCATTGGAGCGACACGGGGATGTCGTTCAGATTGAGCAAAAAATTAAAGAATACAGGTCAACGCGCAGCCAATAGTTTAAAAAAGATCAAATGGTCGGCTATCTGCCGGAAAAGGAGATTGTCAGACAGCCGATGAGTACTTAATTCTGGCATAAACCGGACATTTTTTCTTTTGGCGGGTCCGATAAGCAGGGAAACACTGAAAAATTTCAGGGAGAAATTGATTTTCTCTCATCGGTAATGAAAACTTTTTTTCGATATATTTCCGACCGGAAGAATATTGAAAAAAAGACGCTTTCATTTCTCGGACAAAAAGAACTGATTCCTCTCCTTAAACAATTACGGGATCACGCAGAAAAACACCAGGGATTCATATCACGGGCAACATACTCTCGTTTAAACGACCCCGGTGAATGTATTGTTATCAGTGAGTGGAAAACAGCTGATGACTGGATAGAGTGGATGGGCAGCAGGGAAATACGAAAAATTCAGGGAGATATCGATTCTCTTATTGGTGAAAAAACTTTTTTTGATGTTTATCGACCGGAAGAATATTAAAAAGGCGCCCGCCTTTTCTCACACTCACCGGGATCAGTGCCAATTTTCACTCACCGAAGAACTGCAGCGTGACGCGGTGATAATAAGTTATGAGTAAAAGCTATGAAGATAAAGATTCTCCTGTTAACCATTATCCTGTGCGTGGCAGGTACATCTGCTCTCGCAGCGCGAGGTAACACTCCCGTTAAGCCAGGTGGTACTACTCCTGGCACCAGGGCGGGCAAAAATATAAAGGGGCAGGAGTTTATATCGATGTTCCCGGAACCCTTTTGCTCGGCAACAGGTATATAAATCCCCCTCCCGGCACAGTTGTGTACGGACTCCCGTACCCGGATCATGGATCGGGAGCAGTTGCCTCGCAACCGGGCATCTGCGTCGAAGAGCGAACAGTATATGGAGATGGGGGCCAGATAGGGAGAGAGGATGGTCGTCGTTTCTGGACCTCCTATCCGTATTCCGTGAGAGAGAGAGTACAGGTCCCCTGTCAGTGATACAATCTTTCCTGCTATAGCCAACCTGTCTGGGTAAACCTAGTTCTCGAACACGGAGTGAGAGTCTTCGAACTCCCCAAGAGGTCGCTTAAAGGTATATTCCGCCGGACTGACCACCAGAGTTCGCCAGGCTTCGTCACTATTCCCTCCAAGGGCAGAAAAAGGCCATGATACCAGAAAAACCAGTGCACCACCAACTGTTGCCACCAGACCTATCGGTCTAGCCGCAATAAGATCGACAGCCATCATCTCGGCGCTGTTCTCCTTTACTCCTATTCTGCGTTCTCCCATTTCCGACAATGCCGAAAGTGGGCTGACCAGCAGTGCAACTATGAGAAAACACATCACAAGTGTTTTTTTGTAACTGGGTCATTGCAACCTTTTTTTTCATGGGTCTAACCTCAAAAAACAGTTTCGTACCTGACTCCCCCACCAGCAAGTCTTGAAAGGTACACCGAAGGATGGCATTACATTAAGCATGATGGCGTCGAAAACACTTTTTATTCTTGTACGCCAGAAGTCCCCTTCCTGCATTTCACAAGTACCGGCACAAACTCACCAACTTCAATTTGAATAAAACAGGAATGAATTGTCAAGAACTATAAAAACGCATAGGCAGGCAGCAGAGCTTTATGATTCAGACCGTCAGTCTGCAGGAGGGGACTTTCTCAAAAACATTGCAGTTTGGCTAACCAGGTCGAACGGCTCGATCTTTGCGCAGATTTCAGATGTTCTAAAAATCATCTATGTGGGCAGCAAAACATTCAGGACAGCAGCCATGGGTCAGATCAGCACCACTTTTATGACAGAGATACTCTTCCATCGGCATCCACCTTCCCTTTCCGACCTCCATACCGCTATCGTCCCTGATTCTTTTGCAATACATACAAATCGGCAGGAATTTCTCGTAGATCTTTATTATTCTGCGCGCATCCTGTTGTTCAAAAAAGCGCTCCATTTTCAGAATCAGTTCTTCTGCATCACATGGTTTGAGAAGAAAATCATCGGCACCTGAGCGTAATGCTTCTATCGCCCGCGACATATTGCCATGTCCGGTAAGGATGAATACACCTGTTTCAGAGTGGGCCTTTTTGAATTTTTTCAAAACATCAAGACCACTGATTCCCGGCATGACCAGGTCAGTTATAACCAGATCGTAGGACTGTACTGAACGAAGTTCAGCGAGAGCGTCTTCTCCACTTTCTGCAGGTTTGACATAAAATGCATTGCTTTTCCAGATAGTTGCCAAGAGATTTAAGAATAGGTTGCTCATCATCTACCAGCAGAACGGTCTTTTTGCGCATTTTCTGACCTCTTTTAAAGTGAAAAGTGCAGTGCCACACGCGACAGAGTTGTTCACTGCCTCTGTCGCCGGATCACGCTAAACAGTCACTTCGCCAACAGCAATCCTTTTGCCCGCAGGTATCACCATTTAATTGAAAACATGGCGTATTGCCCTCTTCGATCTGAATTTTTCGAATGAGATCGATTTTTTTCAATTTCTGTACTTTGATGCCCATCTTCCTGGCTTTGGCCTGTACATCTCTTCATGAGCATAACTATTCCTCGAGTAGTCCTCTATTCTTCAGGAGGTATTTGACAAAACATCGTTTGGCGTTCTGATAGTCTTCCGGGCTGTAATAATCAAGGTTTTCTTTTCTATCGAACAATTTTTGATAGTAGTTCACCAGGTTTTGCAATCCGTTGACACTCTGCTCACCCTGGTACATTGCTTCGAGCTTCGTGGTCGTTTTGGCAAAATTCTGCATAACAATTCCTTTTAATACGAGTATGTCGCGCACTCCTTCGGTGACGATGGAACAGCCGCAGATATATCCGTTGCCAATAGAGCAACGGATATATCAGCGGCCCTCCTTTTAAATTTTTACGACCCGATCCGCAGCCGGACCTTTCTGTCCGACAACGATATCAAAAGTGACCCGTTCTCCCTCGGTAAGAGACTTGAACCCAACAGCCTGAATAGCCGTATGATGGACAAAAACATCCTTGCCCCCATCCTGTTGAATAAAACCATATCCCTTTGCATCATTAAACCACTTTACAGTTCCTTCCGGCATCGCTCATACTCCTGTTAAATGAATAGATAACTGGTTCCTTTTCTTGCTCTTATCGAGCTGCAGTGTTCGGCTCAAATCTTTTTCCCATCAGCATTCGTGCTGTTCGCCACGTTTCCGCGCAATATCATATGGTCTCTTTATACGGATTGCAGGTAAGTGTTGGGCACGGCGCTCCTTTTATGACTCGCTCGGCGACACTGCCCAGCCACATTTTTTCCAGTCCCCTCCTGCCATGGGTGCCGATGATCAAGAGATCAGCCTGTTCATCTGCGGCGTATTTAATGATGGAGTCAGCAATATCCCCACGGATGACTTTCCCCTCACAGGCCGCAAAATCTTTCTTGTACTTTTCGACAAGCGCCTGCATTATCTTGTCCGCCTCTTTCCCCAGTTCTTCGGTATATGGGCTAATAGAAGGATACTCAATGTCGCCATAATAAAATGGCTGTTCGACAACATGCGTCAATTTCACAATGGCGCCCAGTTTCCTGCCAATGTAAAAAGCATATTCAGCAATTTGCTGGGTATGTTCGTTAAAATCTATCGGCACGATAATTTTTTTGATTTCTTTCATGGCCAGCCTCCTTCAATTTTAAAGTTCCAGGTTGTTAAAAGATGATGGTGTTGTAGAAAAAAGACCGAAGAGACAATTTTCCCATTGCCGGCATAATAATCCCCACCCATCTAAAAGCGTTGTCAGATGTTTTGTTCGCTCCTGCCTGGTGCTATTCATTTTTCGGGATGCAACATTGTTGGCTCAAGAGTGTTGAGATGGTCCTCTTTACTCAACTATCCGTTCTATTTCTTTCCTCCCGCAGGGAATCAACCAGGGGGATAATAAAAAGAATGCAGGCTAAAAGAAAAATGATACTGCCCGCAAAAATCAGTGGTTGCCAGGTTCTAATGCTTGAGACGATAAATAAAAGGGCGCAGACGATAAAAAGGAGCCACCCGCCCAACTGATATGCCAGTGTTTTTTTAACAATAATTTTTTTTTGGCTTTCTTTGGGCAGCATTAGAAATAGCCAGGGAACCTCCGGCAAACAGACCAAACGAGCCCTGTCTCCCCCTCAATCAATTATTTGATTTCAATCTGAGCGACCTTTTTCACCCATCGTACGATATCTTCGGTAAACGTTCGTCAAGAAACCAGACATTTGCTGTCCGTTGCTGATTGCACAGGATCTGCAGCCTGCTCTGCTGTGAACTGTCCAGATCGAAGAACGCAACATTGAAGCGCCAGATCGGGAATATTATTCTCCGGGTCAGAAACCAATTCCCTCCAGACAACCCGTCCTTTGACCTGACTGATAAAATATTCAAAGCCAGTTAAACTGTCATAGATGAGAATATCCATCTTGAATTCGACATTATCGATGGCAATTTCATCGGCATGTAGAAACGAGACCCCACCTGAGCCGATATCGTAGATATTACTGAGCACCGGTTCTTCCAAACCGGTCAGAGCGACTATGCCGTTGGTTCTGAACCTGTTTGATTTGCGCTTCATGCTGTTATGATCCTTCTCGCTCAAGGAAATTCTTCTTTCCCCTTTCGCGGTGAAGGCTGTCATTTTTGCTCCTCTAATTCTTCGCCTCTTTTCTCTACTCAAATTACATCCCCACAGGAAAAGGGCGAATCCAATAGCAACAGGCCATGCTAAAATATAATCGAGCGCCTCAACATACAAGATATCCTCTGTCTTTCAGAACAAGTGTTTCTTACTGTCTTGACTAAGTTATATTTTGGGGAGGAAGATGGAGAAAGGCAATACTGCAGTCGGCAAGAAAATGCGGTATAAAAATACCGGACTAGAGGGTCGAAGTAAGGAATTTTTTGAGATTTATTTTCTGGTTTTTTAATCTGAGTTTTTTTCTGATATTTTCTCGATAGGATTCTACCGTGCTGACCGTAAGGCCTAAAATATCGGCTATCTCCTTGGACGTTTTATTCTGTCTGATATAGTGAACAATCTGCAATTCCCGAGGGGCCAACTTGGCATTGATGAGAGCAAGATCATGTGAATGGCCCGAGAAAACATCCAGCAGATTTGCCTGGGCGGTTGCCATATAATCTCTGGCTGAACCGGTCACTTTGCTTTGGGCCTTTTTCAGGAGCGGGAGGACCATCTCAACCGTTTTTGCGGCAATCTCTTTCCTGATATCATTATGCTCCCGTTCTCTTCTCTTCAGCATGGTACTTAAGGCTGTGTTGATATCATAGAGTTCGTGATTTTTTTCCTGTAATTCTTTTTCTCTTATCAACAATTTCTTCAAGACAGTGTTCAATTCATCGACAGTATCGGTTAACTCCGCCGTCCTGGCCTCCACCTGCTGCTCCAGATTGGCACGGGCCGCCTGGAGTTTCAACTCGATGGTCTTGCGGGTGGCTATCTCATTTTTAAGCTGCTCATTCTGGTCGCGCAGTTTGGCGACCAGGTCCTGCTTTTCAAAACTGCGCCTGGCTTTATTGAGCAAATCATCAATATCACAAGGCTTTTGCAGATAATCATCAGCCCCCAGCTTCAGTGTTTCAACAGCTGAACCAACATCGCCGTACCCGGTCAGGATGATGACACCGACATCAGGGTCGAGCTTTTCGCCTGTTTCAAAACCGCGATGCCATCCACCTCGGCCATTATCAGATCAGTAATTACCAGGTCATAGTGGTTAGCCCGGAGGAGGTCGATGGCCTGCCGGCCATTGGTCGCCGTTGTTACCTTGAAGTTGTTTTTTTCGAGTACCCAGCCGATTGAGGCCAGGATATTTTCTTCGTCATCAACCAGCAGTATTGATTTATTGTTCATTATTGACACTCTCAACAGGCAGATAAACTGAAAAAGTCGATCCCCTGCCCCGTTCACTTTTTACCTCAATGCGGCCGCCATGTTTTTTTATAATACCATAACTTACCGACAGTCCAAGACCGGTACCTTTGAGCGCCGGCTTGGTGGTGAAAAACGGCTCAAAGATATGCGCCATATTTACCGAGTCTATGCCTACACCGTCATCAGCAATATGGACGGCAATGCTCTGTTCGCACTGATTGCTTCTGTAGTAATAGTGATAACCCCGCCGCCTTCACAGGCATCTGCTGCATTATTGAAAAGATTGAGAAAGACCTGTTTCAGCTGATCAGCAACTGCCATGATCGGGGGAATATTGTCTCCATATTTTTTTACAACCGTAATCCTGCGGCTGTGAAAGTCTTTTTTGCTGATTAACAGCAGGGCGTCAAGAATAGCATGAAGGTCGACCTCGCCAAGTTTGCCGGAGGTTGGCTGGAAAAAATCCCTGAGATTGATGATGAGATTTTTCATCCGGTGACACTCCTGAAGAGCCAGGGTGACGAGCTCTGCTTCCTTTTTATCCAGGGAAGCATATTGTCCAATCCCTTTGAGAATAGTCATGACACTCTGGAGAGGGTTGTTGAATTCATGGGCGATAGAGGCGGAAAGATTGCCCACGGCGGCAAGTTTTTCAGAATGGAGCAACTGGGCATGGGACTTCTGCAGTTCCAGGGTACGCTCCATAACTCGTCTGCTCCAGTTCATCATAGGCCTTTTTCAAAGCTTCTTCGCTTTCATGTTTTTCCGTAATATCAAAGGTATAATGTAAATAGAGACCTTCGCCAGCCGGAATCCAGTAGGCATCCCAATATTTACCATGCGCCCAGAATTGATCGTTCTGTGCTTCATTCTTTGCCCAAAGTCTCGGTGCAAGACACCAGGAGCACGGCGTGTCCCTTTCGGCCCAGGCCGCATAACATTGTTCGCCCGGTACTGCCCCCACGGCTATAGCCGCCTTATTGGCGGCAACTATTCGGCGGCTATCATATTCGAGAAGCATGGCGATACAGGGGAGAGCATCCAGAAAGAGCTGCCGTAATTGCGTTCTCCTTCGCAATTGTTTCTTCTGTTTCTTTGAGTTTGGTGATATCCCTGCCGACGGCCTGATATTCAAGACAGCTTCCCTCCTCGTCATATAAAGCTCTGCCGGACCACTGCTGCCAATATATTTTTCCATCCGGCAAATACACTCGATGTTCAATGGTTTTGTCCGGCTTTTGCCGGGTCAGATTCTTGAAATGATCTCTGACTTTAGGCAGGTCTTCTTCATGGATAGACGGCAGAAAATTGGTGCCGAGGATATCCTTATGGCTGATCCCGAAGTATCGACAATAGGCATCATTGACAAAAGTTATCCTGCCCTGGGGGTCAAAGCGGCAGACCAGATCACTCTGGTCCATGACAATAGCCCGGTATCGGTCTTTCAGACGTTGAACTTTGGCCAGTTCCGCCTGCTTTCGACTGGAAATGTCATTCACCATAACTCGAAATTGATCTGGAAGATCACCGGCTATTCTCTGTTGGGAGGTTCCACCAGGGCATAAAAGGAGACCCGTCTGTTTTCTGCAGCCGCAGCTCATAGGATTGTTGCTGCCCGGTCTCCATAAGCTTTTTTCTGTGGAGATAGAACACATCCTGATCTTCGGCAAAGAGAAAATTGGAAAATGGTCGGTTGAGCAGTTGTCCCCGGGCCACCCCAAACAACTCTCCGGCGCGCAGGTTCGCCTCCATAATCATCCCTGTCGTCATTTATCGTAAAATAAGCAACCGGGGCAAAGTCATAGAGGTCGGTATAGCGGCGGCGGGATCTGTTCAAGCTCTTCCTGGGCATTGCGCAGATCCTCATTTTGCAGCTCCAGTTCGATCTGATAGGTGTCGAGTTCATGGACCAGCTTCTGGACATCCGTCATGGGACATATCCAGCCGTTCCGGCCCACTCTTAAGGTAAGCCTCTGAGCACGCAGACGCAGTTCGGTAAATTTATTCTTGTGAGGATCTTTTACCATGCAGACCTCCTTACAGTAATGATGCCAACAACCTCCTACAGTTTTTCTCGGATAAAGACCAGGGCGCTGAGCTGTTTCTTGAAAAGGATAGGAGCAGCCGAAAGAACCAGGTCGGTAGAGACTCCATCCATTCGCAGCCATCTCTCCTCCATTGCCGGCACCGGCTGTCTTTTTTTATGAGGATCTCGGCTTGCTCACCCAGCAGATCCTGAAAGTCCGGATGGATTCTTTCGAAAACCGGCCCATCGAGCATCTCGTCCATGGAGGACGCACCAAAAATCTCCAAAGCCTCTGGGTTGAGATAGGCAAATCGCCCGTTGTTCATTATAAATATCCCCATGGGGGCATTCTCCACCAGGCCGTACCACAGAGACTCCCTTTCAGTCAGGGCCTCCATCAGCTCTTTATATTTTGATATATCCTCAAAAGTGATGACGACGCCGTCAATAACATTGTTTATAGTACGATAGGGTCGTACCCGCATTCGGTATGTATTGCCTTTTTCGTCACCAACTTCAGACTCATGCTGGCTTAAATCAGTCAGCACCTTTTCCGCATATTCGATTAACCGCACATTCTGCAAAGAGGTGGCGAAATGCATTATTGGACGACCAATATCGCTCGCGGTCAGATGAAAGAGCTCGGTCGCTTTCGGGGTGTATCTCCTGATCTTAAGTTCGATATCGAGAAAGATACTCGCAATCTCAGTGGCATCAAGCAGGTTCTTGATATCGTCATTGGCGGCAACCAACTCGTCGATCCTGCTCTGCAATTCCGCGTTGACCGTGGTTGTCTCCTCATTTAAGGACTGCATTTCCTCCTTTGAGGTCTCCAGTTCTTCGTTGGTACTTTGCAGTTCCTCGTTGGTCGACTGCAGCTCTTCATTGGTCGATTTGAGCTCTTCGTTGGCGGTCTCCATTTCCTCGATCGTCGTCTGCAGGATATCTTCGAGTTTTTTTACCTCATCTCTCTTTTCCACCGCTATGAGAGTCTGGTGCAAGATCCGGAAGCGTATCGTCTGCTGCCGGAATTTCATCGAACATGACCATCGTCAAACGACGTTGACCGGTCTGAAAATCAGGCAGCGGCCTCAGAATAATATTCACGTCCACATGGCCACCGTTATCATTGATGCGCAGTCCGGAAATCCTCATTTCCTGTCGATCGGCAGCCAGCCTGCGAATGGCACGGCCAAGATCCGCCTGCAATCCCGGTCTGGCCATTTTGACAATATTGGCGCTGGTCTCTCCCTCGGCCGGTTCGAGAAAGCGGCCGGTACGGCCATGGATAAAAATAATATTAGCCGAGTCGTCGATCACCACACTGGGGGGCAGGTTGCTATGGGCAAGCATTACCTTTAAAAGCCGAGTAGTATTGACATCTCTATCCTGACTGCTGGCAAGAGCTTCTTTCTCGACCAGTTGCAGAACAGGTTCCGCAGTTGGATAATACAAAGCCGGAAGCGTCGTTCGGCCTGACGGCTGGCATTTGAATATTTTCCATTTCTTGTCAAGAACTGTGAAAAGATCCGTTGTCTGACTGATGGATTCCGAAGAACCCAGAAAGAGAAGACCGTCCTCTTTCAGGCTATAGTGAAAAATCGGCAGCAGTTGATTTTGCAGTTTTTGTCCGAAATAGATGAGAAGGTTCCGGCAACTCAGCAGGTCAAGTCTGGTAAATGGTGGATCTTTAATAATGTTTTGCGGGGCAAAGACCACCATTTCACGAATATTTTTATTAATCCGGTAATACGTTTCTTCTTTGGTGAAAAACCTCTTCAGCCGCTCCGGAGAAACATCAGCGGCAATCGAATCCGGATACCTGCCGATCCTGGCGACATTGATGGCGTTTTCGTCAAGATCAGTGCCGAAGATCTGTACTTCAAACCTGCGCCCCAGTGTTTCCATGCATTCCCGAACAATGACAGCAAGGCTGTAGGCCTCTTCGCCGCTGCTGCATCCCGGGACCCAGATTCTGATCCGATACTCATCCGGCTTATCTTTCAGCAACTCCGGAAGATATATATCTTTCAACAATTCAAATGGAACAGAATCCCTGAAGAAGCTGGTGACGCCGATCAACAGTTCGTTGAACAGGGTGGCGGTTTCTGTGTCGGATTCCTGAAGGTACCGGACATAATCATCAATATTGTCAATTTGCTGGACCTGCATTCTTCTCTCGATGCGGCGACAAATAGTGTTTTTCTTATACAGGGAAAAATCATGATTGGTGGCGGTTCGCAGCAGGGCATAAATCTTCTGCAGGGCCTGGGCCATGTTTTCATCGCCTGGCCGGGTCCCCCCTTCCTGAGCCCTAACCTGATGCACTGCAAAGCGACCGAGCTGTTCCGGCATCTTTTCCGGGGGCAAAACATAGTCAGCAAGACCTGAGGCAATAGCGCTCCGGGGCATCCCGTCATATTTTGCCGACTGCAGGTCCTGGACCATGACCAGCCCGGCCTCCCCTTTTATGGCCCGGACACCAAGGGTGCCGTCGGTACCGGTACCGGAGAGAATAATACCAGTGGCCATGCTTCCCAGGTCCTGGGCCAAAGAGCGAAAGAAGGTGTCGATTGGCAGGTTGGTCCCCCGGGGCTTTTTCTTGTCAAGGAGCTGCAAAGTTTTGTTGATAATAACCAGATCTTTGTTGGGTGGAATGATAAATATCTGGTCCGGTACTATCTCTATATTGTCGGTGATCTGGCAGACTTTCATCCTGGTTTTCTTCTGAATGAGCTCGGGCAGGATGCTGGCATGGGATGGATCGAGATGAACGACCAGGACGTAGGCGATACCTAAATCTTCCGGCAGTGCTTTAACAAAGGCCTCAAATGCCTCCAGGCCTCCTGCAGATGCCCCTATGCCGACAACCGGACAGCGGACGTCCTTCTTGTTTCTCGTTTTTATTTTGTCTTCATTTTTTGCCGGAGACGGATTTTTAGTTGTCATTATCAACACGTGGGTAGAATTAATGTGATGGCGTCATAAAAATTACCATTATGAAGCTTTTTACTTATCCATCGTGATTCGAGGTTTTTACGAGTTCATCAATGTGCCTTATCTGACAATTGCGCCTGGGATTTTGCCACCTCGACCAATGTTTCCAATCGAACCAGCCTGCGGTCATGATCACGCAATTCTTTGGAGATTTCTGTCAGAACATTTCCTGTACGCTCCACCTTGTCAGCCAGCAGCAGCACCTCTCTCATTGCCGCAATTACATCTTTTAAGGTGCTCATGCAGCTCTCCGAATCTCGGTTAATACCTTTTCAACATCTTCCAGCCCTTTCTCCAGCGATATTTTCGCCTTGGCCGTTGCCTCCACCACTTCCGACACCAACATCAGCAAAAGTTCTTCATCCTTGTTGTCCGGTGGTTTTTGCTGACACCGCTCCCTGACCAGGTGGGACAAGCTGACCCCTTCTTTTTTTGCTTCTCTGGTCAAAAAAGCCTTAAAATCCGGCGTTCCCAGTATGGTAATTCTTTCCGTTTTAGCAGACATCGCACAACCTCCGTCGTGCCGTTTTTCATTCACCCTGCGTTAGTTAAATCCTTGCGCACTGTTTTCTTCCGTGTGCCCCGGAGCTGCAAATTAACATTATAATGATAATTATAATAACATTAACGTACGTTGCAAGAAAATAATAGTCCTGGTAAACGTAATAAACGACACAGCATGGCACGCAAGGCTCTCAGGGGGACAGGAGACAGATGAGAAATTGCTTTACTCCTTGGGGAGATTTTACCTCGCCGTCTTTTTTTCAGCTTTTCTTTATTACTGAGGTGTATTTTATGGGAATCGCCGCCGATATCATCATCCTGGTCCTGACAGCCTTTTTCTGCGGTCTGATTATGCAGCGGCTGCACCAGCCGCTGATTCTCGGATATATTCTCGCCGGTATTATCCTCGGACCGCATACCGGCGGAATGACCATTACCGAAACCCATGACATTGAACTTCTCGCCGAGATCGGCGTTGCCCTGCTGCTTTTTGCCCTTGGCCTTGAGTTCTCCCTCAAGGATCTCAAACCGGTAAAACATATTGCCCTGATCGGCACCCCTTTGCAGATGCTTCTTACCATTGGTTTTGGCTTTGCCATCGGCCGTCTGTTTGGCTGGGAATGGAAGACAGCCCTCTGGTTCGGCTCTCTGATATCTCTTTCCTCAACCATGGTCATCCTCAAAACACTGATGAACCAGGGCTGGCTGGGCACTCTCTCCAGCAAAGTGATGATCGGCATGCTCATTATTCAGGATCTGGCGGTCGTGCCATTGATGATCATCTTGCCGCAGTTAAACGACCCTGCGACAGGCCTTGGAATTCTCGGTCTATGCCTTTATCAAGGCAGCAGCTCTTTCTTGCTGCCATGTTTTTCCTCGGTACCCGGCTGCTGCCCTACCTGCTCAAGACCATCGCCAGGCTTGGTTCCCGGGAATTGTTTATTCTGGCGATAACGGCGATTGGCCTGGGCGTCGGTTATACAACCTATCTGGTCGGATTATCCTTTGCCTTCGGCGCCTTTATTGCCGGCATGGTGCTCAGCGAGTCGGATTACGGCCATCAGGCTCTCAGTGACATTGTGCCTCTTCGCGACCTCTTTGGTCTGCTGTTTTTTGCCTCTGTGGGCATGCTCCTTGATCCCCGTTTTCTCCTCAGCCATTTTTCTCTGATACTGGTCCTGGTAATTGTTGTGAGCATCGGCAAGGGATGCATCTTTGCTCTTATCGCCTGGGCCTTCCGTTACCGCAATGTCATTCCACTTGCCGTCGGGCTTGGCTTGTTTCAGGTGGGGGAGTTCTCCTTTGTCCTGGCCCGGATCGGCGTTTCCAGTGAGTCCATCAACAGTGAATTCTATAATATGTTTCTCACCATGGCGGTTGTGACAATGGTGCTGACTCCTTTTATATCCTCTCAGACATCACGGTTCTACGGCTTGAAAAAACGTTTGTTAAAACACGAACCTCTGGAATCACTCAATTTCCCTGAGAATGAACTTCGCAATCATGTGGTTATCGCCGGATGCGGCCGCATCGGTTTTCAGATTGCCGAGGTGCTGCAGCAACTGGCTATCCCCTTTGTCCTGGTTGAGCTTGACCAGACTGCGCATCGAACGGGCAAAGGCGGCAAACTTTCCAATTGTCTATGGCGACGGCAGCCAGGAAATCGTCCAGGAGGCCCTGCTGATACAGCGCGCCTCGCTTCTCGTTGTGACCATGCCGGGTATTGTTGTCGCCCGCTCCATTATCAGCCACGCCAAAAAAGTCAACCCCGACATCAGGGTGGTCGCCCGTATTTCCGATCCGGAATTTTTCGATGTATTCCAGGAGCTGGAAGTTGTCGACCTGGTATATCCCGAATTTGAAGCGGGCCTGGAGATGATCAGGCAGGTGCTTCTCTATCTGCGAATTCCCGTACCGGAGATTCAGCACCACACGGAAAACCTCCGCCACCGGCTGCTGGCCACCGCGGCAACACCTGAAAATGGATACAGAACTCTTGGCCAGATGCGAACCGCCGAACAGCAATTCGATCTGCAATGGGTGGAACTTGAAGAAGAAAGTCCGCTGATAGATGTGACTATTGCCGAAGCCGAAATCCGCAAAACCACCGGGGTCTCAGTCGTCGGCATTATCCGCGACGACAAACTTGCGACCAACCCGGAACCGACCTTTCGTTTTCAGCAAAAAGATCTGGTGGCCATCATCGGCTCAGCGCAGGCACGACAGAAGTTTCATTGTTTTCTTAATCCAGTGTCGGACAGGTGTCTGGTGCCGGCGACTGATTTGCCAACTGTCTCTCCCTCGCCGGCCAGTGAAAGGTGAGCTGGGGAAAGGGGATTTCCCAGTTATGCCGGGTGGCGGCATCGACGCACCACCTCTGGATCGACCGCTCGAGTCGTGAGTAGATATCCGCCTGGTCCCCCTTGAAATCGGCGATGATCAGCAAGTCAAGAGATGAGGCCCCGGCTTCCTTGAATTCGACCAGCAGATTGAGACAGCTGCCTCCATATCCTTCCTCCTCAAGTTTTTCCTCGATGAACGTTTTCAACAGCTTCGGCACTGTGGAGGTGGCCTGAGCCTGCAGGTCGTAACTGATTCCGAAGACAACTCTCAGCCTGAAATTACGGGAAAGATTGACCGGATTCTCGCCGAGAAAATCGGCGGTCTGGAAAAGATAGCGTTTGCCGCCCCGCTCCACCGTTTCCACCAATTCATGGCTCAGGCTGACGACCTTGCACCTCGGTCGATCTCCCACCACCACCCAATCCCCTTTTTTGCACGGGAACCAGGGTTCTTCAGGGGCATACGGCCTGGATACGAGACCAACAATCTCCTCGATGGGCAGCCGCAGATGGATCCCCAGGGTCGGGTTGAACAGCTGGCAGAAAACATGGATGGTTTCGACCTTCCAGGGAACATCATTGATCTGTACCCTTTCTCCTTCGCGAACCGAACCGATGTTAAGCATCAGGCGTCCCTGCTGCCAGAGCCTCGGCACAGCCTGGCGCACGGTCCAGGAAAGACCGAGAAAAAAGATTATGGCCAGGCTCAGCAGGAACCAGTCTTCTGCCAGATAGAGTACGAAAAAAAGGCCGATAATAGCCGCAGCCACCGTGAAGATGCGGAGCAAGAGGTCAAAAAGGCGGACATGAAAAGGGCGTTTTTCCAGTTTTCCCCTGGCCAGGAAACGGAAAACCAGGCGATGCAACAAACGGCCGACAAGAATTATGCAGCCGAAGACTAAAACAGCCACCGCCAGATAAAGTCCGCGAACACGAAAAAAATCACCAATAGACTTGCTAAAGCCCTGGACAAGACTGCCCTCATGGTCCTCCATCTGACTCAACTCAAGCTGCGCCAGCTCCAATTTATTGCGGATCCTGTTTTCGGTATTACGCCATTCGGGGAGCAGCTCCTTGATCTGTTTTTTGATATGCTGATCTTTGCTGACCTCGTACAAACGCTCGAGCTGCCGAACCGCGTTATTGGCAACTGGAGCTATTCTGGATAAGCTCACTGATGGTATCTTTTAGCTTAGTCTTCTCGCGAGCGCGAACCGTCAAACGCTTAATTTCTTTTATCGCCGGCTCTATGAGGGTTGTCAGCTCATCTTTCCAGCTGAAAGGTTCCGATTTGTTTTCAACAAACAGACCAGTCTCCACTCCTGTTGCTATCCGTTCAAAATCATTGGAGGAATCGGACAACTGCCGATCAAGGCGCTGCAGCTCTATGTCCAGCCGCGCCTTTTCCGCATCCGAGGTGCTTGTTTTAATCTTTTCCCGGGTTATGGCCAGCTGTTTTTTCAGATTGGCCTGCAGTTCGGTCAGTGAGCTCAGCATGACCAGGGTTTCTTCCGGCGACGCCCTCTGAACAGACGGCCATCCTTCGGCAAGACCGTTACCGTCCTGGTCGGCCGCAACAAGTGGGCCAGAAGAAAAGACAATTATAAGAAAAGACAATAACAATGGGTACAGTCGCAGCATTTTATTCACTTATCCTAAAAGATGAACTCGTAAAAGCCTCAAATGCAGTGATGCAGACGTCAAGAAAAAAGGATCTGAGCAATAACAGTCAAGAAGTATATCACCCTACAGCGACCATCGGCCATGGAGGATCATTCCTGTCGTGCCCTTTGCTTGGAATCATTGATATAGGGCTGCAATACCGGCACCATCCCTTTCAGTACCTGAAGAGGCAGGGCTGAGGTGAAGCTCAGGGCGCCAGCCGACCGACCATTGACAAAGGCCGTCAGCGTTCCGAAATGATTATCGCCAAGATAAAAAACAAAGGTCGCCGTGCGATTCAGGGCTCTGCCTGACGTTTTGTGCCCGGAGGAGGTTACTATCCGATTATCCCCGGTACCGGTCTTTCCGCCAATAGCCAAAAGGCTGCCATCTTCCTGCGCAAAACTGTTCGACAGACGTTTAGCCGTTCCCTCACTCACCACCTTTCCCAGGGTTTCTTTGAGCACTTTGGCGATTTGAGGCAGCAGTACCTGGCGGGGGCTGGGCGGCGGCAGGTCAACGATGGTTGCGTAGGGAGTATCTTTGCCAAACTCAACTTTAGCAATACGGTAGGTCGGGATATGTTGCCCATTATTTTGAATAATGCCTATGAGCTCGGCCAGCGCGGCCGGTCTGTCTCCTGAACTCCCCAACGCTGTGGCCAGGGAGGGAACAAGGTGATCAAAGGGATATCCCATATTTTTCCAACGGCGGTGAATATCTGAGAAAGCGTCTACTTCCAACACGGTCCTGATCCGCGAATCTCTGGCATTTTTGGCCTTGGTGCGCATCAGCCAGCTGTACACCTCACGGCGTACATCCTGGCTTTTTTGTATTGCGTCCTGCAGGGAAACATCTCCCGGCTGCTGCAGATAGTCGAGCAGCCACAGTTCCAGGGGATGCACTGCGGCCAGGTAACCCATATCCTTAAGGCTGAAGGCACCTGGCCGATATTTCTCGTACATGGTCGCCAACTGCCGGTCTGTTAGAACAGCATTCGGCAGCTGATGACGAATAAACCTGATAAAGGTGGCCAGGTCGGCGTTGGGCAGGAGATGCCGATGAACAATGGTCAGCCTCATGAGTCTTGGATTCATGCTTGCCAAAAAAGTTTCCAGCCGTTGTTCAGCGTTTTTGTTCCGATATTTGGTCCAGAAACGTGATAAAAAAACCCTGCTTTCCTTATCAATAAATTTATCCAGCATTGCGACGCGCCGGGGATCTTTATCGTCCAGGATAATCTGCCTATGGTTTTCCCATTGACTGGCCTGGGTGTACCGGACGATATCCTGCATAATTCTGACAAAGGGCAGGTTGAGCGAGTACTGCAGGGATTCCGTTACCGTGGCCAATCGGCTATTATCTTCCTTTCTGAAATTGCCGAAGGTATGCAGACCCCCGCCGGTGAAAAAACGCTCACCCGGATTTGCTGAATATTTGCGCAGCATAGCCGCATCAAGCAGCGGATTTAGCGCCAGGGCCGGGTTCTGCAGCAGCTGACTGCAGACCCAGGAGGTGAGAGGATCAGTTTTTTGCCGCATCACTGCATCGAGCTCTGCCGGTGTTCGACGGGATAGGTCTGTATGAAGTTCGGCAATAATTTCCAGATATGTTACGAGAGTACGCAGCTTGGCCGTTGACCCCAGCTCCAGCTTGCTCCCTTCATTGATATCAAATGGCAATTGGGTCGTATCGGTCTGAACCCGTACCATATTGCCGAGAGCTGTACGTTCGAACAAGGTGAAACTATAGCTGATATTGTCAGTCTGATCTGCGCTCAGCAGAGATTTACCGATGAGCCCGAAACTGTCAGCGACCTCCGGGTTCTCAAGATTTTTCAGATAGAGGCTGATCTGCTCCTGCAACCGGCTGTCTATGGTCGTGGTGACCGCCAGGTCCATTCGGTCAAGTGCATAGAGCGAGGTACCGAAAAGAGGGCCTAGACGGTTGCGGACCACATTTACCCCCTTATTAGTGGCAATCTGCGGCGCCGCACCATTTTTGACGAAATCCCGAAAAAAAAGTGGCTGCGCCTGGGCAGCCTCACTCAGGGGTTCGGGAATCGTCCCATTCTGCGCCAGGAGCCTGACATAGCTGTTACAAAGGATAGCCAGTTCCTTTCGCCCTCCGACAAGATAAAAGGAGGGCCGGCGATGGGCAATCATCAGGCTGATAACCTGTTTTAAAACTCTGGCCTGCTCGTCAAGCTCGAAACCGAGTGGATTATTCAGATTGAGCAAACGGTTCATTTCACTAAAATCTGTACCATACCAGACAAACAAGCCATCACCCAGACCGTTTACCTCACCGAATCCTGGAGCGGCGGAGAGGGGAACCGAGTTGACATAGTCCAGAACAAGCTGTCTCCGGTACAGAGTAGTGTCTTCTCCACCCTGATAAGCCCGCACGCTCGCCGAGGCCATCTGGATGAGCTTTTCCCCGGCCGATGAAGTCAAACCATTATCGGAATGACGATACTTCTCCATCTGGGTTGCCAGGGTGCTCCCCCCCATAGCAGGCATGTCGATACCCACAAGTTCTCCGGCCTGAACAACCAGTGCCTTGGCAAAGCGCCCCCAGTCAACGGCAGGGTTGATATTCGGATACTCATCAGACAGTAACTTCCGGTTTTCTATAAAGAGCAGCGTTTGTACGACGCTATACGGGATGTCAAAAAAATCACCGTAAACCCGCTTCGGGTTGATCATCCGGTACATCGACTGGCCAGAGGAGTCCAAAATCTGCAGCCCGGCCTGACTTTTCTCGCCGTAGGGAATATAAAATCCGTTTTCCGCGTAGTTCTGAAGGCTTTCGCTAAAGCGGGCCTGTCTGCTGATGATCATGCCTTTTTTCTGCAGCTTGTCCAGAAAAATTGGCAGCTGGACATATCCCAGACGAATATCGTAGGGGCCTTTTTGCGGAACAACTATCTTGTCACTTGGTCCATCGGCGACATAGTAGCGCAGTCCGGCACCATACCTGCTGAGGAACTTTGCCTGCAGAGTGGAGGTTTTTATCTCGTAATATCCACCCGCCACACACACCGCGACAACGACAGTCCCGAAAAGCAACAGGAACGGCAAGAGTTTCCTGGATTTTCTTCTGAGTCTCCTCGTAGGTGGCGAACCACTGGAAGAAGGAGTCTTTTGTTCTGGTGGTCGTGATAACATGGGCAGACGCTATTGCAAGAGATATCGGTTGGCACCAGTTAAGTTGATCAAAAAACCAGCCGATAATGGTGGGATCGGAAAAGCTATTCTGCCCTCCCCCTCTTCATCCCCTGCAGCAATGGTACCGATACTTTTATAATTCAATACGGTCTCGTCTCATTATGCTTATTATACAGGGACCACGCCCTTTTGTTCGAAATATCTGGAATTTCGGCAGATATGGTCAGTTTTTTTGCTTTTACCATGTGTTATGAACTGCAAGCCGTTTAAATATGCCGTTTTACCGGTTGCAATAAGATGCGATAGTAGTGTTTTATATATTTTTTCTCATTTTTTGTCAAGATACCCCATAGCCACACAACAGCTATTAAAAGTCAGGATAAATTTTTATTGACCGAGCAGTCGTGATTCGGTTCGGCTAAAAAATAGCCGAAGGCACCCCGGAAAAGACTGCCAGCGACGAAAACATTGTCAGGAGATGCACGTTGACCACTGTAGGGCAAGACGAAACGGCAGCTGCGACAGGAATTTTCTGGATAATCGGCGGCGGATATTTTGGCCAGCGCGCTGCACAATTATTAAGAAAGAATACGGTTGCCGGCAGAATTGTTGTGGTAGATAAACTGCCGGTCTGCGGCCTGCCCAATGACATAGACTTTGTCTGTGCCGACGGGGTAGACTGGCTGGCTGAACATTTAACTCTGGAGACTGACGTCGACAACATTATTCCAGCCCTCCCTGTTCACCTGGCTGCTGACTGGCTGAAAATAAGACTCCAGAAAGAAGGGAGGATTGTCCGCAGCCCAGAAATAGTCGATGCACAACTGGACCTTTTTCCGCATCCTATTCGGGTAAACCGCAGTCGCATCGTCATGTCCCATGCCGACTTTCACTGCCCTCCGAACTGTTCCGAACCGGATATTCTCTGCACCTACACCCAGAAGCCTCGACCGCAGTCGCTGTATCGCCTCCTGGCAACACTCGACTGTGGTGATTTCTCACCGCTCATCCTGAAAAGCCGTCAGTTTCATCCGGGCGTGGGCGGTTTTTTGCCGGATGATCTATGGCATCTCCTGGAACGCGTCAGAGCCCTGCCCGACACCCCGCTCCTGATTGGCACTGCATGTAAATGCCACGGCATCGTCGACAGCCTGCTGCATACAAAGGGGTAAATTTCAGTACACATTAAATGGTGCCTGGGTGCTCGCAAAAGTTGATGGCAGCAGCGTTACACTGTTTGGAAGATGGTTTTCTCAAGCAACGTTTTTCGGAAACAATATTCCTTGAAATTCTCCTTAATTGGTTGTCTTTTTCTCAGATTGTTTTACCTATTCTAGATAGGGAAAAATATGATTCTCATCTGATCCACTGATAACCTGTCAACAGACAACAACTGCTGATCAAACAGCTACATGATACAGAGAAGGCCCCAAATGATATTTTTCAGTAAAGTAGACGAACCGGTTGCTGCAGGAAAAAATCTCACATCACTTTTCGTAGCACTTATCCTTATAACATTGACCGGTATCTCTTTTGGTCTGCACGCCATGTACGTTGGTCATGACCACGTGTTCGGGACATCCCGGGAAGTTCCATGGGGTATACTGATAACCCCCTATGTCTTTTTTGCCTGTCTCTCCACCGGTCTTTGCATTCTCTCTTCTCTGGGACAGGTTTTTCGGATCAAGACCTTTGCACCACTTGTCAACCGCACCGTCTTCCTGGCTATAATCGCGATGGCGAGCGGGCTGCTCTCCATTGGTCTTGAAATCGAAAGTCCATGGAGAATGGCAATTTATGGCGCCCTGTCGCCAAACCCTCTCTCCAATATATGGTGGAAAAGCTCTATTTACACATTATTTCTGCTCCTTATGACGTTTAATTTTCTTTTCCTGCTCCTTGATAAGACAACTATTGCCCGCATTTTTGCCATTGGGGCACTTCTGGCCATCACCTGCGGAAATCTCAATATGAATTCAGACATGGCCCTGCTTGGGGCGCGCGGATTCTGGGCTGAAAACTATATGCCGCTGTTTTTTCTCACGGTGTCAACCTTACTGGCATGCAATGGACTCTCCATGTTCGTCTGGCTCAGTCACAGGCTGCATAAAAGAGACGTCGACGGGGCAACCAGAGCCGCCATTGCCGCCAACGGCAAGCTTACTCTTGTCCTGCTTGTTGGCATCTTGTCTTTTGCTGTTCTAAAAATGCTCGGTGGTTTTTCCGCAAACTTTACGGACAACCCTGAGGCGATGCAACTTCTGGTGCGTGGAGATTTCGCTCTTAATTTCTGGCTTGGAGAAATTGTATTAACCGGCTGCCTGCCGCTTATTCTCTGTTTGTTCAAACTTGAGGGGTGAAAATATCGGCATGCTGGCCTTAGCAGGTCTCAGCTCAAGCATCGGCATTTTTATCACCCTCTATGACCTGATCATTGTCGGCCAGCTCATCCCCCACTATTCCCAGTACAACCTGGTTGGTATGCCGGAATTCTACTCCTACACCCCAAGCCTGCACGAGTACATGATGGTGCTTGGCACACTCAGTTTTTTCGCTGCGGCATACATTCTTGGTGAAATAGCATTCAACTCACGCAGCCGAGCAATAGCCGTCAACCGGCCAAACTGTCACAGTAATTTCGCACATGATCGCCAAGTCCTTTCCTCAGGCGTGTCGAAACGTTGCCCAAGATTTCACATAGCAATAGTTTCAATCATTCTGCAATGGCATGAATTATTTTTTACAGATTGGAATCAGGGTTGCTTATCCAAAGCAATTGCCTTGGCAAAAGCTTCTGTCATATCCGGCAAATGGGTAATTTCCGGAACAACCTGGATATATCTGACAATCCCCTGTTTATCGACCAGGACAACCGATCGGGCGAGCAGCTGCGGGCCATTCAATGAGCAATCCCATTGATCGACCAAAAGATCCGTCTTTATAATCAGAGAGATACTGGATATCTTCCAGCTTTGCTTCTTTGGCAAAACGTGCCTGGGCAAACGGAGTATCACGGCTTATGGTAATCCGTTTAACTGGTCGCCGGCAGCATATCACCTTCCTCTCCGAGATAATGGGTTTGCGCTTCACAGACCTTGGTATCGATAGATGGAACGATACTGAGGAAAAGAACACTGCCTCTATATTGATTAAGGTTTATTTCCTGCATCGTTGCCGCATCTACAAGTTGGCCGTCGGGTAACTTTTGTCCCGACTTCAATACCGGTTCCCGTGAGAGCCAATGTCTCACCTTTCCTGGTAACCTGGGTGCCTGGAGCAACACTCACTGAATCTATCACCAGAGGGGGCTGTTTTGTTGTGCAGGAGCTCAGAAAGAACAGCAGGGAGAACCCTGCTAAAAACAACAAGGTATGTCTAAACATGGTCTACCTCCCACATCTTTATGCAGATTTTCATAATGACCATTTATTGACCGGTACCAGTCATGGAACAACGATAACCGGGCAGTAAATGGTATTAAGCACCTTATGGGTAACGCTGCCCAGAAACAGACCGGCAATATCGGAGTGGCCGTGTGATCCCATGACTATCAGGTCATACTCCTTGGATTTAGCCAGCTTGGCCAACACATAACCGGGTGCTCCGGAGATAGTTTCGAGTTTATATTCCACTCCCTGGTTCTCAAAAATTCCCTCGGCCCTTTTTAAAATTACCTCAGCCTCCTTCTGAAGATTCATCTTGAGATCCTTGACCAGTAATTCCGGTACTTCCGGCAAATTATTCCCATGCCACTCATAGCAATTGATAATGGTAACATGAGATCCACATAATTTTGCCAGATCAAGTGCGTATTTGGCAGCATTTACAGAATGGTCGGAGCCGTCAAAGGGGAGAAGAATTTTTTCGATTTTCATGGGAAGCCTCCTGTTGCAAGAATTGAACATATTGGTGTTTCTTTTCATACAACCAGCCAGTGAGCAAAATATAAGACCTGGAGGGGGTTAAGCAAACAGATGAGGAGAAAATATGTAAGGAAGATGATTGTTGCTCTACGGCTATCGATGACATGGAGGTAAACGCTCTGTATACATAATCATGACAGCGCATAATCTATTGAGGTAGATTGAAAATTCTTCGCTGAAAGAGCTATACTTAGTATTTGATCTTGGATAACTGCCTCAAGAATGAATTTCTCAGAAAAACGTGGCATGAAAATTAAGAAGAAAGAATTCAAACAACAGATGGAATCTTTGAAACGTTTAACTGACAGGCGTATATAATTGGACTTCCAAGGATAAAATTTTCCGTGAGAAAAGTAATTCCTTTGCGGCAAGAGAAAATGCAGACACTACGTCGGCACAAAAAGCGCATAAAAACAGTGTGTAGCCGGCACAATGGTGGTTCTATGGCTTATATCAGCTGGGGCAGCCATGGCCGAGACACTTGCTGTCGGTCGTTTTTCTGCCGAGGGTTTAACAGGTTGGGAGAAAAAAATATTCAAGGGGGAAACAGAGTATAGTCTTACCAGGAAAATGATACTATTGTTGTAAAGCTGCCAGCCAGGCGACAGCTTCGGGTTTAATCAAAAAAATCAGCTTCGATCCCCAAAAATATCGTTACCTGCGCTGGTCATGGAAAATTGACCAGACAATAGCCGGAGGTGATGAAACAACCAAAGCCGGCGACGACTATGCCGCCCGAATCTATGTTGTATTTGCCGGCACATTCTTCTGGCAGACAAAAGCAATTAACTACATCTGGGCCAACCATCTGGAAAAAGGCAAGTTTATTGCCAACGCATATTCATCAAACGCGATGATGGTGGCTGTTGAGTCCGGCCCGGAAAAAAGCGGCCAATGGCTGAATGAGAAAAGAGACATTTATGCCGACTACAAAATGCTCTTTGGCTCCGAGCCAGGCGAGGCAAATGCAATCGCCATCATGACCGATACCGACGATACCGGCGGCAGCGCCATAGCCTGGTATGGTGATATTACCTTGTCAACGGATTGACAGCAGACACTTTGCCAGCCTCTTTCCGACGCTCATATACGAATCGGCACTTTTCTCTTCTGCTCCTGCCCATAATCTCCATTTGCAGCTTGACCTTCTGCATTGCTGATTTTCTACCAGAACTAAACCCACTACATCAACAGGTTACCTCGAGCGTTCTCCTTTACCTCAGCAATTAAAGCATTTTATTTAATATCTTCCTTGACAAATCCCTGAATGTTTACAAAAGTAACATATGCACAATTCAGACAAAGCTATCTTGGCTCAAAACTGGCTATTCAGGAGTGAAAGATCATGTGGAAAATTCTCATAGGCATCAACAAAAGCCTGATTTATGCCATCCCTCTTTTCATGCTTATTGGGTTTCTGTTTGGTGCCGGGGTTGATCCGATCGTCATTAAAAAAATGAAGATTCTGATTGTGCCGCTTACCTTCCTCATGGTCTACCCGATGATGGTCACCCTTAACATCAAACATCTCCAGCAGGGTCTGAATCTGAAACTGCAGGGAGCCGTCCAGCTGATCAATTTTGCCATTATTCCCTTCATTGCTTTTTTTCTCGGGCAATGGTTTTTCCCTGATCAACCCTATATGGCTCTGGGGCTGCTGCTGGCAGCGCTGCTTCCAACCAGCGGTATGACGATTTCCTGGGCCGGCTTCGCCAAAGGAAATATGGCGGCGGCGATCAATATGTCAGTCAGCGGCCTGGTATGTTAAATTTACCGATCGACTATTTGGCCCTGTTCCGGTCAAGGGACAGACATCACTCACCCCTTTAAAGAGTTAGAAAAATGCCGTCATGCAGCAATCATCCTGATCGTGAGACCAACTATTTATGCCAAAAGCATACTCTCCACCTCTGTGAAGAGTGCCTGGTCTGCCGCGATCCGGAGCTGTACTGTAAGTTTCGCTCAGCCTGCATAATCTGGTTTATGACCAAAAAGATACATGGGATGGAGAGCGATGCCAAGAAGGTGTAGGTGTCGATTTGTTAATTAAGATGGCGTCGTAAAACCCCCCAAAGGGGATAGCAATACCCAAAGGGCATAGAAGCTTTTTACTTATCCATCGAAATATGATCTTTTTACCAACTTGTCAGGTCTCGCTATGCTCGCTTATCGCCGAGGATAAAAATTTGAGAGCAACGAAGGGTTAGGAGAAAAAGGCCGTTTCTGGACAGCCACTACTTAAATGTAACTTCAAGGCCATTCAAATACAGCTTACCATCTCTGGTTTCTGTCTTATTGACAAAGTTTTCGCCGGCTTTGACGAACAGACCGGTTGGCATTCCCGGATAAATCGGTGAGACAAGCGCAGGGTCGTCACCAATAAGTTCAGCCGGAAGACTTATATCAGACTGCAGGGAAAAAATTTCCAGGGCCAACTCCGGTTGCTGGACGAGGGGGATAAACTGGGCCAAAGAGATATCTTTATTTAAGCTCAAGACCACATCCCCTTTTATCTCTCCGGAGGGCAGCTGGGCCTGGAGATCGGAAATCTGCAATTCCAGTCCTTTTTTCAACAGATGCTCAAATGCAGTTATGATCTGGAATCGTGTCTGATCTATCTGCTTTTGAAAGATCGATTTCATTTTTCCAGGATCATTCTCCAGTGCAGCGATGTCTTTTCAAAGGTATTGGCCATTTCCGTATACAACTTCATAAATTCTTCGAATCCGGCAGTAGCCATGTTGACGAGACCGATTCGAACAAAACTGTTATCGATCTGTTCCGAATCAGCCGCCAGATGCTCCGCGCCAAACGTTGTCACCACAGATACGGTGTTCTCTTCCTGGTCCACATCAAACGAGTAGTCGCCTTTAAAATCGACAATTTCAACCTGCTCCCCGCTACGCCCTGCAACCTTGCCTTTTTCAAGCGAGAAAGAAAGATATCCCGTCCCAAAGATAGGTGGAAATTCTCTCGAGACTGGAACTCATAGCAATACCGTCGACCTGCAGTTTCTCCGCAACGACAAGCCCGTCCCAGGCAGCTTCAGAATAAAAATTTCTCAACTCTTTATCACAGTCAAACGTCACCCGTCCTGCTTTTATTTCGACAACCTCAGCTTCCAGCGGCAACGTGAAAGCATTAAAGGTAATGTGTGATTGTATCTGCCCTGACAGCGTAAATTCAGAGACAATAGCCAATGGATTCTGCCCATCGAGCTGTTCACTGACAAATTCTGTAAACCATTTATTTTTTTCAAGGCTTGTCTCTGACACTATACTGGTCAATCCATGATCTGCCCGGTCAATAAAAATAATTTCATCAACACCGTATATTGCCTGCAAACTGCCGAATTTTATTTTCCATTCAATTTCCGTCGAGAAGACATGTCTGTCGTACTGGAGAATCTCAACGGAGACATCGGATCCGGTTGCGGCATACATTGAATTAAGATTACTAAAAGACTGTTCGATCATTTTCTCCGCCACCAGCCCATTGACAAAAGGAACGGCGACACCTGCAGCAGCAAGGAGAAGAACAGCACCGACAATAATCTTTTTCATACATGCTCCTGCGTATGATTTTTCGCACAACGCTCTATTATTATTCAAAAATCGACCATCACCCTATCTGATATCTGCATCACAGCACAACAGTTTTTCGATAACAGCGGCTAATATCTGATCATGCCAAAGTCCACCAGGCAAGCTTAAAAAAACATCTCCAGACAGTGACGCTACACCTCCAGATACTCGAGAATTGCTTCCGCAGCGCAGCGCCCTTCAGCAATTGCAGTAACAACCAGATCCGAACCGCGAACCGCATCACCTCCGGCAAAAACCTTCTGATTGGTGGTCTGGAAGGGGAATTCACCGCCGCAGGAGCTGTGATAAGGTTTCGATCGTCCAGGGAAATATTGTTTTGCTGCAGCCAGTCAGGAGGACTTGGCCGAAAACCGAAAGCCATGATCACACTGTCGGCATCGAGAACGGCTCGTGTGCCTTCAATCGGTTCCGGCCTTCTCCTGCCCCAGTTCGTCGGGCTCGCCAAGCCGGGTATTGACAACTTCGACACCGCTGACATGTCCGTCTTCCCCGACAACGATCCCCAGGGGCTGCAAATTCCACAGGAAACGTACCCCCTCATCCTCAGCATTTTGCACCTCACGGGCCGAGCCGGGCATGTTCTCCCTGTCCCGCCGATAGACACAGACGACATCTATTGCCCCCTGGCGAATGGCCGTGCGGACACAATCCATGGCGGTATCACCGCCGCCAAGGACAACGACTCTTTTACCGGCCTGATCGACAAAGGGATAACGACTCGCGCTGCAACCCCAAGTGACGGTCGGCGTTGCCGATGAGATAAGTCAAGGGCATCGTACACGCCCTCTGCATCTTCATTCTCCAGATCTGCCCGCATGGATGTATAGGTGCCGGTGGCGACAAAAACCGCATCGTATTCAGCAAGGAGGTCGGTAAAAGGAAGATCATCCCCGATGTTCACCCCCAGTCGAAACTCAATACCCATCTCGGTGAACACCTTGCGCCGCAGTTCCATTACCCGCTTGTCAAGTTTGAAGGCGGGAATACCAAAGGTCAGCAACCCGCCGATCTCCGGATGCTGGTCAAAAACCACCGGTTGCACGCCATTGCGAATCAGCACATCGGCGCAGCCAAGGCCAGCCGGTCCGGCACCGACCACCGCCACCCTCTTCCCGGTCGGCACAACCTTGGAGAGATCGGGACGCCAGCCCATCTGCAGAGCGGTATCGACAATGTACTTTTCTATGCTGCCGATGGTCACCGCCCCATAATCGTTATTGAGGGTACAGGCCCCTTCACAGAGCCGGTCCTGGGGACAGACCCGGCCACAGACCTCCGGCAGACTGTTGGTCTGGTGGCAAAGTTCCGCCGCTTCGATAATCCTTCCTTCGTTGGCCAGCTGCAGCCAGTCGGGAATGTAATTATGAACGGGACATTTCCATTCGCAGTAGGGATTGCCGCAGTCGAGGCAGCGATCCGCCTGCATCTGCACCTGGGATTGCTGAAAGGGATGATAAATCTCAACAAACTCATGCCGCCGCCGCTCAATTCTTTTCTTCTGCGGATCGACCCGCTCCACCTCGATAAACTGAAATAAATTCTGGCTCATAATTTCCTCTCCAGCACCCCACAAGGGGGTACTCTATTCAGTCCCCGTGCTTTGCGGGGATAAGTACCTTGACGCCTAGTTTACGTTCTTAATTTTAAAACTGTCTCCAGGTTTCTTGTTATCTACGACAGGCTTTCGGGTGTACTCAGTTCAGTGCCCCCTTGAGGGGCAAGGCACTAATAGACAACTGCCAGAGTTTCTCTTGGCGAATTTCCCCGATGCCCCAGCAGGTTCGAGATATCGGAGGTCTTTGGTTTAACCAGCCTGAAGAGACTCATATACTGCCCGTCAAAGCCGGTCAGGATTCGTTCGGCCCGCTCACTGCCTGTTTCCTGAAAATGGGCGTTGATAATTCCCCGCAGATGCTCCTGCAGAACCGCATGCTCTTCCAGGGTCACAATATCAACCAGCTCCGGGTTCACCCGCGACTGTAACGCACCGAATTCATCCAGGACATAGGCAAAGCCACCGGTCATCCCTGCCCCGAAATTGACCCCGGTCTCACCAAGGATGGTGACAATTCCGCCGGTCATATATTCACAGCCGTTATCACCGATGCCTTCCACCACCACTTTTGCTCCGGAATTCCTGACGGCAAACCGTTCTCCTGCCCGACCCGCAGCAAAAAGCCAGCCGCCGGTGGCCCCGTAAAGACAGGTATTGCCGATGATAACCGCCTCGTGGCTTTTATAGGCAACACCCAGAGGGGGGCGGATAACCAGTTTACCGCCGGCCATCCCTTTGCCCACATAATCATTGGCATCACCGGTCAGCACCATATGCAGACCTCCGGCATTCCAGGCGCCAAAACTCTGCCCGGCGGTGCCGCTGAACAGCAGATGAATGGGAGTCTCCTTCATGCCGTTATTGCCATGGAGGGCGGCAATTTGCCCGGAGAGCCGCGCCCCAACCGTCCGGTCGGTATTGCGGATGGTAAAACTCCCTCCCCCACCGGTCGACTTTTCAACCGCCTCACGAAACCGCTCTTCAATTTTGCATATTAAGTCTGCCCGGATCATCGGGAACATTGGCATCCTGGAAAAAAAGACTGCTTGTCGCCGGCGGCTGAAAGGTTTCTAGAATATGGCCAAGGACCAGTTTCTTTTGTTTATGCCGAGATACCGGGCAGTTCTTCGAGCAGATCTGTCCGGCCAATCAGGTCGGTCAAGTCTGACTACCCCCAGTTCAGCCATGTGCATTCGTGTCTCCTGCACCATAAACCGAAAATAGTTCATCACCATATCCGGAACCCCGGCAAAATATTCTTTCCTGAGGGTCTCATCCTGGGTGGCAACCCCGGTTGCACAGTTATTTAAGTGACAGATGCGTAGAAATTTGCAGCCAAGAGCAATAAGCGGCCCGGTGCCAAAGCCAAAACTCTCGGCACCGAGAATGGCCGCCTTAATGATATCAAGCCCGGTTTTCAGGCCACCGTCAACCTGCAACTGAACCTTATGGCGCAAGCCATTGGCCACCAGAGCCTGCTGGGTCTCGGCAAGCCCCAATTCCCATGGACTGCCGGCATATTTCACCGAGGTGAGCGGGCTGGCGCCGGTTCCCCCGTCATAGCCGGAGATGGTGATCAGGTCGGCATAGGCCTTAACCACGCCGGTGGCAATGGTGCCGACACCCGGTTCAGAGACCAGTTTGACGCTGATCCGCGCCTTGGGGTTGACCTGTTTGAGATCAAATATCAGCTGGGCCAGATCCTCAATCGAATAAATATCGTGATGCGGCGGCGGAGAGATAAGGGTCACCCCCGGCACCGAATAGCGCAGGGCGGCTATCTGAGCAGGTCACCTTATGACCGGGCAACTGGCCTCCTTCTCCCGGCTTTCGCGCCCTGGGCCATCTTTATCTGGATCACCTCGGCGTTCATCAGGTAATGGGGAGTCACCCCAAAGCGCCCGGAGGCGACCTGTTTTATTTTTGACACCCGTTCGGTGCCGAACCGATCGGGATCTTCCCCTCCTTCCCCGCTATTGGAAAAACCTCCCAGGCGGTTCATGCCAATGGCCAGCGCTTCATGGGCTTCCTGGCCGAGCGCCCCGATGGACATGGCGGCGGAATCGAAACGACTATAGAAATTTTCCGCCGGCTCCACCTCATCCAGAGCAATGGCAGTGGTATCTTTTTTCAGCTGCAGCAAATCCCGAAGACAGGCAACCGGCCGATTATCGACATGGCTGGAATAGAGCTGATAATCGGCAAAATTGCCGGTACGCACCGCCTTTTGCAGGGCCTGAACCACATCGGGATTATAGGCATGATACTCTCCGCCATGGATATATTTAAACAGACCGCCCCGCCCCAGCGGCTTATGCAGCCGCTTCCAGCCATAACGGGCCAGCTTTTCCTGATCCTGTTGGAAATCGGCAAAATCTGCCCCTTCAATACGGCTGGCAACCCCATTAAAGCAGAGCTCAGTCACCTCGCCGGCCAGACCGACTGCTTCGAAAAGCTGTGAACATCTGTACGAGGCGATGGTGGCGATACCCATTTTGGAAAGTATCTTCAGCAACCTTTGTCGATCCCTTCCCGATAATTGCTGATAGCCTTCCTGAGACTGACCTGCACAGAACCTTCATCCACCATCTGGGCGAGAGATTCGTAGACCAGATACGGATATACTGCCGTCGCTCCCATGCCGATAAGCACGGCGAAATGGTGCGGATCGCGGCAGCTGGCCGTTTCCACAATGATATTGGCATCGCAGCGTAAACTGTTCTCGACCAGAGTCCGCTGCACGGCACCAACCGCCATTGCCGCCGGGATAGGCAGTTTTTCAGGAGCAATATTTCGATCCGAGAGAATCAGGAGCACGGCGCCCTGCTCCACCTCTTTTCGGGCCGCCTGGCACAATTCTTCAATAGCAGTTTTCAGACCGCGCTGCTGAGGATAATTAAGGTCGAGGACAACATGACGGTAATGGCTCTGATCAAGCTGCAAAAGCTGCTGCAGATCGCTGTAGACCAGCACCGGCGACTGGAACATCACCCGGTAGGCATGGCTCTGCGCTTCATCAAACACATTCTGTTCCCGACCAATGCAGGTGGCAAGGGACATAACATGCTTTTCCCGCAGCGGATCGATGGGTGGGTTGGTCACCTGGGCAAACATCTGCCGAAAATAGTCGTAGAGACTCCGCTCCCTCGTTGACAGCACCGCCATTGGCGCATCATCGCCCATTGAGGATATCGGCTCCTGCCCGGTCTCTCCGAGTACCTTGACAACCTCCACCAGCTCCTCATTGGTATAGCCAAACAGCTTTTGGTAGAGAAGAAGACGATCATCGTCCAAAGATCTGTCACCGGTCGCCAGTGTTTCGTCCTGATCAAAGGACGGCGAGATGCTGGCAACATTTTTCCATCCATTTTCTATAGGGATGGCGGCTCTTCAACTCCCTGTCGATATCCCACGAAGTCCAGCGCTTACCGGTCAAAGTATCGATCACCAGCAGTTCACCGGGGCCAACCCGCCCCTTTTCCAACACCTCGTCCGGTTCGTAATCCCAGATACCGACCTCTGAGGCCAGGGTAATGAGATTGTCTTTGGTCACCACATACCGGGCCGGCCTCAGCCCATTGCGATCGAGGCCACAGGCGGCAAAACGGCCATCACTCATGACAATGCCGGCCGGCCCATCCCAGGGCTCCATATGCATGGAGTTAAAATCGTAAAAGGCCCGGAGATCTTCGTCCATGTTCGGATGATTCTGCCAGGCCGGTGGAATAAGCAGTCTGAAGGCCCGAAACAGATCCATGCCCCCGGCCAGAAACAGCTCGAGCATGTTATCAAGAGACGAGGAATCCGAGCCCGTAGTATTGACAAAGGGTGCAGCTTCAGCCATATCCGGCAGCAGCGGCGACCTGAACTTATAGGATCGGGCCTGGGACCACTGCCGGTTGCCGGTGATGGTGTTGATCTCACCATTATGGGCTAAATAGCGGAAAGGTTGGGCCAGGGACCATTTCGGCAGGGTATTGGTGGAAAATCGCTGATGGAAGAGACAAATTGCCGACTGCATCCTGATATCGGCCAGATCGGGAAAAAACAGGGGCAGATCGACAGGCTGACACAGCCCTTTATAAACAATCACCAGGTTGGAGAGACTGGCGATATAAAAATCAGGATCATCGGTTATCCTTTTTTCCACCCGACGACGAACCATATAGAGGCGGCGTTCAAGATCCTTTGACCCCCAGCCGAATGGCCCGTTAAAAATAACCTGCACTATCCGGGGCATGGTCTTTTCGGCGAAATCCCCGAGGACCTCCGGGTCGACAGGCACATCACGCCAGCCAACCACGGTAAGCGTTTCCCGTTCCAGCTCTTCTTCAATGGCCCATTTAGCCACCGTCGCTATTGCATCATCAGGACTGAGAAAAATCATCCCTACGCCATACCTGCCCCCTAGATTCCAACCTTCCTCATCTGCCAGAGATTTAAAAAAGTTGTCGGGTTTTTGCAGCAGCAGGCCGCAGCCGTCACCGGTCTTGCCGTCGGCGGCAATGCCACCCCGGTGGGCCATTCTGGCCAGAGAGGACATTGCCGTACGAACCAGCTTATGACTGGCCTCGCCATTAATATGGGCCATCAACCCAAAGCCACAGTTATCTTTTTCCAATTGCCGATTATATAGGCCCATGCTGTCCTCTTAAAACTCTATAAAACGTTCGATGCTTTTCCGCTGCCAACCCCTATAACGCAACTGCAGACAGTTGACGTTTGCTCAATGAACCATATTGACAGGAACAATTCACCTTTCTTTTTTGCAATGGTTCTCATCAGAATAATTGCACAAAATGTCCAGATACATGAAGTCAGATAAATCGTTTCATTAATTCATCTATGGCCTCATCAACATTATCCGGCGTAATGCCGGCGCGGGTACAACTCTTTGCAACATGATGCCTTTTCGTGTCATCCTGCATATCACTTAAGCTCCGGAACAGGCCCATCCTGCGGCCGACCTGATAGAGCATCTTCTCCTCGGCTCCATCGCTAAAAACTCATTGAGAATACCGACCATCTTTTCTTTGTCCTGGGGATATTGCCCTTCAAGGTTTTCAAAGAGATTGAGGATATGATCACTTTTCACGGTGCTGGTAATTCCATCCAGAGCCTCGAAAAAGATGAGCAGTTCCCGGGCCGTCTCGACATCACCTAATTTTTGAAACTGCCCTTTCTGATAGTCGGCGAACAACTCGACATGGTCAGGGATAGCCAGAGTCCGCAACCGGATGAAATCGGGATTGATCTGGTTGAGGGCATCGGCACTTTCCAGGGCATGCACCTCCGAAAGCTCTCTTCCCCCCAGACCGGGCATAATATATTCAGAGAGTTCCATTCCCGCCTGCTTGACTTTCTTTCCAGCGGTAATATGGGTCTTTTTGTCCACACCCTTTTTTATCCGGGTAAGGACCTGATCCGACCCCGACTCCATGCCAATATGGATTCGCGACAATCCCGCCGCCGCCATCAACTGCAGATTTTCATCACTGATCCTGGCAATTGTGTGCGACCGGGCGTAGGAGGTTATCCGTTCAACCCAGGGAAAACAATGTTTCAGGTGCTGCAGGATGGCAAGGAGGCGCTCCGGCTTGATGACCAGACTGTTGGCATCCTGCAGGAAGATCGACCGCATCCCGGACGCAGCCCAGCTCATAGCAGCACTCAGGGCGGTCTGATCATCGCTGCCATTTAAGAGAGTGAAGTTGTTTGATATCAGCCTGGATAGATCTTGCCGTTGTCTGCCGCACATGCTCGTATTTCACGGACATAGTGATGCACACGATCAATATCTTCGATTACGTGTTCCACGGGGCGCAGGGAAAAATTTCTTCCCTTATAAACAGGACAAAAGGTGCAGCGATTCCAGGGGCAGTTTCTGGTTATACGGATAAGCAGGCTGCCCGCTTCACTTGGCGGCCGAATCGGCCCCTGCTCAAAACCCTGGTAATCATTTAGTTGTAAAGCGGATTTTCTCATGATTTTTCCTTATTGCTGATCTCGACCAAAAGGCTTAGTTTCAGGATGGATTCTAACTATAAGGCTGAATAAAGCAAAAAGCCAAAAAAAGGGCGCGCAACCCCGAGAGGTTGACGCGCCCTTGTACTGCATTGAAGCAGCAGGAGATGCTGATACAGCTATTTAGTTTCCATCCTGAAACTAAGCATTTTGGTCAAGATTGAGACGCACAATATTTTTTACCACAGGCATATAACTGATATTCCGAGGATAAAAAATCTTGTGCAACGATGAGATCGGGCGAAATGGTAGTTTCAGGACGGAAACTATTCCACTTTCTCGACCTCATTGTCTGCTCCCTTCCAGGCGTAAATCCCACCCGGATACCTGTACACATTGGTATAGCCGAGTTTTTTAGCCCACAGAGCGCCGTTATGACTTCTGGTACACTTGACAAATCCGCAGTAGACAATGATTTTTTTGTTTTTGTCCGGCCCGAGTAATGCCATATAATCTTCCTGGGTTTTGCCGTCAGTCTCTTTAGGTCCCATTCCACCATATCAGGAATCGGAAAAAGGAACTGCTGTGGCATTCGGCACATGTTCTTTCTTGTAACTGGCTTCATAGGGCATGGTATCAATGATCAGGATGTCCTCCCCATTATTGATAACCTCAACCAATTCGGCGGTGGTAATAACATCATATCCACCAGCCGTAACCTCCCGTACCAGCTTGACAGCTCCGCTTTCTTTTTCCACTTCATCCTTGAATTTGGAAGAGCCAAAAGCCCAGGCACTGGAGGCCGCAAAAAGTACCAATACTGTTGTGATGAAAATCTTGTTCATTGTTTCCTTCTCCTTGAGTTTGAAAAATTATGAGACATGTTAAGAACGAGCAAAAATTTTGAGATGACGATACTGGTGGTACCAGAATGAATAGACAAGAGGCACGAGCAAGACAATATCCCGCACAAGAGCTGCGCGGAGCCCATGGAAAGCTTCATGCTCAGGCTCCTCGGGCCCAAAACAGCCACAGTCGATATCGAGCCCCTGTCGGATAGAATAGGATAACAGAACAATAAAACAGACCAGTACCGCCGCAGTACCGATCTTGTACTGTCCTGCGGTTAAAAAGCAGACCGACGGCAAGAACTATTTCGATAACCGGGAGCAGGACTGCAGTCGGTAGTATTAGAATGTCCGGCAAAACAGCATAGGCATTTATCACCGCGGCAAATCCATGGATGTCAAAGAGTTTGGGGACTGCGGCAAAGAGAAAAACAGCGCTGATAGACCACCGGCCTAAGACATCAAGCCACCACAGTACAGTATGCCCATTATTTTTCCGGTCCATTATCCATTGCGCCTTAGAAAGACATGCAAAAAGCCGACTGACAAACAGACGCATCATGCTGGAAAGAGACGATATTGTCCAATAGTTATTTTCTATCGGCCGACCATGATCCATTATGATATCTGATACTTCCTGGCCCTCTTATACAGAGTCTTAAGAATCTCGAAGGAAATATAGTTTAGACTTTTGGACTTTTGGCTAAAACTGATTAAATGTTAGAAAAGGCAATAAAATAAGGAGTTGACTATGGCTGATGCAGGCACCCGGTTTCCACCTCTTTATATAACCGCCTGGGTACTGTTGGGAATTGGTATCTCTGGTCTTCTGTGTCTGCTCATCCTGCGCCTGCCTCCGCACATTTTTAGCGGTTTGCTCTATATTTTTCTGGGATGTATTGCTTTTGGCATTGGGGAAATACTCAACCATCCGCAGACTTCACTGCCCGCAGCGCATCCGGACGACCATTCCCAAAAGTTTGATCGTAGACGCAATAGCTGCAGCCTTGGCAATCTCAGTGATATCGGTGCAGTGCTTCTTTTCTTCGTAGGACTCTCGGCCTTGCTGTTTCCGCAGTAACACCCTTCGGGCATCCCTGTTGCAATCGTGCGTAAAACTGCATCCGCCAGCTAAAACGATACCGGGGATGCTCCGACTGCTTTGCACATTATATTTAAAATAGGAGGAACAGATACCCTCATCGGATATCATGCAAGGGCCTATCGGGGACTGGGGGGTACAAACCATGCCAAAGGCCGGGCAGTCAGGAGGAAGTCCACGACCGGAAATGATGGCGTTACATTGACACATGCAGGATTCCTGACCTTCTTTAAACCTGACGTTGAATCTTTTGGTGGCATCGTAGAGGGCGAGTTCATCACGAATGACAAAACCGCTTCGCTCTATTGTGCCAAGCCCACGCCAGTCGGTATCGACGGTGAAAAACACCTCGGAGACCATCTTTCTGGCCCTTTTATTGTCTTCGGAAGAATAGATAAACGCCGAGGTATCATCAAAAACCGACTCGTCGTTGCGTATCTGTTTGACCAGACTGAGAATTCCTTCCAGAATCTCAACGGCTTCAAATCCAGCAATATAACAGGAGAGATTATGTTTTCTGGCCAGTTCGGTATAGGCCTCTGTATCGGAAATAGTATTGATATGATCGGAGCAGAGCAGGCCCCGGATATTGAGATCCGGGTCCAGCATCAAGAGATCAATTGTCGGGGGCAGCAGCCTGATTGAAGGAATAACACAAAAATTCTCTATCCCCAGCCGCGCGGCCTCGAGTATCGTTTCCGCGACACTCGGCGCAGTGGCCTCAAATCCTACCGCCGGATAGACGACGGTAAAGTCAGGTTCCCGCCGGGCAATATCAAGGGCATCCATGGGTGAGGAAATAATTTCCACCCGGGCACCTTTTTTCCAGATTGATCCAAGGGATTCTTTGCTGCCGGGAACACGAAGCAGGTCTTCACAGGCGGCAGTTATGACATTTGGCTGCATACCAACTTTGACAAAGGCATCAATATGCCCGGCCGGCATAACACAGACACTGCAGCCGGGGCCGGCAACGAGATCAATTTTTTCAGGTAAAAGCTGGCGCAGGCCATATTTGAGAATGGCTCTGTTCTGGGTACCGCAGGCCACCATCAACCGCATGGGTCGGTCAACGAGTTTATGTATCTCCTCAAGCAGTGCTTTCTGGCGATCAAGATCCTTGGTCACTTTCCCGGCTTCCATTCGGTATACCTCTAACCCCAGGTGAAATAATCGATTTTTCACCTGCCCCAATGATGATCTTTTTATGGGAAAAAGGATATCTTTTCCCAAAAAAAGGTGGCTGGTCACTTACTCCGAGGCTTCCGCCTCACTCTTCATTGCCTTATAGCTCTCAGAATCGATCACTTTCTCACTTTCAAGTTTTTCAATCTCAGCCCGAGTCAAATGAAATTTTCCGCAAGCAGGACAAGTGCCGTCAAAATCGTCTCTCACTGCTCTTGCTTTCAACTCGTCAATTGTCATGTGATCCAGTTTGCCGCATGCACCACTAGGATTTTCTGCTCGCACCTGCACTCTTCGTGTGTTTGGCATTGTAGACCTCCTGCATTATTATCCGCATTCCTTTCAAAACCCAGACAAGTTACTTGTATATACTACATTATCGACAAAAAAAACAATAAAGGCAATCTCTAAAGACAAGCATATCACCCACGGCTCCACAACCCACTCATGTCCTGAGTGGGTGACAGAGTGCAATACCTTAGCTGACTATTTTATCAACTTCTTTTCCTTTGGAATCTACAATACTTACAGATACTGGTATGCCGCCATCCAGGCGGTGGGTTGCGCAAGACATTCAGGGGTCATAGGCGCGCACCGCCATCTCCACCTGATTGAGCAGCCCTTCATTGTACACCCCGTCTTTGATAAGCGTCGTCGCCGCCTGTTTGACACTCATATTCATCGGGGCGATATTATGGGTCGTCCCGACAATAAGATTTGCCTTGGTGATACAGCCATTTTCATCAGTCGTGTAATCATGGATCAAGGTTCCTCGCGGAGCTTCGACAATCCCTACGCCCCTGCCGGCCTTTGGCTCAACCTTGGCTCTGACCTTCGGATCTGGTAATCCCCTCCCACTCGAGCAGCTCAATAGTCCGTTCACAGGCATAAACCATTTCAATCAGTCGGGCATAATGATACAGCAGGGTCTGCTGGGCCGGACGGCCGAATGAACTCCTGAAGGCTTCAAGCGCCGCCTGGGCTTTCGGTGTAGAGATCTTGTCGCAGACATTGATTCTCGCCAGGGTATTTGAACGATAGATCCCTTTCGGAGCGGCAAGATCCATATCAAAGCCCTCATTCCAGGATTTGGCATAGGGCATCTTCGAATAGCCCCAGGGCTCAACATGCTCCCCGAGATAGTTGGTATATTCATCGCCCTCAAAGTCAACATAGCTGCCGTCTGCTTTCATCAGCCGCTGTTTGCCGTCATAGAGCCGCAGGGCGCCATCCTTGCGGTCAACGGTGCCAAGAAAACCGGTTCTGATCACTCCGAGTTCACCGATGACGTCCATGTATTTACTGAACACATTTTCAATGGCGTAATCGAGGGCATAGAGAGAGAAGTCAAGCAGGGTCCGGGTTCCTTCCAGCAACTCCTTTCTCTCTTCCTCGACCATCGGTTTGGCAAAACCGCCGACAACTCCGGCAATCGGATGAATAGCCTTGCCGGCAAACTTGTCGAGCATCATCTGCCCAAGCTGCCGCATCTTGACCACCTTGGTGGCAAGTTCCGGTGCCGCCTTAACCACCCCGATGACATTACGAACCGAGTAATCCGCATCCGGTCCCAGCACAAAATCAGGCGCGGCAAGAAAGAAAAAATGCAGGATTTTGTCATTAATATGGGCCATAACCTGGCACATTTCACGCAGCTTATGGCCGGTTTCGGTAGGCGTCACGCCAAAGGCACCGTCAACAGCCTTGTTGGAGGCAAGATGATGCATCCACGGACAGATGCCGCAGATACGATTGACAATACGGGGCACCTCTTCAGCCGGTCTGCCCTCAATAAATTTTTCAAACCCGCGCAGGGACTGAATGTGCAGAAATGCATCCTGCACATTGCCGTCATCATCCAGATGTATGGCGATTTTGGCGTGTCCTTCAATGCGGGTAACCGGCGCAATATTTATTACCTTTCCCATCTTATTCCTCCTCCACGACCCGTTTTTTAACCGGTCGAAGTTTTCCGTGGGCTCCTGAAAATCTCAGTATCGACCGGCGGTCAACAACTGATTTATAGTCAATTCCATTACTTGCAAGAGCATTCATCATATCAAGCAGTTGATTGCCGTCTTTTCGAACGGGCCCGAAACAGCCCCGACACGGCACCCTGGCACTGATACAGCTCGGCGCACCACGTTTGGCACAACCAGCAGCGGTTACCGGCCCCAGGCATAAATAGCCCTGCTCCAGCAGACAGCGCATCTCATCAATTGGTGCCCCGGGCATAAAATCAACATTGGTGATAAAACGTTTCACCTTGTCCACAGCACCCTTTGCCTTCACGCCTGGTCGGACAGGTATCGCAGACACTTTTGCCGGGAAGAACCGGATCTCGGCCTTCAACCAGTGAGAGTATAACCTCGGCAATCAGTGCCGGATTCGGCGGACAGCCAGGCAGCTGCATATCTATTTTCACTTTCTCGTCACAGGCATAGACCCGATCAAGTGGTGCCGGCACTTCGATGGTTGGGATCTTGGCACCCGGATCGGTGGTCTCCGTGCTGAAAATGCCCTCCCAGCTCTCCTGACGATCCTGCCCGTTCATCAGGGCGGGAATTCCACCGTGGGTCGCACAGGTACCAAGAGCGATCAAGACCTTACACTTCTCCCGCATCTCTTCCAGTACTTCAAGATGTTCATGATTGCTCACTCCACCGGTGACAATACCGACAACAGCCTCCGGAATGGTCAAGGTCACCCCTTCGCCGCACTGGCCAAAATATTTGTGATCCATCAATACCGGTGCATGGACAATGTCCAGGGCCTCAGTTATTATCGGAATGAGATCTTCACCGATGTTCAGGATGGCAATTTCACACCCCGAGCAGGATCCCAACCACTCCATTGCAGTAGTTATACCCATATCTCTCTCCCTTTATGCCACCGAGGCGTCCTGACCGTTTACCGGGCCTAATTTTTTGATCCGCGCCGTCATCTCTGTTACCGCAGCAACAAACTTATCAGGCTCCGCCGACGAAACCCAGGTCAAGTTGAACCGTTCGGCCTCGTATCCAAAATCTTCCAACAATTCAACAATCATGTCGGAACGGGTCATAGCTTTATAATTACCATCCAGGTAATGACATTCACCGAGGTGTCAGCCAAGTACCATGACCCCGTCAGCCCCTTGCGACAAGGCATCCATGACAAATTCCGGATGGACCATCCCGGAACACATTACTCGAATTATCCGCACATTATGGGGATACTGCATCCTGGCGGTTCCCGCCAGATCAGCTGCGGCATAGGAGCACCAGTTGCAGCAGAAGGCAACAATTTTAGGCTCAAAACTCATGTGATCACTCCTTCTCACTTTAAAATTCATTCGAAACCCCTCCGACCGCACAAGGAGAACGGTTCGTGTGGCCGGAGGGTTTCGATTATAAAACATTCAGACCGCCAGCGCTGCCTGAATCTGGGCGCTGATCTGTTTCATGGTAAATCCGGAGACATACACGCCCCGCTTGGGACAGGTTCCCTGGCACAAGCCACAACCTTTACACTGAGCCTTATTCACCATGATAATCTTACCGGCCTCCACACCATCCTCGGCAGGTTTTTCAACCAGGGTAATGGCATTATATGGACAGACATCGACACAGAGCGCACAACCGTCACAATAGTTCTCATCAACAGCCGCTTTCACGGCATCAAGCGAAATATGACTTTTGGACAGCAGGGTTGCCGCTCTGGCCGAAGCAGCCAATGCCTGGGCAACGGATTCCTCAATCGGTTTTGGATAATGGGCCAGTCCGGCAACAAACATCCCGTCGGTGGAGAAATCGACAGGCCTCAGTTTTGCGTGGGCCTCCTGAAAAAATCCCTGCCCATCCACCGGAATCTTGTAGAGTTTGCCAAGTATCTGCGGCATCTTCTTTAGGCCGGATTGCCGTAGCCAGAATGACCATATCCACTTCAATCTTCAGCGGTCGATGCAGCACATGATCCCAGACCTCAACATCAATAACCGAACCATTTTGGGTGACCTTCGGTTTTCCGTGCAGCTCATAGTTGATAAAGATTACCCCAAGCTTTCTTGCCTGTTTATAAAGAGCCTCCCGCTGGGCATAGGTGCGCATATCCCGATACAGGATATAGACATTGCGCTCGGGATTTTCCTTTTTCAAGGCGATGGCCGACTGTACCGAATGGGTGCAGCACACCTTGGAGCAATACATATTACCATCTTCCCGTGAGCCAACGCACTGAATGAAGACAAATCGCTTGGCCTTCTTCACATGCTTTTCTTTCAGTTCAAAAAGCTTATCGAACTGAGACCGAGGTGACAACTCCGGTTATCGAATCGAAATTATATTCCTGTAGGAACATAGGCGTCTCCGCCGGTGGCGACAATGCCGGCACCATGCTCAATAACCTTGGTCACCCCGTCTCGGCCGGTGATGGTCGAACGAAAATTACCGACAAACCCATCCACCTCGGTCACTGTAGACTCTTTGTGGATGATGATTTTATCATTCCAGATCAACTTATCAACGAGCTTTGCCACCTGGGTCGGCACATGTTCACCCGCCCAGGTATGTTTAAGATTGAGGGCATTGCCGCCCAAGGTGTCGGTTTTTTCAACCAAATGCACCTCAAAACCCTGTTCGGCAAGATTGAGGGCGGCGGTCATGCCGGCAACACCACCACCGATGACCAGACCTTTCTGGGTGATCGGCACGGAAATAGGTTTCAGGGAATCACCAAAGGTCACCTTGGCAGCAGCCATCCGCACCAGATCTTTGGCCTTGGCCGTTGCCGCTTTGGGATTATCGGAGTGCACCCAGGAGTTGTGATTTCTGATGTTGGCCATTTCCACCAGATACTCATTGAGTCCCGCGGCCTTCAGGGTCTCACGAAATAATGGTTCATGGGTCCGGGGCGTACAGGCGGCGATGACAATCCGGTTCAGATTCTGTTCCTGGATACGTTTGGTGATCATCTCCTGGGTATCCTGAGAACAGGAAAAAAGATTGCGTTCCACATAGACCACATCCGGCAGGGTTGCCGCATACTCCTCCACCGCCTTGACATCAACAATCCCGGCAATGTTCGACCCGCAATGGCAGACAAAAATACCAATACGCGGTTCTTCCAGGGAAACATCCTTTTCTCGGCGGGAAAAGTTGGCTCGGTGGTCAGTTCAAACCTGGCAGGAGCCAGCAGATCGGCAACAGCAGCAGCTGCAGCCGATCCCTCAACCACCGACTGGGGAATATCTTTTGGCCCGGAAATGGCACCACAGGTGAAGATACCTTCCCGTGAAGTCTGCACCGGGGCAAAATCAGAGGTGGCGGCAAAATTATCAGCAGTCAGTTTGATATCCGCTGTCTTGGCCAGCTCCAGTACATGTTTTGGCGTCTGCAGACCAACGGACAACACCACCATATCATAGAACTCTTCCAGCTGACGTCCTTCTTCATTGACATAGCTGAGCCGAAGATCCCAGCCCGAACCATCGGGCTCCACGCCGTTGACCCGACAACGGACAAAGCGCACCCCGGAATCCTCTTTTGCCCGTTCCATGTACAGATCAAATTCCTTGCCATGGGTCCGCATATCCATATAAAAGATGGATGTCTGCAGTCCCGGTACATGATCTTTGGCAATCACCGCCTCTTTTATCGCATACATACAGCAGACGGAGGAGCAATAGCCATTGCCGCAGAGATTCTCATCTCTTGATCCGATGCATTGCAGAAAGGCAACCTTGTTCACCGGCTTTTTGTCCGAGGGGCGAATCAGATGACCTTCGGTCGGTCCGGATGCGGAAAGATATCTCTCCAGCTGCAGGGAGGTGATGACATTGGGATACACACCATATCCCCAGACACCCGGCATCCGTCGGATCATAGGCCTCAAAACCCGGAGCCAGAACCACCGCCCCGACGTTGAGCTGATGAATTTTCTCGGTGTCGGCAAAATTAATTGCCCCGGCGTCACAAACCTTCTCACAAAAACCGCAGGCACCCGGTTTTTGCAGACGAATACAGGCATCGGCATCAATCTGATACTTCAACGGTACCGCCTGGGCATATTTTACATAAATCGCCTTGCGTTTGCCGGTTGCGGCATCATACTCACTGTCGACCTTTTTCGGGACATTTATCCGTGCACGCCCCGCAGGCGATGCACTTTTCCACGTCCACATAGCGGGGAGCTTCCTTTACGGTTATGGTAAAATCCCCAGCGATACCATCAATTCTTGGTAACCTCACTGAGGGTCATCAATTTAATATTTAAGTGCCGACCGCACTCAACCAATTTTGGCGCGATGATTCACATCGAGCAGTCATTGGTCGGAAAGGTTTTATCCAGCTGGGCCATGGCACCGCCTATGGCGCCGGATTTTTCAACCAGGTATACGTAATATCCGGAATCAGCGAGATCCAGGGCGGCCTGCATCCCTGTAACTCCACCTCCCACAATCATTACCGACCCAACTTTTTTTGTGTCCAGCATGACAGCTGTCTCCTCTCGATTGTTCTATATCATGTATCAATATCCCAGCCTGAGCACTGACATTAGAATATGTCATTAGTTGTAGCCCTGCCTTGTTTCTGGCAAATCATAACACAATTTCGTTGCATACTCTGTTACTTAGTGGGCATAATCAATGCGTCAGCCACAAGCTCCCAGATGTACTTCACCTCAATTCCCAGATCATATTCCTTGTTGAGGGATTTCATGATCTGATCCCGACAGTTATGACAGGGTGCGACGACCAGCTCTGCTCCGGATTCTGAAATCTGCCGGGCTTTTATACGTCCGTAAAATACCCGCTCATCGGAATACGGCATCGCCCAGGCGCCACCACCGGCGCCACAGCAGTATGCGCCGTTGCGATTTGGATTCAGCTCACGCACATCGTCGCAACAGGCTTTGGTAACCGCCCGTCCTTCTTCAAAATATGCCTGGCCAAAGGCTTTCAGAGACTTACGACCGTAATTGCATGGATCGTGATAGGCCACAGACATTTTATGAACCGACTTATCAAGCTGGATTTTCCCTTGTTCAATATATTCGAGCAACAGATCAAAAACGGTGACAATCTTGAATTCTTTGAGTGCTTCTGGGTACCATCTGTTCAACCCGGACCGGGTTGCAAAATAGGCATGGCCTCACTCGGGAAGGAGGAGAACCTGACAGTTCAGCCTCCGCATATTATCGACGATACGGCCGACAACCGTTTTCATTGCCTCATCATCCCCGGAAAAAAGCCCCCAGTTAACACCTTCCCAGTTTTCCGAAGAGATGGTCCAGGATTCACCGGCGGCATAAAATATTTTCCACCACCATTTCATATCGTCCGGCTCGGCAAAAGGCTCTTTCGAGTTTACCGTAACAAGTACCCGTGCTCCATGGACATCGATTGGAGTCTTAAACCCCGGACAGGATTCCTCCGCCAGTTCTTCCCCAAGATCTTCGCAGAGAAAGAGAAAATCGTCCTTGGGGATACCCAGGTTGTTGCCGCGTTCAAGGCACATGATCACGCCTTTATGGATAGGACCTGGAACTTCCGATCGTTTCCTGGTTCCTCTGATTTTTCGCATCAATGCGGTGATCTGGATATTTGCCGGGCAGGATTCCTCACATTTGCCGCACATGGTACATTTCCAGGGCCAGCTCGAGTCAACCAGCTCTTTATCCATGCCCAGCACCGCCATCCGCACAATCTTCCGCGGATCGAGACCGTCAACACCGGAAATAGGGCAGGCACTTGCACAGGTCCCACAGGTAAGGCAGGAATCAGCCCAGGACGGATCAATGGCAATCTCACTTTTCCGGCCATCGATCAGCAGCGGCTCTCTGTCTGTTTCCTCCAGGGCGCCAAGGGCCTTTGGACTGACATGATTGGATGGATGGACATGCGGTTCACGCCCGAATTTTTCGCAGAGTTTCTGGTAATCATGAAATTTCATAAGATACTTGCGGCCCGGACCTTCCTTGGCGGGAAGGGTACCGGCATTGATCCAGTTCCTTATGGTGTTTCGATGAACCCCAAATTCTTCTGCAAGTTCGCTGACTTTAAATTCATACATCATAAAAGGTCACCTCATTTGACATTAAGAGAAAGAATTTGTGATATTTTTTCACACGCATCTGTAACAGCTTTTGACATGGCAGGCGAAAGTCCCGGGGCAATCTCTTCAGGGATATATTCAATTTGAGCAGCAAGAATCAGAACTTCTATTCCGGTGTGCTGTTCAAGTTCCTGCAGTAAATTTACTGTAGGAAACTGATGAAGAGAAAAATCATGAATCTTTTTGGCCGGAATCTGAGCAGGCAGAATTTGAAAAACTTCACCGGGGGAACGATCGGGAAAATCCACCGCATCCAAAATAATAATTTTTTTCGGCCGCCCTTCCTCGGTCAGCAGATAATCAAACAGATATTCACGCACACAGGTCCCGACATCCACTGCCTGGATATCCTCTGGAAGTTCATAGCGACCATTCAGTTCATCTACCACTGCGGGACCAAACCCATCATCACCCATAATGACGTTCCCACAGCCAAAAATCATTGTTGAAATTTCAATTAGTCGCATTGTGCAAACAGTGCCTCGCTTTTTAGAGTTTCAGAGAAAATACCATTGCAACGGGGAAGCGCAAGGCTGTTTTGACCGACAAACAGGGCGTACACTGACATACTCGCCGAAACTATTAGCATAATATGCACATTTTTCATGAAGAAAACTGCAAAAAAACTGATAAACACCACAATGTCGTACAATTTATTGCTGTCAGGAAACCTGTAGAAGAAAGGAGCGGAAGAATTGCCAGGCGATAGCAGGACGAAAAATAATTAGTCGTGCATCCAACCGAGGAGTGGTTTTGCAACGAATGACACGAGTTTTACGATACAGCATCTGTACCGCCGGGAAGGACATAATGCCATGTGCTACCAGGTTTGCACTACTGTCTTCAGTCGCTGTACACGGTACCGTTTCGGCACCTACCAGAGGAGTGAGAGTACTAATAACCCTGGGGATTATTTTTCTGCCAGCGCCAGGAGTCTTCGCACATTTCGCGCAATCCGTGCTGGGCCTTCCAGCCCAGTTCACGAAGGCTTTGCCCGGATCGGCATAACAGGTGGCGATATCTCCGGACCGGCGACTCGACGATCTGATAAGGAATATCTCTTCCGCTCACTTCGGCAAAGGCCTGCACCATCTCCAGCACGCTATACCCCTTGCCGGTGCCGAGGTTATAGACCACCACTCCCGGACTCTGTAACAGTTTATCAAGGGCCTTGACATGCCCCAGGGCCAGATCGACCACATGGATATAATCCCTCACTCCGGTTCCGTCGTTTGTCGGATAGTCGTTGCCAAAGACTGAGAGTTGGCCAAGTTTACCGACGGCAACCTGAGTGATATACGGCACCAGATTATTGGGAATCCCATTCGGGTCCTCTCCTATCCGTCCGCTCTCATGGGCCCCGACCGGATTGAAATAGCGCAGCAGACAGACATTCCAGCCATTATCTGCCGTATAAACATCCCGCAGAATTTCTTCCACCATCAGCTTGGTCCGCCCGTAGGGGTTGGTGCAGGAGAGCGGAAAATCTTCGGTGATCGGCACCGTCGCCGGATCACCGTATACCGTTGCCGAAGAACTGAAAATTATATTCTTCACCCCATGGGCTGCCATCACTTCACAGAGGATAAGGGTTCCGGTAATATTATTATGATAATAGAGCAGCGGTTTTTCCACCGACTCGCCAACCGCCTTTTTACCGGCAAAATGAATCACTGCGTCAATTTTTTCGGGACAATTGGCAAAGACATCAGTCAAAGCCTCTTGATCAAGCAGATCGACCTCGAAAAAGGTTATTTTTCGCCGGTCAGCTCTTCAACACGGTTCAAGCGATTCCCGGCTGGAATTAGAAAAATTATCAACCACAGTCACCTGACAGCCGCCGTTCAAAAGTTCAAGACAGGTATGGCTGCCGATATATCCTGCACCTCCGGTCACTAGAATATGCATATACCCTCTAAGTAATTATGTTGATTAGACGAACACCCTCGGCCAAATGAGAAAACAGGACCGGGATTCGATTTAATGTCCCAAAGAAATAGTACTGGAATATTTTAAAAAAATTAATTTTCTTTTTTCCCGGCATAAAAATGAGTACCCTTGAACAGGTCAGAGGACACTCTTTATTATTAAAATACAACATCTAACATATATCAAGGAACTATCATGCCATACGTAAGCATCCGGGTTGCCGGAACCCTCAGCAAAGAACAGAAACAAAACATCAGCAAAGGCGTGACCGAGGTGATCAGCAAGGAAGCCAACAAGCCCCCCGAAGCCGTCCTGATCTTTATCGATGAGGTTCCCCATGAAAACGTCGCCAAGGCCGGCAATCTTCTCCAACCACCCAAATAGATAGACGACTACTTCGCTGGCGCGAAGCATCGTGCCATTCTACTTTGTCGCCAGTCGTTTAAAATTAGCGTGAAATCAGCTTCACTCATATTGCGGTTTTTACGACTTATCATCTGTTTAATCTAGATAAGCGCCAGATATTCTGTCCTCCGAGAGGATCTGAACACCAAGAGCCTGGGCTTTGCTCGAGCTTTGCCGCCCCGACCTTCTCCCCACAGACCAGCATATCCGTTTTTCCGGTAATTGAATCGCCAACCCTTGCCCCAAGAAGTTTGGCCTGTTTTTTCATTTCCTCCCGGCTGCCCTGCTGCATCGTACCGGTAAAACACTATCAGCTTGCCGGCCAGCGGCCCGTCGCCCGGTGCCGTTTCAGAAGCAGCTAAGTGGCGTCCTGACCAGGTTAAAGCCCATGCCAAACATCGTATCGAAAAGCTCTGCTGACGCCGCCAGTCCGGAAAGCATCGCATCGGCAATCTTTTCACTGAAACCTTTGATGGCGACAATTTCCTCTCTGCTAAGCGTAAAGACTTTTTCAAGAGGGTAAAACAGACAGCAGCTTCTCACAGTTGCCCATGCCCATCCGGTAAATGCCAAAAGCCGCCAGAAAACGCCAGTCTTCAATTGGCTCGGTTCGACTCCTCTGCAACTGACCAACCATATTTTCAGCCTGCTTGGGCCCAAAACCAAGGGCGACAAAATCCTCCTCCCGAAGCTCATAGATCCCAGGAATTGTCGTAACCCCGCCTTCATAAAGCTTTCTGATCGAGGAAGGGCCAAATCCGTCATTATTGCCGAGAACTTTAAAAAAATGTTCTATGGAATGGGTAATCTGGGCAGGACAGTTCATGTTGTTGATACAGAGCAGATAGTCGTTTTCCCAGATAAGCGCAGAGCCGCAGCTGGGACAGCTCTCCGGCAGCTGCGGACTGACCGGAACAAGCACCTCCTCAATTTTAGGGATAACTTCTCCACTGCGCGACAGTCTGATCTTTGCCCCGGGACCAATACCATTCTGCCGTACCATATTATAATGGTGGGCCGTTGCCCTTTTGATCAGGGCCCCGCTCAGCCTGGTCGGCTCCACCTCGGCTACCGGATTCACCCGGCCCGACCGGGACGTCTGGGCAACCACCCTGAGAACTTCCACCTCAGCTGTTTCGGTATTTCTCTTAAAGGCAATCTGCCAGCGATGATGATGCCGGGTTGCCCCCATGAAATCCTTTATTTCTTCATCAAGAATTTCAATAACGATCCCATCGACATCATAATCAATTTTTTGCCAAAGATCGTCAATGATGTCATCAAAACCGGTCGAGAGTTCAGCCCAGGTCCCTTCCCAGCTGGGCAGCAGGCTAAAGGGATAAAATACCGCTTTTTTGAGCTGATCGCTTCTGCCGCCGGAGGTTCAAGATCTTTTTCCTTGATCAGACTGGCCTGGAAATTCCTGGAATTTTCAAACAGATCGGCCAAATGTTCCATGAAAATAACTGCGACTGACCACAATTTCACCCGCCCCGAGCCCCCGTTCACCGCCATCGGCCACCTGCAGGCCACGCTCAAAAACCCGGCTAATATCCGTACCGCGCCGTCCATCCCCCCGGGTATACAAGAGTCTGGCCATCATCGTAGGCGGCAAAACCGTCGAGTTTCGGAGTTGCCCGAAAAACAAGCGGTGAAAATCGAACCCCGCACTCCTCCGCCGCCTTGTCTATCCGTTTTGCCCAACGTTCTATTGCTTCAAACTCATAGGCTTTTTCCGTGGAGAGCATCCGAAACGGCAGCTCAACTGTTTTTGCCTCTACCAGCGGTTCCGGCTCGACTGTATGTAAAAACGGATGATCGGGAATCCTGTCTCGTCAATTCCTCGAAGAAAATAAAGTCGTACTGTTCATCTGAAATCAATTGCTCGCCTGCCCGATATAAAATATTGGCCAGCTCGAGAAACTCAAGCAGCTTGTCATCATCGACACCGGACAAATCACAGTCCGGAGCGATCAAGGCCGACAATTCATCTTCTGCAAGATGATTGAAGGCAAATTGCGCCTCGGCCAGAATTTCTTTTTGTGAGTCACTGAGCCCTTATTTTTTCCCATCGCTTTTTCAACCTGTCTCTTGTACGTTTCCTGTCTGTCACAGTTTGCAGGATGCTGTGGAGATATTTATCCCCAAAAATGGGAGTCAAATACCTTTACGAAAATTTTTCAAAAATACGAAAAACTCTCTAAGGTACTAATACTTTTTAACCCTGGTGAACAGGAAAACTAGTCAGGATAAGTACCTTGAGATAGATTTTTTCTTTAAAAAACAAGAAACTAATCTGTAAGGTACTAAATCAAGGCACAACCGAGGAAAACAATGAGCAAAAGAATCGATCTACGAAGCGATACCGTCACCCAACCTTCAGAAGCAATGCGCCAGGCTATGGCCCAAGCCGAAGTAGGCGATGATGTCTACCGGGATGACCCAACAGTAACCAGGCTGGAAAATTATGCCGCCGAACTGCTTGGTTTTGAGGCGGCAATTTTCACCGCAAGCGGCACCCAGGCCAACCTCATCGGCATCATGTCCCACTGCGGACGGGGAGACGAATATATCGTCGGCCAACTGGCCCATACCTATAAATACGAAGGCGGAGGTGCCGCTGTTCTCGGCTCGATCCAGCCCCAGCCAATCGAATTTGAGCCGGACTCCACGCTTTCTCTCGCCAAAATCGAAGAAAAAATCAAACCAGACGACATCCATTTTGCAAGAACCCGTCTGCTCTGCCTGGAAAACACCCAGAACGGCAAAACCCTTCCCCTTGAATATCTGCACCAGGCAGGCAGTTTTCGCCAAAAGACAAAAATCTCAGCCTGCACCTCGACGGAGCCAGGCTTTTTAATGCAGTTGTCAAACAAAATGTTCCGGTCCAGGATATCACCCGTCATTTTGACTCAGTCTCTCTCTGCCTGTCAAAAGGCTTGGGAGCACCGGTCGGCTCACTGCTCTGCGGCTCCCGCAGCTTTATTGAAGAGGCAAGAAAATGGCGAAAAATGGTCGGAGGCGGCATGCGCCAGGCCGGCATACTCGCCGCAGCCGGCATCTACGCCCTGGAAAACAATATTACAGCGCCTGGCACACGACCATGAACATGCAGAGATCCTGACCGAAGGACTGGCCCAGCTTTGAACAGCTGACAGGTGGAACGGAATCCGGCCCAGACCAATATGGTCTTTTTTACCATGGAGAAGGAAAAGGCCAAAAAGATGGCTGATTTTCTGAAGACAAATAATATTCTCATCAGCCCCGGGCCGGACCACAAGACTGGTCACCCACCTTGATATCAGCCGGGAGGATATCGCCTACACCCTGGAAAAAATAGGCGAATTTCTTGGCACCGCAAGGACAGCTAAACGAGTATTACCTAGCGGAACTGACCGCACAGACCGAGGCAACACCATCTCTATCCAGGCGGTCAAAAAAACTCTCCACCACATCAACCATCCAGGCCTGTTTTTTGGTGCAGTGATCACTTGTCCACAGCCAGTGAACAGTATTATCGAAAAGTGGCCAGCTGGAACAGGACACCCCGTGCAGCGGTGGGTTGAGAATGGTAAATACTTCTTCAAGGGTGGGCAGTCGCCAGCTGTTTCGGCCCTGCCAGTTGATGCGTTGAGATAGCTGCACATATTCTTTGGCCTGCTGCCAGTCAAGGGTAAACCCTGACCCGCGTCGCTGCCAGTAGAGCCCGCTGTTTTTTTCAAAGGCAACCAGCGGCCCAACCACCTCGAAATCCTGAAGAGCATACTGCAGCGGCCGCAACAATTCATCCAGGCCGAGTGCTTGCCGGATATCTTTATACATCATCCTGCCCGGCTCCCTTCTCCATTTCCCCTCGCACTGCCGATGAATTCGCGAATGACGGGCACATCACTTTCCGGCACATCTTTTGCGGGACGGCAAGTGGCAGAGCCTCGACAGCCAGCCGCATCTCCAGGGCATTTGCATAACGATCATCGGGGTTTTCTGGCAATGCTTTTCATGATACACTCATCCCACTCCGGGCCAAGTTCCGGATTCAAGGTACTGGGTGGCAAAATTTCACTCTGCCGATAATCGACAAGGTGTCCGGTCAACATCCTGATAGCCCATGATGCCAAGACTGAACAGATCGGCCCGGCCATCCGCCTGCTTGGGATCTTTTGCCTGTTCAGGTGCGGCATAGTAGGGAGAACCGACCTGCATACCGGGAATGGCCATTTTTTCCTCACCCCGAACCCGGGATAGGCCAAAATCGATGATCTTGATCCGGTCATCACTGGTCAGCATCAGATTGAAGGGCTTTATGTCCCGATGGATAATTCCGGCAAAATGCAGTCGTTCAAGTCCTTTCAGCGCCTGCACCAGATAGGATCTTGTTTTAGCGGCAGAGATAATCCGTGACGGCGCCTCAACCCGATAGGATTCGCCGATAAAGGCACCAATGGAATGGGCAAAATATTCAAGAACGATAAATGGCTGCCCTTCATACTCATCACAGTCGATAATTTTGGCCACATGATCATGGGACAGAGTGCCCATGATTTTTGCCTCTTCTATAAACATTTCTTTCAGCCGTGCCTCCCCGACAAGATCGACAAAGATTTCGTTTCTCGGCTGAAGGATTTTCAGGGCAACCAGACGCCCGGTGATCGGTGCTTTGGCCTTATAAACGGTGCTCATGCTGCCGCGCCCCAAACGGCCAACCACCTCATATCTGCCCGATTTGTTTCATTGTTTAGCGCAGCCGTATTGCATAAATTTCCGGAAAACCCCGGTCTCTGATTTTCTTCATGGTCGTCTAGTTGTCATAGTCGACAAAACGAACCTCCAGTCGGCTGCTTGCCGAAGTCCCATAAAAAATATTTGGCCCGATTATCGCCATCTCTTGGTTGCCCGACACTGCCGCAATTGACGATATATTTTTCATCAGGTGCAAGCTCGACTGTTTCCTGTCCCAGAATTCTGCGGGTAATCACGCCATTTTTCCCGGTAACAAGCTCTAGCTTGTGGGTATGTCCGAGAAAAAAAAGCGAGGCGAAGTTGAGTCAAAAAGAGCGGCTATCTTTTCATCCGACTGCCTGTCCAGATAGCGAAACAACCGAATCCGGTGGATAGCCATGGACAAAATGAGCATTTTCGAAGGCAAGAAACGGCGGCAGACTGCAGCAATACTCTTTGCTTTCATCAGAGAGGAGTTTTTCAGTCTCGATATTGTTTTCCGCTGCCTGAAAATTGAGCCACCTCCTTCCCCGCTCATCCATAAGGGCAAATTCATGATTGCCAAGCACGGAGGAATACCCCAGTTGCCGCAGCCGGCAAACCACCTCTTCCGGATCTGGACCATAGCCAATATTATCGCCAAGGCAGATTACCCGATCCGCACCCTGCTGCACTAAGATCGCCTGCACCGCCTCAAACGCCTCAAGGTTTCCATGGATATCGGCAAGAACAGCTATTTTCACTTCGACTCTCATTCGTTTTTTTTCTCTTCCAGTTCATCCCAGCGATTGTACAACCGCTCCACTTCTGCCTGGGCTGCTTCCAGATTCCTGCCAGCACTGGGCGAGTTCTTCCGGATTAGAGACTATTTCCGGCAGCTCCATCTTCTTTTGCAGTTGCTCAACCCGGTTCTCTTCAGCCGCGATTATCTCCTCAATCTGATCATACTCCCGTTGATCCATATAAGATAGACGACCTTTGTTGTTCTTTGATCGCTGGCGTCTTTGTCTGCTCTTGCATCGTTTTTTTTCCTGCTCTCTTCTGACTTTGCAGTCTCCGGCAGATCATTCAGCCATTGCTCATAGTCGGCATAATAGGTTACCCCGCTCTTGCCGCCAAAGCCCAGAATGCGATGGCAAACCCTGTCAAGCAGATAGCGATCATGGGTGACCAGAACAAGTGCCCCGGGAAAGTCGAGCAGACTTGCCTCCAGCACATCCAGCGAGGCAATATCAAGATCGTTGGTCGGCTCATCAAGAAGCAGGATATCAGCCGGCTGCCGCATAAGCCCGGCAATGAGGATACGTGCCTGCTCCCCGCCGGAAAGTTGACCAACCGGCGTTTCCAGCTGATCCGGACGAAAAAGAAACTTTTTCCCCCAGGACACCACATGCAGCGACCTGCCGTTATACATGATGGAATCACCATCAGGGGCCAAAGCTCTGCGTAAAGTGAGCGTCGGATCGATAGATTCCCTGATTCTGGTCAAAAGAGACAATCTTAACGTTATCAGCCGCTTTGACACTCCCCGAGTCGGGAACTGCCCCAGATGAATCAGCTGCTCCGGCCAGGATTTTCATCAAGGTCGACTTACCGCAGCCGTTTCTACCCAAGAAGCCCAGCCTGCTGCCTGGAGAAAGAATAATATCCAGATTACTAAACAGTGTTCGCTCTCCGTATGATTTGGAAATACCTTGAACTTCAAGCAGTTTTTTGGTTTTTCTGCCGGTCGCCTCAAAGTCAATCTGCACATTTGACAGAGAGCGGTTTCGTGCTTTTACCTCCGCCAGTTCATCGGTCAATTTATAGGCCTCGTCAATGCGATATTTCGCTTTAGTTGATCTGGCCTTCGGCCCACGCCGCAACCACTCAATCTCCCGGCGGGCTTTATTGGCCAGACGCTCTTCCTCTTCCAGCTGCCCCGCGAGAAACTCATCTCGTTTCTCCAGAAATTGTGAATACGTGCCCTGCACCTGAAATGTTCCTTCAGGATATACCGCCGACAACTCGACTATTCTGTTTGCTGCAGTTTTCCAGGAAATGTCGATCATGGCTGACCAGCAGGAAAGCTGATGGCCCGCGCCCCCGGTCAGCATTTTTTCCAGCCAGAGAATCCCTTCGATATCCAGATGGTTGGTAGGCTCATCCATCACCAGTACATCGGGGGCTCCCAGCATTGCTCGGCAGATCGACAATCTTTTTCGCCAGCCACCGGACAGGTTTTTTACCGGCACGTCGACTATCGGCAAATTCCGCACGACTGAGCAGCGTATCGACCCTGATAGTATTTTTCAGTATCTTCAATATCTTCTTCGGCCAGCGCTGCCAACAGATTATCGCTGATACTTTTTGCCTCATCAAAGATATCCTCCTGGGCCAGATAACTGAGACGCACAAACTTTTGACGGACCAGTTGTCCACCATCAGGTTCCTCTAAGCCGCAGATAATTTTTAATAAAGTCGATTTCCCGGAGCCATTCGGCCCAATGACACCAATCTTGTCGCCACTGTCGACCATCAGACTGATATTTTGAAAAAGAGTCTGGGCTCCAAACGATTTTGAAACTGATTTACAGGTAATAAGATTGGACATAATTGACCAGGAAACGTAAGATAAAACACGACAACGGGACCTTCACCAACGGTGACATCCCTTGCGGAAGGCAAAAAACCTAGCAGATACAGCAGGTTCAGACACTTATCAACTTCAAAGCAGTGCTTTTATGGTTGATTAATTTACTCGAGCCTTGTATACAAAATAGGAATTTTATTCATTGCTTCCAATGAACTATTTCAATAAACTGAGATCATCATACTTTTTGTTTTCTGGATTAACAACTCTTTTGGATTTGTCTAATGGATGAACAGCTTCACATTATTATCGCCGGTGACAGGGGAAAAGTTTTCAAACTCCCCTTCTCAAGAAAAAAACTTTGTATCATCATAACAACATCGGCCGTTGCTCTCCTCATTCTCACCGTAACCAGCATCTGTTCTTTCTCCCTCTATACCAGAAACTGCACGATCTCAAACCAGCTGGCAAGCCTGCAGGAAAAACTGCACAGACAGCAATGAACTGATTAGCCAAACAGAACAGGTTGACTGAGAGCAGAGGTTTGAGCTCGGCCAAAAAGTTGCCCGCCTGGAACGAAAACATCAAAGCAGGCAACCACATTTCAAGAGGAAAAAGAATCTCTTTTCTCCACGGCCGTCGACGAACTCAACGAACGCAGTGAACTCATTGAAAAAATTATTCGGCAGTATCGGAATAAAATTGCCACTCCATCAAAGAGGATGATTCAAAACACAGCGGCGGTCTTTTTATCGAGCAACCGGCGGACGGAAAGGGACGAGCTCTTATTTAAGGCAGATAAATACTTAAACACTATTCGCCACCTGCCTCTTGGCAAACCAGTCAAAGGTCCCATCACCTCCCGATTCGGGAAACGCAAAGATCCACTAAATCACAAAACGGCCTTTCATACAGGTATTGACATTCGCGGCAAAAAGAGGTGACGCGATTTACGCCACGGCAGACGGTGTCGTTACAAAAGCCTTTCGCAACGGCGGGTATGGCAACTATGTCCTCATTGACCATGGCAATGGATACACTCAGCTCCTTTTCCCATATGCAGAAATATGTGGTTCACAAAGGCGACAGGATTGAAAGAGGGCAGCTCATAGGTTTTGTCGGCAACACCGGCAGATCAACCGGCCCCCACCTCCACTATGAGATAGCGCTGAATAATAAACCTATCAATCCCTATAAATTCTATGAAAGTTGCAAGTTTAGCAAAAGTATCTACTGCCGCTTCGCCGGAGAAAAAATAGCAATGGGAATGTTTGGAAAAGCAGTGAACATTGAACAGGAAATGAAGAAAGTCGAAACGAAGCGATTTCATCGATTATAGACAAGAGTATGACAATCACAGGCGAAGTTGTCATTCAAAGGAAAAACGCGGATTGACGGGACAATTAACGGCAACATCGACGGAGAACATTTAATCCTCAGTGAGACCGGCAAGGTTATCGGCGACATCCACGTGTCTTCTTTCAACTGTTATGGATCACTTGAGGGCAATGTCAAAGCCACTATGCTCACTGCGAGAAAAAACTGCTCTATCATGGAAAACTTGAAGCGAGTAGCTTGACCGTCGAACCTGGTGCATCCATCGAGGGTGAAATAAAAGCAGCAGCAGAGATTTCACCCCTGGAAGAAACAAAAGATCCAACTGCCCTGTCACAGTAGAAACAACTGCTGCCCAATAATATCCTTTGATGCAAAAGAAGATGCAAAAGCGAGCATCGTCGATGCCATTTGATCAACCGAGAGTAGGAAACCTGCTCAAATGTCCTTACTGCGGGAACGAATCGGATTTTTTCGAAATCACCGATGACGTCATTACCACAACCCATTATATCCAAAACAGAGACGGCAGTTTTACCATTGAAAACAAAAACTCCCAGTCTCTGGGCGACGTAAAACTCTTTTGCGGCAACTGCGAGGAGGATCTCTCCTCCTTCCATCAACGGTTCTCGGAGATGATTTTTTGAAAGATCCCCCTACTGTCATCCGTGACAACCAGACACTTTTCGCCAGCTATCAGCGTTAACAAAAAACGATATCATCTGCGGGCGAATCCGCCTTAAACCAGGCGAGGAACACTTGCTGACAGACTTGCTCGACCAGGGGGATACGCTGCATTCCTTCGGCGATCTCGCAGCTGGCAAGCAGATCAAAAACTTTCCAGGCCAGGATATTCAGTGATTTTATGTTGCCGGGGACCTTGCCGATCTACGACAGCCACGCATTACTCAGTGCATCCTCACATTACCAGCAACAACAATACTCCAAAGTCGTCCTCAAATGCGACCGGAAAAATGGCTGGCCGTGGTATCCATATTTTCAACGACATTGAAGACCTGTACAACCATGTGAGCCTTGGGTCCCTCGTTTTTTCCTTTTGTCATCCAACCTTACCAGAACAAAAGCAGAGACATCCGGGTGATCATTCTTGGCGACCACCTGGAGGCATACGAACGCAGCAATCCATATAATTTCAGGAATAATCTACATTGCGGTGGAAAATCGACGCTCATATGCACTCCCTGATCAACAGCTACAATTCTGCAGAAAAGTTATGCAGCGTGGCGATTTCCCCTATGCTCATCTCGATCTCATGCTCACCCACGACGGCGACTACCACCTGATGGAAATCAATCTTCGGGGAGGATTGAAGGGAGCAAAGATTTCAGGAAGAGCGTATCAGGAAAAACTCAAGATGATCCACGAAAAACTCCTTAAAGAACTCAGCACCTGTCGATGCCTAACAAGAAGATCGCCTTGAGATAAAGCACGCGGACTAAAGAGAGTATGAAAAAGACAAAAAAAGGAGAGATACCTGATCAGGCACTCTCCTTTTTCAAACTTAAAACCTCAGTGCGTATATTTATACACAACCTGTCGGTTTAGGCAGACCAGCCATTTTACAGGCTCCCTTGCCAGGTCCTGATGGGAACAACTCGTAAATTCTTTTCAGCGGGAAACCAGTGGTCTTGGAGAGAATACGAACCATAGGAGCAATTCCGTTCTTTTTGTAGTACTCTTGAAGGGCATCAATAACTTTCTGATGCTCATCGGTCATTTCACTGATTCCTTCAACACCTTTTACATAATCAACCCAATCAGCGTTGAAATCATCGCCTTTGAGCAGGAATCCGTCTTCATCTACTTCAAAAGTACTTCCGTTGTGTTCGAGAGTTGGCATTACAAACCTCCTTAGAATATTATTTTTATAGCTTTCGCCGTTTTATCAATTTAGAGACTAACTAGGGCTTTTTACTATAGCCAAAACAATTTGTCAAGTGAATGACGAATCATTTATTCAGTCAAGACGCCAGCCTGGACATATTCCTAAAAAAACTATAATTTCAGCAAGATAAACCAAATCTCGCAGACATGACCAAGTGGCCCTTCAAGCTTTCATACAGGCTCAATGGTCGTGGAGCGTGATACTCCTATCAGGACACAACTGTCCACAAGAACATTATCTTCATCAGCATGGCATCCAGCTCACCTTTTTTCAAATATCCATGTATATTCTCATTTTCTTTTATTCTCAAATGCATAGCACATTTCATCACAGCACTCCCATCGCCATGAACAGAGAGGGAGAGAAATGGATTTTTACTTGCACAGGATAAAAAGAAAGAGTAAATCGAACAGATTATTAAATTATTGATTTGTAAAACCAGCCTGCATCCCCTCGATAAAAGGTGATCATGTCTCCTGACGGAAAGATACTTCGTAAAATATGCAAAGTCGATTTTTCTGACAGACTACTTATTAACCAACATTCTCTACGATAAATTCATGCTGCAAATACTTCGCAAAAAAGCCCAATCGACTTTTATTCAAATCATCGTTGTAATCATTGCCTTGGTTTTCATTTTCTGGGGTGTCGGCGCCAATCTATCGGGTGACCGACAGGCTGCATTGGTGGTAAACGGTGAAGAGATCTCCTTTCAGCAATTCCAGCAGGCATACGACAGAGCATACCAACGACTCAGCGATCAGTTTGGCGGAAATATGCCAAAGGGACTTGCTGAAACCCTTGGGATCAAGCAACAGGTCATAAACCAGTTGATTCAAACCACACTTCTGCGACAGGGTGCTGAAGAAATGGGTATTATGGTCAGTGCCCAGGAGATCCGACAGATAATTGAAGACATGGTGCAATTCCAGGAGAACGGGGTATTCAATATAGAGCGCTATAAAACTGTGTTGGCGGCAAACAGGATGGCACCAACAAAATTTGAAGACTCTATGCGGGTTGATCTTTTATCAGAAATTACCGTTCGGGAAATTGGCAAATTTGCCAGCACGGCAACTGATTTCGAGATCCAGGAAATCTATAGCCAGCAGAATGAAAAAATTGCTCTCAGATATGTGCAGATTTCACCCGATCAGTTTGTCGACCAGGTAAATATTGACGACCAGGCTGTCAAAGCATGGTTTGAAACCGTAAAAGAAAATTATAAATCCGAACCGCAGATAAAACTGAAGTATCTCCCATTCACCTACGATAATGTTGGCAGCAAGATAGCCATTGATGCAAACAAAATTGAACAATACTACCATGACAACATAGACCAGTTCAAGATTCCCGAACGGCGGCACGCTCGCCACATTCTCCTGCAGGCAACCGAAAATGACTCGGCAGAACGACATCCAGGAACAAGCTGCAAAAGCAGAAGAAATCCTTAAACGTGCCAAAAACGGTGAAGATTTCAGTGCACTTGCCCGAGAGTATTCCGAGGGGCCTTCGAAAGATTCAGGGGGCGACCTTGGATTTTTTGCCGCAGGACAGATGGTTCCTTCTTTCGATCAGGCTGTTTTTTCGATGCAGCCGGGAGATATCAGCGAAGTGGTAAAAACCCAGTTCGGTTACCACATCATTATGCTGGAAGAGATACAGCAGGCACAAACCAGACCTCTTGAGGAAGTAAAAGCTGAAATAATCAACAACACTGCAGCAAAAAGAAGCCGAAAGCTTGGCATTCCAAGTCGCCAATGACGCCTACGAAGGAATAATAGGAGCAGGCAGTCTCAGCAAATATGCCGAAACCCATCCGGACATCCGCATTGAACAAACCGACTTCTTCCCGAAAAGCAATGCTCCGGCTGACCTGAAAACAGATCCACAGTTTTTGCAAAAGGCCTTTGAACTCAATAAAGGAGAGCTGAGTTCACTTATCAAAGGTGAATCTGGCTATGCGATTCTTTTTGTCGAAGATGTCAAGGAACCTGAGATCCCTCCTTTTGCAGCCAAGAAGGACATTCTTATCAAAGATTACCAAAAGGTTCGATCCCAGGAAATGGCCGAAAAAGCTGCAGATGAAATGCTGGAAAAGCTTCGTGAAGGTAAAGAACTTGATGCCTTGGCCCAGGAGATGGGTGTCACGGTTGTAGAATCCGGATTCCTTAAGCAACACGAGCCAAACAACAAGACAACATTTCCCTCTACCCTGCTGGAAGATGCTTTTCTGCTCTCTCAATCGGCTCCACTGCCGGAAAAACCGGGCAAGGTCGGCGACGATTTCTTTGTCTACGCCTTTCTCGACAGACAGATCCCAACCATGCCTGACAACAGCGAAGAAATCGAAAAATATCGGGAAAATCTGCTGCGGTTCAAGCAGCAACAGCTTCTTTCTGCCTGGCTGCGCCACCAGGAAAATCGATGCAGAAATAACCAGACACCCAAGCCTGTAAAACGCAGCATGGGAGGAGACACGCTCTCCTCCCATGCCCTTTGGTATGACCTCTAAGAAATTCGATCCTTTTGACAAGCTGTACCCTCATTAGAGGGAATTTTCCACCGTAAATAGCGATGTTCTGTTGCCCTGCATGGCTCTCTATAGGAAAAAAGGTACAGTTTTTGGTTCTCATTGGGATCAGGACAATGATATAGTAACTGCTTCCCTTTTCGCCCCGCGCGAAAAATAACGATGCTATTTTCAGGAAGATTCTTCCGCCAAGACGACCCAGGCGTTTATGCAAACTCATGTTACCCTCCTTGAACAGTACCAAAAGCTTTCGCCTTTTGAACAGGCTCTCCTGCAATTACTTTCAATTGTCTATGAGCCCGCTCACTCCACGCTCATCGTTAACTGCCTGCGCAAACTCGACCTTAAAAACCCCAGGGGAAACAAACCCACTGCGGCCAATCTAGGCCATTATTTCACCAAATTCGAACAGCTCGGCCTCCTGACCAAGGAGCGCCAATGTGTCGATGAAATAGTCGAAGTTCTCAGCAAAATTGCGGTTAAAGGAACAAACTTTCAACATTTTCGCCAAAACCATTCAGGACGAGGCCCCCGTCTCCTATTATTACGGCAAATGGACGATCAGATGCTGGCGGGGAATGCGGGAGATGAGGATCGGTGTCTATACCCAACAGTTTGATCTGATCGATGATGCCGCTGATTTTATTGACAGCCAATGCAGTGACTTGTTAACCGAACCACCGCCCACTGTACGGATCATGACCCGTCCGTTTGACGTCGAATGGTTCAGAACACTGCCCACTTCTTTTCAATTTTATCTGCTGAGCAACGTCCTGCAGTATGGCCAGGCAACACTTTCCGATTTTCCTGAATTGGTCAATTTCTTAACCGATGAAGAAGAGTTTGCCGACCTGTCCATTGACGAACAATTGCCGTTTAAAAGGCTTCTTTTCAATGAACTGGTTTTTCGGGGCAGAATAGCTGAGGCAGAGGAGCTGATTGCCAGCCACAATGATTCCTTTTATGGTACCGGGGCTCGCGGAACTCTTTTATTTCTTGGTGGAGACAGCAAAAAAGCATTGACCGCCTTTGAGGAAGACCTCCGATTTCTGCAAAAATTCAGCAACGATGAAAAGGTCGCTTTTTTCGGACCGGCTGGAATTTTTTATATCCTCACCCAGTTGCAGGTAAGTAAAAAAGAAGAATATTATAAAATTGCCGACAGCATCGGCATCGCCCTTTCCCTCTTTCAAGGCGCCAGGGAAAACATCGCCTACAATTATCTGGCCACTGTCATCAACTCCCATATCAACAAAGGATTGCAGGGTGAAGAAATTCACCTGCCGGAGGGGACAAAGCAAAACGTTTTGACCGTAGCAATTGCCGGCATCTGCCAGTATTGGCTCAACAGCGCCGTTGAACCGGAGGTGGAATCCGAAATTCTCTCTTTTTACGAACGTGCCTGCAGCCAGGGATATTCTTTTTTCACCCTTGTGCTGGGTGAAATTCTTGGCCACCATCAGTCACGATGACAGTGACTACCTTGCTGTGACCAGCGAGTTACGGGAAAAAACGTCCATCGTCCCCTTGCTGCCCATCCTCGAACCTGAAGAACCATGGAAGCGCAGCCTGCAGGCCCTCATTTATGCCACCAGTCAGGAGACGGATACTCCACAGCAGACAACTCGCATGATCTGGATGGTGGCGTTTGAAGGGAAAATCATAACCATCTCGCCCAAAGAACAGAAAATGACTCCTGATGGCGAATGGAGCAAAGGAAGACCGATCTCCTTATCCAGACTGTATAAGACAAACAGGTTAAACTATCTCACCTCACAGGATCGCCGGATCTGTGCTGCCATAAAAAATCAAACAATCCGGAGACCCACGGAGTAAATTTCTTCTTCGACATGGATAAAGCCCTGCTGGCGATGATAGGTCACCCGAACCTTTACCTGGCTGAATCGCCGCTTACCCCTGTGGAATTTGTCGCCGGGGAACCGGAGCTTTTTGTCGAAGAACGGGGCGACAACCTGCATATTTGTTTCGCCCACCCAATCACCTCTGATAATATCAATTATTACAGTGAGACACCCACCCGGGTTAAAATTATCAACATCAACGACAACCATCGACGTATCGCCCAGATTACCGGTAAAGACGGGATAACCGTGCCGATGGCAGCAAGCGAACAGGTGCTGACGGCAATCGGCAACATTTCCTCCTTCATGACAGTCCATTCGGCCATTGCCGTGGACAGTACCGGACAGAAAGACCAGGCAATATTACCTTTGTTGATGCCGATTCAACCATTTATATGCATCTTAATTCCCTACGGCACAGGATTTCGGCTAGAGATGTTTGTCAAACCTTTTCTGGAAGGCGGCCATTACCTCAAACCCGGCCAGGGTGTTGAAAATATCATGGCCGAAGTCAACGGCAAACGACTGCAGACACGGCGCAACCTTGCCTTAGAGGAAGAAAAGGCCAGAGATATCGAAGAACTCTGCCCAATACTCGATCTGGCGATCGACATGGAGCAGGAAAATGACCGGGAATGGCACCTCTACGATCCCGATGATTGCCTCCAGGCCCTGATGGAATTGCAGGCTATTCGGGATAAAGTGGTTATCGAATGGCCGGAAGGAGAAAAACTTTCCATAACCCACAAAGTATCGTTGGATAACCTCAATCTCAAGATCCGGACCAATCGCCAGAACTGGTTCGCCATGAGCGGACAGCTTACCCTCGATCAGGGACAGGTTGTCGAGCTTAAAGAGCTGCTCGCCAAAGTCAAGAAGTCATCAGGCCGTTTTGTGGAAATCGGCGATGGACAATTCATCGCCCTGACCCAGGAGTTTAAAAAGCGACTGGAGGATATAAATCTCTTTTCCGAAGGTCTGACCGATGATGGCAGTGACGAAGTCCTGGTTCATCCTCTGGCTGCCTTGCAGCTGGAAAAAGTGGCCAACCTGGCCAATACCAATGCCGATGCAGGATGGCAGCAGCAGATTCAAAAAATTCGCGAAGCCCAGGATTTCAAACCGGAATTGCCCTCGACCCTGCAGGCTGAACTCCGGGTATACCAGCGGGAAGGATTTGAATGGCTGGCCAGGCTCGCCCACTGGGGTGTCGGCGGCTGTCTGGCCGACGACATGGGCCTTGGCAAGACCATACAATCTCTGGCAATTATCCTGAAACTCGCCGCCAGATGGGCCATCTCTGGTTGTTGCCCCGACATCGGTATCAACCAACTGGCAGTCTGAGGTTACCAGGTTTACCCCGACCATCAATATCAAATTCCTGTCCAGCAAAGATCGGGAAAAAAACATCAGGGAACTGGGCAAATTCGACCTGCTGATAACCACCTATACCCTCCTCCAGCAGGAAAGTGAGCTGCTCTCCAACAGTAAAATGGCAGGCTGTCATTCTGGATGAGGCCCAGGCCATTAAAAACTCTGCCACCAAACGATCCCGGGCAGCGATGTCCCTGCAGGCTGAGTTTAAACTGATCACCACAGGAACCCCAATTGAAAATCATCTGGGAGAACTCTGGAACCTGTTCCATTTTATCAACCCAGGACTGCTCGGCAGCCTCAACAGCTTTCAACGAACGTTTTGCCGTGCCCATAGAGCGCTACCAGGACAGAGAAGCCAAACTAAAACTTAAAAAGCTTATCCGGCCTTTTATCCTGAGAAGAATTAAATCACAGGTTTTGGAAGAATTACCGTCACGAACCGAGGTAACTCTGGAGGTAGAAATGAGCTCTGAAGAAGCCCATTTCTACGAGGCCCTGCGCCAGAATGCCATTGATATCCTGGAGAGTTCCAGAGAAAAGAAAGGGCGGCACCTGCAGATCCTGACAGAAATAATGAAGCTGCGCCAGGCCTGCTGCAACCCCCGTCTTCTCGACGCGAACACCACGGTTGAAAGTTCCAAACTCAGGGTGTTCGCATCAGTGGTCGAAGAGCTGCTGTCCAGTCGGCATAAGGCGCTGGTCTTCAGTCAATTCATCGGACACCTCAGTATCATCCGCGAATATCTCGACAAACAGGGGATCAGCTACCAGTATCTCGACGGCAGCACCACGACAAAACAGCGAAAAATACGTGTTGATGCCTTCCAGGCCGGACAAGGCGACCTGTTCCTGATCAGCCTGAAGGCGGGTGGCCTTGGCCTCAACCTCACCGCCGCAGATTACGTCATCCATATGGACCCGTGGTGGAACCCGGCAATTGAAGACCAGGCCTCCGACCGAGCCCACAGGATCGGCCAGACCCGACCGGTGACCATCTATCGGCTGGTCTGCAAGAACACCATTGAGGAAAAAATAGTCAAACTGCATCAGGAAAAACGCGATCTTGCCGGAAGCCTCCTTGAAGGCAGTGATATCAGCGCGAAAATGACCTCGGAAGATCTCCTCGATTTGATTAAAAACAAATAAGATAGGCTTGTAAAACACAGGTTTCTTACAGTCTTTGTCAAGTAAAAGATAGGGCTACTCTTTAATCTTCGTCAGAATAAGCCCGTAAAATGATTGATCTCCCTTCTCGAAAAACCAGCCCAGATGGCTGTTGCATCGCCTGCAGAGAGCAATACGCCAGACATGTCCGGCAAACCAGGTGAATTCCGAGGTCGCCTCTCCGGCACTGTGACAACCGGGAGCAGTAGCTGAAACAACCCAGCTCAAAAACTATCCCCGTCGGGTTAAAAAAGGTATGCGTATGGGAACCATGTACCGCGATCTTCTGGTCCGTGCCAGTCACTTCGCTCGCCGCATACCCTGCACCAGATGGCTTTTATCGGGTCAACCTCACGTTTTTCATCTTCCTCCCCGATGGGGCGACCGGCTGGTCCCTTGCCGATTGTCAGCCCGAAGACAATAGATAGTACTATTTTCCTTCTCCACTGTAATAATCCACAATAGCCTGAATCAATCCCGGAATAGTAAATTCCTTCGCCTGAACATCCACCTGTAAACCTTTATCGGTGACCGTTTTAGCGGTTATCGGCCCAATTGCGGCAATTTTTATCCCGGCCAGAATCTTGCGCAGTTCTTCCTGATTTTCCGCATCAATCATTTCCAGAAAATTACGCACAGTAGAAGAACTTGTAAAGGTGATCATCTCGACGCCACCCGTCTCAAGCTCCTTCCTGAGACTCTCTTTATCACCTTCTGCCGGACAATTTTGATACACCGGGGCAACCGTCACCTGAGCTCCTGCTCCGCGCAAGGTCTCAGGCAGGATCTCTCTCCCATGCAGAGCCCGCGGAATAAGAATATTGCGTCCCTCAACCCCCTGATCCAGGAGGGCTTCCGCCAGCCCCTCTCCAGTAAAAGTACTGGGAATCAAATCTGCATTCAGACCGTAACGCAGAAGATAATCCGCAGTGCTTTTGCCGACAACGGCAAGATCCGGCCCACTCAGGTCCCGTGCATCCATGCCTTTTGAGTAGAGACGTTCAAAGAAATATTTCACCCCGTTCAGTGAGGTGAAAAGAATCCAGTGATATTCCTTGAGCCTTTCCAGTTCATCATCAAGCACGTCGTAGGAATCAGCCGGCTTGATATGGATTGTCGAACATTCAAGGCAGTTGGCCCCAAATTCTTCGAGTCCGGCCACAAGTTCACTGGCCTGTTCACGAGTTCTGGTGACAATAATTTTTTTGCTGAAAAGCGGACGCTTCTCGTACCAGTCAATGGTCTCACGCAGTTTCACGACCTCACCGACAATTATCAGTGATGGCGGTTTAATTGCCGCATCCGCTACGACCTGGGTAATTGTCTCCAGGGTGCCGACTACCGATCGCTGTTCCGGCGTTGATGCCCAGCGGACAACAGCCACCGGAGTCTTGGGGATCACGACCATATTTTATCAGATTGGCAACAATGATCGGCAGATTTTTAATGCCCATATAGATGACCAGCGTCCCGGCACCGGTCGACAACTTAGACCAGTCAATGTTGGAATTTTCCTTTGTCGGGTCCTCATGACCAGTCAGGAAAGCAACAGAGGCAGTATAATCCCTGTGGGTTATGGGAATACCAGCGTAGGTCGCAGCCGCCGTGGCCGAGGTCACTCCAGGTACCACCTCAAACTGGATTCCGGCAGCATACAGTTTTTCCAACTCTTCCCCACCACGCCCGAAAATAAATGGATCACCACCCTTCAGGCGCACAACCAGTTTCCCGGCCTGGGCATGATCAACCAGCATCTGGTTTATCTCTTCCTGGGTGTGGGTATGCTTCACCCCGCCTTTTTTGCCGACATAGATCAACTCAGCACCTGCAGGTGCATGTTTGAGCAGTTTTTTGCTGGCAAGGTAGTCGTAGACCACAACTTCAGCCCGCTCAAGCAGACTTTTTCCACGCACGGTAATGAGACCTGGGTCTCCTGGACCGGCACCAACCAGATACACCTTTCCGGATTTCTTCATTTTTGTTTTTTCTTCCATAGTCAAAACTGACAGTTGATCTTTTAAAAATCCACCTGAACACAACGCCCTGGGCACTAACAGGTGAACTGTGCAACAACCTTTACATATCGTTAAAGACAAAAAGGGCTTTCCCGTAGTGCGGGAAGGCCCTTTAACATAAAAAATATGAGAAAATCAGATACGTTCTGACCTCATGACAACGACTACAGCTCGTTCATTATAGCTTCGGTAACATCACCGATCGAAACAGAGCCATCAACGGAGATAACTTTCGGGCCATCGGTATTTTTAAAATAATTTACCGCCGCCATGGTACCGGTATTTTCATCATAGTAAATGCCATGACGCTTGCTGATAGCCTCTTCATCCTGATCATCAGCACGGGTCTTCAAATCGCCGCCACAGACACGGCAAACCAGTTTACCATCTTTTTCCACCGGCTTGATTGCATCAAAAGCGATGTGATTCGGATGATTATTGTCATTCACACAGAGACGACGGCCCATGATGCGTTCTTTGGCGATCTGACGATCAAGCACGATCTCGATAACATAATCAAGAGCCAGACCTTCTTTTTGCAGAGTTTCCGCCAGGGTAATGGCCTGGTCTTTGGAACGAGGAAAACCATCAAGGATCCAGCCATCTTTGCAATCGTCTTTCTGAAGACGAGCAACCATCATCGGGATGGTGATATCATCGGGTACCAGATCACCTCTGTCGATATATTCTTTGGCTTTTTTACCCAGCTCGGTTCCACCGCCGATATGCTCTCGGAAAATGGCACCGGACTCGATATGGGGGATATCATATTTTTTCTGTACGATAGCACCCTGAGTACCTTTACCACTGCCGTTCGGTCCAAAAACCAGAATGTTCTTACCCATAGTCTCAGTCTCCTTTTAAACTTTACATTTAGTACTACGTTATACCTGGAAAAACCGTGGTTAACTAGTGTCTGTTCAGAAATGGTCTGTCTGTTCTCCGACATGAGACGCAGAATGAATTCAGCCGCCACACACCAGGATCAAAGAGCCGTTTATAGACAGGCACTAACTAACCCCGACAAACGAGAAGATAGCCAGAGTTCTTTGCATTACTCCCTGGGCGTACTCTTTTCACCTCTTTCTAAAGTTTCAGGACTTTACAAATTGGCCGGTAAAATTGTCATCCGAATCGTAACAAGCTGAATACTATAGACCAAAATAGTTATTCGAGCCATAAAAATATCTCTGCATAGATTTTGACTTTCATCTTGAAAGCGGTTACTTTCTCGAGCATTGTAGAACTTGTCAGATGCGTCTTCACGGCGCCAAAAACCCTGACAGCAAGGGCAAGCCCCTGTTATATTTCCGCATACGCGATAATATTAACATCCAACAGCAATTGATAATTATGAGAGAAATACGTATTGGTCTGATCGGTTTCGGTACGGTTGGCAAAGGACTGGCAAAAGCCCTGGCTGCCCAGAAAGAGCGTCTCTTGCAAAAGACCGGGACGACCTTTGTGCTCTCCACTGTTGCAGATATTGCCCTCGATACCTTGCCTGAGGAATTCAGGGAAGTAACCCTGACCAAGGACGCCAACGACATTTTCAGCGATCCGAATATCGATATCGTCGTTGAACTCATTGGCGGTATGGAGCCGGCCAGAACCTTTTTGCTTAAGGCAATAGATAGTGGTAAACATGTGGTCACCGCCAACAAGGCCCTGCTTTCCGTCCACGGCCGGGAAATTTTTCAGGCTGCTGCCAAAAACAACGTTGAGGTGGGCTTTGAAGCAAGCGTCGGCGGAGGGATTCCAGTTATCAAGGCGCTCAAGGAGGGATTGGTCGCCAACAGGATAAACTCCATCAAAGGCATTATGAACGGCACCGCCAACTATATCCTCTCCCAGATGACCGACCATGGCACTCCGTTCGAAGAGGTGCTGAAAGAGGCGCAGGAACTCGGTTTTGCCGAAGCTGATCCGACCTATGATGTGGAGGGTATCGATACTGCCCACAAACTGGCGATCCTGATGACCATAGCCTATGGACTCAGTGTCCATCTGGATGACATTACCGTGGAAGGTATCTCCAAAATTGAACCGATCGATATCCAGTTTGCCAAAAAATTCGGTTACCGGATCAAACTGCTGGCTATCAGCCGTAATCACGGCGATCATGTTGAAGCCCGAGTCCATCCGACCATGGTTCCTGAAAACCATATGCTGGCAACTATCAACGGCGCCTTTAACGGTATCCAGTTTCAGGGGGATACTGTCGGCGACGTGCTGCTCTACGGTCAGGGTGCCGGGATGATGCCGACCGGCAGTGCGGTGGCCGCCGATGTTGTCGATATCGGCAGAAATATTGCTCAACGGCTGCATCAACCGGGTCCCGGCCCTCTCCTTCCTGCCGGAATACATCGGCAAACCGACCATCACCCCGATGCAACAACTGGTCTGTCCCTATTATTTCCGGGTAACCGCGCTCGATCAAACCCGGCGTCCTTTCGACAATCACCGGAATTTTCGGCAAACATGGTATTTCCATCCGCTCGATGATGCAGCAGGAACGCGATGCCAACGAGCCCGTCTATATCGTCTTCCGGACCCACCGGGCAACTGAAGGTGCAATTGTCAAAGCCATCACCGAAATCGATGCACTTGATGTCTGCACCGTTCCCACTGTAAAAATCCGACTCCTCAATCCGGAATAGGCTAACATATAGGTTATACTATGAAATATCTGATACTTGTCGGCGATGGCATGGGAGATTACCCGATTGCCGAATTGGGTGGTAAAACCCCACTTGAGGCGGCCAATATCCCGACGATGGACGAGCTGTGCAGGAGGGGAGAATTTTTTCTCAACCAGACTGTACCGGAAGGTTATCCGCCAGGCAGCGATGTTGCCAACATGTCGCTCATGGGCTACGATCCGGCTGCATATTACACCGGTCGGGCACCCCTGGAGGCTGCCGCCATGGGTATTGTCCTCGCCCCCGACGAGATCGCCTTCCGCTGCAACACGGTAACCCTTGATTATGGTGCTGGCGACCAGGTTTTTATGCGCGATTTTTGTGCAGGCCATATCACCAACGAAGAGTCCCATGCACTCATCTCCGACCTGGAAACGGAATGTGCCACTGACCAGTTTCATTTCAAGGCCGGAGTGAGTTACCGCCATCTGCTGATCTTCAAGGGGGAACATCCCGGCTTTATCACAGTCCCGCCCCATGATTATATTGAACAGGATGTAACCGACCATTTCCAGAAGTACCTGGCCCAGGCGGAATGGAAGACGCTTCTCGAAAAAGCTGAAAAATTACTGGCCAGCCATCCGATCAATCTGAAACGGATCGCCGAAGGCAAAAACCCGGCCACGATGGTCTGGCTGTGGGGCGAAGGGAAGATGCCCAGTGTACCGACGCTCACCAATCGATTCAATATAACTGGTTCCATGATCAGCGCAGTCGATCTCCTCAAAGGGCTAGGAGTTTTAGGCGGACTGTCAATCATCAATGTTCCTGGAGCCACCGGTTATATTGACACCAACTACGAAGGAAAGGCCCAGGCGGCAATGGATGCTCTAAAAACACAGGACTTTGTGTTTGTCCATCTGGAAGCCCCCGACGAAGCTGGTCACCAGGGGTCTTTGCAAGACAAGATCACGGCGATAGAGGATTTTGATGCCCGCATCGTAAAACCGATAATTGACGATCTCCGCAAGCGCACGAAGATTTTCGAGTGGTCGTCACCATGGATCATTTTACGCCACTGGCCCTCAGGACCCATGTCTCCGATCCTGTCCCTACTCTGCTCTACGATTCCCGTGAACAGACTAAAGGCTCAGGGCAGCCATTTTATGAGAAAAGCTGTACAGAATATGACGCCATTGCCAATAATCGCCTAACTGCCGGTCATGAAATGATCGAAAAGCTGTTTCTTGGCAAGTAGCTCATTATCATGGACTGGAAAAACTGAATTTACACCTCAAATAAATCATGCCGGCAGATATTTTTCAGACAACTGTAAGAGTGTTATACGGAGATACCGACGCTGGAGGTGTGGTCTACAACGCCAATTACCTCCGCTATTTTGAGATCGGCAGGACAGAATTGATGCGAGCGTGGGTCTGCTCCTACAGCGACATTGAAAAGCTAGGCTTTGTACTGCCGGTCATCGAATGCTGGTCCCGTTTCAAAGCCCCAGCATTTTACGACGACCTGCTGACCATCGAGACAACCATCGCCGAAATCAGCAAACTGAAATGTACCTTCAACTACCGGATCGTGAGGAAAGAACAAGGGATTGAGCGACCAAAATTGCTGGTTAAAGGCTATACCGTCCACGCGGCTGTCACCAGAGAAGGAAAACTCACCCGTTTGCCTAAGGAAATCATCCAGAAAATTTCAATGTTCTCCTGTAATACCAAAGATATAGACAGAACAATCAAATAACCGTTGACAATATTTTCAGCGGGTGTATATTGGTCAATCTTAGCGCGGGGTGGAGCAGTCTGGTAGCTCGTCGGGCTCATAACCCGAAGGTCACAGGTTCAAATCCTGTCCCCGCTACCAAGTATATTCAAGGCCTTACAGCTTAATTGCTGTAAGGCCTTTTTTAGTTTTCGGCGATTGTACCATACACGACTCTCTGTACCACACTGAAGCATTGTCATTTTTACAGCAGAACTATAAAATACAGTAAGCTAACAATTGATGGCGTCGTAAAAATTCTTCATCTTGGTCGTTGTCACAATTGACATGAAATGATCCGCGATATCACCAAATCTGGTACAAAAATGAGCAGTTTAGATATGTTTAGCAGAAAGTTTATGGCGTGATGCACATTCTCTGACCCTCCTTTCGTCTTGAATACCCAAATCTTTGCCTTATAAGCTTTTTGGAGATGAATAATATGACAAACAATTTCCATCAAAGGTGTCCTGAGTTAATGGCACTTTTACGTCACTCAGAGGACTCGATATTCTTCAAGGACATGGACGGGAGATTTGTTTTGGTGAGTGAAGCCAAAGCGAGCAGGTCAGCTGTCCGCTGGGAAGATATGATTGGAAAAACCGACTTTGATTTTCTGCCCCTGAGGGAAGCACAGAAATGTCGAGATGATGAAATTTTCATTATGGAAACAGGCGAGTCATTAGTGGATAAAGAGGAAGAACTGACTCGCTTAAATGGGAGCAAATCCTGGATCTCAGCCTCTAAATTTCCCTGGAAAAACACAGATGGTGAGACAATTGGCGTGATTGGAATTTCGCGAGACATTACCAAGCGAAAAAAACTGGAAAACCATATCCTGCGAATGCTCTCCATAGCCACACACGACATGCGATCGCCAATTGTTTCCATTGGTTTGACAATCAAATTATTGTCAAGAGGCAGATTTGGCGAAGTGAGCAAAAGTGTGAAGCAAACGCTGAATGACGTTTTTAATCGTATGATCAGACTGGAAAAAATCATTGGGGAATATTTGACCAGGTCAAGCGTACTGAGTTCCAGTGAAGTTGGGAAAAAAGAATTACTCGACCTCCGTGAGGATATAATTGATCCGATTCTTGGAGAATTTTCTCAGGAAATTATCCAGGGGGATATTCAGATTGACAATCGCCTCGGTGGCATACCCGGGGATAAAATTATTGTTTCGGCCAATAAGAATTGGCTGGCCATAGTATATCGAAATCTTCTTTCTAATGCCATCACCTACACCGGTAAAGATGGAGTGATTGCCTATGGCTTTGAAGATGACGGTAAAATGTACCGCCTGAATGTTTATAACAGCGGAAAATCAATTCCTGCAGAAAAGAGGGATTCGATATTTGAAATGTTTGAGAGCGAAAACAGTTCAGGGATTGGACTCCCTGTCTGCCGTGAACTTGTGCGGCGACATGGAGGGGATTTGTGGTGTGAAGAATCTCCTGATGGACATCCCAACTTTGTTTTTACTCTTCCCAAGGAGGATGGTGTCGTAAAAACTTGATAAAGCATACTGCCAGGAGCTGAGAGACGATTTCCTTGTTAATCATCTTCCCCTCTCTGTCTTCACTCAGCTGTTCTTCTTCATTCGCCGGTATTCATCATCCGATATAATTCTCAGCGGCATAACATCGCTTCCGCCTCTGATGACCAGAGAGTGATCGACCCGCGCACATGCTCCGGAAAACGAGCCGGAGACAGAAAAGGCGCAGATCTGAACATTCATCTGATCTACCTCAGGAAGACGAAACAGACTCTGATAAATACGTTTACGATTACCGAAACGACCATCTGTTCTGCCGATAATATCGTCAGGATCTGCAATCACAATATTTTCTCCACTGCGGCCGACAATCGGCTTTTCCACATAGCCGCTTTGCGATAGAGCATCGGTGAGTTCAAACTGCGAGTCCAGCAGGTAGGGATGGCTGGGAAAGAGCATCCATACCACCGGCAAGATCGCTTTATTGCTTGGAATCAGGGTCCAGAGGGGTTCATGAACCATAACTTCAGGTTGCAGCAGAACATCGACCAGGCGGGGAGGTGACGCTGTTCCATCATTCTCTTTATCCTGCCTCTCAATCTCATTTCTAATCTGATCAAGGGCAGTTTCCCATGCCCAGGTTTTCCAGATTCGCTTGATAGGGAGACCGTCAGCATCAGCAATATTGCCATTCTGCCACTGAAGGCCCTCAACACCCTGCAATATTTTAACTTTAATTCCGGCATCCTCCATCGCCGACTTCATGAAAAGCGCATGGTAGGTTTCCTCGACGTCTTCATCCTGCATAATATGAACGACATCTTTAATATTCCGCCCTTGCCACGCTCGAACCAGACGGTCAAAAAGTTTTTCTCCGGGACTGCGTCCGATTGTGCATCCGTAGTGGGCAGCCCATTCTGCCTGAAGGCGGGCCGCTTCAAAGTAACAGGAGGCTGAATCCGCGTTGTATTCGTAAACTTTGAGACCGTTTTCGGAAATACTAAAATCAAATCGCCCGGTGATCATCGAGTCTTTTCGATTATTCCACGAAGCGCGAATCCTCGGCCAGAGAGCGGTCGGGATATTGAAATGGGCCAGGAGCCTGTCATCCTGAAGGACATAGTCTGTCGCCCGCATGAAAAGATGATGCAGCTCATTTGTTGCCCGTTTGAGTTCCCCATACGCCGTCTCGGACAGGCTGAAGTACTTACTGCTGTCAGCAGAATCGTCTGTTAATACATGGCCATAACTCGCCACATAGGCCTTTCCAGCCGGATGGCTGGTATCTATCCAGGGGGAGTCAACTTGCCCGTTATCTTCAACTGAAGCGATAAGCGGACGAAAAATGCCCATGTCAATATCAGCAATATCTTCGGCAAACAGAGTGTCGTCGGTTTGAGTAACCCAGCCCAGAATGGAGTCATCTTCAAAACCTGCCTCAACCCAGAACCCGCCATCTTCTGTCGTCCTGGCCTGTAATTCCCTTGAAAAGTTCTGTCCCTTGGGCCACATCTGGTTGTCAACATTCTGCTCTGCGACACGGATATAATCGCTGGTCACTTCAGTGACAATCGCCACATGACCAGTGATGGCAAATTCACCTGCCGCATCCCAGATCAAAAGACTGCCAACTTCCGGTGACCGCCGCGCTCCATTTTTAAAGGAACAAAGCGGAAGTTCACCGCCATCGATCTGATTAAGAACACTGCGCAGGCGGAAAATATCGTAAGCCATGGGAATGTCGGCAAAGACATAGCTTCTATTCAGATAAAGCCAACGTCGCACAAACTCAACACACTGCCACTTATAACCCATAAATACGCCATCAACAAACGACCGATAGGCTTGCCGGTTGGGAAATTCACCTGCATCGGCCGAATCATAATCAGAAGAATAAACCGCGACATTTCCTGGTGCCATACCAAGGACGGTTCCAAATTTTTCTGTTTTCATAGCAACTTGGGGAACATAAAATGTGATGGCGTTGTAAAATGTAGTCTCAGACCTAAGAGCATCGATTATTTGCCGAACAACCCTTTGAGGAGTCCCTTGGCCTGTTCGACCTCTTCCTTGATTTGATCCTTTCGTTCGGGAGGGATTTTACCCGTCTTGATAATTTCACTGAGCTCTTCTTCGCTTGGCATCTTATCTTTAACAAGAGCCTCAAGATCAGGACGGAACTGGGGAGCTTTGAAGGTCCCGCCGATAAGGACCGGAATTGTGAGGCCGCTGCGTTTCTTCTCGTCCCCCTGCCCCTTTATCGTACCGACTATTGTCGGCTTCATTTCCATATCCAGCGCCTCACTGACCAGATTGGCATCCCCTGTGAGCGCCACTCGGAGAAAGGGGGACCGAAGGGTTGTCGCAGGGGTGGTCACCAGCCCTCTGGTAATGGAAAATGGCACATGAAGCTCGGCAAAATCGGTTTTCGGTCGTTCTCCCTGCTGCTCAAGGGTAAACCCCGATTTAATTGTTCGGGCCATTTGCGCCAGATCCAGACCGATCAGTGCGCCGTCCTGGAAAAGCAGGTCTCCCTGACCGGTCAGCGATCGTTTGATCTGCTCACCACTGTCCCCTTGCAGGTTAAGGTCGACCTCCGCTTTAAGCATACCCTCAATGATATTTTTTTGCGCAAAATCCTGCAGCATGGGACCAACCTGCACGTTTTCAAGCGCAACTTTGAGGGTGGAAACGGGGATGCTTTTTTGCACATTCAGCTTCCCTGTGCCAGCGACATTCCCCCCATAGAGATCCATCGCCAGGGAACGAATCGCCAGGAGACCCTTCTGACCGGCAACATTCACAGCAATGTTGTTGACTGTGCCGCCATGAATCTTCAGCTTGGCAACCTTCACGGTCCCGTTCAGCACCAATTTTCGTAAAGGAGCATATTTATCTGTTTTCTTCTTTTCTACCTGCTCTGAAGACACCTTCCCTGGCAATGGTGGTTCCGGTTTCACCTCAGTTTTGCCTGGACCGGGAGTGGGCGTGCTTTCTGCTGCACCAGATGGAAGATACCGATCAAGATTAATTGAATCGACAGCTAAGGCAAACGTAAGGTCCGGGCGGGAAAAATCCTTAACACGCAGATCCAGTTTGACGGTCGAATCATCAAGAACAATATTCGCATCCGACACTGTAATGTGGTCTGGATCACCGACCACTGCAGCCTGAACGGCAACCTTGTCAAAAACCTTCGGGTCGTTTGACCGCAGCGGAAAGCTCAAACCTAGGTTCGAATATAGTTTTTTAAGGCTGAACGGTTTGACATCGAAGGCCAGGTTAAATGTTTTTTGTGCTGCAATGTCTGCCACATAACCGCTGGCCCGAACATTCAGCGCCTCGATAATTTTAAACGCCAGATCCACATTAATTTTCCCTGCTCCGGGGTCCGGTCCAAAAGGTCCGACCGTACCGTCAAGGCTCAGCGGTTTGCCGTCGAGCCTGGCCTGCATGGCCAGTTTAACTGGTTTATCAAACGAAACATCAACGAGTTGCAGGGTAAAGTCCGCGACTTCATGCTGCTGTTTGGTCTGCAGATCATTTATCCGAACCCGCCCGTCGGTTATGGTACATTCGTCAACATTAAGTGACTGAAAGGTAAAGCCTGTTTGCTCCTCACTTTTTTCAGCCGTAACCGTTTTATTTTCACCGCTTTCAGGGATGGCTGCTTTCTCCTGATCGGCAATTTTGGGCACTGCTTTTCGCTCCGTTAATTTCTGCCAATTCCAGATACCATCCGCCCTCTTTTCTAGAAAAATCTCAGGTTGGTTCACGACAAAACTGCTTATTTCGACCTTGCGCGACAGGAGGGGAAGAACCTTCAACCGTGCCTCGAAACTATCAATCCGGACAAATATTTTGTCGGCAAATCCCTTGGGATTGTCCAGTTGCAGATCGGTAAAGCTGAGGCCAATCCAGGGAAAGAAAGAGAGGTTTATCTCCCCACCAAGCGTTAGAGGATAACCGGTTTTCTCAGTAACCAGCTGTTCAATTTTGGGCTTTAAGCGTTCGACATCGACAAGGGCTGTAACCATTACGGCAGCAGCAACGACAAATACAACAAAAGAAGCAGCGATTATCAGAAAATATTTTACCGGCTTGCTCATGCTGGGCACCTGTCTCCTTTTGTTAATCGAGAGGCTGTATAAAAAATGATGACGTAGAAACCTAAAATTTGAGATGGTTAAGTAAAAAACTGCCTATAATAATACTCTGATTATTATTTATTCTACTGACATGTATAAGACAAATCATCAAGATGGCAATAGCCATATCCCGCCGGCACAAGAAAAGACCTTTTGGCGATTTTCTCACTTTACACGTTCTGAATCCACATGATAGTCTTCTGGTGAGACGGACGTATATAAATACATCATGGCAAAACGGTGCCAACATATCCCATAGACAACGGAGCCGACAGTTATTAATGTTGAGCATCCAATTAAGGCCAAATCTAGATAAAAACATCAATCAAATTATTTACTGGAGTAAGTATAATGAAAAAAGAAATTTCACACCTTCTGCTGTGCTCAGCCCTCGTCGCTTCTCTTACCTCCTGTGCCCAGATGGAGACCAAACAGGGGCAGGGAACCGCGGTCGGTACCGGGGTGGGTGCAGGTATGGGAGCCATAGCCGGTCAGGCCATCGGGCGTAATACCAAATCCACACTCATAGGGGCAGGAATCGGTGCGTTGATTGGCGGAGTAGCAGGTAATCAGATCGGCCGGTACATGGATAATCAGGAGCAGGAGCTGAGAAATGTTATGGCCAGCTCCGACGCAGCCAGCATCAGCCGCAGTCAGGATGTTCTGACGGCCACGTTTAAAGGAGAAACATTCTTCAACACCGATTCCGCGGTAATCCTCCCTGGAGGCTTGACGGAAATTTCCAGGATGGCCGGGATCCTAAATAAATACAATCAAACCCAGATAGAGGTTGGTGGCCATACAGACTCCTCCGGATCCGAACAGTACAATCAGGAATTGTCATTGCGCCGGGCCGAAGCCGTCAAGAATGCCCTGGTCCAGCAAGGTGTCAACCCGGCAAGAATACGAACCGTCGGATACGGAGAAAGCATGCCTATCTCTTCCAATGCTGCCATGAACCGCCGGGTAGAGGTCACCATAATTCCCATAAGCAGTGGCAGTTAGTGCCCTTCCAGAATCGTAAGTATTTCTGGACGGACTCCTATAACTTGGCAATGACGACAGTTCAGACTGTTATACTCGATTGGGTGCGGAAATCTGTTCTTCTCCGTGCCCAATTGTGGATCTTTTCAAGACCTCCTGAATAAGGGGCAAATGACTCAAATCTGCCATCACCTGACCGCAACAAAATAATTGCACCAACAGGGTAAAACTCCTCCTCATAAGTCACCTATTTCATTTATTCTAGACAGCTTACCACTTCTGCATCAAAAGGGTTGCACTCCTTTTTTATCCTTCGCAATATTCTCAATAAGCACCAATACCGGCTATCATAGAAGTCAAACGCTCCCTCTCCGCTCATTTCCCGACAGATGCGCAACATTTTTGTTGCTCTTCTGCACGTCAGACCAAAACCCATATTCCCGTCCGCATCATCCGGCACCAGCACACAATAAACCTATTATACTGTTATTATTAACTAAATACTAACCATGTTAAAACTATCCCGGACTCAGGCACACAAGATGCAACGAAACAAACCGGAAGAAAAAATGAAACAAAATAATTATATACAAAGTATAACTCTCATTCTGCTGGTCCTTTTCGGGCAGACCGAGAACGCATGGGCACTCCAGTCACATGGCGCGCCAGAGGGGATCTATGTCCACCAGATGGCCCATATCCTTTTTATGGGGGCTCTCGCCTACCTCTACTGGCACACCCGCCGCTCCCCTGTTCTGATCAGCAAGGGGTGGAAGTATCTTCAGATTTTCTGTATTCTTCTGTTTTGCTGGAACCTGCTGGCCTTTGCCGGACACGAAGCCTTCGAACATCTCTCTCCCACGGATTTCATCGATAAAAATAACTGGAAGGAACAGATCGCAGCACCGCTATCATTTGTCAAAGTGCTCTATTTTATAACAAAAATGGACCATTTCCTGAATGTTCCGGCCCTCATTGCCCTGACTATCAGCCTCCGCATTTTTTACCTGGAAGTGCTTAAGGAGGAAAAAGAATGAACGGCCTCCCCCTTTTGCCGGCAGTAACCGTCGAATTTTTCGGCTCCGCTTTAGCCATTTTATTTAGCTTCACGGCCCTCTGGTATGCCTGGGCGCTGGTCAAATTGCGACCCAACAATTTTATCTGGGGATTTCTTTTCTATTTCTGCATCGCCATGGCGGCATTTTCCCTCTCCCGGGGCGTCGGTCATATGATCCGCATTATCCTCGTTTACAGTGACGATAGCGATCTCTGGAAAAAGCTCTCTCCTTTCTCCGGCGGTTTCAACACCGTGTTAATGGTCTCCGCCGCTGCAGTCACCATTTATTATCATAAAGGACTTGCCGCCTATAAGGCAATCAGGTCAAAGGCTGAAAAGCTCGCTGAAGCCAACACCAAGCTTGCGACAAGTGCAGAGCAGCTCCAGCAGCTTAACACTCACCTGGAGGAAATGGTTGAAGAACGGACCCGCAACTTCTCAGAGTCGGAGAAAAAATTTCGAAACTTTTTCGAGAATTCAAAGGATATTATTTATTTTTGTGACATCACCGGCAACATTACCAACATCAACCCAGCGGCATACGACTCTTGGGTTTTAGAGAGCAGCAAAACAGTGTCAATTTCCATGATCTTTTCAACGATCGAGGCAGACCTCAAACATTATCTGAGCCGAACTGCATGAAAACGGTTTTGTCAGTGATCAGGAAATGGAATGCAAGGGAAACGATGGCACAATCCGCAACATTCTCCTCTCTGCCAACGCCATTTATGACCAGAGGGGTGACATCATCGGCTTTGAGGGAATCGGTAAAGATATGACCCGTATCAAGAACATTACCGAACAGCTGATCAACCATGAAAAGATGGCGTCAGTAGGGCAGATCGCAGCGGGTATCGCCCATGAAATAAATACGCCGCTGGGCATCATTCTTGGCTATACCCAGTTGATGATGGACGATTTCAGTCAAGAATCCGAAGCGCACGACGAACCTTCAGGTGTTAGAGCGGCAGACCAAAACATGCCGTCGTATCGTTGCGGATCTGCTGAAGTTTTCCCGACAGTCTGAAAGCGTCAAGGCACCCATCGACCTCAATGAAATTATAGAGGAAGTGCTCTCGGTGACCGAACATACTTTAAATATCCACAGAGTCACAGGTAGTACGCCAATTTAAACCTGACCTGCCATCGATATATCGGTGATGCCGAAAAACTGCATCAGGTATTTATAAATTTCTTCAACAATGCCCAGTTTGCAATGCAAGAAGGTGGGGAAATCTCCATCTTGACCGCTAAAACTTTACATGATGCCACCGTTTCTGTTAAGGATAGCGGGTCCGGAGTCCCGAAGAGATTAAAAATAAAATATTCGATCCATTTTTCACCACTAAAGAGGTCGGTAAAGGAACAGGTCTTGGATTATCAGTTTCCTACGGGATTGTCCAGGAACATGGCGGGGCCATCGAAGTCCAGAGCCCGGTAACGGATCCAGAAAACCACAAACACCATCAGCGGGAACAGCCTTTCCAGATCGGCTTCCCGCAGTGGAGACAAAAAGAAATCAGTGATGAGGAGCACGGGTAAAAATGGCTCAGATTCTTGTATTGGATGATGTACTGGATGCCGTGATTCTGGTGAAGAAGATACTGTAAAACAGGGACATTCAGTTCACACATTCACCGAAGAGGAGGAGGCTATCAATTTTAATGCGGAAACAATCCGGTGGATCTGGCCATCCTTGATATCAAACTTAAAAAAATGAGCGGTATCCAAGTCTTGGAACAACTGAAAGAAAAAAATCCGGAGTTGAAGTCATCATGCTTACCGGGTATCCGACCATGGAGACCGTTCGCGAAGCAATTGAGCTTGGAGCCGGAGAATATTGTGTAAAACCCATCGATAAAATGGAACTGGAAACAAAAGTGGCGGAAATACTTGCCCGTAGATATTATGATTGGGTAAGTAAATAACGAAAACTGAAAACGAGGAGAGCTGCATGAAAAAATCAGTTTACTCCATCTGTGGCATGTGCACAGTCCGTTGCCCCATCCGCGTGGAGTCCGAGGACAACCGGATGACTTGGATTGAAGGAAATCCCCATCTTCTTGATGGTGCACTTTGCGCCAAGGGATCGGCAGGAATGGCATTTGTGGAAGATGACGAGCGGCCGCAGCAGCCATTGATCCGTGTGGGCGACCGTGGTGCGGGACGTTGGAGGAAAGCGAGTTGGGCAGAGGCCTTGGATTTCGTTGCCGGAAAGCTGGCAGAGATCAAAAACGGAATATGGTCCGGAATCCGTTGTTCTTTCGTCCCGCGGAGGTCCATGGCAAAATATGTATAAAACCTTTATCCATGCTTTCGGCTCTCCGAATTACACCAACCACGACTGTACCTGTGGCCGAAATATCCACCATGCCAGTCTCTCTCTGAACGGGGTCGGACGCAAAGGCTTTGCCTACGATATAAAAAATGCCAACCATCTTGTTCTGTTCGGACGAAATATGTTTTCGTCTCTTCGTATAGCCGAAAATATCCAGACTTTGGACATGCTGGACAATGGTGGCCGTCTCACCTACGTAGACGTCCGTCAAACCATGACCGGCATCAAGGCGACTCGATTTTTCCAGGTACGGCCCGGCACCGACTACGCCCTTGCCCTGGCGATCATCCATCAGATTCTGAAAAAGGGCTATTATGACAAGGCATTTCTTGATATGTACGCGAGCGGTTTTTCCAAACTGACCGCCTTTATCGAACCGTATACACCCCGCCTGGGCGGCGAAAGAATGCGGTGTCAAAGAAGACTCGATTATAGACTTTGTCGAGGAGATTGCGCAGGATAGGCCGAAAGTTATCTTTCATCCCGGTTGGAACCTGTCCCGATACAAAGACTCCTTCTATGCCAACCGCGCCCTGCACATTCTCAATGTACTCATGGGAAATATTGAGATAAAAGGCGGGCTTTTCATTCCGAAAGGAGCGGGCGATTGCGGAGTGAAGGGCATTCGTGAGCTTGATTGCTCAAAACCCGATATTAAACGCGGCGACGGCGTTGGCTGGAAATACAAGCATTTCGATAAGGGGCCAGGCCTGGCCCATCTTTTTTTCAATGCCATGCTTTCCGAGGACCCGTATCCTATCAAAGCCTGGATTGCGATGCGCCACGATCCGTTTTGCGGACTACCGGATCCCGAAAAGCAGAAAGCCGCCATGGAGAAATGCGATCTTTTGGTCTCCATCGATACCCACTACAGTGAATTCGGCTGGTACAGCGATGTGATTCTCCCAGAGTCGACATATCTCGAACGTGATACACCTATATGCCAGCAGAAGGGTCTTAAACCGCGGCTTGCGGTGAGAAGAAAGGCGGTTGAACCCCGAGTTTGATACCAAGCCGGGCTGGGAGATTTTCAGGCGTTGGCCGAAAGGCTGGGGCTTGATGAATATTTTCCATACACGACCATTGAAGAACTCTGGGCTTGGCAGTTGGAACCCACCGGCCACACCATAGATGACTTCGACGAGAAGGGCTTTGTGGAGACTCTCCAAAACGCCGATCTTCCTTGACCGCGAAAAACTCTAGGGAAAATTCAAGACCCCGAGCGGCAAATTGGAGATTATCAGCGGTAAGCTGACAGATGCCGGGCTGCCTTCGCTTAAGCCGTATGTTTCCCCCGATGCCCCGCCCGAGGGGATGTTTAGGTTTGTCTACGGCGAAGCGCCATCCACGCCCACGGCCATACCATAAACAACCCGCTGCTTGCCGAATTGATGCCTGTGAACACGCCTGGATAAATACCAAGCAGGCCAAAAAAATGGGGATACCGACGGAGATCTGGTGGAAATTGCATCCGCCGACAGGTCATACACCGCAACTGTGGCAGCCAAGGTGACTGATCACATCCATCCGGAAGCGGTCTATACGGTGCACGGCTTCGGCAGGGAGATTCCCCTCCAGACGCGGAGCTTCAGGCAGGTGTGAGCGACCAGAAACTCATGGTGGGTAAACTCGATGACTGGGACCAGGCCGGCGGCGCCGTAAATCTCTGTGAAGCCTTTGTTACTGTAACAAGAAGTGTCCGTAATCCCAAGAGGAGGGTTGAACTGTGAAAAAGTATATGATCCATCTTAACAGCCGCAGGTGCATCGGCTGTCACGGATGTGAGGTGCATTGCAAGACCAACAAGGGACTGCCGGTCGGTCCCTTCCTCTGCGAGATCGCATCACTCGGAACCCAAAAAAATCGCCGGTATCCCGCGGACAGAAATTATTTTCCAGACCTGCAGGCACTGCGACGAACCACTCTGCGTTCCGGTCTGTCCCACGGAGGCAATGGTCAAAAGGGAAGATTCCATCGTCTATATCGATCAGGAAAAATGTATCGGCTGCATGGCCTGTAAAACTGCATGCCCTTGGCAAATTCCCGAATAAAATGGAGAGACAAAGGCGGTAAAATGCGACCTCTGCATGGACCGATTGGATGCGGGGCTTAAACCCGCATGTGTAACCAAGTGCACCACCCATGCCTTAAAGCTGGTAGAGCTTGAAACGGCGTAAGAAAATACAGGACCGTCTGGACTGAAGATATTCATGACACTCCGAAAACAGACAGAAAGATAGGGGCTACCTTGAGGTATTTCAGGAGGTTACCCGTCTCATCAGTATGGTTCACGACCCGCAGCAGGTTATGGATCTCGTCGTCCGGCGTTTGCCCGGACTCATGGAGGTGGATGCCGCGACCATCAGGCTGCTTGACGGCGGTACCAACACCTTCGTGCTCGGCGCTGCCTGGGGAGTTTCCGATGAGTATCTGTCGCGTACCACCATAGACTCCAGGGAAGTCATGGCGGCTGATGAAGGGACCCACCGCCAGAGCGGATATCGACCCATTGTTCGATCACGAAATTCGTGACTATATCTCCCGGGAAGGTGTGAAGAGCGCCATGTCGTTGCCTATCCTTTATAAAGAGCGGGTCATCGGATTGCTGCGTCTTCTGACCAAGGATAAAAGGAAATTTTCCGAATCGGAGATGGCCTTTGCCATGTCCCTTGCCGAGCAGGTGGGCATGGCCATCTCCAACGGCCATATGTTCCAGGAGATGGAAAACAGGTCAATTTTTTCGGCACATTGCGGGAGATTTCCAGACTTGTAAATTCCACTCTGGACCTGGATGTAATCCTAAATGCCATTGTCGAAAAGTTCCCGAAATTATGGGGGTCAAGGGGTGTACAATCCGATTGCTGCATCCGGCCACCAACCGCCTGGAGCTTGTGGCGGCCTCCGGTTTGTCCCTGGAATATCTCGGTCGCGGCAGTATCAGCCGGGAAGATTCGATTTTCAAGGTATTAAAGGGTGAACCGGTATCCATCTATGATGCCCCGAGTGATCCGAGGGTTGATTTTCATGAGGAAATTGCAGAGAAGGAATCAAAACCATCCTTGCTATTCCCATCAGCAATGATCGGGAAATTATAGGGGTGTTGCGGCTGCTTACCGGCGAGCATCACTCCTTTACCGCCGGAGAGACCAATTTTGCAGTCACCGTGGCCGAAGAAGGCGGCAACGCCATGAGAAAAGGCGCGAACGTACCGGAAAATAACCCTGCTGTTCAATCAGATAGAGGAACACGAAAGGTTTCTGCAGACCATACTCGATTCGTTGTGGATGCAGCTGCTGGTCGTCGATCCGAATAAACGGGTGATCATGGTCAATAAGGATTTTCTTGAGACGAAGGGGTACACCGAAGAGGAAATACTCGGTCGCCAGTTATCAGTCCGTTTCGCCCTGGCAGACAGTGAAGCAGTCTGCCTGTCCGGTGGACACCATACTCTCCGGCCTCAGCCGATAACGGTCCTCGATCGGCTGAAGTCAACAGATGAACCACAATGGTTTGAGCGACATCTTGCCCCCGATTTTTGAAAACGATGGCAGGGTCAATTTTATTGTTGAGGCAGTGCGGGACATCACCGGTCAGAAGTTGCTGGAGCAGGAAAAAATGGAGCGGATGAAGCTCCAGGGGGTCATAGAGATGGCCGGTACCGCCGCCCATGAGCTGAACAGTCCCCTCTTTGCCGCACTGGGGACCGCCCAACTGCTCAGGGATGACCTGCCCACGCAGGAAATGATCGAAGAGATGGACATGATCATCCGCAACATGAAAAAGATGCCTCACTCACCCGGGAAATGACGACGGTGACAGGTTTTGAAAGCAGGGAATATGTCGGGGAGACCAAGATAGTTTCCTTAAAAACAGAAGGTATTAACAAATTTTCTCAGAACAGCTGAGAGACAACCAAAGCAGTACAACATTCTAATTAATGGAGGAAAGAAAATGAAGAAAATCAACATATTCATCAGCGTGGTGGCACTGTTGTGTTCGCCATGGCTTCCCGTCCTGGGCGATCGAGGCCAAGCTGTCCAGCGACAAGATAAAGGCAGGTGACTCAATCACCGTTACCGGCTCGATTGATCCCGGGCAGGACCTGTTTGTCGTTATCGCAACCCAAAAGATGTTCAAACCGGAGGATGCCATAAGGTCCAAAAGAGAGAAAAGAGTTAAGAGATGGCAAAAACGGCAAAAACGCCTTTGGCGACACAGCCATTCCCCCCGTTTATTACGTTGTAACCAGTGATCCTACCGAGCTGGCCACCCCCACAGTCTCCACCAAGGGACAGACCAGCGGCATTTTTGCTTTTCCCCCTTTCAAATATGAGGTAAGGGTCAATAAAATTAAGCCCTGGGAGGAAATCCCGGGGATGTTAAAGGTTATCTCGGGCCGATCAAAGATGAAGCACAGTGGAAATTCATCGCCTTTACCCATGAGAACAAGTTCGGTATCAACACCATCTCCAAGGAAGCGCCGATCGGTGGCGGTAATGCCCGCTGCATCATGACCGATTACAATACCGAACCGGAAGCCTGGAACAAAGGAGCCACCCTCACTCTGGACAAGGCTACCGGCAAATTCTCCATGACCATGGCCCCCTACAAAAACCTGGCCCCGGACACCAAGATGAAAGTCTATGTCAACGGTCAGGATGTCGGTAACTTTTTCCATTGAAAAATCCACCTACTTTTTTTCAACCGCAATATCTACATGAACCCGCTGGTTGTTTTCTTCGGTGCTTTTATTATCGGCTGTCTCTTTGTTATCATGGGCGCTGCCGGGGGGCTTTTTACCGCTGCCTTCCAGGTAACCGTACTCGGCACGAAAGGACCGATCGGCATCAACGCCGCCAACACCATTAAACCGACCAACCTCTTTTTGACTCTCTGTTCACCGATCACCGGTTTGATGAATTATTTCAAAGAGAAGCGTTTCGCCTGGCCGGTCGCCATCTTTTTTGCCATAGGTATCGTCATCGGCGCCTTTTTCCTCGGACCCAATTTCTCGGCCAAATACCTGCCGCTTAAAGCCTACAAATTCTATCTCGGCATTATCTGCCTGATCATCGGCATCAAACTGTTTATGGAGAGTCTGCCCAGCTCCATCGAAAAGAAGAAAGCGATGAAGGCGATTATCCAGAAATTCAATGCCGCGGTTAAAGAAGCTAAATCTTCCGGCAAGGCCATGGAACTTGGCAAGGTTGAGTTCGAAAAATTCAATATCATCAAGTTTGACATGAAGTTCTGGGGTGAGACCTTCGTCGCAAGGCCACTGATCATGCTCCTCTCCGGTATCCTGATGGGAATGATCGCCGCATCCTTTGGTGTCGGCGGCGGTTTTATGTTTATGCCCTTTATGACCACTGCTATGGGCTATCCGATGTACCTTGCTGTACCAATTGCCCTCGCCGGCACCTTTGCCACCTCGGTGGGCGGTATTGCCAAATTCTCTCTGATGGGCTACCAGCCAGATTGGATCATGGCCGCAGCAATTGCCGCAGGTGCCATCGCCGGTGGTATGGTCGGACCGAAAATCCAGAAGCATCTCCCCGAGATTTTCTTCAAGAGAATGCTCGCTCTGGCCTTGGTCATCGTCTTTTTGAACTATACGCAAGCACTCTTTTTCCTTCGTTAATTTATCAACCCGGGGCTGTTACACATGGAACAATTGTTGAAAACCATCACAAACATATTGGATTTTCTATATTTTGAGGTTGTCAGCCCCATTTTTGTTTTTATTGCCAGGGGGTTGGATATGCTGCTTATCCAGCCCCTGCAGTTCCTGCAGGTCCCCCCTGTCTGCAGGTCATGGTCATTGCCGTGCTTACCGGCCTATTGTCCATGACCATTCGCCGCCTGCTCGGGGTTGAAAAAAAAGAGGCCGCTTTCAAAGCGACATTTACCAAAAAAAAGATGCCCAGGACGACCTGAAACTGATCAGCGACTGGAAGAGCAGGGAGACCTTTGCCAAAACAATCGACAATGATATCGACCAGGATTTCAACAGCTACCTGGCCGAACGTTTTGCCAGACATGGCATGGTTTATCTGCTGCCGATTTTTCTCAGTCTGTTCTGGCTGGAAAATGCATCCCTGAGCCGACCGGAATTCTCTTTTATCTGCCGGAAAACCGTTTTGGTATACAGGGGATCTACCCTCAATTCGTTTTCCTGCTGACATATTGTCTTGTCCTGTTTACATTTTTCAGACTGCGCCGAAAAAAACGAACAACCTCAGGCTAAAATTCAGCTTTTCCGGGGAGAAATGAATTATGCTGAATATTCTCAAACAGTTTTCCGAGCAGCTCATCTCCCCGGATCTCTTTATCAGAAAGAGATATACAACTTTTCAGAAACTGCTCGAACACGACAGGAAATGTCACGCCTGCTCGCAGAACTCGAAGATATCTATTACAGCGCCAGACCGGTCGATATTAATCAGGTACGCACTCTCTATCAGCGATTTTTCCGCTGACGTTGCGAGATGATAGCCTGTCTGTATAAACTTGCTCCGGGACAATATAAAAACCTGATCGACTACTATAAAAAGATCGATTTCTATGCCCGTTTTGCCCTTGCTCCCCCAAAATGTGATACGGCCCAGCCCTACATCATGCCCATTGAGGCATCTTATCCGGATGACCGCCGGACAGGGGGCAAGGGCTGGCATTTATCCCACCTGTCACGCAATCTTAAGCTCAAGGTTCCCGCCGGATTTATCATCTCCACCGCCGCGTTCAACACATTTCTTCTAAAACAATGACCTCCGTCCGAAAATCGACCGGCAGCTGGCCAAAACTGACATAGGCTCCCTCAGCTCGCTTCAGGAGGTCAGCGGACACTCATCAGCGGCTATATTAATGCAGCCCCGATGCCAGCCGAAATGAGGAATGCAATTGACTCGGCAATCGGCCGCCTGGCGACAGAATATCCCGACAGGACATTTGCCGTCCGGTCCAGTGCTGTCGGCGAAGATTCGTCCCTCAGTTTTGCCGGCCAGTACTGCTCCCTTTTAAACGTTGACCAAGCGGAACTTCTCACGGCATATCGACGGGTGCTCACCAGTAAATATACCTCCGAGGCTATTCTTTACCGGATTATCAATGGTCTCGATGATGAAGAGACACCCATGGCGGTCATCGTCCTGGTCATGGTGGAGGCCCGGATAAGTGGTGTCATTGCCACCGGGAATCCGGCAAACCCAGGCGATATCACGACACTGGTACACTCGGTAAGCGGTCTTGGCGATAACCTCATGGGCGGCCGGGCAACGCCGTACGACCCAGGAAATCAAACACATGGCAGGAAAAGGAGTTATAAGCCGTCATTCTCCGGGCCGGGAGAGTAAATGAACTCTCTGATGACCAGCTCCTTCAGCTTGCCGGATGGGCGGCTAAAATCGCTGCATATTACCAGGAGCCCCAGGAGATTGAGTGGAGCTGCGACATCCATAATATCACCTATCTCCTGCAGGCCCGTCGCCTGAAGCTGGAAGAGGACAAACCAGTAACCAAAGCACCCGATCTCTCGAAACAGCTCTCTCTGTTCTTTCAGGGAGGGGCGACCGCCGCTCCAGGTATCTGCTGCGGCCCTGCCTTTCACCTGCCGACAGCGGACCGGCTGGACACCATCCCCGAGGGCGCTCTTCTGATCTGTGAGGTGACTCCACCATCGCTGGTGACCGTGCTGCCCCGGCTGTCAGGGGTCATTGCCAGGTTTGGCAGCACTGCTGATCACTTTTCTTCCGTTGCCAGGGAATTCGGCATCCCGGTGCTGGTCCAAACGGGCACAGGGTGCCGGCAGCTGGAAGAGGGCGAACCAGCTGACCCTCTGGGCAGAAAAACAATCGGTATACCGCGGACAGTGCCTCCATGAAAAAAGCGACAGATGTGCACCAGAGAAAGCTCCAGACCCCTCTCTACCGTACCCTGAAGATGGTGATCGATTTCACTTCCCCCCTCGCTCTTGTTGACCCGTCGAGTACAGACTTTCTGCCCGGAAAACTGCCGGTCTCTGCACGATATTGTACGGTTTACCCATGAGAAAGCGGTACAGGCGATGTTTTTCCAGTCGGCGGATAGTCTCGTCCGAAAGCCCAAAGGTGCGCAACTGCAGTCTAAAATTCCCCTGCAGATGCACATCATCGATGTCGGCGGCGGGCTGTCCGAGAGCGCTGCCGGCAAAGAGAAGATTACCCCTGACGATGTTCGTTGCCTGCCTCTTCAAGCTCTGTGGCAGGGGCTGTCAAATCAGGGGGTCAATTGGCGGGACCGAGCCCATTTCGATTGGCAGAGCTATGACAGCATCGCTCTTAGCCGGAGGGGTCGCCACAAAAAATGATTCGGCCCTGGCCAGCTTTTGCCTGATCTCCCGTGAGTATATCAACGTCAACATTCGTTTCGGCTACCATTTTACCCTGTTGGACAGTCTCTGTGGAGAGACTCCGGAAGAAAATTATATTCTCTTACGCTTTGCCGGAGGCGGTGGCAGCAGTCTTGGTAAAGATCTCCGCCTCGCCTTTATCACAAAAGTTCTGAACAGACTCAATTTTACAACAGAACAAACTGGTGAGTTGCTGGATGCCCGCCTGATGCGGTATGATAAGGAAACTACTGCAGATCGTCTGGACCAAGTGGGTCGTTTACTCGGTGCTGTGCGACTTTTAGATATGGTAATGACCAGCGAAGACATGATAGAGTCCATGGTTGAGGATTTTTTTCAAGGGAAATATGATTTTTCAAATGAATAGGGGGCGCTGATGCACGCTTATCTTCTTACCTGGATTACGAAAAATCTGGCTGTCGGTCATGCGCCCATGTCTTATGAAGAACTGGACAGCCTTAAAGAGCAGGGTATTTCTGCTATCGTCAATCTCTGCGGGGAATTCCGCGACCTGCACGAAATTGAAAAAACGGCCGGATTCGAGGTTTTCTGGCTGCCTATTCCAGACGAAACGGCGCCCAAAATGGAAGCGATGGAAGCCGGCCTGGAGTGGCTTGACGAGGCAATCTATTTAGGGAAAAAAGTTCTGGTTCACTGCCACCACGGCATCGGCAGAACCGGTACCTTTGTCACCGCCTACCTCCTGCGCCGTGGTTTTGGTCTGAAAAAAGCCGGGAAAATGCTCAAAACCACGCAAACCAGAGCAAATCCGACCAATTTTTCCCAATGGTGGCTCCTGAGAAAATTCGGCAAAAAAGAAGGACAGCTGACCCTCAGAGAACCGACCCCGGAAAATCGCAACAGCGCAGACTTAAGCGAATTCTACACCCGTTACGAACGCCTGCTGGAAAAACTGGATACACTGACCGCGCCACCCTCGCCGGAATGTTGTTCAAATGTGAAGGGGGCACAGCCGTGTGACAGGACATTTTCCCTTGAACTTATCGAGGCGCTCTACCTCAACAATAAGGTGAACATCAGTTTATCAGCGGAACAGAGAAAAGCGGTCATCGACCTGGCAAAGAAAGTGCACAAAAAGTCGCCAGAAGAGCCAGAAGCCCCTGACATAGGAAAACCAAATCATTGAAAATACTGAACCGGGTGCCAGATGCCCCCTGCACCAGAATAACAGTTGCCTCCTCCATAAATCCAGGCCCGTTCACTGCCGATTAAAAGGGTTTACTCCAGACACAGAGAGTGTCGCTGAAATAGAAAAGGAGCTGGCGGAACTTTCCCGGGAGGTTTTCCAGGCACTTTTTGGTGAGGAGGCGGACCAACCCCCACCTTCGGTGAGTTTCTCCGACAGTGTCTCTGGAAAATTTATTCAACAGTATTTCCAGTATTTAACTGCCAAAAAAAGCTCAAATGAACAGCACTGACGCCCGGAACGATCCCGGCAACCGCAAACTGGTGATGATCGTCGATGACGAGCCGGACATGCTGTCTATGCTGCGCCTGGTTATCGAGAAAAAGTGTGGTTGCGATGTTATCTCCGCCCCATCCGGAATGGTTGCCCTCGAGCAGCTGCACAGGTACCGGCCTGAGGTGATTTTAAGCGATATCAAGATGCCCGATCTTGACGGCTTGGAACTGTTAAAAAAAATTCAGCTCCACGACCGAACAATTTCCGTCGTCATCATGACCGGATACGGCACCATCGATATGGCGGTGCAATCCTTAAAAGACGGTGCCTATGACTTCCTGCAGAAACCGTTCGACAAAGATCATATCGTCCGGGTCATCCGCAACGGCCTGGAACGTACCGCACTATTGAGGAGTAATTATCACCTGCGGGAGAAGCTCTCTGATTTGGCTCAGCCGGAGGGGTTTATCGGTCAGAGCCCCGCTTTAAAGCGGGTGCTGGATCTGCTCGCCAGGGTTGCTGATACCGACGCCACAGTACTGGTCCGGGGGGAAAGCGGTACAGGCAAAGAGCTTGCCGCCCGGGCACTGCATAATCTGAGCAACCGAAATAAGAAGCAGATGGTTATCGTCAACTGTCCCGCTCTTCCCGAGAATGTCCTGGAGAGTGAGCTGTTCGGCTACAGTAAAGGAGCGTTTACCGGCGCAGTGCAGGAGAAGAAGGGACTTTTTCTTGAGGCGCACCAGTCAACTATCCTGCTCGACGAAATTGCCGACATCCCTGTTTCTGTGCAGACCAAGCTGTTACGGGTACTGCAGGAAAAAGAAATCCAGCCATTGGGCCAAAATAAAACGATTAAGATTGACGTCCGGGTTGTCGCGTCCACCAACCAGAATCTGGAAGCCAAGATCCTGGCCGGGGAATTTCGCGAGGATCTCTTTTATCGCCTTAATGTCGTCACCGCAGTCATGCCGGATCTTGAAGAGATGAAAGAGGATGTCCCCCTGCTTATTCACCATTTTCTGGCCCAGTTCAAACGACAATACGACCGGGAAGATCTTGTTCTCTCCCCTGATCTGCTGCAGCACCTTTATCAACGGGAATGGCCGGGCAACGTACGGGAGCTGCAGAACAGCATCAAACGAATAGTCCTTCTGGCCGCGGGAGAGTGGGTAGATCTTCCCGATATCAACGGCCGGGAAGACAGGAAACGACTGCCGGCAACCCATAATTTTGAAAGCCTGTATTGCCGCGAATACAATGACGCCAAGGCGGAAATGGTTACTCAGTTTTCAATCAGCTATCTCCATAACCTGCTCACCAGGCACGGTGGCAATGTTACCAGCGCAGCGGCTGGCTGCGGCCTGGAGCGTCAGGCATTGCAGCGGATAATGCGGCGCTACGGCATCGTCTCGTCCGATTTCAAAACCAAATAAACAATGATGGCGTCGTAAAAACCTTTCATCTTGCTTCGTTGTTACGCCCATTTTCTAAAAAAATTAAAATCTGGATGGCCGGAATCGACCTGGCTCTATAACAGTTCTCCTGCCGCACACAATTTCAGCCACGAGTTGGCCGGTTCCCGGTCCCAAAGAGAGGCCAAGCATGGCATGACCAGTGGCCAGTATAAGGTTGGGGTAGATATCCGAACGGCCAATTATTGGTAGACCATCAGGAGTTGTCGGCCTGAGCCCTGCCCAGGTTGAAAGAAATTTGAGTTGCCGGGGGAGGCGCAGATAATTTCGAGCGCTGGCCATGATAGTTTGTATTTGCCAATGATTGACCGACATATCGAGATCACTTAACTCAAGGCGGCCAGTCAAACGCAGCAGGTCCCCCATAGTTGACGCAGCAATTTTCTGCTCCCCCAGCAAAAGAGCATGAGCAAACGTCTCAGGTGGAGCGGCCATGGTGATACTGTAGCCTTTAGCTGCCTGCACCGGAAGATTCAGCTTCAATCCTTTCACCAGTTCGGGTGACCATGCACCAGCAGCCAGGACAATCTCTTCCGGGAAAAAATCACCCTGCTCCGTTGTTACACCACTGATACGTTGGCCATCTATCCGCAGCCGCTGCACAGGGCACTGTTCATGGATCTCCGCCCCTGACAACCGCACCCGTTCTCCAAGTTGCTGCAGGAACAGGCCGGGATTCAGGTTTGCATCCCCCGGATAGAGTATCCCCCCTATAACAGCATCGGTCACCCCCGGCTCCCGGCAGCGAAGCTCTGGTTGCTCGAGGATGGATGTGGCAACGCCATGGCTGCGGAGCAGCTTCGCTTCCTCTTTGCCTGCATGAAAGGCGGCCGCACTGCGATAGAGAAAGAGAAGGCCTTTTTGTTGATAATTGCAGGAGATACCTTCCTTCTCTATCAACTGCGCGTAGTTTTTGGCACTCAATTCACCAAGGGCTTTAAGCGGCGCAAGAGCCATGTCGACATTATTCTGACTGCAGTTCCCGGCAAAACGGAGCAGCCATCGCAAGTAGTCGGGAGCGAGGCTGAATTTCATACCAAATGGACTGGTCGAGGGGCGAAGCAGCCATTTGATGGTATCGGAGATGACACCAGGCGCCGCCAGAGGGATAATGTGACTCGGCACAATATGCCCGGCATTGCCGGTTGAGCTGCCGTCGGCGATATTCCCACTGTCGATAAGAGTAACCTGCCGTCCGGCCTGCAACAGATAATAGGCACAGTTGAGGCCGATCGACCCTCCGCCAATGATGAGAACATCTCTGTTGCTACTCACCTTGCTCCTCTCTTGACTGGTCCTTCTCCTGCTGTGCCTATCCGGGAATGCCGGAAATGCCGTAGCCAAAAGGATCCCGTGGGTCAATGAGCAGCTCTCCTCTGGCCATAATCCATGCCTCTCCGGTTATGGTTGGTATCAGCTGCTCGCCTCTTTGTTCGATATAGCCGTCAAAAATTGAACCGATGATACTCTGCTGCCGCCATACCTGTCCTGCAGCCAGTTTACCATCTGCGTGCAGACAGGCCAGCTTGGCACTGGTACCGGTACCACAGGGAGAACGATCATAGGCATTCCCGGGACAGAGGACAAAACTCCTGCTGTCAGCCTCCCGGCTCGGTCCAAAAAGTTCGATATGATCAATTTCCTCACCGCTCTTTCCCCGAATTCCCCGTACTGCCAACTGGTTGCGGATATCGGAACATAATGCGGTCAGCTGTTCCAGGTTGCCGGCATCAACAGCGAGACCGTGGTCATAAACAAGAAAGAACCAGTTGCCGCCCCAGGCGACATCGCCATGGATTGTTTTACGATCAATTTCAAGTGGTATATGGGAGAGAAATCGAAACGCCGGCACATTTTTAAAGGAAACACGGTTGGGATAACCATCTGCTGTCGGATGCAGAGTGGCTTCTACAACTCCGACCGGGGTTTCAACTCTAACAGTTCCCGGCTGTATCCTGCCGAGAAAGGAAAGAGTCGCAATCACTCCGATCATGCCGTGACCACACATTCCAAGGTAGCCGACGTTATTAAAAAAAATGACCCCAAACCGGCAATCCTCCTGTGCCGGTTCAACCAGATAGGCTCCCACCAGAACATCCGAGCCCCGAGGTTCATGGAGGATTGTCGTCCGCAAGGTGTCGTGATGGGCCTGCAGAAAAGTCAGTTGTTCAGCGACTGAGGCCTGCTGGACCGGAAAAGGCAGCTCGGGGACCAGCCGCGTCGGCTCTCCTCCGGTGTGAGAGTCAATATAATTGATTGACTTCATTTGATATTCACAGAAGATAACGCAGTAAATATTTCTTTAAAGGCCAGCTTCTCACTCTTGCCAAGGGGCAGCAATGGCCTTCGAGGGCTGCCGACTGGAATACCCAACAATTCACAACCGTATTTAACCTTCTGGGTATAGCTGCCACTTTCCAGGCTGCGCAAAAGTACCATAAGCTCTGTCATCCTCTTCCTGGCTAAAAGAAAATCCTCGGCAAGGGCGGCTTCCAGCACCTCTATATGCAGGCGGGGAGCACAGGAGGCACCGCCGCCAATCCAGCAGGTCGAGCCCCAGAGGAAATAATCGAGCGCCTGGTCGTCACTGCCGCAGATCATCTGATATCGATCCTTATAGCGGAGGAGGAATTCGTACACCCGTGACATGTCACCACTCGCCTCTTTTATGCCGACGATGTTCGGGCTGTTGATCAGCCCATCCATAACTTCGTAGCCGATCTCCGTACCGGCACGCCAGGGGAAGTTGTACAGAATAATAGGGATGGAAACCGATTCAGCGACAACCCGATAATGGGCAAGTAATTCCTGTTGATCGGGGCGAGAGTATGGCGGTACGGCAACCATCAGGCCATCATAGCCAATCTGCTCAGCTGCCTGACTGTAGCGGATGACATCCCGGGTCGCCCCGCTGTTCGTCCCGGCAATAAGTATTGCCCTGTTCTGCACTCTTTCTTTGACAAATCGGAAGACATCAAGACGTTCTGCTTCACTTAACGCATACACTTCACCGGTTGTACCGCCAGGGACAAAACCGGCTACACCTTCTGCCAGTAAAAAGTCAATGAGCTGCCCTAATACAGGAAAATTGATATTTTCATTTTCGTCAAACGGTGTCACAAGCGGAGCATACAAACCAGTGTATCGCACAGCAGACTCCTTGTTGGTGAGCTGGGAAATTGATGGTGTCGTAAAAAAAAGAGACGAGCACCTTTTTTTTGCCATATATCAGCTACAAAGAGAAACTAATGCAAAGTAAAGGCTTGTCAAATTCCACGGCTTTGTAAAAAACCTTCATTCTCAGCACTCCCGATGCCAGCCATGCAGGCCCCAGAGAAGAGACAACAGGCCAAGAAAAGTAAAACCAGCCGATGTCCAGGCAACAGCAGTAATTCCTCCAACATGCCAGAGTATGCCGCCGATCAGCACGCCAATCATCCGGCCGACACCGGAAGTGGCATAGAAACCGGACATCATTGTCGCCCGCATCCCGGGCATCAATTCAGTACTGAGACCAAAGCTTGTGACCATGGTGAATTCGAAAGCCAGAAACACCCAAAACATTCCAGCCATTGCCAGAGGCAATGTTCCACCAATAGCCGGCAGGAGCAGATAGGCGCAGATCACCAGACAAAGGCCAAGGATAACCGCCCGCTTCAAACCCAGGCGATCGGCAAAGACAGCGGTCAGTGACTCTCCGAGCAGTTCGGCGCAGCCGATTGCCACAGTGCTGAAACCCAAGGTAACGAGGCTTACCAGAAATTCCTGCTCAAGCCAGGCCCCATAGATGACGAACAGGCTGTCATTGGCAATAGATATCAAAAAACCGAATGCAAGCATGCCCGCCGCCGCACGATTTTTTACGAGCTGCTTAAGGGAGGCCAGCAGACCTGCTCTCTCTTGTGTCGAGTCGAAATCCGGATCATCCGGAGGAATCACCCGGCTGATGGATATCCAGGCTATTGCCCCGAGAAATGCCATGATATAAAAAGAGTTGTGCAGCCCGATGGCATCAATAATAAGACCTAAAGCCGGTATACCGATCAATGTACTGCCGGCCCAGGCGGTCTCCACCGCACCTATAACCCTCGCCCGTCTCGCAAAAGGAACACTGCGTCCAATAAAGGCCTGAATAGCCGGATCAAAGACTGTTTTGCCGAAACTGGCAACGACCAGCCCAATAAAAACCGGCCAGTATGTGGGCAAAAGCCCGCACAGCAGCATACCGCAGGCAAGCAGAGCAAGACCGGTCCGCATCATGAAACGATAGCCGATCCTGTCCGCCATGGGGCCGCTGAACAATCCCAGCAGCGAAGTCATTTGGCTGGCGGCAATTATCGAGGTAATTGCGGCAAGGGGTACATCAAGCCCCCGGCTGAGTGCCGGAGCAAAAGGATACATAAAACGCCTGCCCGTATTCAGCAACAGCCTGAAAAACGTAACAGCGATAATTTGATAAAAAAGAGGGGATTTCATTCTTCTCTAGGAAAAGCGCCCCTATGGCTTCTTTGCCGAAAAAGATTTATTTTACCACGCAACAAGGAGCAAGGAAAACACGGCTCAATGCGATCGGCCGCTATCGTTTCCGCACAGATACTAACTCGTCTTAACAATGACCACGGTTATATCGTCATTTTGCGGTGTCTCACCCCTGAAGGCGTCAATTTTGTCAATTATGGCCTGCAGTATCGCACCCGGCTGCAGTTTGCTTTTGGCAGCTAGGATCTTCCTGATACGTTCCTTGCCGAATTGTTCACCGGCAGCATTACCGATCTCCCAGAGCCCATCACTGCCAATAAGAATGAGTTGTTCCTCATCCGGAACCGACAGTTCGTTGTACTCATAATTCCATTTTCCATCAACCCCCAAAGCAAGTCCGGCGCCCATAAGTTCTGAGAATTCCTGGCGGGAAGGTGTATAGACAATGGCGGGATCGTGACCACCCCGTACCCAGCGAAGACTGTTCTCCCGACGGTCAACCTCCAGATAAAACAGGGTCACAAAATTCCCGGATTTTCGTGTATCCCGGCAGAGTAGCCTGTTCACATCGTTTATTGCTGCATCCAGACGACCAGGCAGAGACACCCGGCAACGAAGCAGTGCCCGGACCGTCGTCATCAGCAGGGCTGCACCTATCCCGTGGCCGACCACATCTCCAACGACGACACTGACTCTCCGGGAGTTGTCGGGAAAGGTAATGATATCAAAATAATCCCCCCCCGTTTCGTCACAGTAGCGGCTCAGACCACTGGCCATAATCCCTTCTGCCGAAAAACTATCGTGGGGCAGGAGATTCTGCTGGACTTCTCTCGCTATATTGATTTCTTCCTTCATGGCGAGGCGGTGCTGCAGCTGCCAGGTCATTTTATTAAAACTCCTGGTTAACTCACCAACTTCATCCCTGGTTGAGACCGCCAGGGGAGGACCGAACTTTCCTTTGGCCAGATCATCGGCCGCAGCGGAAATTTCTTTAATTCTGGAAGTCACGCGACCTGTAGCCAACCGGATAAAAACCAGAATGAGCAGAATGCAGACGGCAAAAGTAGAAAAATAAAAATACTTAAACCGGATAATGGGCTCAAGCACTTGTTCACCAGGCGCCATGATGACCATTGTCCAGGGTGCTTCGCTCAGATGATAGAAGCCGCTTATCTCTGCCGGCGGAAAACCCGGGCCAAAAACTGTGCCGGAGATATTTTCCTGCACGGCCTCCAGGGTCTCCTTTTCAAGAGCACTGACGGTACCAAAGGCACGCATGGGAAAATAATCTTCAAGACCCATTTCCAGACCGGTACTTACCAGAACATTGCCTGCGCTGTCCAACAGATACGCCTTGTTGCTTTTCCACCATGAGGCATTGATAATTTGATCAATCAGTGTATCAAAGGATATAATGACCTCCACTCTTCCCACAGACTTGTCACCGTTATTTTTTAATTCGGAGACCAGTGATACTGTCCGATTGTTCAGTCTGCTGTCATACTTTGGAGAACCAACTTCAAAATGATCCAGACGATAGTGGTGCATCATTGCCGGTCCCGACTTTATTGCCGTCCCTGACCCTTTTTCCGGCCAGTCGACATTAACCCCGACCACTCCGTCCAGCCATTCCAGCTGTCGAAGGATATGGGTGAAAATCTGCCGATTGACATCGGCTGTGTTGGTACTCTGCAGCAGAAGAAGCAGTTCTTTGGGCCGGCGCAGTTCCATATCAATGAGATGGGCAGTTCGCTGCAGTTTTACGATTGCCGTCTCACCCCACTGCCTCAAAAGGAGATCCCGGACCAATATAAATCCACCGACAGAAAGGGTTAACAGGAGGAGAAAAGTCGGGACCAGAATAAAAAGCAGTGTCCGCTGCTGCAAACTTCTGGGTTGGAGTATCATAAGATGAATCACCTCTAATTGCGAAACAGGAACAGTTGCCGACAGGAGAAGCCACCGGTGTCATCCACAGGTGACACTCTAAGGATAATTACCGGGCAGGCAAGCGCGGACAACTTTTACGAATAGCCGATCTCCCCATCAATAAAGGATATCTGCTCTCTTGGGTGTCAGTATAATCTTCATACCGACAGGAGGCACAGTGAGCGCCTTCACTTTTCAGTGCATATTACGTATAATGAAGAAAGCTAAATAGTTTCCATCCTGAAACTAAGCCTTTTGGTCGAGATCGAGGCGTGCAATATTTTTTACCGCAGGCATATAACTGATACTCCGAGGATAAAAAATATTGCACAACGATGAGATCGGGAGAAATGGTAGTTTCAGGACGGAAAGCTAAATAAAATTTCGCCCATCTGTCTTTATTGCTGCTGCCCTGCATCATCCTCAGTCTTGATGGCGTCGTAAAAATTCCCCTAAGGGGATAGCAATACCAAAAGGGCAGAGAAATATTCTTCTTGTTCGTGTTACGCCCGAAGGAAGTGCCCTTGGGGTGCAATTTTTATATCATCACAGGTACCGTATGTACGCCGAAACAATATAAAAATTGCACGCCTCCAAATATGAAGCTTTTTACTTATCCATCGGAATTCGAGGTTTTTACGAACTTGCCAGTCTTTATAGAGTACCGCAATTTCAATGAGAAATATTACCACTATGGCGATTCACAAATGACCACACTGAACGGGGGCATTCATTGCGCCTTTAGCAGACGCCTCCATGGCCAACTCTCCTTATATACTGTAGTCTTCCTGTCGTTTTTGGCAATATTTCTGCCGCAATGCACCCTGGCGGCTAAAATTGCAGAACATCCGGAACCAATTCTTATAGGAGCTGTTTTCTCAGAATCAGGTATTGCCGCCCCGCATAATAGGCCGCTGATCGACATGACCAGACTGGCTGTCAAACATGTCAACGACATGGGTGGTGTACTTGGCAGACCACTTGAACTTATCCTTTTGGACAACAACAGCACACCGATCGGATCGGCGCTGGCTGCCCATCAATTAGTGAAGCGAGATGTCACAGCCGTTATTGGCGCCCACTGGAGCTCACACTCACTGGCCATCGCGCCGATCTTCCAGGAGGCAGGAATTCCAATGATCAGCCCCGGTTCGACCAACCCCCAGGTGACCAGAGGCAGGGATTATATTTTTAGGGCCTGTTTTGTCGACTCTTTTCAGGGAGTAGCCATGGCGAAGTTCGCCCGGGACGAATTACACGCGAAAAACGGTGTTGTGGCCACCAACATCGACGAGGATTACAGCATCATGCTTGGTCAGTTTTTCAGTGATGCTTTTCAGGCAGCGGGCGGCAAAATACTTGCGGAGATCATCTATCGAGGTAATTCTACTGACTTCTCAAAAAACATCGAAGAACTCATCCGGCTGCAACCCGATGTCGTCTACCTCCCCGGATACAGTAGGGACAGCGGCCTGTTCATTAAACAGGCAGAAAAAATGGGGTTTTCGTCTATTTTTCTTGGGGGAGATGCCTGGGATGAAATCGTAAAATATTCCGGCTCAGCCATTAATGGCAGCTACCAGTCCGCTCCATGGCATCCGGAGGTTCCTTTTGGGGCAAGCGGGAAAATGAAAGAACTTTATTACTCCGCTTACGGGAAGAAGATTGAAAACAACAGCAGCCCTTTGGCCTACGATGCCGTCATGATCCTTGCCGAGGCAATCGACCAGGCCGGGACTACTGATCACCAGGCGGTCCGCAATGCACTTGCTGAAATGACTGCTTTTCCGGGGGCAACGGGACTGATCATCTTTGATGAAAACGGCGACCCACAGAATAAAGGCGCTATAGTTATTCAGTTTCAAGACGAAAAACAAATGTACCAAAAGACCATTACCCCATAGCTGATGGCGTCGTAAAAACCCAAGGGGATAGAATACCCAAAGGGCACTCATTTTAGTCCCCCCTTGAGGGGGATAGAAATCTTCATTTTGGTCGTTGTCACAATTTTTATATCATTACGACGTACCCTATGTACGCCGAAATAATAAAAAAATTGCACGCCTCCAATATGAAGATTTTTACTTATCCATCTAAAATTAAGATTTTTACGAACTTGTCATAGCTAACTGATAAAAACTTGGAATTAACGATGGAACACGGGAAAAAATCATCTTCTTCGTTGTATTGTATAAACCGGTCAAGGCTTGTCATGTTCACTCAATTGCAGATCCATCTCATCACTATTGTTTGTTGCGGTTTCCTGTTTCTTTTTGGGACCATATCACCGGTAAGTGGTGAACCAATAAAAATCGGGGCTATTTTTGCCCTTTCGGGCAAGGCAGAAAATTCCAATAAAGGGGCTGTGCTCGGTGCGCAGCTTGCCGTTCAGGAGATTAATCAGGCAGGTGGCCTGCTGGGTCAAAAACTGATATTGCTCCTTCTCGATAACAACAGTAGTCCGATAGGCTCCCACGTCGCGGCAGAGACGGCTGCTGGTGCAGGCGTCTCTGCAATTATCGGTTCTTTGTGGAGTTCCCATTCCCTGGCAATAGCCAAGGTTGCCGAAAAACATAAAATCCCCATGATCTCGCCAGTTTCCACTATCCCGTCACTTACTGGAATCGGCGATCACATCTTTCGGTTATGTTACGACGACAACTTTCAGGGCAGGATGCTCGCAGAATTCTCTTTCAATGAACTGGACGCGAGAAGAGCGCAGGTCTTCGTTGACATAGCCAGTGATTTCAGCCTCAATATCACCGATATCTATACCCAGACCTTTCAGTCACTGGGCGGCAAAGTGGTGCAGGAAATCGAGTACAAAACCGGGCAGGTAGACTATTCGGCACAGATCAAAAAGGCACAGGCGCAGAAGGCTGAGGTGGTCTTTCTTTCCGGCCATGACGAAAGTGGGTACATTGCCCACCAACTCCAGGAAGCGGGGGTTGCAGCAATCCCGATCGGCGGCGACAGCTGGGATGTCGAAAGTTTTTTTGTCTTTGGCGGCAATAAAATCAAGCAAGGATATTTTATCAACCACTGGACTCCAGATCGGAGGGATCCTCTGAGCCAATCTTTTCTGAAAAAACTTCCTCATGAAGGGGCAGTCACTGCGTCAACTGCCCTGACTTATGACGCTGTGCATATTCTCGCCGCCGCTATAAAAAAGGCGGGTTCAACGGACGACAGGGCAATCTGCAGCGCCTTGCACAGTCTGCAGGGGTTCAAAGGGGTCACCGGTGAAATTTCTTTTGATGCAGTGGGCAATGCAACTAAACGGGCAGTGGTGATCGAAATACGTGAAGGCGTACCCTATTACCTGAAAAGTCTGGTCTTCTGAATAAAGGCGACTGAAACCATAACACATGAAAACGCAGAGCCTCCCATTTAAAATAAACGCGGCAACTATTGTGACCATCCTTTTTGCCGCTCTTGGAAGTATTGTTCTGCAATATCCCGTGGAGCAGAGCAGATTCAAAGCGCAGACAGCAAGAACTGAGCTGCTCCTCAACACCCTGTATCAACAAAAACGAAACGACCTGGCCAACGAGCTCTTTGCCAACCAGGAACGGGCACTGCAGTCATCTCTTGACGATATCCAGATGGCTATTGAAGACATCACTCTGGTCTGCCTTTACTCGGCAGAAGGGAAGAAAAAATTCTGTTCGGGTACAGACAACAATTATCTCCTCCACCCGAAAAATCTGCAGGAAAATGGTGCCGGCTATTCCTTCAAACAGTTCGACCTGAACGGAAAACCGATCGGCATTTATCTGAACCGCCTTGAGGTGATCGGGGAAAATTTAGGGTATGTCGCCATTTTTTTCAATTTTGCAAAAATAATAGATGAAAGAGCCCGCACCCTGGTCTTTTTTGGCTTTGCCACTCTTGTCACCACCATTTTTATTCTGCTGCTCTTTAATTTTTTCCTCTTTCGCTCAATTATCAACCCTCTCACAGTCCTCAGGGATGCCATGCAGAGGGTTGAAAAAGGCCATCTTGGCGAAAAGGTCTACCTGTCACGAAAAGACGAAATTGGTGAAATATGTGCAACTTTTAATGACATGTCCAACAATCTCCTAAAAAGCCAGTCTGAGTTGGAAAGACATAAAGACCATCTGGAAGATCTGGTCCGAGAACGAACGGAAGAACTGACCCAGGCTAAAGAACAGGCCGAAAGTGCCAACAAGGCGAAGAGCGAATTCCTGGCCAATATGAGTCATGAAATCCGCACCCCGATGAATGGCGTCATCGGCATATCCACACTTCTAAAGGACACTAATCTCAATGAGGTCCAGAGACAGTATGTGGAAACTCTGCAGATAAGCAGTGAGTCACTGCTGTCAATCATCAATGACATTCTTGATTTTTCTAAAATTGAAGTCGGTAAACTTGACCTTGATCACGTCAATTTCAACCTGCATGAACTGCTCGACAACCTCATCGATATGGTCAGTCTCCATATCGGCAATAAAAAACTTGAACTCATCTGCTCCATCTCCCCCGGCTCTCCAACCCAGCTGCTTGGTGACCCCGGACGTCTGCGGCAGATCCTCCTTAACCTGGCCGGCAATGCCTTCAAATTTACCATGGATGGGGAAATTTCCATCAATATAGAGAGTAAAGAAGAGACCGCCGGTGATGTTCTTCTCTACTTTACCGTAAAAGATACCGGCATAGGCATTCCCCCGGAAAAACAGGAGATCCTTTTTGACTGCTTCACCCAGGCGGACAGCTCTACCACAAGAAGATATGGCGGGACTGGTCTTGGGCTGGCTATCTCGAAGGCATTAGTCAGCCTTATGGGCGGAAAGATCGGTATGGAGAGCAGCGAACAGAGCGGTGCTCTCTTCTGGTTCACCTGCCGCCTCGAAAAGCAGGCGCTTTCTGAACCGGAGTCAGAATCGCCAACCTGGCTGGCTGGTCTGAGAATCCTTGTAGTCGACGACAACAAGACCAGCCTGGCCATGCTGACCCGACAGCTCAGACACTGGGGCGCAGAAGTCAGTCAGAGCACCAATGGTTTCGCGGCCAAATATCTGCTGCAGGAATTTGCCGCGCAAAACACACCTGTTGACATCGTCTTCGTCGATCAGGACTTAGAGGGCGAGTCTGGAATGGGCGGAATCGAGCTTGGCAGAATGATTAAAAAAAGCAAGCTGTTTCCCGGGCTGAAGATAGTGCTCATGGTTCCTTTCACAGAGCCTGATACCGAGCGACAGGCACTGCATTATGATTTCGCCGCTTCTCTTAAAAAACCGATTCGTTACTCTACCCTGATGAATATAGTCAACACCCTGATTTCTGGCTCTCCAGCCACCCACGCTGAAAAGTCAGCCACCAGGGAGCCCTCCCCCAGTGGGAGCTTTGGACTGGAAGAGCCCATTCTTCTTGTCGAGGACAATATGATCAATCAGCAGGTAATCAGTGGGATAATGGGAAAACTCGGCTACCGTAACCTGAATATCGTTGACAACGGCGCTGAAGCAATCAAGGCTCTCCAGGAAAACAGGTACAGCCTAGTCTTGATGGACATCCAGATGCCAAAGCTCGACGGGCTGGAGACCACGAAACTGATCCGTGACGGCAGCTCAGGAGTTCTGGACGACTCTGTACCGATCATTGCCCTTACCGCACACGCCATGAAGGGTGACAAAGAGCAGTATATTGCCGCCGGCATGGACGATTATATTCCCAAGCCAATTGATCCAGCCCGACTGAAAACAACGCTGAACAGGCTCCTGGCCCCTTCAGGAGACACTAAAAATGTCCGGTCCGCCTCTGCAACTATTGCGGAAGCGCAACCTGTGGCCGCCCCGGATCCCCAACTGCTCGATTACGAGATGTTTGTGTCACGGCTTCTGGGCGATCGCCCCCTCGCCAGGGAGATTTTAAACGAATTTACAGCCAACCTTCCCCTCCAGATGGAGCAGATGGCTGCAGCTGTTCATCAAGAAGATTTTTCCGAGGTACGAAGGCTTGCCCATCAGATGAAAGGTGCCGCCGGCAATGTCTGTGCCGATACGCTGTGCCGGATAGTCAGCGCCCTGGAAACTGCGGCCGGGGAAGAAGACAGCGACAAGACCCACCAGCTTTTCGCAGAAGCGACACAACAGGAGATACTGCTGCAGGAATCAGTATCGATGCTTCATTCGACAGGCAGGAGATGATTCCTGATGGAACAGACCGCAGATTAAAAGTTTGAGTATTCCCCGTCCCCCCTATTTCGGGTGATAATCCCCATAACCGAATAGACCAGCTGGGCGGCGGCAAAATTGGAACCATGGTCATTCTTTCTTGGGGCGAGCTCAACCAGGTCAAAGCCAAGAATTTTTCTGCCGGCGACTGCCCGTTCCAAAAAAGTCAGGGTCTGGTACCAGCCAGGTCCTCCTGGAACCGGGGTCCCGGTGGCCCCGATGACCGATGGGTCGAGACCGTCAACGTCGAGGGTCAGATAGATGTTTTCCGGAAAGTCAGCGGGCAAAACAAAGTCAACAAGGTTCGTGCGATAAATTTCCCTGCCGTCGAGGTGGTCCACCCCATGGTTGGTCCGGAAATCAAGCTCCCCGCGGCAAAGCGCCCTCACCCCAAACTGATAGAGGCGACAGCCGCATTCTTCCAGGACTCGGCGCATGACGCAGGCATGGCTGTAGAGCGACCCCTCATAGCTTTCCCGCAGGTCGGCATGGGCGTCGAGTTGAATAATGCCGATGGGCTGGGGCGAGTGGTGGGCAAGAACCCTGATCGGCGCAAGGCTTACGGTATGCTCGCCACCAAGCACTACTGGAATGTTTTTATCCAGAACCACAGCCTCTACAGCTTCCTCAATGCCTTCGAGGATGGTTGCTATATCGCCCGAACAATCGATAAATGGCATCGTCTCGATTCCGACCGAGAGGGGCTCGGAGAAACCGTCCCAGCACTCAAGTTGCTGCGATGCTTCAAGGATCGCACCAGGCCCCGAGCCGTTCCACTGCCGTAGGATACCGTCTGTTCCAGCGGCACCGGGATCACATGAAAGAGTGCTCCCCGTCCCTTCTTATGCTCCGCCCCAGTTCTGACTCGAGAAAATCAGGGAAATGGTTGGTCTTCAAGATTTCCTCCTCCTTTTATGACAACCTGTTTTTAAAATCAGCATAACTAAAGGACCGAACACATTCGTAGTGGTCGTCCTCCGGCTCATAGAGGTAGATGGACAGGCAAGCCCACCCCGTTAAAGGTATTGTTTTTGACCATGGTGTAAATAGCCATATCACTGAAAACCAGTCGATCCCCCACAGCCAGCGGGCGGTCAAAGGAATAGGTTCCCGCGACATCCCCGGCCAGACAGGAAAGTCCACCGATCCGGTAGGAATGCAGCTTTTCTCCGGCCTCCCCGGAGCCGATAATATGCGGTCGATAGGGCATTTCCAGGACATCGGGCATATGGGCCGGCACTGAACCATCGATAATCGCAATGTCCATATCCGCCCGGATTACATCAAGGACGGTGCTGACCAGATACCCGCAGTTAAGCGCCACCGCCTCCCCCGGTTCCAGATAGACCTGCACTCCCCATTGAGCCTTAAAATCGTTGATAACCCGAATCAGCCGTTTCAGGTCATAGCCGGGCCGGGTAATATGATGTCCACCGCCAAAGTTGACATAGCTCATCCGTGGCAATCAGGTCGCCGAACTGTCTCTTCCACTGCAGCCACCGTACGTTCCAGGCAGTCGGCATCCTGTTCGCACAGGTTATGCCAGTGCAGGCCGCTGACGCCATCAAGCAGATCCAATTGCAGCTGCTCCCGACTAATGCCCAGCCGGGAACCCGGTGCGCAGGGGTCGTACATCTCCACCGCGCCCTCACTATGTTCAGGATTTATGCGAATGCCGAGCTCGATCTCTTTGCCGGACCTGGCACCATATATTCCATGATCACCGGCCTGAAATCGCTCGAGCTGGGAGCAGGAATTAAACAGAATATGGTCCGAGGTCCGGCAGAATTCCTCTATATCCGCAGGGGAATAGGCCGCAGCAAAAGTATGTACTTCTTTGCCGAAGTCCTCGAAACCGAGCCGTGCTTCGTGGGGCGAACTGGCACAAACCCCGTCCAGGGTTTCGCTAATAAGCGGAAAAAGCCGGAACATGGAAAAACATTTCAGGGCCAGCAGGATTTTGCAGCCGGTCGGCCGACTTTACCTCGGCCAGAACCTGAGATTCTGGCGCAGCAGGCCGACATCCACCAGATAACAGGGGTATTTACCGGGCAGGATCAAAACCGTATTCATTATATCCGTTCATCACAATTCAACAGCGGTCCAAGGCAGGCCATAGCGATTTAGTGCATCCATAAAGGGTCGGGATCAAACTGCTCCATATGCCAGACACCCGGCCGATGCCAGGTTTTTTCCAGCATCAGTTTGGCACCGATCATTGCCGGCACGCCGGTGGTGTAGCTGATCGCCTGGGACCGACCTCCCGATACGCCTCCTCATGGCTGCAGATATTATAGACGTAGAGTTTTCTCTCTTTGCCGTCTTTCATGCCTCTCAGGACACAGCCGATACAGGTCTTGCCCTTGGTGAGCGGCCCAAGCGATGAGGGTTCGGGCAGCACTTTTTTCAAAAACTGAATGGGGACAATCTGCTGGCCGCCGAACTCCACCGGATCGATACGGGTCATCCCCACATTTTCCAGTACCCGCAGATGGGTGAGATACTGCTCGCCAAAGGTCATCCAGAACCGGGCCCGTTTCAGTCCCCGCAGATGCATGACCAGCGACTCCAGTTCTTCATGATACATCAGAAAACATTTTTTCTGTCCGATGCCCTCCGGAAAAGTATAGTTCATCGACCAGGACAGCGGATCGGTCTCCACCCATTCGCCATGCTCCCAATAGCGGCCGCGCTGGGTGATCTCGCGGATATTTATCTCCGGATTGAAGTTGGTGGCGAAATGCTGGCCGTGGTCGCCGGCGTTGCAGTCGATAATATCCAGCTCATGAATTTCGTCGAAATGGTGTTTTTGCGCCCAGGCACAGAAAACATTGGTCACCCCCGGATCAAAACCGGAGCCGAGCAGGGCCATCAACCCGGCCTTGTTCAAAACGTTCCCGATAGGCCCACTGCCATTTATACTCAAATTTAGCCTCATCGAGCGGCTCGTAGTTGGCGGTATCCAGATAATCGGTGCCGGTCGCCAGACAGGCATCCATCAGCGCCAGATCCTGGTATGGCAGG
>CAWDYJ010000016.1:0-119380 GCA_963806525.1 uncultured delta proteobacterium
AAAGTTATGTTGCGAGTTGAGCTATCTGGTTGAAATAATAGCGGTTTCAAGATAAACTCTCAGTTGCCTCATTTTCTTTTTTATTTCAGGAGTTCCGCCATTTTTAAGAGTGGTTCTTCTTTTCCATGCAACATAATAATTCAAGGCTATTTTTCACCTATCCGTCAACCTTCGGAGACCGAAAACCCCTAAAGGCTATCGAGCCAGTCTAAAATTTCCTCCTTGTTTTCCCAGTCGATTAGTTCATCAACCTTGTCATCCTGACTGAGCAGCGATTGTGTATGGTTGATAAATTTCTTCTGGATTCCTAGCCGTTGACCTAAATCGAGGTGCAGGTAGATCATGGTTGATTTAATGCTTTCATGACCGAGGCGGTTTTTTATATCTGATATGGGGTGTCCCGCCAGAAGCATATTGACCGCACAGGAATGCCTGAAGCTATGGGCAGGATTAAGGTCTTTCAACCGTTTTTCCGGCAAGGCTTTTTCCAGATATTTCCGACAAAGCCGATATATTCCATGTCGGGTAAGTTCTTTTCCACGCTGATTTAGGAACAGACGGCTCCTATAGAGAATATGCGGAGCAACTCGATATTTTTCGACATATCTGGAGAGAAGATCAACAGTTTTTGGCCAAAGGGTTATCATCCTGAAGTGACCACCTTTGCCGAGAATGACCAATGACTTCTGCTGTGGATCAAAATAGTCGAGATCAAGTGTAGCCACTTCGCTGGCCCTGGCACCAGAATCGAAAAGCAAATTGAGTATGGTATAATCCCTGAAGCCTTGCGCTGAGTTGATATTAAAGGATTCCAGCACTGCCAGAATTTCTTCTTGCTTAAGATAGCCGATGATATTCCTGTGGTAACGCTTACAGGGAATATTCAGTATTCTCGTCGCAATATCTCTTTTTTCTGGATGCTTATAGAGGATCATCTTGGCCAGAGACTGTATGGCCGCTAATCGATGATTCCTGGTTCTCGCACTGTTGCCCCGATCTTTTTCCAGCCAACCAAGAAAGTCTACGATCAACTCCGGGGTGAGTTGTTCAAGCTGCAAAGAGTTGATGGGCACACCAAGTGTATCTCTGGCAAAAGGTAAAAAGAGAGAGAATGCATCACGATAGGCCTTGATCGTGTTGGCCCCGTATCCTTTGATCCGTGGCAGATATTGCTCAAAAAAATGGTGAACACAGCTGACAAGTTTCATGGGGTTAGTGGGTACATGGTCATGAAATCAATGAGATTCCGGTGTTGGTCTGCATCGATCAGTTTAAGGTAGTAGATAGTGTAGAAGTACATCCTGTGCCCCATGTATACAGCAAGAACAGGCAAAGCGTTTTGTGGAGAATCACCTCGTTCTCTTATCCGCCTGAGGGTATTGACTGCAAAAGAATGTCTCAACGAGTGCGGTGTAGGAGCGCAGATGTTGGTGTTGCCAATAATCTGTTTGGTTTGGGTGAGCCCGATCTCTTTTCTTGCCTGGTGGAAATAGTTGCGAATACGCTGGCCATATAAACCTTTGGTGGGATTGCTGGCCAGGAGATATGGGTTTTGATTATCCGCCGGCAGCAAGGTCTTGCGAAGCTGAAGGTAATCCGACAGATAGTTTGCCACGTCCATAGGAATGGGAATTAGCCGATCCTTGCGGAACTTTGTCTTTCTTATATGGATTGTTTTTTCGTCAAATCTGAAATCACCCACTTTTAATCGCAGGGGTTCAGATATCCGCAAACCGCAGCGGGCCAAAAGCTGCAGGGCCATACAGCAACTCATATCCTTAAGAAAAAGGTGTTTATTTTCCCTGCGAACCTGTTGCCAGGCAGCTTCAAGCAGTTGCTCAGTCTCCCGTTCGGAGAAAATAAAAGGGATGATGTTGTTTCTCTTGAAACGGGGAATTCCGGTAAGAGGATTAGCCTGGCAGAACTCGATCCGCACAAGATATTGAAAGAAACCACGCAACCCATCAATCACCTGGTTTATTGTATTCTTGTCTATCTCCAGATCTTTCAGCATTTTCAGAAAAAACAGAGGTGTCAGGACCTTAAGCGTGGTCACATTTTCCATTACCAGGTAACGATCAAGCAGTCTCAGCCAGGCTATTGCTGTTGCGGTATAATCAAGGCTTTTCCGATATTCAATGTACTGTTCCATCTGCGGTGCCAGAAAGCTTTTAAACGAGTTCGCCAAGGATAACCCTCCTCATGAGTTTGAGATGAATATGGAGGTACGTGTTGGTTGCTTCAATGTCCTCATGACCAAGCATTTCCTTGATCTCAAAGATCGACGCCCCGGCTTCCAACAAATGTTGCGCATGGCTATGTCTCAGCCAATAGGCGGTAGCCTCTTTAGGTAAACCGGCTTTTCTCATACAGCTTTTTATCGCCCAGCAAACAGTCCATGACTTGACGGGCCTGAACGGTCGGTGGGATTGCAGGAAGAGTTCCCGGCAATCGTTTTCCGGGCGACCTCCGACCAGGTAGGCCGCAATGGCTTTCAGCGTTTTCTGCGGAATCGGCATCGTGACCGGTGAACCGGCTTTGCGGTATCGCACGTACATTTCGGCTTTGCCGAAAGCGATATCATCCAGAGTCAATCTGCTGATTTCCTGCGGTCTCAATCCCATCGTGTAGGCTATATGGACCATCGCATATGTCCGTAATCCGGAAGGTGTTGTCGTGGTCATACTGTCAAAAAGTTGTTGGATTTCGCCAGGGCGCAGGAAGCAAGGCGGCTTTGCCTGATGGTACATTCGCGGCACCTTCAGTAATGCTGCAAAATCCCGTTTGATCGCATGACGATCATGGTAGAGGTACCTCAGAAAACCCCTGAAACATTTGCGGTTTAACTTCTGACTTTGCCGGGCATATGGTGCATTATATTCCTGATCAAAGGTGTCAATTTGCTCTATAGTTACTTTTGAAAGCTTGAGATTATTGCGTTTGAGATAGCGGCTGAATGCTTCAAGAATCCGCCGTATATGCTCTACCATTTTTTGGGTATCGTAGCGGGCTGTCGTGCAATAATGCAGATAGTCCTCAAATATTTTCGGCAATGTTGGTCTTGATTTTCTCGGAATGGGCCGGGGGATAAGTTTTTCTTGGTACAGGAAGTTTGCCAATCCCCGGACAGCCCCTTGTCGCCTACTGATGTCATTGCCGGCATGCATAAATTCCTGCAATATTTTGAGGGTGAAAATTGCATCCCATCCCTTTACTCTTTTTTCTATAAAGGTCTGAAAATCGTGCAGTATTTTATACTGGGAGATGATGTCCGTGTCCCGGTATCCTTGTTCTATCCGCTGCAAAAGATATTGCTCAACTGCCAGCGAGAGCCTTTCAGAGTCTTTTTGATTCATGGTCACGGTTGAGTTGTTTATTCATGATTTGCTCAATCGTGGCCCTGTCAAATGTCTTCATATCATCCTGGTTTTGAAGCAATTTGGCAGATTGGATTACAGGGCTTCGCGGCAAAGAAAGAACTTGGAAAAAAGTGCCGTCGAAGGCAACCAGATCTTTGTCTATCAGCAGGTTGCGGGCAACGATGTAGTCATCTAAAGAAATCCCAAGCAAAGAGCAGATCTTGTCATAGTGGTAATAGGAAAGTCCCTGACGGTCGGCCACAAGGATCAGGAAGAAATACAGAATCAGCTCATGGTGACCGAGGCTGGTGAAATACCCACCCCGCAGAAAACGGTGACCGATCCAGGCGAAGCTCCCTTCTATCTTTCTGATGCGATCGCCGACAAGGGGTTTTCTGTTGGTCATATGCTCCTCCTGGGACTCAGAATGGTTTGAGATTGGCTCCTGAACTCCGTCGCCCATATCCACGTCGGGGAAAACGCTCTACTACAACACCCTTTCCACCGCAAAAATGACAATAGGGGACGATAAACGGGTTATCTTGAGGTAATTTATCATACGTGATTACAACTGTTGAAGATGCATCAGCCACGGTTTTTTCAGAAACCTGCATCCTGCGTCTTCGTTCAGCTTGCCGGTGGGCTTCCCGGCCTTTTTCTGTCTGGCGATATCTTTGCTGGGCTAACCGGTGAGCTTCTCTCTGGGCATATTGCCGACAAGGATCACTGCAATATGCCTGTCCACGCCAGCAGCTCCGGCAAATATAAAAAATCCTGCCACAGCATCTGCATGAAACAGCCTTCAGTAGGATAATCTCCATTCTTCCGTCTTGAACAAAAACGAAAGCCGTGATTAGATGAAAGAGCTTGATGGGCTTCCGTATTTACGGGATGTCTAGAGAAAGGCCCGAAGTTGCAGCTTCGGGCCTTTCGTCCGTTATGAGACTTTCCCGTTATTATCGACGGAAAAACGGAAGAAAAAGAAGAAAATCCAAAGAAAAAGTAGGAAGAAGAGACAAAAGTTTACAACTTTAAAAAGCGGGAAGAAAAACAGAGAAGAAAAGACGCAACATAACTAATCTCGCAACATAACCAAAGATTATCACAACAAAACTTACATTTTCAGTTGTGATCTGTCACATCGATTCCGTATAAATAGTGCAATTATTTTTTCCCTTGGCCTTGGCTTCGTACATGGCTTTGTCTGCCTTCGTTAATAGTCCTTCGGGGGCGGTATCATGATCCGGGAAAATTGAGACACCTACGCTGGCACCAATAAAAACTCTCCCACTACTCAGGTCTATTGGTGCGTTAAGAGCATCAATACTTTTTCTCCCAGCATAAACAGCACCTTCTGCAGACTCAATTTCGGAGAGTATACAGACAAACTCATCTCCTCCAAGGCGTGCAACAATGTCAGAACTTCTAGATATCGAGGTTAATATTTCACTTACTTTAATGAGCAATTCATCTCCGGCAGAGTGCCCCTTCGTATCGTTGATTTCTTTAAATCCATCAAGATCAATATAAAGTATTCCAAGTTTTCTGTTAAACCGCTTGGAATGATCTAAAGCTGAGGAGAGGCGTTCAAAACACATCCTTCTATTTGGCAGTGAGGTTAAGGTGTCTCGGGTTGCCATTTCTACAAGTTCGATTTTATGTAGTCTATTTCTGGTAATAGATAGTGCGGTAAACCAGGAACCCAAAGCAATAATTATGAACACCCCAGCGCCAAAAATAAAAAGTTCAAACAGTATCTTCCGATTATTGTCTTTTATAACACCAGGTGATACGTGGGAAACAACCACCCAAAAATATTTTTTTGAAAGGGCGGCAAATGTATCCTCTAATGGAAAAACAGTCTTATAGGTAAAAAGTCCGTTCTCGGATTCTAATTGACCGGCTTTGGTATTTTCAATGATCTTCCACTCTTCTGGGTAGTACCTTGGGAATGTTTGTTGTTGATGCTCAGCAAACATAAATCCCCATTCAAATTTTCTGTTCCTTTGATTTTGGAGCCAGTATCCTTCAGAATTTATCAACATTATACTCCCTATAGATAGTTCACCTGCTCTAGAAATGTCTTTCAGGAGTGTGTTTGCGAGATAATTAATGAGCACAATACCAGATTTATTATTTTCAGTATCGAAAACAGGGGTAGCAAAGCGTATCATCGGCTTTATAGGTTTTTCTATCTGACCATTTTCAATATTGAGGTCTAGTGGTGAGACGAACACTTCTCCTTCATTAATTACTATGGTATCGGAAAAATAGTAACGGTTGGATTTGTTTTGGAGGGCGTCTTCAGGAACTGCTCTCACATTTCCTTTGTTATAATTCACACGAATGATTTCTTGACCAGCTTTGTCCAAATATCTCAGCTGATCATAGATTTTTGTATGTTGAGATATCTGAAAGTATTCAGACTCAATTAAACTTACATAATCAAAATCACCGGTATCGAGAAAGGCGATGAGTTCGTTTTGCCTCGACAGAAAGAACAAGTCACTTATTATTGAGTCGAATTGTTTACCGATTATTTTTTCTTGCAGGGTAACTGTAAGGGATTCCTGATTTTTTATTTCACTTAAAAACGAATTTTTCTCAGACCGATAAAAGGCGGAAGCCAAGCCGCTTACCAAACCACCTGTTGCGATGAAAATCAGGAAGAATAGGTTTAAAGTTTTTCTTAATGTTTTTTGGTCGTTTGGATTCATAATAATAGTTGACCTTCTTGCCGATGATGTCTTCTAACCAGGATAAACTGTACTATTAGAACATCTCACTCAGTTGAGTTGTTCTTCTCGCGAACAACTGCATCCATTTAGCAGCGCCCTAGGGTGTTCTGCTTTAAATTACACAAAATCTTACCCAACCCGCCAGACCTTACAATTGGCAAGTTAAAATAAGAGTCTTCAGAGGTAAGTTGGCATACTTCCTGAAAGGGTTGGACCCCCGACAAAGCACTATTTCCACTTACCCAAGTTACTGCACCGTCACCTCGTTTCCATACCCTGCTTGAACTATTGAAGTATCCCTGATATTTCTTTGAGTTGGTGACTTTGGTTCCTCTCTTAGCCTTCATCCATTGATAGCCACCGGACTCTGCTTTCAAGATTGCCTGTATTTCATCATTCTGCAGGACAGCATCCGGTGTGCTTTGTGTTTCCAGTTTCATGTAGGAAATGATGGCTGTTTGGTTGTTGATGAAAGCTGAACGGATCCGCCACCCGTTATGGTGATAGCGTAGCTCTTGCGTTCCTTTGAGCAGTGGTAGCATGATAACTGACGATTCGGCTACTGGTGCTCCGTATCGGGATTCTGCTTCAGTGGGTGATTCGTGGAGGCGTGCGTGAGAAGGATTTGAGTTTAATACAGTAATGGTCAACGCAATGATATAAATGAGATTCTCTAATGGTCTACTCATCTTAATTTGATAAGATTGGAACTTTAAAATCGGGTAAACAATCAATATAGTCAAATTGGATTTTTGGAACCAACCCAGCATTTCTTCCATCTTTTGAGAGGATTACCAACAGCATTCCAACCATCAGTGAAACGCCATTAGAGGCTTTTAATGCCTGAATTAGTAAAGGTTCAGGATAGCCTACACTATGCCTGTTTATGGCGTGTATTCCTCCGTGAACATAGGAACTAAGTGGCTTCCAAGAATATTGTTTGAATTCAAGCAACTGATCCAGTGCAATCTGTGGAGCCTTACCTTCAAGTTTTTTCAGCATTTCACTGAGCATGGGTAGTTTATTCGCTCTTTTAGCACTCTCATTTGTGAGGCTAGCCATGAGCTTTGAAACGGCAATATCTGACGCGGCGTAATACAACCACATAGCTCTAACTAATGATTCATACTGCATACGAAGGAGGCCCAGTGCGGAAGTGAAATTCCTCGTAGCGAGCAGTATTTTTGCACTCTCAGCATGTTCGAAAGATACACTGCACATTATATTGCTGGATTCAGCGCGCGCCGAATTATCGAGATAGGTTATTTTGAGAAGGTCGGTGAGAACTTTTTCCAGTTCTGCTGACCGCTTTAGCATGTCGTTAATTGATCAACTCCTTATACATATTTGCATTCGCACGCTTAAAACTTACAGAACACTATACTTTCATACCCGCAGGATATTCATCCCACAATTTTCCTTTCAACAAACGTCCTGTTTTTTTCTTATTAACCCCTCCCCACTGCTTAAAGAAGAATGGAGTTTTGCTTTCTATACATTGATCCCGAACTTCCACTATCCATTCTTCTTTCATAATTCGGGACCCTGGTGCCCGACTCACCACCGACTATAACCCAGTCGATTCCATCGAGATCTACTGCACCAACTTGACCTATCAAGGGTTCAATTGATAAAAACTTATTCTTAGCTTTGCATGCTCTTAAATAATCAATTCGATCTTTGTATTGGCCAGACTCAACAGTAACACCCATCCAGATATGATCTTGCCATTTTATAATTTTATCGATTTCAGCTAACCGCTCAGGTCTTTTCGTCAACAGTTGATAAGTATGATGGGTAGATAATTTCATAGTATTGAATATCTCTTTTACAAAACTGTCGGGAACAGATTCATGAAAAATATCTGACATGGAATTCACGAACACCATTCGTGGAGTTTTCCATGATAGAGGGGTTTTTAGAGCATGCGGGTGGCAAGTTACTTGGAAACCATTTTGGTAATTTTTCGAATGCATCGCTTTTAAGCGTGCCGACATTCTCTCAGCATAACAGTTCTTACACCCTTCACTAATTTTACTCAACCAGTAACAGGGTTCCACGTAGTTTCAGTCCATTCTATTTTTGACTTACTCAATGTCTCCGCCTAAAATTAACAATTTCTTTTTTCTTATACACTTGCTCACACCCTATTTTGGGATGAGAGAAATGCTCAATAATTTTATTATCTCGCATTTTCCTCAAAGTGACTGCAGCCTGTTTTGGTTCAAATCCTCTAGCTAGCGTGAACTCTAGTACATCTTGATTAGTTACCTCTCCTTTCTCAACCACAAAACAGCTCAAATCTTGATAAAACTGGTTCATCCGGTTTAAGCGTACTTTCCAAATAAAAATGTGGACATACTACTTTCTTTATAGTGAGACCAATCAACTAATAAAGGAGGTGGCAGCATGTCCACAAGTATATTGTACCATGGATTCGGTATTTACGGCTATCGTTACACGAGCACACAATATCGGGATGGAGCAATTATCTTTACCATTGAAAAAGATCCGCTTTCTCTGCGATGCCCTTGTTGCAAGAGCGGGCAAGTTGTCAGGCGAGGCAGCCAACTTCGTTGGTTCCATGCACTGCCGATCGGGAGAAAGCAAACCTATATCAAACTGGACATTCCCCGTGTTTTTTGTCGTCTGTGCGGCTTTGTCCGGCAGATCACCATCGGCTTTGCCGATGCACGTTACACCTACGCGAAATCTTTTGAAAGATATGCCATGGAGTTGTCCCGCCATATGACCATTCAAGATGTAGCCCGTCACCTTGGCACCGGCTGGGATATGATCAAGGAAATTCAAAGACGGTATCTGACCAAGCGGTATTCTCGCCCGAAATTGAAAGCTCTTGAACTGCTTGCCATTGACGAAATTTCCATCGGCAAAGGTCACAACTACCTCACCGTAGTGCTGGATTTGGTCAGTGGTGCCGTCGTCTTCGTCGGCGACGGCAAGGGAGCCGATGCCCTTTTGCCTTTTTGGAAGAGGTTGAAATGTTCCCGGGCACGGATACAGGCAGTGGCCATAGATATGTCGCCGGCCTATATCTCTGCGGTTTCTGAAAATCTGCCCAAGGCAACTATCGTTTTCGATCATTTCCATCTCATCAAACTTTTCAACGAAAAATTGTCCGATTTTCGCCGTGATCTGCATCGCCAAGCCACTGAAGAAGGCAAAAAAGTGCTCAAAGGTCTTCGTTGGCTGCTTCTTAAAAATCCAGACAATCTCAAGCCACAACACAATGAGAAACAACGGCTTGAGGAAGCATTGCTTCTCAATAGCTCACTTGCCACAGTCTATTATCTGAAAGAAGATCTCAGGCAATTGTGGTTTCAGAAAAACAAAAAACAGGCAACTGCTTATCTTGATGACTGGATTGCTCGTGCTAAAAGCTCCGGTATTAAAATGCTCCTGACATTTTCCAAAACACTTGAAAAACATCGCGAGGGAGTTCTTGCCTATTTCGATTTTCCTATATCAACCGGCCCTCTTGAGGGCACGAATAACAAAATAAAGACTCTGCAAAAACAAGCATATGGGTTTCGAGATATGGAGTTTTTCAAACTGAAAATCCTTGGTCTTCACGAGACGAAGTACGCTTTAGTCGGATGAACCATAAAACTGCTCTATCTTGGAAATTTTCTTTTCACCGAAAAGAGTTAACTGCCTACATTTGTAATCATCATCAATATCGAAATTTGCTTCGCCATTCACTTTGTTTTTCTTCCAGCAAACCCCTAAGAACTTTTGAAACACCTAGACAGTGTTTGGAACCAAAGATTAGTCCATAATACCCTCCACTCTTTTTAATCGTAAAGGGATAAAGCTTCAACTCACTCCCATAAGGAAGCAAATTCCTGTAATAACCAAGTATTTCACGATGAATATTGGAAGGTTTAGTTGCATTTATTTCCTTTTTCAAGTCTGGAAAATAAGTTTCAAAATCAAACCGCAGAAAATATGAGGATGATATGAAAAACAGGAAATCTGTCCTATTAAGCGAATCGAGTGACTTTAGCACTTTTTTTCGAACATGTTTTATCCCGTTTTGATCAATAAAGATCAGGTTAGGGCCCTTGCTGATAACTGGCGCAATCTTATAAAAGACCTTTTCAAAATCTTCGTTGTAAAACTGGCGCAATCTTATAAAAGACCTTTTCAAAATCTTCGTTGTAAAAGTCCACATGTACCACTGCTTGCAAATTTGGGTTATTTACAAGTTTATCATTCACTACTTCGGTCAAAGATTGATACTTTTCTTCTTCAAAGTCGTTGAAGATCAAATTAATCGACAAGCCTGCTTGAGATAGGGCACTTACATGCTTTTCTATCGTGTTTAAGATTAACAGTGGACTTCCAGGTGTACCTTCAACATCAGTCCCTGCCCCTGCAAAAAAATCTATAATGTTAATTGATGATGAACCTGGGGAATGTATAAATACTGGAAGCCACTCTTCTAGATAATTTTGAAACAGTTCTAATTTAGCTAAAGTACCCTCATCGAATTTTGTTGCATGCAAATCTTTTACAGGCATCCTAAATCCCCCGATAGCTTATCCAAATTTTAGCTACACCCAGTCAAACCCAACACCCAATATTACTACATTTATATGTAATTCTCTGTAATAACGATAATTCCACCACAATGTGGTATCTTTATTTTGATAACAGCAACTATCAATAGGGGGGCAATCCAGCAAAACAAAAAATGATATTGTGATATCAATTGAGCGCTTCATTTGACAATAGTATTAAAACGTCTAATAATCGTCTAATGATTTTGCGCTCAAAACGACTGTTTTGCAGGCTCAAACTTAACAACAAAATTCATAGTAAAACCGCCATTGCAAAAGAAACAAACAGAGGATAATATGTACCATACTTAACAATATCTACAGCTACAACTATCCAAGCAATGAGCCTCGAATATACCCAAGCACAGGAAAAGGCACTACAAATTATCAAGGAACTGGGAGGAGTAATACGAACCTCAGAAGCAATGAGGGCTGGTATCCACCCCAGGACGTTCTACTCTCTTCGTGATCAAGGGGCTGTGGAAACACTGTCGCGAGGAGTTTATCGACTTGCTGTTCTTCCTGCTATTTCCAATCCAGATTTTATCCTGGTAGCATCAAGAGTACCACAATCAGTCATTTGCCTCATCTCTGCACTATCCTTCCATGAAATAACTACACAGGTACCTCATGAAGTTTTTATAGCACTGAGACAAGGGGTAAAGGCTCCCAAAATTGATTTTCCTCCTCTTTCAGTCCATCTATTTTCGAAAACCTCTTTTGAAGCTGGAATCAACACCCATGAGATAGATGGTGTTGCTGTTCGGATTTATAGCCCGGAAAAGACTATTGCTGATTGCTTTAAATTCCGCAACAAAATAGGTATGGACGTAGTACTTGAAGCTCTAAAAATGTACAAGAACAGACAATTAAAAATGAACATAGCTGACCTTATGAAATACGCTCGCATCTGCCGGGTCGAGAAAGTTATGCAACCGTATCTTGAGTCAATAACATGAGCAAGAAACGATCAACAAACATTGGAGCATCTGTCCGACAGCGTTTGCTCAATCAGGCGAAAATTGATAAACGTACATTCAGTGAATTGCTTCAGTATTTTGCAATGGACAGATTTCTGTATCGTATGTCTATTTCTGATTATGCTGATTCGTTTATCCTAAAAGGTGCTCTCATGCTTCGGGCATGGAAATCTCCGGTCTTCAGACCAACAATGGATATAGACATGTTGGCACATCGTACAAGCAATGAAATATCTGAGATTGAAGGAGTCATTAGAATTATTTGCACAACTGCTGTTGAGCCCGATGGGTTGTATTTTGACCAACAATCAGTACAAGGTGAGCGAATCGTAGAAGAAGCTGACTACGAAGGGGTACGGGTTACATTCTTTGGTAAACTAGATACTGCAAGAATACGAATGCAGATTGACATCGGTTTTGGAGATGTCATTTACCCAAGCCCTCAGCATACAGAAATGCCAACTATCCTCGATTTTCCACCTGCGATAATTAATGCATACAGTTTAGAAAGCGCCATTGCCGAAAAGTTTGAGGCGATGATAAAGCTCGACGCACTAAACAGCAGGATGAAGGATTTTTATGACATATGGTTACTGAGCAGACAGTTCAACTTCTCTAACAAAGATCTACAGAAAGCTATTGACCTGACTCTTCACAATCGAAAAACAGAGTTGCCTGAAGAACTAACTCCGTTTAGTGACAAATTTATCATAGACAAGACTGCCCAATGGAATGCTTTTAATAAAAAGATGAAAATTGATACTGTCCCAATCGAATTCTCTGAAATTGTGCATCACATAGAAAAATTCTTGGACCCAGCAATATCCGGGATAAGGTCACAATCAGACTCTGATTTACAATGGGAGGCTCCCGGTCCATGGAAATAAAAAATAAGAGACCCTCACACCAGGATCTCAAAAAGAAAGCTTTGGAAAACCCCGAGGTCAAAAAGGAATATGATCGTTTAGCACCCGTTTATGAGAAAATTAGAAATAATCTGAAAAAACGCAGATAAATCACTCTTTACTATAAATTTTGTAGTTCACAGGGTACCCATGGATGACAGATGATCTGGAAAGCCTAAAACAGCAACTTCAAGATGCGTTATCGGAAATTGACAAACTGCGTGAAGAGATTGCACAGCTTAGGCAAAGTGCTACTCCCGCTATTTCCTCACCAGTAATCAAACCCAAAGTAAAAGTTCACCAGCCCGCAAAAACCCCCTCCCAAATTCATTCACAGTCACCTGTTGAGGAAAAGATTTCACTGTTCAGGAAACTTTTCCGTGGAAGAGAAGATGTCTATCCCAAACGTTGGGAATCAAAAAACAACAATTCTGGGTATTCACCGGTCTGCAGTAATGAATGGAATCCAGCTTATTGTAACAAACCTCGCGTAAAGTGTAATAAGTGCGAGAATCGTCAGTACATAGCTCTAACGGACAAGGTGATATATGATCATCTTGCAGGAAAGCTGACTATCGGTGTTTACCCATTGTTACCAGGGGACTTGTGTTGGTTTCTTGCTGTTGATTTTGATGGTGTAGAATGGGTTGACGACGCTTCAGCTTTCTTAGAAACTTGCCAATCTGTTAATGTTCCAGCGATATTAGAGCGATCTCGGTCGGGTAACGGCGGACACGTTTGGATTTTCTTTACTGAACCTATACAAGCATCACTTGCGAGACAACTGGGCAGTGCAATTCTTACCCAAACAATGGAGAAACGACACCAAATAGGGCTCAAATCCTATGATCGACTTTTTCCAAGTCAAGACACATTGCCGAAAGGAGGTTTTGGCAGCCTGATTGCTTTGCCATTACAAAAATTTCCAAGAGAGAAAGGTAATAGCGTCTTCCTTAACAGTGAATTCCAACCATTCCCAGATCAGTGGGCCTACCTTGCTTCTATAGACAAATTAACTCCAAACAAAATTGAAGCCGTTGTTCTGGAAGCAGTTAATAAGGGATCCGTACTGTGTGTGAAATCAAGCGTAATTCAAGACGATAACATTGAGGATCCTTGGACATTGCCTCCCTCTGGAGTCAAAAAGCAACCAATCGTAAATTATCCTGTGCCTGAAAAGGTCTCTCTGATCCTTGGTGATCTACTCTATTTTGAAAAAGAGGTGTTACCTGCCGGGTTACAAAATCAACTCATACAAATGGCAGCCTTTCAAAACCCTGAGTTTTACAAAGCTCAGGCAATGAGAAGATCCACCTATAAGATAAGCAGGATCTTATTTTGCTCAGAGGAATTTCCCAAACATATCGGGTTACCCCGAGGTTGCTTATCTGACGTAGAAAGCTTATTTGATAGCTTGGGAATCAAAATCATGCTTAAAGACGAGCGTCACAAAGGAAAACCTTTAAGTGTCGGATTTAAAGGAAAGTTAAGGCCACAACAAAAAGTTGCAGTCAAAGAACTTCGAAAACATAACATAGGGATACTGAGCGCTGCAACTGCATTTGGGAAAACCGTTATTGCAGCCAAACTCATTGCTGTAAGAAAAAGGAACACACTTATCCTCGTCCACCGAAAGCAATTGATGGACCAGTGGCGAGAAAAACTATCCGTATTTCTTGGAATTGAACCAAAAGAGATCGGCCAGATCAGTGGCGACAAAAAACAGATTACAGGTAAACTGGATGTTGCTGTCATCCAGAGCTTATGCCGAAAAGGTATGGTTGACGATATTGTCGCAGACTACGGGCATGTAATCGTCGACGAGTGTCACCACGTTGCAGCTCTAAGTTTCGAACAATTAATGAAAAAGGTAAAAGCACATTACGTTTTAGGACTAACAGCGACTCCAGTCAGGAAAGATGGCCATCATCCAATAATTATCATGCAATGTGGCCCTATTAGATACAGATACAGCGGAAAGGAAGCAACTGCTGACAGTTCTTTCAAGCATGTTGTTCATGTTAGACCGACCGGATTCCAGAATGCACCTGAGAATGATCAAACAGCTCTCTATGAAATCTATCATAACCTTCTTGTCGACGAAACCAGGAACAAACTGATTTGCGAAGATATTCTTGAATCGCTACAAAATAACCGATCTCCCCTATTGCTCACGGAAAGAACAGAGCACCTTCATATCCTGGCCGATCTTTTAACAGATAAAGTAAAAAACATCGTCATCCTCAAAGGCGGAATGAGCAAGAAACAACGTGTTTCCACTGAAGAACAACTGAAAAGAATTGGTAAAGATGAAGAACGCATCATCCTCGCCACAGGTCGATATATTGGTGAGGGCTTTGATGATGCTAGATTGGACACCTTGTTTTTAGCACTCCCTATCTCATGGAAAGGGACTATCCAACAGTACGCAGGGAGACTTCACCGACAGTACGATGGTAAAAAAGAGGTCCGTATTTATGATTACCTTGATGATTCACTCCCCATGTTAGCGAGAATGTATAAAAGAAGGCTACGCGGCTATAAATCTATTGGATATGAAATCATTGTACCTGATAGTACACCATAACAAACAATACACAGACAGACAGACCTCCTACCTCTGCAACAGGTAGGCAGGAGGTCTCAAACAACAGGATCGGCAGAAAACACTATCGATTACCCACTGATATTACAAGAGATAATCCGCAATAAAAGAAAGCTTCGAACGACACCCTGCCTCGAATTTCCTCATAAAAAGAAAAAGCCGAACACCATGTAAGTGTCCGGCTTCTTTACTGTATAAATGGTCGGGGCGGTAGGATTCGAACCTACGACCTCCTGCTCCCAAGGCAGGCGCGCTAACCAGGCTGCGCTACGCCCCGACTCTATAGAAAAAGGCTCGATTCAAAAAATCGAGCCTGAATAAACTTGGCTCCCCGGGACGGATTCGAACCGCCGACAAGGTGGTTAACAGCCACCTGCTCTACCGACTGAGCTACCGAGGATCAAACGTATTTTCTGCGAATCCAAAAATAACAGTTTGGCAACTGTTTACTCTCGCCGAATCAACGTAGGCGGGCAATATATACCGCAGTGGCACAGGTGTCAACAGATTTTTCCATCACCGCTTCGATCTTTTTTAGCAAAAACACTATTTATTTCTACTGATGGACAAATTCCCCCAGCTTTGACAAACCGGCATCACTTCGACAGAATTGATATTGACATGGGCTGGCCGACAGGCTGTCCAATAAATAATCTCAGCGATATCCACGGGAGTAAGCGGCTCGTGTTCCTTCGTATACCTTCGAGGCCTTATCGACATCCCCGCCAAATCGGACAATGGAGAATTCACTTTCGGCAAGCCCCGGTTCGATGTTGGTCACCCTGATTCCGGTCCCCTGCAGATCAGTTCGCAAATTTCTGGAAAACTGCTGAACAAAGGCTTTGGTTGCCCCATACGTATTACCGCCGGGATAGGGCCACGAACCGGCAATAGAACCGATATTGATAATATGGCCTTTGCCTCTGGCTACCATTGCTGGAAGAATCTGCCTGGTCATGTACAGCAGTCCCTTGATGTTGGTATCCACCATAGTCTCCCATTCATCAAGATCCGTTTCATGGGCAGGCCCAAGACCAAGAGCCAGTCCGGCATTATTGAGGAGGATATCTATATCTTGAAATTCCTGCGGTATATCCTGGACCATTGTCCTCAACCTGCTGCCTGTCCCGCACATCAAAGGCTGCGACATGAACATTTGCTTCACCGAACCTTTTCTGCAACTCCTGAAGACGATCTTTACGCCTTCCGGTAAGAATCAACTTCCAGCCGTTGCTCCTGAAAAGCTCCGCACTTGCCCTGCCAAATCCTGAAGTTGCTCCGGTAATCAGTATTGTTTTTGCCATCCCTCTTCCTCTCTCTGCTAGATAAATTTTTCACGTGGTTGCCTATGAGCTTGTCAGCACCAAGGTTTCTCTGCATAATCATAACCGTACAATACTGCACTCTCTCAAAAATCACAAAATCATTCTCTTTAGATACCATCTGGAAAGCACATAAAATTTGCCAACTGGGCCTATCAAGACCTATTATTTAATTTATAACAAACATATCCATGGCCAGCATGGCAACACGGCAACGGTAAGGAGGTGCAGAGATGAAAAATATCACCGATTATATTTCTCCCGAATCCTGCAGCTCTCTTCCCGGATCTCTTTCTTAGCGAGAGTATCAAAAAATCCCACTAGCACTGCATATCGTTATTTCGACAAGACATCTGAACAATGGCAGGCCATCACCTGGCAGGAGATGGCCCAAACTGTTGCCAGCATGGCGAAATGCTCTGCAAAAAGAAGATCTGCAGCCAGGGGACAGGGTTGCAGTCATGCTGCCACAACTGTCCGGAATGGATTGCATTTGACCAGGCGGCACTTTCCCTCGGGCTGATCGTTGTCCCCCTCTTTGCCAATGACAGGCCGGAAAATATCGCCTACATCCTTGAAAACACCGAGGCAAAAATCTTACTCTGTCCGGGAGAAAGCTATTGGCAACAGCTGGCTCCAATTCTTGACTGACTCACCAGTCTACAAAGAATAGTCACCATTGATTTCTGTCATAGCTTCAAAAGACGATCGAGAATAACCTGCATAGCCGACTGGCTCCGAAGCTCCAGACGAAGACGTGCGCCATCATACTACACCGATAATCAGGTGAGACGGCATCAATTGTCTACACCTCGGGTACCACCGGATTGCCGAAAGGGGTGATGCTCAGTCATCGCAATATTCTTGAAAACTGCTACGGCGGGACTCCTTTGTATAGATATCTACCCTGGTGATACTTTTTTCTCATTTTTGCCTCTCTCCCATATGCTGGAGCGAACAGTCGGCTATTATCTGCCGATGATGGCCGGAGCAACAGTGGCCTTTGCCAGGTCAATTCCCGATCTCGCCGAAGACCTGATCACTGTAAAGCCGACGGTAATGATCGCTGTCCCACGAATCTTTGAACGAATACACGGCGGTATAATCAGTAAACTCAAGGCCAAACCAAAACCGATGGTCGCCCTGTTCCACAAGGCAGTGGAAACCGGCTGGAACAACTTTCTCTACCAACAGGGTCGTGCCCCCTGGTCAATATCACTGCTTTTCCACTCGCTTCTTGATACGCTTGTGGCCAAAAAAGTACGGGACAAGCTTGGTGGAAGATTGCGGGTCATCATAACCGGCGGAGCGCCCTTATCGGCAGAAATATCGCAAGTTTTTCATAGGCCTCGGGCTGCCGCTTTATCAAGGATACGGACTGACCGAGACCAGCCCGGTGATCAGCGTCAACCGCCCGGAAGACAATCGGCCGGAAGGCGTTGGCAAACCGCTCCCAGGAATTGAGGTAAAGATTGGCGATGACCATGAGCTTCTTGTCCGCGGCAGCTGCGTCATGCAGGGCTACTGGAGAAATGAACAGGCCACCGCCAAAACCATCGACTGCCGACGGCTGGCTGCACACCGGCGATAAAGCCAGTCTTGAAGATGGTCATATCCGCATCACCGGACGACTCAAAGAGATAATCGTCCTCAGCAACGGCGAAAAAGTTGCCCTGACGGATATGGAAATGGCTATCGCCATGGATCCTTTATTCGAATTCAATGTTGTCATCGGCGAGGGGCGACCGTTTCTTTCCATGCTTGGGGTACTCAACCGTCCACTCTGGGAAGAACTGGCCAAACAGCTCGGCGTTTCTCCGGATCGAAGAGTCACTTAATCTGCCGGAAGTACACAACGCGATCCTGGCCAGACTGGAAAAACTCCTTTCCCGGTTTCCAGGTTTTGTCTATATTAAAGAGGTGTCTCTCAGCCTGGCACCCTGGACGGTGGAAAACGGGCTTTTAACCCCCACCCTCAAACTCAAGCGGACCGTCATCGAAAAGCAGATGGCTGATGAAATCGACAAGATATACGATGGAGTAACAGGCAGCTCCCGGACCTTTCAATCAGCCGACTCGAATCTGCGCAGAGCGGCCATCATCTCAGCAAAAAAGGGGTTGGCAGTTTCCAGAGGCGCATCACCCGGCTGACTGCCGACCGCATAGACCGGCTCCTTTAACACCACACAGGCGTGATCAACCCCTGCAGCTTTAGGGACGACGAAGGAGACAAATTGATTTTCTGCAGACGATATTTTTTAATCCGTTCAATTTTCTTAAATTAATCACCTTGTCAGATTCCGACCAGGCAGCAAAGATGCGTTTAGCAGATATTGTATTTTGAGGTAATTGCAGCAAGCCATCAATTTCCGCAATCAATCGGGCCAGCTCTGCCGCGCTGTTAAGAGGCACCCGGTCATATCTATAGGGATTGCTGCCCACCAGAGGCTTCTTGTTGTCAAGCAACCGGACAAAGGGAAGACGGAGCAAAAATTCCACAAAGCCGCCAAAGATATCAAAACGCCCTCCAGACAAACCAAGAGCTGCCGAGAAAAGATAGAGATCGCCGGTAATCTTTGCATCAGTGCAGCCAAAATAAAAACTCAGGGCCCCACCCGTGGAAAGCCCGCCGATGGAGACCCGGTCACCATTTTCGGCGGCAGTACGTATGGCAAAGTGCACATTTTTCTTCCATTGCGCAAGCGAAACTCCAGCCATGCCCGTCAGGATGTTTCAGGCCATGACACTGAAGCAGCGGCAGATAGACATTGTAGCCAAGAGCATGATGAAAATATTCAGCAATGGCCGCCATATAAAAAGGTGAATCGGTCAGTCCATGCACCAGGACTATGGCTTTTTCCGTACGATTTTCATGAAGCAATTTCCGGGGATGACAGCCCGGGCGGATCAATTGATCGGCAAGATCCGGAAACTCCTGGTAATACTCTGCCCATAAACAATACATTTTCTTTATCAACAGACCAAAAGCGACCTCTCCCATAGCCGGTTAGTTTAGCGGCATACTTTCTCATTAATAAAACATATTTTTTTACAAACCATCGATAAACGCTTTGATTTTCCTGAACACCTTTTCAGCCCCTTCTCCGTTAACCAGAATATGGCGGTCATAGCTGAGCAGACAGAGCTCCTTGTTCGCCGAACCGATAGCATCAAAAAGCTGTATCGAACCCTTTGGATCGACAACCGGGTCTTTATCCGCCTGGACGATCAGGGCCGGTTGACTGATTGCACTCATAACTCTTTTCAATCGACTCGAGAAACTCACCGACTTCCTATATCCCGGCTACCGGATTTTTCTGATAGTTTACATGGGGATTGCCATGAGAAAAATCGAAAAATTGCCCATTGCGTTCCCCCAGCCTCATTTTGTTGAGAAGACGATTCCAGACATCCATCCCCGGCATAAAGTTGGTCGAATAGTTCCGCAAGGCCATAGGAGGACAGATGGCGAAGACACCCGCCACAGTCACCGACCCGGGCCGCCAGATCAAGAGCCAGACTGCCACCCACCGCAACTCCGCCGACGACAACCCGGTCGCAAAGTCCACTCATCAGGACATAGCCGTTTTCAACCGCCTCCACCCACTCCTGATATTTTTTTCCGGCAAGATCTTCAGCGCAAGTGCCGTGTCCCGGCAGTCTGGGGGCGTAGACCCATACTCCCCAGCTGCGCAGATACCTGGCCAGCGCCTTCACCTCTTCCGGTACCGCAAGGTAGCTATGAATCAAGCACCACTCCTAGCCTGCGCTTGAAACCTGGAAGAAGAAACGGTTTGCCGTCACATATTTTTTCATCACCAGCCGCCCGACCGCTCTTCTTGGCAATCCTCGGGATACCGGTCCTTTTCCTGCCTGAGAAGATGTCTGACCAGAGAAAATCTCAACAAAGTTTTCGGCCGCCAGGCCAGGGCTTTGATAGTTGATTGAAAGTTTTTTAACGGTTCAACCTCATTGGCCATAATTTCAATCGGGTTATTGATTCGCCCTTTATGAAAACTAAGCGGAGCTGAAAATCTGGAACGGTCACGAACAAGATAGTCCCCTTCTTTTTTCACAACACCTTTTTCCAGGGCAAGTTTTAAAAAATTCTCATATTTAGAGTAACGATCATCAGTAAGCAGATGGGCCTGATTTTCTTTGAGAGATTTGTGCAGAAAAAAAGGAACTGCTCCCTCTTCACCACCATGGATGAGAGATGCGGCATAAAAGACCCTCCTCCTGAAATCGAGTGGGATCAATGCGATTAAACGGATACATCCGCAAAAAAGAAGCAAAGAGATGATCATGGTTAACCGTGGTCATGGCATAGATGTCCTGCATATATTGCTGCATCAGATCATAGGCCGTTTTCCGCATCTTATCTTTTAATACCGACGAAACAGAAAATCCGGTAATGCACATCAGGATCGATATCCTGCAACCAATGTTCGTCGATATAATCGGCCATCTGTATGGGTTTGCCGCAGCGGATGTCGAGATCGACTCCGGACAAAAGCATGGTGCCTTCGGCCATAATCTCTTCCACCATCCGTTCGGAAATGTCTTTTACCAGCTTGGAAGCAATATCCAAGGCGATATTTTCTGCCGCCCGGATAGGGTAGTAGGTGAGATTTATCGGCTGAATGGTGACTGGTTCCCGCTGGATTTCGTCAATGCTCTCCAGTTCCAGAGCATTCAGCATCTTCGGCAGCTTATCCGGCGATTTTTTGGCTGTATTCCAGCAGATGAGTGCGATAGAGCTCTGCCCTTAAAGCAAGTGCGGCGGCCCCGGTGTGTGGTTCGTGCACGCCTTTAGGACTGGCGATCATGAATTTGCCGCCGTCCATTATTTTTTTGGTCTTCACCATGTTTCCTTCCGGAAAAATGACCCAGTTGGCCTCCCCGGTAAGCAATCTTTTCAAGATCAGTTCATCACGCTTCGGATCAGCAGTGGAAACAGTTCCGACCATGTCCAGAAATGTTCCCAGGCCGACCTTTAAAGAGTGATGAGGCGGCAAGGGACAAGGCCGGTTTTCCGGTCAGGTTGTAGATATAACTGGGAAGGAGGAAGGTTTCAACGCGGGTGAAGTGATTCACCACAAAGATAGTCGGCCCCGTTGGGATATTCTCCTTGCCATGAACGACAATGGCCGCCTTGGAGAGACGGGAAAGGAGTTTTATCGCCAGACCGGTTGTGAAATATGCGGATAGGTTCATACCTGTTTAGAGTGTTCGCAGAGAGAACCAACAGAAAAATCGTCCTATGCCATTGTAGAAGTATTTTCAGACCGGGTCAAGCACTCAACAGACAACCCGTACTGAAAGCAACAAAGGTCGTGCAAGGCTGCCGGAAAAAATCTGAGTTGTCTTGCCAGCCATAAAAAATAATTTAAAGCGAAGAGACGGCAACTGTGAATAGCTGTTTAGACAGCATGCCGGCACTTTCCTGCAACATTGAAAATGGCGCAAACACCCACAGAGTAATGTGATTTCATTTGAAAAACGGTATAGTATCGTGACAAATCTGCAGTGAAACTTCTACGTACTGGCCATTTTGCCCCTTAACTCTTGCCTAAATGCCCGATGAATAGAGAAAATAAAACGGACCAGAAGCCTTCTGCTCAAGCAGCGAGCCATATGCGTGTCTGGCTGTCAGCAATTTTCATCCTCCTGCTGCTCGACGGCAGCGGCCCTTTTTTTGTTGCCCCAGTTCATCAATACCGCGTCTATCAAACAAAAAATCCAGGCGGCAATAACCGAGAGAATCGACGGTCAGGTTGATTTTCAGGCAATCGATCTGTCTTACTTTCCCCGACCGGCCATCGAACTGCGCCAGGTTACCCTGAACATCCCGGACAAAGTAGAGGGGTCGATTGCTGCCCTCCGTCTTGCCCCTGCTTTATACCCTTTGCTGAGCGGTGATCTGCGCCTGGCCCGACTCGAGCTCGATTCCCCCCAGCTCAACCTGAAACTCCCCGAGAAAAAAGCTGGTGAAGCGCCCCCAACTCAACCTTACACTTTCACCACCCTGGAAAAGCAGTTCAACTCGGCTCTTGGGTCACTTGTCGAGGAAACCTCCAGCCTGAAACTGCAGATCGACGACGCCCGGCTAACTATCGTCCAGGGTACAAAAAAGCAGATCGAGATCGAAGACCTTACTTTGCAAATTACCATATCGGTGACTGATCCTCACTCCGCCCAGGGTCGCCTGCAAAGCACATTCTCCAGACTGAGCCTCTACCGTAAAGGCCTCCAGGAGATGGTAAAAGATACCAGCATAGACTGCAGCCTTCAGATGGAGCGCGACAGGCTGACCGTGTCACTGGATCGACTGACCATAACTGAACCAAACCTGGAATTGACCGGAGATCTGGTCCTGGCCAAGAGTTCCCCGGCCATCACACTAAACCTGTCCAGCAGCAACATCAATGTCGATGCCACCCGCAGAACAGCGCTTGCCCTGGCAGGCGACACTCCCCCAACCAGGGATATTTTCGACTACCTGCGCGGCGGCCAGGTGCCGCATATCAGTTTTACCTCCCAGGGAGAAAACTTTTCTGAACTGATCGACCTGGACAACATGCTAATCAAAGGTCAATTGCAGAAGGGCAAGGTTTCCATCCCGGAAATCAAGCTCGACCTGACCGAGGTCAATGGTAATGTGACAATCAGTAAGGGCGTGCTGCAAGCCACCGACCTGTCAACTCGCCTGGAGGGCTCTACCGGTCGTGACGGTTCTTTACAGGTGGGGCTGGCCAAAGACAACGACCTGTTCCAGTTAGAATTAACCCTGAGTGCCAACCTGGCGGAGCTTAAAACGATCCTTCACCGTGTGGTCGCTGACCCGGTCTTTATTGCCGAACTGGAGAAGATCACCAACGTGCAGGGCACCAGTAACGGCCGGCTGACATTAGGCGACAGCCTGAAAGAGATCAGCGCCAAAGTCGAGGCCAGCGATCTTAAATTCTCCGCCGACTATCAGCGGGTACCGCTGCCAATCAACATCACCCAGGGGCAGTTCACCTTCGGCAAAGAAAAAATTGCTTTCAGCAACCTGAGCGGCACCTTGGGAAAGTCTCATTTTACTGACTTTTCCTGTCTGGTTACGAAAACAAAAACTCTCTCCCTCGACATCAGTTCCGGCCCACTCGAACTGGTTACGGCAGAACTCTTTCCCTGGATCGCCTCCCTCGAAGGATTGCGGCATCAGTTAAAAGAAATCAAACGGGTGCAAGGGCAAGTTGATGTATCTGCGCTGAAATTTTCGGGTCCAATAGACAAACCCCTTGAGGGGAAATATACCGCAACCGGAAAAGTGCAGGATCTCTCAATCGAGACAACACTCTTTCCGTCCACCATCAGCTTCGTCACGTGGAGGAGTTACAGTCGACCCCCAGCAGCTGTCCTTTACCCGGCTCCACACAGCCACCCAGGATGCAGCAGTCAACCTGACCGGCAACATCAAGGGTTTTCCCCAGCAGCTTAACCGGATCGAACTCGCCCTGGACGGGAACATGGGGCCAAGGTCTGTCAAATGGCTTGCTGACAAACTCGAGCTGCCAGAGGCCTATGCGGTTCACACCCCACTGAGCATAAGCGGGGCGCAGATATCCTGGCAGCCAGAAAGCGCAGCCTCTTTCAAGGGAACCGTTACTGTCGACAAAGGTCCCCAAATTATCGCCGATGTAGGCTATCAACAGAAACTGCTTCAGGTCCGCCAGTTAACCATCAAAGACCAGTATTCCGATGCCAACCTGGTTTTTGATATCAAAAACGACCAAAACGACTTCAGGTTTAGCGGCAAACTCCAGGAAGAAACTCTCCAAAATCTGTTTATAAAGAGTCCGGTGAGCGGCGGCCAACTTGAAGGGAACCTTGGTGTCATTGTGCCCAAGAGCAGAACAACCAGGATTGTCGCCGAGGGCCAACTGACTGGAGAAAATGTTCCAATCCCCCTGCCCTCCGGCAATGATGTGGACATTGACCAGATCACCCTGCGGGCGGATGGTTCGGATATCAGGGCAGATGTAACCAGACTAAGCTGGCAGGGGTTGACCTGGGAGCCTATCCAGGCAACAGTTTCCTTCAGTCACGACCGGGCCGACATCAGGCTTGCCGAAGCGAGATTATGCGGCATCAACTCTCCAGGTTTTTTCTCCGTTGCGGGAAACAGCTTCTCACTCAACACGACCATTGCCGGGAAAGATCTTGACGTTGACACCAGCTACACATGCCTGACCAAGGGGCACGTCCAGATGACCGGCTCCCTCGACATCTCCAGCCAGATCACTGCCCAGGGAGAAATGAACCAGCTGCTTAAGGCTTTGGAGGGTCCCCTGAAAATGACTTTCCGCAATGGCGTAATCAAAAAGGACAAAGTGTTAGCCAGGGTACTGGAGCTCCTCAATGTCACCGAGATCGTAAAAGGCAGACTGCCGAACCTGGCCACACAGGGCTTTGGATACAACACCATAAGATTGAAGGGCAAATTTCATAAGGGCAAACTGATCATCGATAAATTTTATATGGATGGTGAGACGCTTGATGTGGTCGGTAAAGGAAAAATCCATCTGGAAGAGAGAACAGTCGATTTCCAGTTAGTGGCCTCGCCGTTCAAGACCGCCAACTCGATAATCAAGCATATTCCAGGGCTCAACTATCTCATGAATGACAACCTCGTCAGTATTCCGCTCAGTATAACCGGACCAATGGCCGAGCCAAAGGTTGAGGTTCTGTCAATTACATCTGTCGGCACCAGCCTTCTCAACATGGCTGAACGGACCATTAAAGCACCTGTCAAGCTGCTCGAAGCGATCAATCCGTGGAGTGAAGATAAATGACCAGAATCAGGGAATTCGAAGACAGCTTGAACAGATAATAGTGTTTTGCCATGGCAAGTATTTAATTGAGCTACAGCTACACAATCCCTATCGTCATTAAGGAGTGATTAATCGTATGTTTAACGCCAATTGTCATCCTATCTTAATCGGCAGCCTGCCCCTGTTGGATCACGAGGAGGCAATGCAGCTCATCCTCAATCACACCCCCGAAATTCCTTTGTGGCCACAGCTGCCGAAGAACCCAAGAGAAGGGATGGTTCGTCAGTTCCTGACCGGTTTTCCTGGTCTTATCGATGAGGACAACCGATACTGGATCAATACCGGAGTGGGGGATTTTGAACAACAGATGGCCGCTTTTTATGAAGACTATATGCGGGTGGATGAAGATCCTCAATTTCTTCATGGTTCCAGGTTCGCCCTGGGCATGGATTCGGCACGGGGTTTTTTCACCATGGAGGAGTTCCTGAAAAGAGACCGGGCACAGCATCTTACCGCCAAGGGGCAGATCACCGGCCCGGTGACGACCGGGATCGGCGTAAAAGACCAGCATGGAAAGTCTATTTTTTATAATGACAACCTGCGGGATATGCTCGTCAAACACCTGTCAATGAAGGGACGGTGGCAGGCTGCCGAATTGCAGAAACTGACGAAAGACAGGCCGCCCATTATCTTCATCGACGAACCGGGACTGGTCAGTTTTGGTTCCAGTGGGTTTGGCGGTATTTCCCGGGAGATGGTTGCTGAGGCTGTGGCTGAGGTAATCGCTGAAATTAAAAAGGCAGGTGGTCTGGCTGGAGTACATATCTGTGCCAATGGGGACTGGGGCCCTGCCCTGTCATCGGCTGCTGACATCATAAGCTTTGATGCCTATTTCTATTTTGATAATTTTATTTTATACAAGGAACAACTCGTCAACTTCCTCAGCCGCGGCGGTATCCTGGCCTGGGGGATTGTCCCCACCGGCGATCCACTGGTGGTAGCCAAAGAATCTGTTGAGTCACTTTTTGGCAAATGGCAGGAGCAGTTTCGACTCCTGGCAGGTTTTGGCTTTGGCGAAAGGCAGCTCATGCAGCAGACCTTCATCGCCCCCTCCTGCGGCACCGGATCGCTGGCCCCTGAACTTGCCCAAAAGGTTCTGGCAATGACCTCGGAATTGTCAGAACTGGCAAGAAAACATTTAACAACTCTCTAAGCCAGATATTACCAAAAATGGAGAATAGTATGTCCGACAATCTCATTGTACGAACCCAATCCGCCTATGCCTATCCCCTGCTGATCAAAAACCTCTTTCTCGCCCCGGTCGTAGAAAACCCCGAGCAGGAGATTGTCTATCGGAACACCTTCCGCACTACCTATAGTGAGTTTCGCAAGCGGGTCTGCCGTCTGGCCAATGTCCTGACTGAACTCGGCGTCAAGCCGGGCGATACCGTTGCAGTGATGGACTGGGACAGTCATCGTTACCTTGAATGTTTTTACGCCGTGCCTATGCTCGGTGCGGTTCTGCATACGGTGAATGTCCGCCTTTCTCCGGAACAGATCATCTATACCATTGATCATGCGGAAGATGACTTTCTCCTGGTCAATGGCGAATTTTTGCCGATTCTGGAACAGATTAAAGGACGCATTGATACGGTAAAGAGCTTTGTGGTCTTAAAGGACGAAGAACCGCTCCCGGAGACCACCATTCCCCTGGCCGGAGAGTATGAGCAGATGCTGGCCGGGGCCTCTGACAGCTTTGAGTTTCTCGACTTCGATGAAAACACCAGGGCCACGACTTTTTACACCACCGGAACCACAGGCATGCCCAAAGGAGTCTACTTCAGTCACCGACAGCTGGTCCTGCACACCCTCGGGACAATTGCCTCCCTCGGCACCGCCGAAGGTCAGGGACGTTTTCATCAACGGGATGTCTACATGCCGATCACCCCGATGTTCCATGTCCACGCCTGGGGCTTTCCCTATATTGCCACCGCCGTCGGCGTCAAGCAGGTCTATCCCGGCAAATATGCGCCAGACACCCTCCTCCAGCTGATCGAGAAAGAAGGGGTTACCTTTTCCCACTGTGTCCCGACCATTCTGCATATGCTTATGGCCAGCCCGGAGTTTGCCGAAATCGACCTGTCCAACTGGAAAGTGCTTATTGGCGGGGCCACCCTGCCTAAAAAAATGTGCCAGGCAGCACGGGCGAAAGGGATTGACATTTACGCCGGGTACGGCATGTCCGAGACCTGCCCAATCCTGACGGTTGCCCATGTCGGCAACCGCGAACTGGACGAGGATGCGGAGATTGACATCCGCTGCAAGACCGGACGCCCGCTGCCCTTGGTCCAGCTGCGGGTCGTCGACGAGCAGATGCAGGATATCGCAAAAGACGGCTCCAGCGTGGGTGAAATTGTCGTCCGGGCACCGTGGTTGACGCAGGGCTACTGGAAAGACAGCCGCAACTCCGAAAACCTCTGGCGGCAGGGCTACCTCCATACCGGAGATGTGGCAAATATCAATGGGGACAATTATGTCAGCATTACCGACCGGATGAAGGACGTGATCAAGACGGGAGGCGAATGGCTGTCTTCACTGGAACTCGAAGATATCATCAACCTTCATCCCGCCGTTTCCGAAGTGGCGGTGATCGGAGTGACCGATGAAAAATGGGGAGAACGGCCAATGGCCCTGATCGTGGTCAAAAAAGATGTCGCGGAACCCAACGACCAAAGAGATAACCAATCACGTCAGATCCTTTATTGACAAGGGTTTACTGAGTAAACTGGCCTTATTGATCAACGTTCGTTATGTTGAGACGATAGATAAAACAAGCGTGGGCAAGATCAACAAGAAGCTCCTGCGGGAAAAATATCCGCATTAGATGCTGTCAACTGCGACCAATAACTGCAGAGAATTTTATCTCTGCAGTTATAGGTCTGCAGCGTAAGGGTTTTTTCCGGAATAAAAAAGTATCAGTCAACCTGAACAAATACTTTCTTCAGAGCCCCGCAAACCGGACATTTATCAGGCGCACTGCCGAGCTCAATGTAGCCGCAAACCGTGCAGAGATAAAAATCAGTTACATCCAGATCCACCCCGGCTTTAACCGCGGCAAGGGCTTTGGTGTAAATTTGGGCATGAACTTCCTCGGCATCGACGGCAAATTTAAACATGGTTTTTGCCCGATGCCCATCCGCCTGGGCCAGCTCCACCATTGGCGGATACATCTCGGTAAACTCGTAGGTCTCGCCGTCGATGGCGGCCTGCAGATTCTCCGCAGTTGAGGCGATCATATCCAGTGCCTTCAGATGTCCTTCAGCATGAATACGTTCCGCTTCGGCGGTGGTTCTGAAGAGTTTTGCAATATTGGCAAAACCTTCTTTTTCTGCCTTCTTGGCAAAAGCCTTGTATTTCTGGTTAGCCTGGCTCTCACCGGCAAAGGCATCTTTTAGATTTTCAGTTGTTGTCGCCATTTATTCCTCCTTTCTATCTCTGTTAACGGTTAACATACCTTGTACAATCAGGCTTTGTAATTTTACCCTGTAGACAATAGCACTATATTTGCAAAATCTGCTTAAAAGAATCAAGGATTTTTACTTTGAGATTCTCTCTTTAATACCACAACCTACAATTTTCTTCATCATCATGGAACTACAAACCTTACGCCTCAACCGTCACGAGGAAAGACGACTGCAAAACGGCCATCTATGGATATTCAGCAACGAAGTCAATAATAAGGAAACACCTCTGAAGCAATTTCAGCCGGGGGAACAGGTCCGGGTCGAGACACATCTCGGGAAATTTCTCGGCATGGCCTATGTCAACCCCCAGTCACTCATCTGTGCGCGGCTATTCAGCCGTAAACCCCGGGTTCTTGATCACGCCCTTCTGACTGCACCGATTAGCACAGGCCTTGAGCTTACGTAACACCTTATTCGATGCGCCGTATTATCGTCTGGTCTACGGCGAAAGCGACCTGCTGCCCGGCCTGGTTGTCGATCGCTTCGGGCCACACCTCAGCGTCCAGTTGAACAGTGCCGGGATGGAGGTGTTGAAATCGGAAATCATTGACGCACTGCGTGAAATTCTGCATCCCGAGTCTATCCTCCTCCGCAATGACAGCAGCATGCGTCACCTCGAAGGACTGCCGTTCAGCAGATAGAAACTGGGTACGGCCACTCCCCACAAGAGGTCGAACTGCTGGAAAACGGGGTCCGGATGCTGGCCCCGCTCCATGATGGCCAAAAGACCGGCTGGTTCTTTGATCAGCGTCCAAATCGGGCCATCCTGAAACACTATGTGCAGGGCAAACGTGTGCTTGATGTCTTCAGCTACGTCGGCAGCTTTGGTGTGCAGGCGGCGGTCTTTGGGGCAAAAGAAGTTATGGCGGTGGATGCATCCCGTTTTGCCCTGGAAATGGCCGAAAAAAACGCGGCTTTGAACGAAGTGGCCGGTATATTCAGTGGTGCAGAAGGCGATGCCTTTGATGTTCTCAAAACACTCAGGCAGGAGGGGGAAGAATTCGATGTCATTGTGGTCGACCCACCTGCTTTTATCAAGCGTAAAAAAGACCACAAAGAAGGCTTAAGAGCCTATCAGCGCATTAACGAGTTGGCGATGCGCCTGCTGAGCGATGACGGCCTGTTGCTTTCAGCCTCCTGCTCCATGCATCTGCAGCAGCACGAGCTGATGGATGTGCTGCGCAACGGTGGCCGCCGTCTGGACCGCCATGTCCAGGTACTCTTTGCCGGCATGCAGGGTCCGGACCACCCGGTGCACCCGGCTATCCCGGAAACCTGTTATCTGAAAGCTTTTCTGGCCCGAGTCGCCGGAGAATGATGGCGACTCGAACGGCTATGAAGTCAGTCCTTTATTTGCTCAGCTGAAAGGTACCGGCGGCAACCTCGCTATCGATTTCTTTCATCGCCCGGCGCATCTGCTTGAGGGCCTGGCTTACCCGGTTCTCATTTTCCACCAGGGCCAGCCGGAGATAATCGTCTCCTTCAATACCAAACCCCGCACCCGGCGCCAGGGCGACATTGGCCCGGTTCATCATTTCGATGGAAAACTTAATTGAGCCCATCCGGACATATGGCTCGGGAATTTTTACCCAGAGAAACATGCCGGCTTTGGGGATTTCAACCTCCCAACCCATTTTAATCAGGCCGTCACAGAGAAAATCCCTGCGTTTCTGATATATTTCAACCTGCTCACTAATCTGATCATCGCAATCCCGCATGGCGACAATTCCTGCCACCTGGATAGCCGAAAAGATGCCATAATCATAGTAGCCTTTGATCTTGGCCAGGCCGCCGATCATCTCGGTATTGCCGACGCAATAGCCAAGACGCCAACCCGCCATGTTATACGACTTGGAAAAAGAGCCGAATTCCACCCCGACATCCATGGCTCCCGGCACCTCAAGCAGACTTGGTGCGACATAGCCATCAAAGGTTATCTTGGCATAGGCAAAGTCGTTGATAACCATAAAGTTGTGCTTTTTGGCAAGCTTCACCACCTCGGTAAAAAACTCCCTGGAGGCAAGAGTCCCGGTGGGATTATGGGGATAGTTGAGCATCAGCAGTTTCGGTCCCGGATACAGCGACTTGCACATCCCGACAATCTGGGCGAGCATGGTATCCTCTGAACTGAGCTGGATCCGCAGCACATTGGCTCCGGCAATAACCGCGGCATACACATGAATCGGGAAAGCCGGTGCCGGCGTAAGCACGGTGTCTCCCGGGCCGAGCAGGGCCAGACAGAGATGGGAGATACCCTCCTTTGACCCGATAGTACAGATGACATCATCTTCCCCGGTCAAATCCACCCCGTAATTTCGTTTATAATAAAGAGCTATTTCCCGCTTGAGATTCTTCATGCCGCCCGCCACCGGATAACGATGGATTTTCGGGTCAATAGCAACTTCGCAGAGTTTATCGGTGACCGGCCCTGGCGTCGGATCCATGGGATTGCCCATGCCCAGATCGATCACATCATCGCCCTTCCAGCGCTTTTCCATTTTCATCTTATTGATCATGCCAAACAGATAGGGTGGCAACTGGTTCATGCGCTCGGCAAATCGTATTTTAAATTGTTCTTCCATGGGGATCCTTTTGGCTGTTCTCTATGCTGTCATAAGCGTTAATTGCATAACAATGAGCCAGACTATCCTACCATTTTCAAAGTACCTTGCCAATCAGACTGCAATGAATTGATCAATATTATTTCGAGATCCAGCATGAAAAGCAATGTCCACAGACACCTCAGCTGTCTCTATGACATAACCGGTCTCCTAACAGATTTTTCTTTAAAATTTTGGAAAGCAGATAGAGTGTGATATATTTTCAAGGTAGCAATTATTGGCGACCAGACGATATGTCAAGAAGCCCGCAAACGGGCTGCACTCCTTAACCGTATCCGCAGCAATATGGACCATTTCGCCCAGCAATCTCTTGGCAGCAACATCTCACTGCTGCGGCAGAAAGCCTCTAAGCATTCAATTACAGGTGTTTATATTGCCACGGCAGCGATTCTCATTGCCTCCGTGATCTCCGGCTATCTGACCAGTGGAGAAGTCAGCCTGAACGCAGTGTTCAATGCCCAGAAAACCAATATGGTCCTCTGGTTTCTTGATGCAATGCCTTTTATTTTTGCTATTTGGGGTCAATATGTCAGTTCCATGCTTTCTAACGAAGCAGGAGCCATGATTTTCAACCAGACCAACGACCTCAGAAAACAGTCGGCTCTTCTGGAAAAAAAAGCTGCTCACCAGGCTACCCATGATCCTCTCACCGGACTGCCCAATCGTGCACTTTTCATTGATCGTCTGCAGCAGGCAACCATTGCCGCCAAGAGAGAGAGCAGCCTTTTCGCCGTTCTCATTCTGGATATGGACCGCTTTAAAGAGGTCAACGATACTCTTGGTCATTACAATGGCGACCGATTGCTCAAACAGGTCGGTTTACGCCTGTCCGGGGCTCTCAGAGAATCGGATACTCTTGCCCGTATCGGCGGCGATGAATTTGGTTTTATCCTCCCCAAACTACAGGAAAGCAAGGACCTGGAAAAAGTCATCAAAAAAATCAAGAAAATCTTTAGCCGGTTCTTTCGCCCTTGAGAATCTGTCTTTTGAAGTTCAGGCGAGTATTGGGGCAACTCTTTTTCCCGAACATGGCAAGGACGCCGACACCCTGATCCAGAGAGCCGATGTGGCAATGTATGTCGCCAAACAGAATAAGAGCGGATATGCTCTTTATGTAAAAGATTTTGATAAACACAGTCCCCGCAGACTAACCCTCATGGGGGAATTGCGGCAGGCAATAAACAGCGACGAACTCGTCCTGCACTTTCAGCCCAAGGTCACGAGTAAAACCGGCAAGATCCACGCAGTCGAAGCACTTGTCAGGTGGAACCATCCCAGCCACGGCCTCCTCCCGCCTAATGAATTCATACCTCTTGCAGAGCGTACCGGTCTCATAGAAGAATTGACCATCTGGGCGCTTAAAAACTCTCTGCGCCAAGGTGCCATGTGGAGAAACAGGAAGCTAAAAATCACCATTGCGGTCAATATCTCCGCACTCAGTCTGCTTAACCCTGAATTCCCCGAAGTGCTCGATGGTCTGCTGACAGCTTTCAACTTCCCTGCGGAATTGCTCATTATGGAAATTACCGAAACATCCATCATGGTTGATCCTGACCGATCCCTGGCTATATTGGATCGAATCCATCAAAAAGGCGTCCAGCTCTCAATAGACGATTTCGGTACAGGATATTCTTCACTTGCCTACCTTAAAAAACTCCCGGTAAGTGAATTGAAAATCGACAAATCCTTTGTCACGGACATGCTGACCAGCGAGAGTGATGCGACTATCGTCAATGCCACCATTCAACTCGGCCATAATCTTGGATTGCAGGTGGTCGCCGAAGGTGTTGAAAATCAACAGACATTCAACACCTTGCGATCGATGGGCTGTGATCTGCAACAGGGGTTTTTTATCAGCAAACCCGTCCCGGCCGAAGCAATTACAACCTGGGAATTTCAAGCTCATGAGACAGATACAATTTGATCACCAGAGCTTTTTAATTGCTATGCAGTGCAATAATGCGCCGGATAAATTGTTTATCATGACCATCATAACACCGTAGGTTTATGATGAACAATATTATCCTTTCGGACATTTACTGCAACGTTTGCCGCCATCTTTTTTAGCCTTGCCGCAACATTTGTTCTTTTTCTTTTTAGCCATTTTGCTCTCCATGTTGATGTTATCTCTTCTTGTTTACCGCTGGGTAACTCTCTCCTTACAACCTCAGGAAATCAAGGCCAGCTGATCAAATACTCGGTTGCTCCTTAAAAAGACATATAAGCAATGCGCACCGTTCCGTCCAGACAAGAACATAATAATAATTCTTACCGGTGCCAACTGCCTGTCCCTGCCATACTCCCGCAGCCGCCATTTTTTTCTGCAATGCCACACTGAGACTGCTGGCAAGAATATTCCATTTTGGGGCAACAAGCAAATCGGGATGAGCAGTCGCCCAAAGCCTGTGGATAGTCACCTCTGCGGGAATAATTGCCAGAGCTTTCAGTAAAAAATCCAAATATCCCTCCAGGGAAAACGGAGTCACTTCTCCCTGCTCATAGAGTTTTTGCAAAGGAGTATCCCGGATAACCTGCAAATGATGCAGTTTCAGTGCGGTCACCCCCAGCTGACAGACAAGCCTTACCGAATGGAGCATATCCTCTTCACTTTCTCCTGGAATACCAAAGATCAGGTGCGCTCCCAGCTCAAAACAGCCAGCACTTTTTATCCGCCGGACTGCATCCTGAAAATCGGCAAAACTATGATTTCGGTTGAGCAATTGCAGACTCCTGTCATGAACACTTTGCAGGCCAAGCTCAAAAAGGCACTCCTTGCCTGTTTGGAGACCAGTTCAGCGAGGAGGCTGAGAAGCTGATCCGCCACATAATCCGGCCTGGTAGAGAGTATCAATCCGACACAATCATCATCAGTTAACAGCAAATGAAAGACAGGCAGCAACTGTTCAGCCGGGAGTGCTGTACAGGTTTCCTGTTGAAAATAGGCAAAGTATTTTTTAAATCTTCCCCGCAGGAGATGCTGTTTTCCCGCAGCGACCTGCTGTAAAAGATCATCACTGTTTTTGAGATAAGAAGGGGTAAAACTTGCCGGTCGGCAAAAGATGCAGCCGCCATGCTGCCGGTTTGGACATGGCTGCCCCATATCAACGGGGATTTTACCTACGCCCTGACCATATTTTTCCCGGCAGTGGGAGCTAAAAGTGCGGATAATTGGCGAGGACATAAGGTGCGGGCGCAAAAACTCTGGCCATCAATCATGGACATACAACTCATCAACTTCGTCCCATGCTTCGGGGTTACCCTTACGCAATTCCAGTAATTTTTTATAGTAAAAGATCAGAACAGTAATAAACTGCACCCTGATATCTTCACATTTTTCAGTATTGTCCGGTGCAAGAGCACAGGCTTCTCCGTCGGGCATGGCCAGAATACGATCAATCTCCGCCAGCAGTTCCTGCGTTGCGCATGGTGAGAAACCGCATCAACGGGGCATATAATCGGTGGCGTAAAATTCAAGCTCTGCAGACGTACCGCCGTCTCCTCAATAATACTTTCGGTCAATATTGTCATCCAATCGGCTTACCTGACCCTGCAGGTCATCAATCTGTTGTCTGAAAGTTTTTTTGAGCACTCACACGTTTTCCTCCCAAACTCTAAAAATCTATCCCATACAACTCGTTTTCGTCCCAGTTGCATTCCTGCCTTTTATGAGATGTACTGTTTAAATTGCTTTAGCGCAGCGCAATATCTACCAGACAACTCTCGAGGGATCGTTTCGGGACATGATGCACCCCGTGTTCATCACGCCAGTAACGAATATCATCTTCATTTTTACATTCTTCAATAATGACAGTTTCTCTGGGCTTGCCGAGCGCCACAACCAGGGAGAGATGCAAATGGTCAGGCAGTTTAAAAAGAGACGCCAAGTTTCGGATTGAACGCGCCGATCCGGCAGCCGCCTATCCGTTTTTCCATGGCGCCGAGCAGCATATTCTGGGTCGCCACCCCCAGATCAAACTGGGCTTCGCTCTCCGGTCCCTTGAGTCGATTCTTATTTAACAGACAGAGGACATAGGCACAAGGACGCTCGCCCTCGACAGGGCCTTTCCAGTCGGAGAGATAGCCGGCCCAGCCAAGATAAGGAAAAATCTTCTCACAAATTTCCGGACTGTTGGCAATCATATACTGCCATGGCTGACCGTTGCGCGCCGACCCTCCCAGCCGAGCCAAATCAATCAGCTCATAAAGAGTCGCTGTGCTAATTGTATCTTTTTCGACAAACCGCCGGAATGTCCGGGTTCTGGCAATTATTTCCTGCATAGAGCCACCATAATTTGGACTTTTGTTATTTTTTCACATCATTTGCATCTTAAATTTAAGATCAGCACGCCACAATGAGAGAATTTTGCTTAACCTCAAGCAGGCATTTTACACTCTTTAGTAATAATACGTAACATGTGTACGCCGAAGTCATACAACCAGATCGCTTGCTTACTCAATGCGGTAATGCTGGTTACTTACAACTTATCCATCGAGATCTGCAGTCTCGACGATATCTTTGTACCACATGGAGACTGTATACTTTTTGCCAACACTTTGAGCATCTACTTGCATTCATAGCTACATTCTTTATCGTATTGGCACAACCACATCCACTCATTGTTTTTTCTCCTTGGTCTTTTCATTTTTCTGACATTCTGGGCATATGCCTATTATTTCAACTCTATACCCAGTGACTGAATACCCTGCTCCGGCACCAAGCTGCTCGGAATCGACACTTTTCCTGTCAATATTGAGGTTATCAACCCGATGGCACACAACACAATAGATATGATCGTGATCCGAGACATCAAAATCAAAACGTTTCTGCCTGCCGCTTATTTCAATTTACCAATCAACCCAGCTTCCGACAGTATCTCAAGATTACGATAAACTGTAGCAAGGCTAATGCGCGGCATAATCTTTTTAACTATATCATATAGCTCATCTGCTGCCAGATGCTGTTTGCTTTTTTTCAATTCGCGCAGGATTATTTCCCGCTGATTGGTCATTCGGAGCTGCATGAATACTCCTTATAAATAATAATTAATCCTAAATGTAATTAGTTATCGTTTACTAGTCAAGAGTGTTTACGCGGCGAAGAAAGGTATCTCCGTCGATAGAAAAATGAAATAATCCGGCCAATCACCCCTCTGCCCGAAAAAACGATCACCAATTGTATCCCCAGACCTGGTTTTATAATGAATCCTCCTGAGCTACCTGATTGATTGACATCCATGCGGTCGCAATTATCTTAGCAATGGTCTTAACAGCATTTGTTTGGCAGAAATACACCTTGTTTCAGAGGACATTGGAGATTATGAAAAAAGCAGTTTTTCTGACCATCCTTGGTCTGATTATTATAATTGGCATTTTAGCAGGCATCAAAATCTGGCAAATTCGGGCAATGATCGCCAAGGGCAAACAATTTGTTACCACCGCCCGAAATCGTTACCTCGGCGCCGGTAACCTCCGATAGCTGGGAAACACTGTTGACGGCGGTTGGTTCTCTGGAAGCGGTGCAGGGGGTAACAGTGACCGCTGAGATGACCGGCAAAGTGGTGGACATTGCCTTTACAGCCGGTTCCCGCGTTGCAGCAGGCGATCTGCTGGTTCAGCAGGATATTTCCGTCGAAAATGCCCAGCTGAGGTCGGCCGAATCCGTGGCGGAGCTGGCTCGCATCGAATATCAGCGGTCGAAGAGATTACTGGCGACAAATGTCGTCTCCCAGGCAGATTATGATAGAGACCTGGCCCAACTTACCCAGGCTTTAGCCCAGGCAGACGATATTCGCGCAGTGATCGCCAAGAAAACCATTCGTGCACCTTTTGCCGGTCGCCTGGGGCTTCGCCAAGTCAACCTGGGCCAGGTTATCAACGATGGCGAGGCAATAGTAACCTTGCAGTCCCTGGATCCTATTTTCGTCAATTTTTCTCTTCCTCAGCAGCAACTGGCCAAAATCCACACCGGTCTTTCAGTCCGGGTAAGCTCGGATGCTCTGCCGGGTCAGGTCGTCACCTGCCCAATAACCGCCATCAGCCCGGAGGTGGACGACATCACCCGCAATATTCGGGTACAGGCCACGATGGCCAATGGTGAGGAAAAGTTCCGTCCCGGCATGTATGTCAACGTGGCTGTGGTTTTACCGGCCAAGGAAAAAGTGCTGACTATTCCGGCCACAGCTGTTCTTTATGCGCCATACAGTGATTCGGTTTTCGTCATCGAAGAGAAAAAGGCTGACGACGGCTCACCTGCCGGCAAAATTGTCCGGCAACAGTTTGTCCGTCTCGGAGAAAAACGCGGCGACTTTATTGCAGTGACTCTCTGGACTCAACGCCGAGGAAACCGTAGTAAGTACCGGTGCATTCAAACTTCGCAACGGCCAGGGGGTTGTGGTCGACAATAAACTGGCACCTGAATTCAAGCTGGCTCCCGAGCCTTCTGAGAGTTAGTCGATGAAATTCACCGATATTTTTATCCGCCGCCCGGTACTGGCACTGGTGATCAGCTTTTTTATCATTATCGCCGGACTGCAGGCTATCCGCTCCCTCAATGTACGCCAATATCCCCGCAGTGACAACGCCGTTGTCACCGTTACCACCGTTTATGTCGGTGCCAGCGCCGAACTGGTGCGCGGTTTTATAACCACCCCCCTGGAGCGAGCCATTGCCGCAGCCGACGGCATTGACTACCTTGAGTCCCAAAGCGCCCAGGGACTCTCTACAATCAATGCCCGACTGAAAATCAACTACGACCCAATCAAGGCGCTGTCGGAAATCAGCTCCAAGGTTGATCAGGTGCGCGGCGATCTCCCTCCGGAAGCCGAGGTGCCCATCATCAACGTGGAATCGGCCGACAGCCAGTTTGCCTCCGCCTATCTGAGCTTTACTTCGGATGTACTTAAACAGAATGAAATAACCGACTATCTGGTGCGCATCGTTCAGCCCCGGCTTTCCGCTCTGGAGGGCGTCCAGCGAGCCGATATCCTCGGTGCGCGCACCTTTGCCATGCGCATCTGGCTCAATCCCGACCGAATGGCCGCTTTCAATATCAGCCCGGCACAGGTGCGCGAGGCCCTGGCGGCCAATAATTTTCTCGCTGCGGTGGGGAGCACCAAGGGATCGCTGATTCAGGTCAACTTGACTGCCAACACCGACCTGCGTTCAGTGAAAGAGTTTAAGCGTTTAGTGATCCGGGAGGAAAATGGAGCTGTCGTACGTCTCGAGGATATCAGCGATGTGGCACTGGGTGCTGAAAATTATGAGACTGAGGTGCGTTTTTCCGGACAAACTGCGGTCTTCATGGGAATATGGCCCCTGCCTAATGCCAATTCCCTGGACGTGATCAAACGCGTCCGGGCAGAAATGGAAGATATCAAAAGGCAGCTGCCAAGTGGACTGGAGGGCCGCCTCGCCTACGATGGTACCGCCTATATCGACAATGCCATCAATGAAGTGATCAAGACACTCAGCGAAACCCTGCTCATCGTCATTATAATTATTTTTCTCTTTTTAGGGTCGATGCGGGCGGCGATTATTCCGGTGGTGGTCATCCCCTTGTCTCTCATCGGTGCCGTATTTCTGATGCAGGTATTCGGTTTCACCATCAACCTGCTGACCCTGCTGGCTATCGTGCTCTCCGTAGGTCTGGTGGTGGACGATGCCATCGTGGTGGTGGAAAACGTCCAGCGCCATTTAAACCAGGGTGAGACGCCAATGCAGGCGGCTCTGCTGGGTGCCCGGGAGCTGGTCAGCCCACTTATCTCCATGACCATTACCCTGGCGGCTGTCTATGCACCTATCGGCTTGCAGGGCGGCCTGACCGGCTCACTTTTTCGCGAATTTGCCTTTACTCTGGCCGGGGCCGTGACCATCTCCGGCATCGTGGCGTTGACTCTGTCACCCATGATGGCCTCACGGCTGCTTAAAGCGGGCATGACTGAACATGGTTTTGCCGGCAAGATAGAACGTGATTTTAAAAAAATCCGCAATACTATACGGCAGATTACTCAACAACACTCTCAATGCCCGTCCAGCAGTATATATGGTGTGGATTGCCGTGAGCCTGCTGACTATCCCCATGTTCACCATGTCGGCCAAAGAGCTGGCGCCTGCCGAGGACCAGGGGGTCATTTTCGGTATCCTCGATGCAGCCGCCAATTCCACCCTCGACCAGACCAGTCTCTATGCCGCAGCAGTCAATGAGGCGTTTCTGAGCATACCGGAAACTGAGTTTGTTTTTCAGGTCACCATGCCCTCCTCGGGATTTGGCGGCATGGTGGTTAAACCATGGCAGGAGCGTGATCGCAATATTTTTCAAATAATGCCTGAGGTACAGCAGAAGCTGCACGGCATCACCGGCATCCGGATGTTCCCGGTTACTCCGCCGGCGCTGCCCGGCGGCGGCCAATTTCCGGTGGAGTTTATCCTGGCCTCTACGGCCGAACCGGAACAGATTCTCAGTTTTGCCAACCAGATCCAGTTCGCGGCAATGCAAAGCGGCATGTTTGCCTTTCCACCCCTCATTGATGTCAAAATCGATCAGCCACAGTCTGAACTGGTCATTGATCGTGACAAGGTGGCCGATTTGGGTCTCAACCTGCAGCAGGTTGGTGCCGATCTCTCGGCCATGGTCGGCGGCAACTTCGTCAACCGCTTCAACATCGGTGGCCGCAGCTACAAGGTTATCCCCCAGATCCAGCGCATGGATCGCCTCAATCCGGACCAACTGCAGAACATCTATGTAACCGGCGAAAATGGCAACCTGGTACCTCTCAGCACTATCGCCACCATCAAAAACAGTACCGTGCCGCGATCCCTGAACCGCTTTCAACAGCTCAATGCAGTCAAAATCAGCGGCGTGGCCATCCAGCCCTCTGGACAAGGCACTGCAATTTCTGGAAGGTGAGGCGCGCAAAATTTTACCCCAGGGATATGTGCTGGACTATACTGGAGAGTCACGCCAACTGCGGACAGAGGGCAATAAATTTTTTCAGGCCTTCGGCCTGGCAGTGGTTCTCATCTTCCTGGTGCTGGCAGCTCAGTTCAACAGTTTTCGCGATCCTTTCGTGATCCTGGCCGGATCGGTCCCCCTGGCCATGTTCGGCGCCATGATCTTCACTTTCCTGAAAATGCCCGATCCCAGCGTACCGTTCTGGACCCATGGCTGGACAACCACCATGAACATCTACTCCCAGGTGGGACTGGTTACCCTGGTAGGGCTGGTCTCCAAAAATGGTATTTTGATTGTAGAATTTGCCAACAAGCTCCAGGAACAAGGACACACCAAACGGGAGGCAGTACACGAAGCTGCCATAACCCGACTGCGGCCCATCCTGATGACAACCGGGGCGACCATCGCCGGCCATTTTCCGTTGACTCTGGTCACCGGGGCCGGGGCCGCAGCCCGTAACTCAATCGGTCTGGTACTGGTTGGCGGTATGGCGATCGGAACCCTGTTTACTCTTTTTATCATTCCGTCCATCTACATGCTCATCGCCAAAAATCATGCTCACCCCGGCAAACAGGAGTGAGGTCAGGATTCTTTTAAAGGTTTTTAAAGGAGTGCAGAGATTGCAAGATCAGGGCGCAGAAATTATTCCTGCCGGAACAACCGGAAAGAGCGGGATATGGCCTTTCTTGGATCATCCCCCTACACAGCGGCCGCAATTTCTGTTATACTGCAAAGTAGTATATACCAGCACGCCCATTTTCTGACAGTCTCTTTACTCCTGGTGAGTTATTGCGACATACCAGAAAAACACTCCCGGCAGGAATAAATCTTTTCCTGCCGGCTATCCCAAACCAGAAATTATGCCTGCTTCCCTGCGCCAAATTCTTTCTCGAACGCCCATAAAATACCAGTTTATCAGCCTGTTTTCACTTCTTTTCACCTCGGCCTTTATCATTACCGGCGGAGTGTTATATGCGCTTTTGCATCAATTGGCCGATACCGGGTTTTGGCGAAGTTTTTCAACCATTTTCTTCTCGGCTCTGATCAGCACGCTGTTTCTGGTGGTGCTTTTAAGCCTCTATCTGGCATCAGCCATAACTCGGCCAATGATCTCTGCTGGCCGAAAAGATGAAGGGAGCCCCTGAAGGAGACTACGATGTGCATGCGGATGAGGATGCTTTGGGGGAGATGGGTGATCTTGCCAGAAATTTCAATTCATATATCGAGCAATTAAAGAGTTCGTCCAGGCAATTGGCTGGATAATGCACAGGAAAGATTGCAGGCAGAACAACAACAAAAACTATTCGCCAAGGTTTTTGAAAATGCCCTGGAGGGGATAAGCATCACCGACGCTGATGGCAATATTGTTGCAGTAAATCAGGCTTTTACCAATATCACCGGATATCAGGCCAGTGAAGTGCTCAACCAGAATCCAAGAATATTACGATCTGAACGGCACGGGCCTGAATTCTATCAGGACATGTGGCAAAGTTTATTGCAGAAGGGCAGCTGGGTCGGTGAGATCTGGAATCGCCGAGCCAATGGCGAACCTTTTCCAGAAATCCTGAGCATCAGCTCCATCTGCGACGAAAAAGGAAAAATAACCAATTATGTGGCAGTTTTTCATGATATTACCGAGATGAAGCTGAAGGAGGAACAAATCAAACATCAGGCATACCACGATGCCCTTACCGGATTGCCTAATCGCTTTCTGGCCATCGATCGGCTTTCCATGTCTTTAGCCAATGCAAAACGAAAACAGGGCCAGGTTGCCGTTTTCTACATGGACCTGGATAATTTTAAACATGTTAACGACAGTCTCGGCCACCCGGTTGGTGATGCGCTTTTACAACAGGTCGGTCAACGCCTCATTTCTCTTGTCAGGGAGGAAGATACTGTTGCCCGGCTGGGTGGGGATGAATTCCAGATTATAGGCGCACATATAACGGCAAAAGACGAGGCTGTCAATCTGGCAAAGCGGCTTCTTCAGAGGCTTCAAGTCCCCCTTCAAAATTGCAGACACATGAGCTTTCTGTTACTCTCAGCATCGGCATAGCGATCTATCCACAAGATGGCGAAGATGCCGACACGCTCGTCAAAAATGCCGATACTGCTCTCTATCAGGCTAAATCTGCGGGCAAAAACAGCTATTCACTTTTTACCGGTGAGTGAGAGTAAACAAGGTAAATGGTGGTTACGCGTCGGTGCGATTCCACATCAGGAGATCAAAGTTTTAATTATGTCCTTCTTCCCTATCACCCCGACCAGTTTATCACCTCGCATGACCGGCAGGGTGTGAATATTCTTTTCTGCCATCAGGGTGGCGATTTCATCGATCAGGGTCTCTTCATTAACGGTGCGCGGCTTCTTGGTATAGATATCACCAACCGTTGAACCAGCGATTTTTTTCATTTCTTTTTCCATTTTATCCGGATTTTCGAGGTAAAAAACAGAATCAAGAATGGTAACCACGGTAGGAATATGGATTTTTTTCTTCTGGTCAATCAGATCATTTTCAGTTACCACCCCAAGAAGAGATCCAGAAGAATCAAGGACTGGAGCACCGCCTATATTATTGGCGGCCAAAAGCTGGGCAAGCTCTGTTACTGTTGTTGCTGGTGATACAGTGATTACGTCTTTTGTCATTATATCTCGGGCTTTTTGCATGAATCCCCCTGTTGTCTGTTTTTTTCAGGAACCTGGATTAAATGAGACCCCGTCGCTGCTTCGTTCCATATTGGTCTGTCTCTGGTACAGGATAATCACTTGCTGGTGGACATGAAGCATGGAAGGACGATTTTTTCAAAAAGTATGCGCCCCCAGGCGTTAACGGCTATAACGGTCCGGCTATGCTATCCAGTCGAAATGAGAAATCATTCTTTCGCCGGTCCTGGCAATAGTGGTCTAAGGTTTTTTCAATGACGGGGAAAGCAAGGCTGGACCAGGGGATATCTTCCTGTTCAAACAGCCTGACATCCATGCTTTCTTCAGTAGCATGAAATTCAGGCCCCTGGAGCCGGCCGATAAACATCAGATAGATCTGGCCAATGTGGACAATGTCAAAGAGGCGATATGGTTGCAAACCGACAACCCGGGCCCCAGTTTCTTCACATGTTTCACGCCTGGCTCCTTCTTCAGTTGTCTCATCACATTCCAGATAGCCTGCCGGCAATGTCCAGAACCCCTTTCTTGGTTCAATATTTCTCTTGCAGAGCAATATTCTGTTATCCCACAATGGAATACAACCGACAACCATTTTAGGATTTTGGTAATGAATGAGTCCACAGGCGGTGCAGATGTATCGTGGTCGATTATCACTGTGCGGAATGAACGAGGTGACCGGAGCCGCACAATGGGAACAATAGTTCATAACTTTTCAGGAAAAATATAATTGTGGTGCAGCAACTGATCCTGGGCAACAGGACCGAGCTGATTAGAGTAATCATACATTATAGCTCCTCCATCGTACCCTTTGCAGGCGGGAGGAGCAACGATTTCTATACCCTTTGGGTATTTCTATGCCCTTTGGAGGGTTTTTACGACACCATCAATTGACATATGGCTGATTCTGGTAATCTTTCATTGATACTGAGCTTAGAGGTGGTGCATAGAAATTTATCACCGATTACCGCATTTTTTTTACGCTTTATGGCCAATCAAGAGGAAATAAATGCACATTGTCATCGCCTATTTATTAGTGGCACTTCTCTTACTTGTCCTGGGAACCGGTGTGTACAAGCCCAAAAGATGGCAGGAACTCCCTGACAAACATGTGAAGATCCTTAAACTTGGCTGCTTTTTTGGTTTTCTGGTAATCGCTGCCAATATTGTTCGTAAATTAATTTAGTTTCCATCCAGAAACTAAGCATTTTGGTCGAGATCGAGACGCACAATATTTTTCACCACAGGCATATAACTGATATTCCGAGGATAAAAAATCTTATGCAACGATGAGATCGGGCGAAATGGTAGTTTCAGGGCGGAAACTATTTAGGGCACTGCTATGCCTCATGGTCTCACCATTGCCCTGCATAATACTGTGTTCCCCTAACTCTTTGCACCAAACAGGCTACAGACAGAATTACACCTCGATACTTACCCCCAGACAACTGATCTGACAAACAACGGGAGAGCAAAATCATGGATCAAAATACTGCAACAAACCGACGCATTGTTCTTGCGTCACGCCCTGATGGACCACCGACTGAAGAAAACTTCCGTTTAGAAAAATCGCCCCGACCTGTCCCTGGTGATGGCGAGATTCTCTTACGTGCTATCTTTCTCTCACTCGACCCCTATATGCGGGGACGAATGAGCGATGCGCCTTCGTATACCACACCCGTCGAGATTGGTGATGTCATGGTCGGGGGAACGGTCTGCCAGGTGGCAGCGTCCCACCATGCTGATTACCAAACTGGCGAATGGGTTCTGGCCAATAGTGGCTGGCAGGACTATACACTCTCTGACGGATCCGACCTGACCCGGCTTGGCCTTTCCCCAGAAAACCCATCCTATTTTCTGGGAGTACTGGGCATGCCTGGTTTTACCGCCTACATGGGCCTGCTTGATATTGGCCAGCCGAAGGAGGGTGAAACCCTGGTTGTCGCCGCCGCCACTGGGCCAGTGGGTGCGACTGTTGGACAGATAGGCAAGTTGAAGGGCTGCCGGGTCATTGGTGTCGCAGGTGGCAGTAAAAAATGCCAATACGCCAGGGAGGTTCTTGGTTTTGATGTCTGCCTGGACCATAAAAGTGCTGATTTTGCCGAGCAACTAAAAGAAGCTTGTCCCGAGGGGATCGATATCTATTTCGAGAGTGTTGGCGGCAAGGTATTTGATGCAGTCCTGCCCCGCCTCAACACTAGCGCAAGGATCCCAGTCTGTGGCCTCATTTCCCGGTACAACGCGACCAAACTCCCCGACGGTCCGGACCGCCTCTCCCTGCTCATGGCCAAGATTTTAATCAAACGCATCAAGGTCCAGGGTTTTATTATTTACGACGATTACGGCCACCGTTTCAACGAGTTTGCCAAAGACATGTCGGAGTGGGTCAGCTCCGGTAAAATCAAATATCGCGAACATCTTGTTGAAGGACTGGAGAATGCACCCAAAGCCTTTATTGGTCTTTTAGAGGGTCAGAATTTCGGGAAACTCGTTATTCGGGTAAACAAAGCGCAATAAAAAAGCTGTATAAGGAGACAGCAATGAAAGTTTTAATGGTTCTCAACAAATAGATGGTTCCGATAAAAAGGTCTCCCGGTTTTTGGCAAGGCAAACTTGCATGAAAAAAATACATTGTGAGATTCGGCTTCAAGGTAACTGACGCAGCAAAAAATTGATTGCCAAATCAGGGCTGAAAATGTAACCTAACCGCATCCTCAAACCAATCCCGGCTGGATGGTTTTTCGGAACTCCTTTTTCAAAAGCCACTTTCTACAGGGATCATCTACCTTTCATCGACCTATATATGTCCTCAATCAGGAGAAAAAAATGAAAAAAAAATTATCAATACTGGCAGTCACAATCGTCAGTGGACTTTTGATCTGTCAATTGGCACTCGCTGCAAATACAGTAACATCAACTGGTACTGGTGCCGGTATGGTATCTAATTATAGTTCAAAATCATCCATTGGTCTGGGGGTCGGTCTGGTTCCGGATTATGAAGGTTCCGATAATTATACATTTGTCCCCCTGCTCTACGGCCGTTATTCCTACGGCGACGGAGCCTATCTGCAGCTCCAGGGGGCTGAACTCAAATGGAATATGCTGAGTGATAAAGTTGAGTTTGGTCCTCTTCTCCAATACCGTAGGTCGCGTAATGACGTCGAGAGCAACCGCGTTGAAAAAATGGACAAAGTTGACGCAGCCGTCGCCGCCGGTGCCTTCCTTACCGGAAGGTCAACAACTGGAGTGCAACCGTCAAATTTGCCACAGATGTCTCGGGTGAAGATACAGGATTTACTGTCACCCTTGGTGGTGATTACCTGGCAAAAATATCAGAAAAACTGAGAATGACCTTTGGCCTGTCGACGACATATGCCAGCGACGATTATATGGAGACTTATTTTCAGATTGATAATGGCAACCGGGGCAACACCACACTTGAAAAACAACAAAGCAAACGACGGAGAGTTCAAGGATGTTGGTCTTCATATGATTGCCAACTACAGCTTTAACTCCAATTGGTCACTCGTAGGCAACCTTGGTTACAAACGCTTGGTGGGTGATGCCGAGGACAGCCCAATCGTTGATGACGCGGGAAGTGCAGATCAGATTTTTTCTAGGTGCAACCGCCGTATATACTTTCTAATCCTGACAAATGGAAAGAAAACCGCAATAATTTCCAAACTCGTCACTTTATAAAGAAATCCCCATCGTCACTAAAGGCGTTGGGGATTTCTTATGAAAACTGCCTGAACCCCGCGCCATACTGCCTGTCCCCATCACCGGCAGTACTAAGCAGGAGGTTACTATAAAATCATATCCGTCAATGTCGATATCTCGCCGATTGACAAAACTGCCGGCCAAAGATACCAGCCATATTCAGGACATGTGTCTCAGCAGGGCGCGTAATTCATGGAGTTCTTCCAGCAAATCCAGGGCCAGGGCTGCTCCGGGCAGATTGACCCGCAGATCTTTCTGCAATCTGAGAGTTACCTGAATCCTTTTAATCGCCGCACCGTCAAAACGCCAGGTCTCCGGTGAAGCTCCTTCAGGCACCAGCACGCCCTCGCTGACCATTTCATGAACCACTTCCATGTCCACCCTGCAGAGGGTGCAGATTTCGGTAATTCCCCAAGTCGTGCTATCGTCGAGGATAGTGCAGATGATACTCATCATTCATCGTTCAACCTCCAAACCCTGACCGGGGATTATAAGGCATGAGTTTTGCCATCTTTTCATACAATTCTCGTTGTTCCGCCGTTTTTGCTGCCGGTGTATGTACAGCAAGAGTTACGTATTGATGGCCGATCTGTTTTTTGGAAGAGAGCCCCCGGCCTTTCAGGCGCAGTTTTTGACCAGTCTGAGAATTGGCTGGAAGTTTCAGATCGACCGGCCCGCCAAGAGTAGGCACAGCAATGGTAGCCCCCAGAGCTGCTTCCCAGGGAGTCACCGGCAGAACAAGAAAAATATCACGCTTGACGACAGTAAAATAAGGATGCGGTTCAAAGACAATCTCAAGGAAGAGATTTCCGCGAGGCCCCCGGCCATAGCCTACGTCTCCCTGCCCCTCCAGCCTGATCTGTTGACCCTCGATGACTCCTTTGGGGATAGAAACATGCAGCGACTGGGGTTGGACAGTCAGACCACCATCACCGTCACCCACCGTTCTGTTCAGCGTGATGGTTCTCTTGGCCCCATGATAGCTGTCTTCAAGGGTAATGGAGACTTTTGCGTGCAGATCATTGCCCCGATCATGGTGCTCCCGCCCCATAGACGAAAAATCTCCGGCAGAAAAATGACCATGCCCTCCTCCAAAGAGTGATTCAAAGAAATCACTGAATTGCTCAGAGGATGCCTGCTGCGATCGATAACCACTATTTTGCTGGTGAGCATTCCATCCTGGAGGCGGTCTTAAAATCCTGACCGGCCTGCCAGTCGCTGCCAAAACTATCGTAAGCCTTGCGCTTTTCAGCATCCTTTAATACTTCATACGCTTCACTTATTTCTTTGAATTTATTTTCGGCGTTGCTGTCTTTATTGACATCAGGGTGATATTTACGAGCCAATTTTCTATATGCTCTTTTAATCTCGTCCTGAGTTGCATCTTTGGCAACCGCCAGAGTTTTGTAATAGTCCTTATAATCCATATCTGTTACCGGCCCTATCGGTCTGCATCTTTTAGAGTTCCAGCGAGTTGACACGTTTCTATTCTTAACTCACCACCACTGATCATCAGTGCAAATATTTGTCAGAAATAATATAAACACACCCTCTCGATCGGTACAGTGATAGTTTGACAAAAAATTACTGATTACTACAAAGCTCAGCTATTTTTTAGGGGTATCACTATATGAGTACCCTGCTCTGTTACACTACCTCCATACCATTAAACTACGGAGGTAAATATGTCGAAAAACTCAATCCAGTTCCAACCAGGTCTCAGTTTGCAAGAGTTTATCTCACAATACGGTTCTGAAGAGCAGTGCTATCAGGCAATTTTCAGATGGCGGTGGCCTAATGGATTTAAATGTCCAGAATGTGGCCACGATCGTTATTGCACCTTGAAATCACGAAAACTCATGCAGTGCAACAGATGCCGATCTCAGATTTCAGTTACTGCCAGAACGATATTTGACTCGACCAAGCTGCCGCTGACTACCTGGTTTCTCAGTATTTATCTCGTTACACAGTCAAAAATTAGCATATCCGCTCTAAGCTTGAAAAGAACTGTTGGTGTATCTTACAATACAGCCTTATTGATCAAGCATAAAATCCAACAGGTTATGAAAGAACGAGACGATTCCAAACCCATCTCAGCAACCTTCGTGCAAGTTGACGACGCCTATTGGGGCGGCAAAAAACGTGATGGTCGGAGAGGCCGCGGAGCAACAGGTAAAACACCTTTTGTTGCTGCAGTTTCAACCAATGACGATGGTCATCCAATTCATATGCGTTTTAGCCAAGTTACATCATTTACCAAGAAAGCTATCATTGATTGGGCATCCAAACATCTTTGCAATGGTAGCGAAGTTATCACCGACGGCCTTCTCGGTTTTGAAGGCCTTGATGATGCTGGTTTCTCTCACAAAGTAATCATCACTGGAGGTGGCCCAGAAAGTGTTAAAATTGCTGATTTCAAGTGGGTTAATACAGTCATCGGTAACGTTAAGAGGTCATTTCATGGCACATTCCACGCCATCAGCAAAAAACACTTTGGGCGGTACCTCGGTGAATTTTGTTATCGTTTCAATCGCAGATTTGACTTGCGACAATTGATACCCAGATTTACTTACGTTGCTCTAAGAACGCCACCTATGCCACAAAAGTCCATCGGCACAAACAAAACGTCAAGATGGGCGGCGATAATGAACAATCCACACCCTTCCACTCTACAGGCTGAGCTTTAGGGGCAATCAGAAAAAACATTGGCCAGGCAGCACCAATCAATCACAAAGGATATTGATATAAGCCTGTTGCAACTCTTTTCGTGCTGTTTTTATAGTACTTATTGTACGAAACACGGCTAATTCCTTCCCGCTACGGTTCGCCAGGCGGCTAAGAATTTTCTGCTGATCAGGGCAAATGTACCAGGTGCATATAAAGGGTCGATCAGAACGAGTCAAGCGACAGCCTGCAGGTGTCAAATTGCAGCAGGAGTGATCAGGATGTCGATAAGATCTGCCTTTTCGGTAATGTTCCGGTATTAAGATAAATAACCAACAAATCTGGTAAATCGTACCAAACAGTTGCCCGGGTACAACAGACATCGGTACATGTGGAACAGGATTCCAGACAAACCCTCTCCAAGACCGCATCAAGCTCGCCATAGTCTTTGACAGATCTGCACTGCCTGTCTTCTGATGCCTGCAGTTTTCTGTCCCATGGCGGCAATTGTCTTTTCCAGTGAAAACACAACCTGGCTCCAGGTATCCTGGGCTGCCCACGGTATCATTTCGTTTTTCTCTGCCACTGGTCTCACCCAGAGCCGGAGTCACTCAATTGGGATAACATGGGAGAGGGGTCTGCCTGACCAAAGCGAACACCGGTCATTCAACACAATTTTGCGCCCAAAGGGACATCCTTATCGGGTCTACAGAGAGCAACTGCCCCCTCCTCTGTATGAAAACCGGTGATTAAGCATTCCGACATGACCGGACCAATCTGTTTCTTAGGAAAATTGACGACCCCTACGACGAGCCTGCCGATCAGTTCTTCGGGCGAATAGAGATCAGTGATCTGTGCGCTCGATTTTTTCAGGCCAAGCTCCTCACCAAAATCTACCCGTAAAAGATACGCCGGTTTGCGTGCTTCTTTGAAGATTTCTGCCTCGATTATCCTGCCAACACGCAGCTCAACCTTGGCAAAATCCTGCCATTCAATGGTTGCCATTTCTTGCATTAAATTCTCCACGATATATTATAATATGTTTTATTTAATTCAGCAGCCCCACCGCGAACCGACAAATGCTGGCAGACTGTCCGCGCTGAATATTGCCCAGACAGCACAGGGATGATTTTTCTTGTTCGGAAGATGGCCGATTACTTTAACCACAACGGCATCACTGTAGTGACATTCTCATTAATACCAATACCACTTGCAATTAGACTTGCAATCATTTATTCACAAACCATAATCAAAGGACCATTAGCCGGAAAATCTTTTTAAAAAAGTTGAAAAAGAATGGGAGTTGCAAAATAATCATGGTTAGGAACATTCTTTTTGTGGATGGGGATACAATCTTATGTAATGCGGTTAAGAATAGTTTGGCGAGCTACCATGAAAGTTTTACTGTGGTAACCGCCTGTGATGGTTTCGATGCGGTTAAACAATTAAAAAAAATACCAGTATCCCTCATTATTCTCGAATTGATAATGCCACGAATGGATGGGATGAGTCTCATAAACCACCTTCGCGACAATTATCCGGACATCCCGGCCATTATTATTTCTTCAATGGATGACGCTCATCTTCACGAAATAACCAATAAAAACAACCTTGCCGGTTATCTCAAGAAACCTCTTCGCACTGAAAAGCTGGTCAGCACGATCAACAGTCTCCTGCAAAAAGAGGCTGCCGGCGGAATCATGCACGATATCTCCCCCACGGTATTCCTGCAATTCATGGAAATGGATGCAAAATCCTGCACAATACGAATACTTGACAACACGACTCACCAAGGAGGTATTCTTTACTTCAAAGAAGGTGAATTACTGGATGTCAGGATAGGAAATCTTTTCGGTATCGAGGCAGCTTACGAACTTTTTTCCTGGGATACTGCAACAGTTTTTATGCGAAATGAGTGCGAACCGAGAAAAAATAATATTAACAGTGCCCTCACCCCGATAATCATGAAAGCTGTTGGAATGAAAGATGAAAGCCTCCAGCCTGATGATTCGCCTGTTCCTGATCAGCAGGACATGCCGAATAAGGAGCAACCCGGTTTGTCCAGTTCCGCCAGGATAGAATTGTTAAAAAACACATTGGGTCAAAATCTTGGTCTACAGAAATGTTTTCATGACCCCCAGGCAGACAGGGCTGTTGATCAGCTGACTGAGCTCGGCAAAAATAATGGTTTTGGCGAATTCAGATTTGCCTCTCTCAATGCTGAAGCCCACGTCAAGATAGTACTGTCTGGGCGGCCTCCGACCGTGCTGGAGGTAGCTCCCTCCTGCAATTCTGACGAGATCATTAAGCTCTTAAAAACATCATTTCTGTTATAGCTCATGGGTTGCTATCTTATCGCTTCCGGCCAACCGCCTGCCAAACCTCTGCATTACTCAAGGCTTTCTTGAACTCCATATGAATGGTATAATCATTGCCGACATAGTCATGACACTGGACAGCCTTCACGACACCAGTCCGGTGCACTGACTGAGTGGAGACATCAGTTCGAACGACAACTTGCAAATCCTCCCCCAAAAGAGCAACCGCATTTTTCTTTTTAGAGAATCTCAGACTAAAAGCCAATCCTCCTCTTGAAATATCCACCAGGTTTCCCTTTGATCCTGAGAGGCTCTCCTTTCCTTGATTTTTTAATAACGAAACAGCCACCTTGCCAGATACCTTCATTCTCTCAAACCGTCTCCTGGTAGTACTGGCTTTATTAAAGGCAGGTTGGTCAATCTGTAGCGGGAACAAAAGTCCATCAACTTGGTTTGCAGAGCAGGGTTGCCTTCTTTTAATTTCAAAAGACGATCCCAAGTCAGTAAAGACAGGTCGGCTCCGAGGCTTCTTGCACTCATAGTCCATATTGAGATATCAAAAAAGGATTCAACGCCAAATACTTCCCCCGCGCCAACAACTTTCAAGGGGTGCTCCCCGGTCTGGCCTGCCGAATACAGCTGAACCCGCCCCCTGTTAACAAAAAACAATGTTGAATCAAAAGTTCCCTGGGCGACGACGATCTGACCATTGACGTATTGCCTGTGGACCATTGTATGGTAAAGGGAGGAGTAATCTTCGATCGACAAGGCACTCGCAAGCGTGTTCCAGGTTTCAAGATGATCCCCGCCGATTGAGGCATTTTTTGCTTCCTCAATTATTTCCGCCGCACGGATTATCTCCCGCAATGACGAAGAATCCACCTGAATGAGCCATTCGCGTAACTGCTCCGCCAGATCAAATTGTTTTTTACCGGCGCAGAATTCAATCTGTTCCAAAATGAGAGCTATTGCCTCATCTTTCCTGTTCTGATCTAACAATTTCTGAATTTTTGGTCCTTCCGGCACCTCCGGAGCATGGCTCTTTTTAGGAGCAGACGAAACAGCGACAGAAGGCTCATCTTTTTGACCACTTTTCTGACAGAACTGTCTTTTGGAGGCTGCTGCGTGTCACTTTCAGGCGGCAAATCAAGCTCAAGCTGGGCAAGGGCAACTTGAGCGGCCTGCCTTGATTCATCCTCCAGAACAATTGCGCCGGCAGAATGTTCTCTCAATACTTTTTTAAGGATACGCCGGGCAGCAGAGGAACGGCATTGCCCGAGTATCCGGCAAATATTGCCAAATAAATTGTCGCGAATTTCGGGGTTGGATCCGACATTTTTTTCGAGTAAGTCAATGAGTATCCCAGCAATATCATCGCCCGCAAAAGGAGAAAGCGCCCTGACAAGGGACGGTTTCATAACTTCACCAGCGTCGTGCAGCATCCTGAGCAGAACTTTTTTACACACTGCGGGATCACTCAATTTCGACTCTAAGATTTGCACAGGCGGTCTTTATGTTTGACAGACGGCCAAAGTCATACATCCCGATAATGATATACCCCATATCGGTAGAGTGCAGATAATAACCACCTTTCTCAAAGAACAACTCCGCCTCGACAGGTGCATGCAAGTCACCAATGATCATATTCCACAAAGCGATGTTGCTGTCTGTTTCGTCAGACTTTTCCTGATTTTTCGAAAAAAGCACCTCCCCATGCACCGAAAGAAATAACACTTCCTGAATGGAGGCAAGTTGCGATATTTTAGTTAGAAAAGTGTTCATACAAAATCAATTTTCTGATTTTTTATCCTGTAAAACCAGCAAGCAAACATCATCATGTTTGCTCTATTTTCCATGAAAGATGGAGTTGCAGAAGGCTCTGATTGAGACCCTATATGGATTTCAGCACTCTTGCAACACTAATTTGCCTGGGACAAAAATCACTGTGGCCATCTCCTGTTGGTGACAGCAGTTATGGGTACCTTATTTCAATGCCTCGGACAACAACTCCAGAATATGAACGGCCCGTCACCGGTAAACCTGCATGATTGATGCTGTCCTGCAACTGCATGATACACCCCGGGCAGGCGGTGGCTATCAGCTCTGCGCCGCTTTCTTTTAAGCCCTGAACTTTCCTGGCACCTATTGCCTTGCTGGCCTCGTAATGGTACACGGAGAAAGTACCGCCAAGACCGCAGCAGGTAGCAGCACCCTCCATTTCGACGAAGTCAACGTTGGGAAGAGCCCGCAGCAGCTCCCGGGGCTCTCTGGTTATCCCCTGAGTCTTCAGGTGACAGGGGTCATGATAAGTGACCTTCACCCGTTTCGGCCATTTTTCCATTGCGGCCAAATCGTCAAAGAGCCTTTCTTTTTTCAGAAAGACACTGAAATCGATGACTTTACCGGTAAAATCATCATAATCCGCCTTCATTGTCTGGTAGTGTTCGCCGATCCCGCCATTACAGGAAGCGCAGGCGGTAATGATATGCTGCACTTCTCTTTTTCCAAAAGCTCTGATATTCGTCTCCGCCAATTCTTCAACCAGTTTGCCATTCCCTGAACTAAGGGCAGGAATTCCGCAGCATTGCTGCGCTCTCGGCACGTAGACCGAATACCCCATCCGGTGCAGAATGGAAACCATTATCTCACCGATTTCAGGATAGGCATAGGTGATGGAACAACCGGCAAAAAAACCGACAACCGGTTTGTCAGGCTGCCCTTCGGTAAACTCCGGCACCCGGTCAAACAGATTACGAAAAGCAATCTTCGGTACAGTCCGATCCTTCATAAGGGGTGTCGGAAAACGAAGACGCAACCCGCTTGTTTCCGGAACCTTTTTAAGAACCAAAGGAGAGAGCATCGCCCCACTCTTACTGAAGGTTTTCATCATCAACGGGGAACCAAGAAGGGTTGACACCCCTTTACCGATCAAGGACAGCCCCTGATTGTCGGTGATTTGTCGACGGATCGCACCAACTATTTCATGGGTCGGCACCTTATTGGGGCATTTATTAACGCAGGAGCCACACATCAGACACATACTGATATCCTGCTGCAGCCGCTCTTCAAGCCCGGTTTCACCATCAAGAAGAGCGGCAGCAAGGGCAATTTTCCCCCGGGCAACCGCCCCTTCTTTTTTAGCTCACCTGATAGGTTGGGCAATGGGCCTGGCAGACTCCGCACTTGACACACTCGCGGATTACCTTTTCAAAATCCTTTAAACTCTTATTTTTACTCATAACTCAACTTATTTGATGCTCAACACTGCTTCCGGCTGTGGATAGTTCTCGAGAAAGATCTTGCCCGGATTAAGGATATTATTCGGATCCAACGCCGCTTTGATCCGTCTGCATATAGTCAATGGTGGCGATATCCAGGTTCATGTTCATATATTTAGCCTTTGAGGTGCCGATACCATGCTCTCCGGAAATAGCGCCACGCAGCCTGACGGCCGCGCTGAAAACTTCATCCATCACCTTCTCTATTTTTTCCGGCATCCCTTCTTCCTGTAGATCTACCATCACATTCACATGGATATTGCCATCCCCGGCATGGCCAAAATTGACGATGGGGACACCATAATCCGCTGAAATCTTCTCAAGTGCGCGGATCATATCCGGCACCTTGGAGCGCGGCACAACAATATCCTCGTTGAATTTATCGGGGTTGACCTTGCGCAGACTCGGGCTGACAATACGGCTGACCTGCCAGATCTCCTCCGATTCCTCATCGGTTTCGGCAATCCGGGTATGCAGAATACCAAAAGGTTGATAATCGCCAGAATCTGCTTCGACCTGCTGATCAAGCACCTGAGCGTCGCCATCCACTTCAATAATCAGCAGAGCCCGGCAATTTTCCGGCAGGTCAATGGTGCTTACCCCACGAATACAGTCAATGGTGGCACGCATCCATAAATTCCAGGGTGGTAGGAATAATCTTTGCCCCGATGATCGCCGAAACCGACTTGTGCCGCCCCGTCAATGGTCTCAAACTGGACCAGCATAGTCTTTTTCGCCGCCGGTTTGGGCAGCAGTTTCAGGATGATTTTGGTGGCGATGCCAAGTGTACCTTCTGAGCCGACAAAAAGCTTGGTCAGATCATAGCCGACCACATTTTTCAAGGTTCTGCCGCCGGTTCTGATGATATCTCCGGTGGGGGTAACCACCTCAAGTCCCAGGATATAATCTTTTGTCACCCCATATTTCACACATCGCGGCCCCCCTGCACACTCCGCGACATTGCCGCCCAGGGTACTGAACTCCTTTGACGCCGGATCCGGTGGATAAAAAAGCCCCAGCTTCTCCACCTGCCGCTGCAGTTCGGCGGTGACCACTCCGGGCTCAACCTCCGCCATAAGATTTTCAGTATCGATATCAATAATCCTGTCCATTTTCGTCAGCACCAGGACAATACCGCCACGCACAGGCAGAGTTCCCCCGGTAAACCCGCTGCCCGCTCCCCGGGGCAATACCGGTATTTTCCAACGGTTGGCAAGTTTCACCACCAGACTGACTTCTTCGGTTGTCCCGGCATACACGACCACATCGGGCAGATGCCGTTCCTGGGTGGCATCATAGGAATGGGTAATTTTGTCGGATACCGCAGTCGACACATTATCTTTTCCAACAATATCTACAAGTTCTTTAACTATCCGGTTATCCATCTGTCCGTTCCTTTGGTAAAAAACCCAGTATTTTATCAACAACGTCTGAAAATATAAGAATTATGCACCATAATTGAAAGCCGGAATACTTATAAGTTCAAATACTGTTTGTGCAGTGAAAATATTGCAATTTGCCAATAATTGAGCTTTTATCTGACAGGAGTGTCCACCGTCTGACCCAAATGGGCTTGTTTTTCACTGATGCCAGGAGAGCTCCTCTTTCACTACTACAAGGAACAACAAGATGTCTGACGAAAAAGTCTTTTCCGACTACGAACAAACAAGAACTTCTTATCGCCCGGCGATTCGGGGCAGAAAACAGATGGTGGTATCCGGCCATAATCTGGCGACCCAGGCGGCAATGCGAATACTCGATAAGGGCGGCAATGCCATAGATGCCGGGGTGGCTGCAGGGTTTGTCTTGCGGTACTCCAGTCCGACATGGTCAACTTCGCCGGAGTCGCGCCCATGATGATTCACCTGGCCAAGACCGGAACTCACAACGACAATCGACGGTCTCGGCGTCTGGCCGGAAAAAGCCAGTGTGCAATTTTTTAAAGACAGCCACCATGGCCAGATCCCCGACGGCATCCATCGCTGCATTGTTCCAGGGGCACCTGATGCCTGGATAACAGCCCTCCTGCAGTACGGCACCATGAGTTTTGCTGAAGTCTGTGCTGATGCTCTTGATCTTGCCGAAAACGGTTTTCCCATGCATCAGTTTATGCGCAACTCCCTCCATGAATTACAGGCCAAGTATGCCAGATGGCCTGCCAACAAAGAAATATACCTGCCCAATGGCCGACCACCGGAAGTTGATGAAATTTTCTATCAGAAAGACCTCGGCCGCACCATGCAGCGGATGATCACAGCCGAAGAAAATGGTGTTACAAAAGGTGATCGCCGCACAGGTCTGCGTGCCGCCCGTGATGAATTCTACATGGGTTCTATTGCCGCTGATATTGTTGCATTTAATTGCAGCACACAATGGTCTGATGCGGGCCAGCGATCTGGCAAATTACTCCTGTACCGAAGAAGACGCCATCAGCGTGACTTTCGGTGAGTATACCATCAAAAGCGCAGGCCCCTGGTGCCAGGGACCGGTTTTACTCCAGGCACTGAATATTCTGGAGCACTTTGATCTCAAAAAATGGGCCACAACAGCGGTGAGTATATTCACACCATCACCGAAGCACTCAAGATTGCCTTTGCTGATCGAGAAAAATTTTACGGTGATCCTCGATTTGTGACGGTACCGATCAGCGGTTTATTGTCAAAGGAGTATGCTGAAAAATGTGCCGGCCGCATCAGGGATACAGCCAGTCCAGCGATGCCTCTTTTTGGTAATCCGTGGGAGTTTAACAACAGCCCCCATGCCGGAAGACTGCGATATGCATTACCATACCGTGCAGCCCAATCAAGACCAAAATGACAACCTCGACACCAGCTATATCTGCGTTGTCGACCAAGACGGCAACTGTATTTCTGCAGTCCCAAGTGATATGTCTTTTAGCGGGCCGGTGATACCGGGGACCGGCATTGTGGTTTCCACCCGTGGCTCCCAGTCCTTTGTTGACGAAAAACATGCCAGTTCGGTAGCAAGGAGGAAAGCGACCCCGACTCACCCCCGCACCGTTTATGATCTTTAAAAACGATATGCCATGGATGATTATCGGTACACCGGGCGGCGACACCCAGTGCCAGACTATTTTACAGACTTTTTTAAATGTCGCACTGTTTGGCATGGAAGTGCAGACCGCCACAGAGCAACCGCGTTTTGCAACTTTTTCCTATCCAAATTCCTTTGCCCCCCACGACTACCACCCAAATTTATTGAGAGTAGAAAAACGTATTGGTGCCGGGGTCATCAAAGAACTCGAAAAACGTGGTCACCAGGTGATGAGCTTGGCCTGACTGGGCCTGGAAGGCCGGCGGTGTCTGTGTCATCCTCATCAATGAAGACTCAAAAACACTTGTGGCAGGTGCAGATCCAAGAAGAGAGTCATACGCCCAAGGCTGGTGAGGTGGCCCCCTAGAGATTGCCAAAACCACGTAAAGTTTTCTCCCCTGGCAGACTGGCACCTCAGATGTGCAAGCGGGATTGCCTATATTCTCTCAATTGTCTTTACGGTGAGACTCGCATTGGGGATAAAGGCAATGGATTTCTCCTTTCTAAGATCACCCAGATAATCCAAGACTTGGCTGTGGGACCAGCGTTCCATGCCAATTAACCGGCAGGTGGCATCATCCAGATCGGTGACCATACCTATCCGAATCCGCTGCAATTTCGTCATCATGGCCAGCGCCGTTCCGCCGTTGCCCTGGTAGTGGCGGGAAAGCTCTTTGAAGGCGGCAGCAAAGGAGCCCATTGCAAACCACGGCAGAAAGGTCTTTGAACCTATCCCGTCCCGGCACTCCCCATAAATCAGGAGCAGACCGCCGTCACGAACAAACATCGCTGCATTGTGAATGGCTTTATGGCTCTGGATAAAATTGATATCTTTTGGATAGCCGCCGCAGGAGGCGACGACGATATCAAACCGGGGTGAGGTAATCTCACAGCTGTTACCATGGAGCCTGCAGGCTTCCAGAAAGCTTTCTCGTCCATGGCCAAGAAGAAGATCACAGAGCCTGCCATGGGAGTCGAGAATACCGTGAATGGCCAGATCGGCCGGCAGTTTTTCTTCAATTTCAAACAAATCCTCGGCCAGCGGGTTGCCGTCAAGGATGCCGGGCTGGCACCCTTCGGCAATAGTTCCGGCAGCACCATCCAAGATACAGTCCGTGGTTTGTATAGATGGCATCACGCTCTCCACAGCCGGGAAAGATCAGTTTTCGGCCGCCGCCGTATCCGGCAAAATAGTGATGCGACACCGCCCCCATGGTAATGATCGGCACTGGCTTCGAGCAGGTCGCGTCGAAAGCGGATGGGGGTGCCCCTGGTGGTGCGGCCAAGTTCCTGGAAACCGTCAGCCTGCTTCACAATCATGATGGATAAAAGAATAATCGATCGTACACTTCCCCATAGGCATGCCTGCATTCCTCGTCACTTTGCCGGGCATGGGTGCCGTAGCCAATAATAATTTTCAGGGCGGCAGGATCCATCCCGTGCTGTTCAAGGACGCTTATCAGAACAGGCAGATAGTCCGGATAGCCACAGAGCCTGGTTTTATCGGCCAGGACCAGAACCGGACGGGTAAGATCAAGAGGACTTTGCCGTAAAAAAATGGCCAGTTTTTCTCTGAAAAGGAGCCGGCGTGATCATCTTCTGCGGCTCCTCCACCTGCAACTGCCTGGTACGGGCAGGCAGGGACAGACGTCTAGCTGCTCCTGTCCCGTATGGAATGTGCACGATATTGTTTTGACTCATGGTGATACTGACTGTCTGTCTCAGCATTATTTGGCTTTAGGCTGCTGTTTCAGATTAAAAATAAAAAGAACTGCAAACAATCACTGCCGCCACTGCATGGATCAGGGTTGACCATGGCGCGATAAGAAAAAATGCCAGGACCAGGGAAAGAATACGCAGGAGTGGGTTGAGGCGATTTTCCAGAAAACCCTGAAATCCTCCGGCAAAGGCATAAAGACCGATTATTGCAAAAAAGAAGATGGTGAAATCATCCGCCCAGCTGCCGCCAAGCATCGGGGTGTAGGCAAAGAGGATCGGCACGATGTACAGCCCCTTGGCAAGTTTCCAGGAATAGAGGCCGGTCTGCATCGGCGGGGTTTTGGCAATGGCTGCCGCGGTAAAGGCGGCCAGACAGACCGGAGGGGTGACATTACTGTCCTGACTGAGCCAGAAGATGATCATATGCGCCGAAAGCAGGGCAAAGGTTGCCGCATGGGGGGAAATGGCCATGTCGCGGATGGTTCCCGCCAGATCCAGGGGGACTGCCTCAAGGATGGCTCTGGCCTCTTCCAGGGGCATTGCCTGGCTGAGCAAAGCAACTTTTTCCGGCAGAGCCAGCATGAAGATGGTTTTTGCCTCTTCGGAGAGCAGTCCCTTGGCAATAATTTCGGTTATCTGGGAATCAACAATCAGGTTATAGAGTGCCGGTGCCGACAGGGTGCCCAGCACGATATAGGCGGCTGTTACCGGCAATCCCATGCCGAGAACCAGGGAGGCGAGAGCTATCAAAGTAATGGCGATTATCAGGCTGCCGCTGGCCCACTCGGTTATCATCAGGGAAAAGGTGTTGCCGATGCCGGTGGTGGCGATGACGTTGACCATCAGGCCGACACTGCACAGCAGAATACCGGTCATGATCATATTCCTTGCGCCAAGGGCGAGGGCTTCCATGATCGCGCGGATGCCCATCTTGTTTGGGGTGAGCCAGGAGGCGGCAATGACCGCCAGAATCGAAATACCCGCTGCATAGGTCGGGGTAAACCCATAGATCAGCATGCCGATCAGGGCACAGATTGGCAGCAGAAAAGGCAGGCCACCCTCTTTCAGGACATCGAGGAGCTTCACTTCTTCATCGTCAATCGTCGTGACATTGCATTTTTTTGCCTCGATCCGCACATAAAAGGCCACGCTGGCAAAATAAAGAATGGCCGGCAGGATGGAGACGGTAACGATGGTGGTGTAGGGAATCTGGGTATAGCTGGCCATGACAAAGGCACCGGCGCCCATGATAGGCGGCATAAGCTGTCCGCCGGTGGACGATGCGGCTTCAACCCCGGCGGCAAATTTTGCGTCAAAACCGGCCTTTTTCATCAGGGGAATGGTAATCACCCCGGTGGAGGCGGTGTTGGCAACGGCCGAGCCGGAAATGGTTCCGGTCAACCCGGAGGCAAAAACCGCGACCAGCCCTGGCCCCCCTATAGTTTTTCCGGCAACTGCCCGGGCCAGATTAATAACGAATTCGCCTGCGCCGGAGCGAAGCAGAAAGGCCCCGAAAAGAATGAACATGAAGACAAAGGTGGAAGAGATCAGGGCAATATTGCCAAACAACCCATCATCGCCATAGATGGAGCGAAAAAGGAGGGTTTCCGTGCTCAGTCCGGAGAACCTGAACACATTGTTCAGCATCGCCCCCCACCAGCCGACATAGGTGAGGGCAATGACGATGAGAATGGGGATGACCCAGCCGGTGGTTCGCCTGGTAAACTCAAGAGCAGAGAAAATCAGAACCGAGCCGGCAACCCATTCCGCAGGAGACAGATGAACGCCCCGGGCATAGATCGCATCTTCCATGGAGATCATATAGATGGCTGATGCCGCTGCCGATATTCCCAAAAAAAGATCAACTGCCAGGAGCCATTTCTTCTTTCGACCGGGTCCGCCCAAGGGATAGGTCAGACAGCAGAGCAGGGCAAATCCGGAATAATGCAGGGCATTTTGCCAAAGACTTGGCAAGACGGTAATAATATTGAAATAAATATGCATCAGGGAAACTGCTATTGACAGCACAAAGATTACTTTTTCCCTTGCCCCTGATTTATACCTCTGAAAAATATCGTTTTTTTCCACCCTGAGCTCTCCTGCGAAGTGAACCTCACCTACTGCTGTCCATCCTGTTGCATGCTGTCGCACTCATTGCCACTCCTTGCATGCGTCTGTCGTGAAGACGTCATGTTCGATGGATAGGTAGAGAACTATTCCACAGATTATTTGGCTATAAGGTTTTCAGGAATAGTGAGACCAATCTCCTTATAGTAGCGGGCAGCTCCCGGATGCAACGGCATTGGCAAACCGGCGAGTGCCTTATCGGTACTCATGGCGGTGGTTGCCTTATGAATCGCATTCAGGAAAGGGAGGTTTTCATAGATTGTCTTGGTAATCAGATAGACGGTTTCATCGCTAATATCAGCACGAACGGCAAGAAAATTTGGCTGCGCGATGGTCATGACATCTTTTTCCAAACCGGGATAGGCAGTGGCCGGGATGAGATAAGGGGTCCAGAGATTGAGGCCGCCATCTGCCTTTTTGGCCTGCTCTTCCGTAAAACCCAGCAGGGTCGCTTTTTCTCCCATGGAGGCCAGGGCCCTGGTGACAGCGCTCGCAGGGACACCGGCAGGTGTTGACATACCGGCAGATCTGTCCGTTCTGCAGCGCATCGGCACTTGGTCCATACCCGATGTAGACAAGATCGTAATCTTTTTCAATGTCAATTCCCAGATTGCTCAAGAGTCACATCGTTGGAACCAAGGGTGCCGGAGTTTTTTTTGCCAAGAGAGACCCGGTCTCCTTTCAGGCCGACCATATCAGAGATAGTGCCGGTTTTGGCCTTGTCTGTGAGAATGGTGAAATGTTCAACATTCTGCCAGAGCATGGAGACTGAGCGGAGTTCTTTCTGCGGGCCGTCCTGGGCAAGAGGTCCTTTCCCATTCCAGGCATAGTAGCCATAAAGTCCCTGCAGGATCGCAAACTGTACCTCGTTGTCGCGCAGCAGTTTTATGTTTTCTCCCGAGCCGGCGGAGTTGATAGCCGACATGCTGATCTGATGGCTCGGCTGCAGTTTTACCTTGGTAAGGGTGGAAAGGGCAACACCCACCGGATAATAGGTGCCTCCGGTGCTGGCTGTGGCCAGCAGATAGTTTTGATCATCCGCTGCCTGAACGTTTGCGGCAGAGAAACAAGCCGACGGTCAAAGCGGCAACCATAAAATGTTTCAGATACGCTGTCAGTTTCATTCTAATCTCCTCTGGTTAAATAACGATAAAGGTTAGATGGAATTGGCAGACAACCTCTCTACCAAACAATGGAGCAGTAAAAAACTATCCAATGCCAGTGGAACTTCTGAAAACTTATTCTTGCCCTGATCACCCGATTGCAAGAAATATTTTGACCTGATTGCCCCTAATGTTCAGCTATTAAACCAGGGTGTGGACTGTTTGTTTTCCCGGACGCCGTAAACCCATCCCTGGGGGCTTCGCTGTAGCCGTCCATGGCTACAGAGACCCGCAAAATGAACAATCCACACCGTTCCACTTCTACAGGCTGTAGCTTGAGGGGTAATCAAGTTATTTTAAATAAATAACTATGTTAGTCATAATCTTTTTGCAATTTATGGCAAGAAAGTTTTTCAATATCCTTCTTTTAGGCGGCAGTATTTTCTCCTGCCGGCCAAGACTGGGTAATTTTGTTTTATGGGGTTACGAGTTGCGTCGATAACTCCTGTCTCATTTTTATGCAATCTATCCACCTGTTAGTTCTGTATAATTTGACAATATCGGGGTAATTGCCTACAATCAAAGAGGTTATGTTGACAGTCCGGCAGCGTAGATCAAAACAGCCAAATTTCTATTCATCCAATAACCTGTTTCCCTGATTTTATCTGCGATCAGTGCAACGGCTCATGATAAACAGTTGATTATGGTTGCTTTCCTTTTTAGAGCGCACAGGATTGAGTGCAACCTGACAGATGAGCGTCGGGCTGCAGGATAAGCATACCGGCATAGCCTCTTCCGGGCTTGAACACGACCGTAATCAATTTTTCTTCGCAGGGTGCCTGCCTGATCCTCCCGACACTGGCTATCAACGGCAAACACCTTTTCTACGAAACCCTCAACAGTGACAGCTACAACCTGCTCCTTCACCCTGAAGTCCAGGATGATGTCGAGGCCGAATGTACCATTGCTGCCCGATCAGTCTGGATGGACTCCTGCGAACACCTGGACAAACCCGCCTTTAAAATAGGCATCCATTTTTTAGACAGTCAAAAACAAACTCTATAATCTCTTCAAACAACACCATCTCTCCTGAAGTATTCACCTTTCCTGCAATACCACATTGTCACCATCACTCTTTACCAGTTATAGACCAACCATCTTTACCGTTCCCGGAAACATTGTAATAAAAGGGTTTGATGCTTAAGATTAGAAGTAAGTTCAGTCGGACGGTAAAATTCATTTCTCAGGGAGACATCATATATGCAAATTTCTCAATATATCAAACCTCTTTCTATCTGTTGTTGTTTCATTTCTTCTCTTTTGGTCGCTCCTTGTCTCCCCCCTCCATGGGGCTCAATTTGAAGAAGACGTTTCAACTGAGGAATACTTGTTTGCCAAAGGGATTATTCGTTCTGTCTCCAGCAAAGATCAAACGGTTACACTCAAGCTAAAAGAGGGTCCAACCATTACTTTATCCATTGATAAAACACTGTTTTCGAAGGTTTTTATAAGCTTACAGAGCTGAAAATTCGCCAAAAGATCAAGGTTTGGTATCAACCGAAGGACAGGAAAACAGGGCCTTGAAAATCCTCAAGCCACTGGAATTGGGCTGCTGAGCGCAAATTCTTTCGTTTTCAACAGAGGTAGAAAATTATGCAAAAGTTACTTTTGATATTGGTGTTTATCCTCTCCTTTCGACCGTCTCACAGGGCAACACACCAAACGATGTCTATAATAATGACAATGCGCTCAAGGGATTAACAATAGCCAAAGCTTATTTTGATGTCACCATCGGCGACCCGAAACAGCTTGTTCTCCGCCTGCAGCTTATTGATAAGACCTATAACCAGATTGTTGCGGCTGGAGTGACACCAGCTTTATAGTCGGCATACGAGGCAAGGCGAGCAATTTTTTCACCAAGGGGAATGGATACGTTTTAGATATTGACCTCCCCGAAAAAGAACAGATCGCAGCATTGGTAAAAAAATTTACCCCAATGAAAATTGGTGTTGAACAGTGCCGCATAGCCGCAGGATTTCAGGATATTGCTGTCGCTGATTTTCTTCCCCAGGTGGAGATTGTCGCCAATGGCTATACTTCAATGATCGGTTATCAATCACAAGGATACAGCTTTGTCGCCATGGACTGACCGGTACCATATTCTACACTTTCTGCATCTGGAGATACAATACCAGCCCAAACAGGGTTAAGGCTATGCCGGCCCAACCCATCATCCCGGGGAGCACCCCGCCAAGCAAGAGTGCCTCTCCGGCAAGGGAAAAAACCACTTCCATCGATTGAGTGCAGTCTACAGCGGCCAGTTCCGATGGACTTTTAGCCATATGCCGTGCACCGAGAAACAGGCTTGTCGCGGCAACCCCGGAAAACAGAGCGACAAGCAGCGTCATAAAAAGCTGGCCTTCGCTCGGAGGCGGCGGAGAAAACCAGACCAGCAACACAATCCACAAGAGGCAGCGAACCGAGGGTAAGCAGCAGGACACGGCAGATGGCATCGTTCATTACCGGATTATCAATGGTGGGAATCCAGCGCCTGATAAGGGGCACGTGCTGTTCGTGAGCAGCTATCCTTGCCTCCCACACCATCTGGTTGCCAAGGGGGTAAGCGAACGCCGCACCAAGTACCGGCAGGGCTCCCAGCAGTACGTCACGGAGTGGTGCCGCGGTTGCCTGCTCGATATTTATCAGCAGGACTCCGACAAAAACAATCAGCGTAAAGAGCAAGGCGTTAAGAGAAACCCTGCGGCCAAAGAGCAATAGCACAACGGGCGTTGCCAGAATAGTCATCTGCCATGTTGCCGCCACAACCCATCCGGGCGTATACGAAGCACTGAAGCTGATAAGTGCATAAAAAACACCAAACCCCACACTGCCGGCAATTGTCCAGAACAACCAATGTTTGCAGAAGAGCCTGACTGCCTGCACTCCTAAAGCGGCTCGTCCGGTAACAGCCAGCCAGACACAAAGCAAAAGCAGCATCCACCCATACCTGAGTGATGCCGTCCATAGCCAGTGCCCGCCCTCAAGGCTCATGGCACGATTCAGCACAAAGGTCGAGCTAAAAAACAGCGCGGCAAGAATTCCTGTCAGTACTAATCGCAACATCGTCTCACTCTCCCATAAACTAGAAATCAAAAAATTGTAACAATTAAATTTCAAGATGGTTAAGTAAAAAACTTCAGATACGCCCATCGGCAGTGCTCTTGGGGTGCGAGCGTACATTTTTACGACACCATCAAACCATAAGAAGGTAAACACCAAAAACAGCCATAACAGCGCCGCCAATGGCCCGCAGGGAAACATGCTCTTTATGCAGATAAATTGAAAAAGGAATGATACAAATTGGAATAAGAGAAAAGAATGTCGAGGCGACTCCTGTTGCCAGATAGTGCAGGGCCATAAGCGACAAAGAGACACCTAAAAATGGTCCGATGGCCGCACCAATGGCGGTAAAGGCACCGCTTTCCTGTTGGCCAGTGCCGTTTGAACCTCCTGCCATTTATTGGTCACTGTAAAAAAAATGACAAAACAGCAAAAGGCGGCAATGGCCCTGATCTGCGTTGCCGAAAAGGCGTCCAGGTATCCTGAATCCGTCTGCATCCCGGTTTTGCTGAGCAATAACCCACCAGCCTGACCAAACATTGCCGCAAAACCAAAAACCACCCCTCGGTAGGATACCCGTCTTATCCTCAATTTTTGCGCAGGAGAGAATCCCTGCTTTTTTCAAAGATAACGACGCTAACCCCGGCAAGGGTAATGGACATCCCGAGCCACTGCTGCAGACTATAGCTTTCATGGAGAAAGGTCCAACCGAACAGGGCGGCTGTCGGGGCGGCCAGGCTCTGAATCAGCATGGTAATCCGCGGCCCCAGCTCAACAAGCGCCTTAAAGAGAAAAATATCACCGATGAAAAATCCGATGACGCCGGAAAGGCCTAGATACAGCCAGGCACGAAGCGGGAAATTGAGCGGAACAAGAGTGCCTTCCTTATAAAACAGCAGCGTGCTAAAGAGAAGCAGGGCAACGGAGATCCGGATGATATTGACGGGTATTGCCCCAACCTCTCTGGACGCAGCCGCAAAAAACTGCACGCTTAAGGTCCAGCACAGCACTGTGGCAAGAGCGATTGCTTCTCCGAAAAATGGCATAAAAGTCCTCCTCATAAAATGAATTAAGGACGATACTTAGAGGGAACCGAAGGAAAAGACAAGAAATATCTCAGCCGACACCATCGCTGTCAAATTTTGCGCGATGATGTCGGCCGTGAGACGGGACAGGAGAATATCAGAAATCCCAAAAAGAATCGATGGTCTTGATCGCTGATATCCCAGACGACGTTATGCGGGGCAATCGGTTCTTCTTTAAAAAATTCCGGAAGTCGATCATCCTGACTGGTAAAACCTGCGGCTATGTTGAACGCCCGTTCTGTTTTGAGAATGGTCATGCCGAGATTGGTAACATCATCTGCGGTCAGCGCAATGCCGAACCTGGCATTGATCATGTCGATCAGTGCCGGCAGACAGGTTGCATCATCAAGGGCGGCAAAGGCAATAAACAGACACATGCCGGTGGAATCGATGGCAGCGGTGGCGATCTGCAGATTGCGTGACAGCTCCACCTGGCCTTCCTTACTGAGCGGATCAAGTTTGCCGCCAACCCCAAGGATATTGGTGGCAATGGTATAGCCCATGGTATGATCGGCACCCTGAGTCGAGGTGGCGTAGGTGATGCCGATACCTTTAATGGCCCGGGGATCATAGGCAGGGATGGCCTGATTTTTAACCACCGGCACCCTGGTGACCCCGAAAGCCCTGCCGACATTACCTGCTCCACCGCCGATAATCCGTCCCAGAGGCGTACCCTTGCCGATATCCTCACGCAGGATGCGACAGACTGCCGCACCATCGCCAAACTCAAGCACTCCGGCCTCCATGGCAACACCAAAGGCCACTGAGGTTTCGATGGTATCAAGACCAAGATCATCCATGATATAATCGGCTTCGGCGATATGATCGAGGTTGTCGACACAGCAGTCCGCACCCATGGCCCAGATCGATTCATACTCAAAGCCCGAGGTTTTGTATTTCTTATCCTTGTCATTGTAGATCTGGGAGCAGTTGATCACACATCCTGCATGGCAGTTGTGTTTGGGTTTTCCGCCACGTGCGACAATGGTGTCGTGCATGGTCTCGCCGGAAATTTCCTCATGACCGTCAAACTGGCCGGTGGTGAAATTGCGGGTAGGCAGACCTCCTGCCTCATTGATGATGTTGACCAGAACATTGGTGCCATACTGACCGAGTGCCTGACTGATGGGATTGTCAACCAGCGCTTTGGCAAAAGCCCGGTTGGCTGCTTTAAACTCCTCTGGCTTGGCGATATCAACTTTCTTGTCTGTTGGTTCCACGGCGATGAATTTAATTTTTTTGGAGCCCATCACCGCGCCCAAACCACCACGTCCGCTGGAACGAATCCTCGAACCGGGATCTTTGATGGAGATGTTGGCCGCAGCCATCTTCATCTCACCAGCCGGTCCGATGGTGATCACCCCGAATTTCTCACCGAGACGATCATTGAGGGACTGGACGACCTCATAGTTCCCTTTGCCGATCAGCTCGGTTTCCTCATTGATGGTGACGCCATCTGCAGCCACCTGCAGACTGTACCATTTGTCCTCCTGAGGCTTGCCTTCGATGATCAGTGCCTTGACCCCGAGTTTTGCCAGCATCTGGGCGGAAGTGCCGCCGGAATTGGCCTCTTTGATGGTGCCGGTCAAGCGGACTTTTGGCGCCACAGGAAAGACGGCCCGAATTGGCTGCCGGCGTGCCGGAAAGCAGTCCCGGAGCAATCACCAGTTTATTATTTTTGCCGAGTGGATGACAGGTTGGCTCCACTTCGGCGGCAACCACGTTGGAAGTCAGTCCCCGGCCGCCAAGCCCCGCCCACTCAGCCGGAACATCCTCAATCTTGGTGGTTAAATCAGACATGTTCACACGAAATATTTTATCAGCCATATCGTTACTCCTCAGAAATAACGAACCCCGCTAAGGGGGATAACTACCTTCACAAAATTCTTTATAAAAAAAGAATTTCTAAGGTACTAAAAAGACGGGATACGGACGAATCCGTATCCCGCAAGATGATGTACTGCTAATTAATTATAATGCCGCTTTGTAAATGTCTTTGACATCTTTATCTGTCGGAGTACGTGGATTGGTCATACCACAGGCATCTTTCTGTGCATTGCCGGTCATGGTGTCGATATCTCCAGCATTGACATCTTTGCCATAGCGTTTGCCGAGTTCGATCAGACCTGCTGGAATGCCGATATCGGTGGACAGTTTTTTGATTGCAGCCAGCGCCAGCTCTGCTGCTTCACGTGGGGAGAGACCATCTACATTTTCGCCCATCAGTTTGGCAATTTTGACAAAACGATCCATCTTGGCAATCAGGTTAAAATTGCACACATGGGGAAGCAGAATCGCATTACATTCACCATGGGGCAGGTCATAGAAACCACCGAGCTGGTGGGCCATGGCATGAACGTGACCAAGGCTGGCATTGTTGAAGGCCATTCCGGCGAGATACTGGGCATAACACATACCTTCACGGGCTACGATATCCTGGCCATTGGCAACCGCCGGACGGAGATGGGTGGCGATCAGTTCAATCGCTTTTTCCGCAGCCGAGTCGGTCATCGGGGTGGCGATGGTGGAAACATAGGCTTCCACTGCATGGGTGAGAGCATCCATACCGGTTGCTGCGGTCAGTGCTGGTGGCATACCCATCATCAGCAGCGGATCATCAAGGGCAATACCTGGGGTGACAGCGCCAGTCAACGATAGCCATTTTTACCTTTCTGCTGGTATCGGTGATGATACAGAAGCGGGTCATTTCTGAAGCGGTACCGGCGGTGGTGTTAACGGCCACATAAGGAGGCATAGGTTTGGTGGATTTATCCACGCCTTCGAAATCATGAATTTTGCCGCCGTTGGCAATAACCAGGCCGACACCTTTGCCACAGTCATGGGAACTACCGCCGCCCAGGGTGATCAGACTGTCGCAGGAATTCTTTTTATAGACTGCAACACCGGCTGCGACATTCTTATCGGTGGGATTGGGGATTGTTTCGTCATAAACAACATATTTCATCTCGGCTTTGTCGAGCAGATCGGTAATCTGCTTGGTGATCCCTGCACCGGTAATACCTTTATCGGTAACGATCAGGGGTTTGCTGCCGCCAAGGGCTTTAATCTTTGCTGGAATCTGTTTTGCTGCGCCAATACCTATCAGGGTAACACTGGGAATAAAATAACCATATACTTCTTCACGAATTGCCATAATAACACCTTCCTTTTTAATTGAGTGTTGTGGTCTTGATTGGTTGCTGTCTCCTCGCTTTGGATCCATATCTGTGCGCACTATCCATTAAGCAAAGAGCATGCCATAAATAATATATACTAATAATAACATGAACGTTATATGATTTTTATCTGAATAAAGCCATGACATATTGTCCCCTGAGTTTAAGAAAAATGGCGCAACAGACACTACTTCTACGGGAAAATTCTTCCGAAAACCGACAGATACCAACAGTATCGGCCGAGATGGGTCAAAAGGAAACAGACAGGGAGGTGAATCAGGTCAAAATGACCTGTGATCATTCTGAGACGATCAATTTCTGCCGTATAGCGGCCAGTTTTCTATACAGGGTTTTTCTGCTGATACCGAGGGTTTCCGCGGTCTTTTGCCGATTATCATCAAAAAAATGCAACATTTTCAGGATATGATTTCTCTCCACCGACTCCAGGGTCAGAGCTCCCTGGTTATCTTCAGATATGGAAACCAGTTCGCGGGGCAAACAGCGTTCAGTAATGATATTATTTTCCGCCAGGATGATCGAACGTTCAATAACATTGCGCAGCTCCCGGACATTTCCCGGCCAGTTGTAGCGGAGAATACAATCCATGGCACTGTCAACGATCCGGTAGGGAGTGTTGTCGGGGCTGAGACGCATCAGAAAAAAATTCACCAGCAGGGGCAGATCTTCCTTTCGCTCACGAAGTGACGGGATTTCGATATTAAAGGCATTGATCCGATGAAAAAAGGCCTCATTAAAACGTCCCTGTTCCACTTCCTCGGCAAGGTTGCGGTTGGTGGCAAAAAGAAATCGGATATTGACCTTTCGTTCTTCCTTTTCTCCCACCCTCCTGTAGGTCTGGGTCTCAAGAATTCTCAGCAGCGAAGCCTGGACACCCAGGGGAAGTTCCCCGATTTCATCGAGAAACAGAGTACTGTCATGGGCATAGGACATCAGCCCTTCACGGGACTCGTCGGCCCCGGTAAATGAACCTTTCATATGGCCGAACAGTTCACTGCGGGCCAGATCTTTCTGTAAAGAGGCACAATTTTTAATGATCATCGGATGCCCGGCACAGGCCGACCGCTGATGGATCAGCCTGGCGACAACATCCTTGCCGACCCCCGACTCACCGGTGAGCAGAACCGGTATTTTGGCCGGAGCCACCTTATTGATCAAAAATTTGATATCACGAACAGTTTGAGAATTGCCGATGAATTGTACCGGTTCTTGATCAAGGCTGCTGTTATGGCGAAGGATGGTGTTTTCGCGGGAAAGCAGTACCCGCTGGTGGGCCTTTTCCACGACCAGTTCCAGACTGATCGAGGTTAAACGGTTTGCGGATAAAATCACAGGCACCCGAGTTTCATGGCCTTGACCGCACTGTCTATATCACCATGCCCGGTGATCACCACCACTTCGATATGGGGGACTGTATCTTTAATCTCGATCAGCAGATCCAGATCATGGATATCCGGCAGCCGCAGATCCATAACGATGACATCAAACCAGTTGGTGCGTAACATTTCTCTTGCTTCAGAAGCGTCGGCCGCCGTCAGGACTTCCCTGTGGTCTGTGGCCAGTTCTTTCTGCAGCAGTCTTCTGATCGGCTCTTCGTCATCAATAGCCAGAATGGTGTATTTTTCTCTTTCCATTATAGAGTTATTCCCGGCAGAGACACCTTGAAAAAGGTGCCCTGCCCCTCCTTGCTGGTCACGGTGATCTCTCCGCGATGATTATTAACTATTGAATAGCAGGTGGAGAGACCGATACCGATCCCCTTGCCCACCGGTTTGGTGGTAAAAAACGGTTCAAAAAGCTTATCATGCAACTCAGCCGGAATGCCGCAGCCCGAGTCTTCAACAATCAACTCAACCCCGCCATTCTGTCCGGCATTGGTAATGATACGAATGACATCGCCTTCTCCGGTTGCATCAAAGGCATTGGTAAACAGATTGATTATCACTTGCTTTAATTGCGATTCATCGCCCATGATAACCGGCAGTTCTCCTGCAGCTCGGTCTTGACGGCAATATTGTGCTGCTCTTTAAAATGATGCTTGAGAATAAAAAGGGTATCCCTGACACACTGGTTCATATCCACCGGACTAAGACTTGCGGCAACCGGCCGACTGAAGGTCAACAGGGTCTGGACAATATCACGGCAGCGAAGACATTCTTTGATGATGGTATCGGTATATTCAGTGAAATCTTCAAGAAGTTCCGGCTCCACCTTATCCTGTAATCCGACCGATTCTCCTTTGCAGCCCCTCGGCAAAACCACTTATGGCTGCCAAAGGATTGTTGATTTCATGGGCCACTCCAGCCGCCAGAGCGCCGACCGTGGCCATTTTTTCCGCCTGATAGAATTGGGCCTGAAATTCTTTTTCCAGAGTGACATCCCGTTTAAAAAGCAGCACATTGCGCTCGCCCGTAGGATCTGTTTTAAGCGGTGAAGCGATGATTTCAAAATGCCTGAATTTCTCGTCAACCTTATAGATACAGAGATCTTTGACGATCTCGTCAAGTTCCAATGAACGCTGGGCCGGGCAGTCTTCACATTTGCTGTTCTTGCCGCGAAATATCTGATAACAATACCTGCCGATTGGATCGATACCAGGAAACCACTCAGAAAAAACATGGTTGACCCGCTGAATTTTCAGATCCTCGGAAAGCACCAGCATCAGATCAGTGATACCATCCAGTACCGCCTGAATCTCCTTGCGCTTTTTCTCCAGCTCCTGATTGGAGGTTTTCAGCTGTTCCACTTTTTGCTGGAGTTCCTGATAAAAACCAAGCTTGCAATGCTCAATACCTACCAAATCCTCCAGAGTGGTGATTTTCATTACCAGACCTCCTCGACAGATAGCCAGCAGTTCCTGCCAGGAGGCGGCCGGGGATTGGTCAGAATGCAGGCATCATTGACCGCCATCTGACAGATCGGTTTCAGAAAGTGTTTTTCCTCCTCGCTTATCTCCTCTCTCAGTTTTTGCGGGACATTGAACGAAGCAAAAAATTCATCCAGTTTTTCGATCCCGGCAAGAGCTGTATCACGGGCAGAACCAACCTTCCTGTCAAGGATGACCCGCCCTATATCAGCAAGCTTTGCTTCAGCACCCTGCAAATTAAAGCGCATAACTGCGGTGAGCAGTATCGGATGGATCACTCCATGACGCATGTCAAAGTGCCCGCCAAGAGAATGGGCCAGGGCATGTTCAGCACCAAGACTGGCATTGCTGAAGGCCATGGATGCAGCAACCGAGGCGATACTCAGTTTTTCCAGACAATCAAGAGATTTTGTCTCAACGGCTTGGGGAAGGTGCCTGATAATGAGATCGATAGCCTTTAAGGACTGCATCTCGGTGAAAGGAGAAGCAATAGTCGAGAGATAGGCCTCAATGGCATGGGCAAGTGCATCAACAGCCGATTGAATGATCAAGCGTTTCGCTTTTTGTCTGCAGGATAAGGGGATCAACAATGGAAATATTGGGGACCAAGGTGCGGGTGATTATCGACATCTTCACCGCCCGCTCCACATCGGTGATGATACAGAACTGGGAAATATCCGAGCCGCTGCCGGCGGTAGTGGTAATCAACATCATCGGCGGCAGAGGACGGCTTGACCCGGTTGGCCCCTTCATAATCCCTGATCTTGCCGCCATTGCTGGCAATAATCGCAATCCCTTTGGCGGTATCCATCGGACTGCCGCCACCAATGGCGATGATCACATCGGCACCGTTTTCCAGGTAAAACTCTGCCCCCTGCTCCACCTCAAAATCCCGGGGATTGGAAGTAACACCGGAATAATAAACCCATTCCACCCCCTCTTTCTTGAGAATATCCATCAGCTGCTGCACCCAGCCGGCTTCCTCAATACCCGAATCACTGACAAGCAGCACTTTCTTCGCCCCCAGCCGCAAAGCACATTGACCGGCATAATTCAGACTTCCCCTGCCGAAAATAATTTCGGGAATGGCAAATTTAGTTATATCCATATCTCAGTCTCCACGGGTGATTGTCTCAATTGCGCCAGAGGTGAACAGAAGCTCATCGGCAATCTATTCTATCTATAATAGCCATTCAATGACCATAATTCATGTCGAATTTCTTTGCAATTTTCACACCTGACTGCGTATCGGGACGAAGCACGAGTTTCACCATCGGACAGCTCTGGCAGACGGGTCAAAATGACACAGCTCTGTATACTCTTGACCACCTCCGGGATGTTTTATTGGTGGCAGCAGGTCAGCTCTTTCAACGTGCAGACCTGTGTACCGGCTGGAGACCAGCCTAAACGCCGCCCTGGAACATGAGAGAGACCCATCCGCAAGGAGGACTAATGAGGCCACCGGAAGTACTTTGATACCCCGCCTCTCTGCCTCCAAGGCAGTATAGGGTCGTTAAAACGAACTGCGATTCGAAACGTGATAAGTTTCGCATGTTCGATTATGGACGCATAGCCTCTCTCTTGATTTCTGCGCCAAGGCTATCTATCTAGTAGTAGACAGTTTACCCACGAAAGATGAGGATGACGCAAGCGGACAACGGTATTATCCACACGTCAGTTTTATTATAGAGGCTTAATAGACCTACAGGATAAACAGATATGAAGACCACTCTCCACACCCCCCTGCAACTCGGTCCCATTCAGCTTGCCAACCGGGCCATCATGGCCCCACTGACCCGGGGAAGAGCCGGTGCATCAAGGATCCCCAACGACCTGATGAGGACCTATTACACCCAGAGAGCCACAGCCGGGCTGGTAATAACGGAAGCAACCGCAGTTTGCGAAGACGGCTACGGCTGGGTGGGAGCACCGGCCATGTATAACGACGAACAGCAGCAGGGGTGGCAGAAGATAACCAGATCAGTGCACGACGCAGGCGGACGCATATTCCTGCAACTCTGGCACATGGGTCGGGTATCGCATCCCGATTTTCTGAACGGAGAATCGCCGGTCGGGCCCTCGCCAATCGCCGCCGACGGGATGGCGGTTACCCCCAGTGGCAAAAAGCCGTATGTTGTGCCCCGGGCGCTGACGAAGAAGGATCTGGCCACGCTGATCGATAAATATGTCGAAGCGACAGAAAGGTCACTGGAAGCTGGTTTTGACGGCGTTGAAATTCATTCCGCCAACGGCTACCTGCTCGATCAGTTTCTCCGCGACGGATCCAACCAACGCGACGACGAGTACGGCGGCAGCATAGAAAACCGCCTACGTTTTCCACTGCAGGTCGTTGATGCAGTCGTAAAAGCGGCGTCCAAAGAACGAGTCGGCCTGCGGATTTCTCCAGTCAATCCATTTAACGATATGCGGGACAGCAACCCCAAAGAACTTTTTGCCCGTTACGCTGCGGAACTGGCCAAGCGGGAAATTGTTTACCTTCATGTCCTGGAAGCGCTGCCCGGTCACTTTCTTTACGCCGAAGGCCAACCGGTCGTACTGGGAGCTGTTCGCCAGGCTTTCCCAGGAGTCCTTATCGCCAATGGCGGGTACCAGTTAGAAAACGGCAATGACCTTCTTAGCCAGACACGGAGCGGATGCCATCGCCTTCGGTACGCTTTTTATCGCCAACCCCGACCTGGTAGAGCGATTCAGGAAAAATGCGGATCTTAACGTGCCGGATATGGCTACTTTTTATACTTCCGGGCCCGAAGGGTATACCGATTATCCGTTTTTGGACCGATAGGGGCAAATTGCAGAGATTGAAGGATCAACCGGAGATTACTTCTCAACAAAAAATGAGGCCAAGTTTCTGCTCAGTCTTCAAAGGAATGCATGGGATGAAAAGATTATTACTGTTGCTTGCTCTCTGTATTTCGTCGACTGCCTGGGCGGCTATACCCGCCACACCGGTCATGACCCTTTACCGTTTTAACAGCCCGCTCGAAATCCCCTATTACAGCAGCAAAAACTTTCGCGAGGACAGGGCCATCAGCACCGGTGGGTACGCTCGCTCAAGGTTCGTCGGTCGTGCCCTGTCTCGTTGTGGACGACGGGCTCCCGTTAACCGATAGCAAGGGCGTACCTTATGTGGGCTTTCAGGTGATTATGGATTCCCGCACGGCGACGCCGGCTTCGGCGGAACATTATAGAAACGCCGTTCAGCGGCGGCAAACAATGACCGTCGCCAATCACCATTGCGAAGGTGGTGTCCAATATGTTCTTGATGCCCGAAGGCTTTATGCGATGACCAAAGCGCCTTTTTTCGATCCCCCTGCCCGAACCAAAGTCAGCACGGCCGCAACGCCGCCACGCGGCGAGCTGGATCAGATCATTCGAACCTTTCACAATTCGACCGATTGCGACAGCACCAATCGGCGTCTGACCGGGCGTCGCGATGCTTTACAGGGGGCCTGGGATCGCTTCATCCGTGATCAGCAAAATCGCTGGTCAAACAGTTCCCTGCAGCGCGCCAAACATCTGGATTACACCATGCGCACCGCGGTTTTCGAAGGACATCTGGAACGTGGCTGTAACGCCTATGGCGCCTGTGAACGTAATATTATCGCCCTCTCAATTCGTAACCGTGGCCTCGAGTCGTGCGTCAGGCGTCAGGGGTGCGAGGCTCCTGGAGATTTTCAGGGCGTTTCATCGAGCATCTCGCAGTACAACATCTGGGATGAATACTTGACACAAATTTCTGGATTGACCTCCTGTTTCCTGCGCGACGATTTGGCCGGTGACCGACATTACAGCAAGCTGCAAAGTATATACGCGCAAAACCTCGACGATGTGCAGCGCATCTTGTTTGGCAAAGATCAAGACCTCACGGCGATTTTCCCCAATAATTCGCTGTCGGACCTGAAAAATCTTAGACATTATTATCATGCCCCGGCGATGGGGAAATGCTTTCCCAATCACGACCGGGTCGAATACATGCCAGGGGCGGTGGCCCGCAGGGGAAACGATTTCGCGCTGATAGCCGATTCCCGGATTAAGGTGGATCAAAAGACGGAAGGGGGGTATTTCTTTCGTAACTTCCTCGTGCAAGAAGATGCGGCCAGGGATATCGTCACAGTTATTGACAACTATCCGGGGTTCGTCGTGGATGGGAGACGGGTCACCCTGAAAGCACCGTCGCGATGTGCTCCTTATGGGATTCCCGGTGGCTGCAGATTCAACGAGATCGGACGATATCGAAAAACACCCTCCTGGATTAATGGTGGTAAATCGCTGGAACTGAGATGTCGCGTTGCTGATCAAGGGGAAACGTGCCAGGAAGGAAAAGTAGCGAAAACAATCAAAGTAGGCGGGGTGTGTGATACCCAGATGAGGCCGTTCACAGGTGTTAAGTAGAAATGCCCCTATATGTCATAGAGGCGGAGCAATCCGGTTGCGAGAGGTCTGCCTTTATCCTTTGTGTAGATACCAAGCAACAGCTGTTTGCTCCCGTGGGCCACTACTTCCTGATTTAAAAAAGATCCTGAGATTATCAGTCACCTGGAACACACCACTTAAGGCTGGTTATTTTGCCCAAACACACCCTACCTGCTCAAGTTCTTATTATTTACAGTAATAAGCATTTTTTCTTAAGAGACCGTATGAACCTTAACCCGTTTAGCTTCAGGTGACGCTGTGGTATGGTTTTTTCGCTTATTGACATATTGAAAAAAGATTGGGAATGCCACAAAAAATGCGACGCAGATAATATATTCAATACCTTTTATATGAGTATAGAAATCCACCATCGTGTGAATTGGCTGGATCATACCACTGGCAACAAGGTATTGCCTTACCAGTTCCGTCACCTGCCAGTTGACCCGGTAAAGCCCCCCATGAGGGAAGCGAGGGCCCATAAGCCGAAGAGACATCCAGTACCTATCAATAATGTTGTGACAGATTTTATGTTTTTAATCGCCATATTCTCCTCCAGTTGCAAATATGTATTTTTTAATACCCTGTGATCGCAGTGATATATCCTCTCACCAACTGAAGAGGTCCAACACTTATCAATCCGGCAACCAAACAAGAAACTGCCCAGATTCCAATCAGTGCACTTAATACGGTACCAACCTTGAGCGTAAATCTCATGACTTCGTCAGCGATATCTACCTGAATTTTCTCTCTGGTAATAATTGGGCTTTTCATAGCGTCCTCCATTCATATGTACTGATTTTGGTGATCTGTTGAATCACCTCTTAACTTATTGAATTGCATCATGCGTGCCATAAAAAACCTCAATGAAATGAATATTTTGTTGCGTCAGGATAAGATTGTTAATCTGTATATCAATATTAATATCATGAAATATTATGTTATTCGGTTCTGAGCTGGTTAATGAGGAGTGCTAAGTCGTTGACCAGAACTGTTGCATCAAAGAGGAAGATGTTACAACACAGCTGCATTTCTGTTGTATATCCTCCTAGAGAGGTTAGGTCCGGGTTAGAGGATTCCTCCCAGTCAAAGACAATCGGCAGACGATAAACGATGAAGCGATAGATAACAAAGTAGAGAGCATAGAGGGTTATCGTCAGCCAGACCTCCTTCCAGTGTGGAATCTCCTGATATATCTGGTAATTGAAACAATAAATGGAAGTGTTAAGTCGATTCCAGATTATTCCGACAACAGTGATGAAGGCCGCAATTCGAACCGGCTTTACCGCGCTGTCACGGACTCCTTTGGCAAAGAGTATCATTGGCAGCACTACTCCCAAACCCACCTCGAGAAAATAGTAAAGCCCCCAGCCGGTGAGAAGATATTCCCACTCGTTATCATGGGCAATGGCTACCAGTTTGATGACCAGGTAAGTGATCATCGCATACGAAGCTCCTTTGGCAAGTCCAAGAGTCAAGCTGTCAAGACTCTTTCTGAAAGCTTCTCCGCAACGCCAGTGCATATAGCGATTAATCAGGGTTGAACTGACAATGACCATCGCCAGTCCACCGAATACGGCGGAGCAGAGAAAGTGGATCCACTGAAATTCGGCGGACAACCAGAGAGGATGCAGTTTGGTTGGTGCATAGGTAAAAAGTGCTCCAAGGGCACCCTGGTGTAAGGTGGAAAGAATGATTCCTGCAATAGTAAGTCCCAGAGCTATTCGTTTGATATGGATTTTCCAGCGCAGGCCTGCCCAGCCACTCGAACAGGGCGGGCAGTACTTCAGCTATCTGCACGGAAAGATAGGTTGCAACATGCCAGGCCACAAGAAAGAGTACCGCAGCCGGGCCTAAAGGATACAATCATGGGATAGGCGAGCCGCCAGGGCATACCAAGATCAACCTCCAGATAAACGACGGCAAAAAAATAGCCGAGCAGGCCATTAAGGAGAGCCAGACGCTCAATAGGATGGAAATCTTCCCTGCCAAAAAGTGTTACCGTCGTACCGAGGAGAAAGCCTGAAGCGGACAGGGGTACCATGCCAAACAGGCCAAATCCCAGAAAAAGGCCCCATGGATAATCGTTGGAGGCGTGGGTAACCGAGCCAAGACCAAAAATATAGCGTTGCAGAAGAAGCGGCAGACCAACCGAAAAAATTATCAAAAGCAGCCAGTTCACCGGGTTGCGCCGCAATTGTTGCAGATATTGCTTGCCTGACAGGCCGAGGAACAGCCTTTCTTTCAAGCTCCATAATGTGCCATCCGTTTTACTTGATCCCGTTACCGGCAGATGTGGCTGTTTTCAGAAGTAAATGTCTTCATCATTTCTCCTCCTGGCCATTTTCATGTTGGGTTTTTTGGTGGTCTTCCTTGCGGGTTGCCAACAGGTGAAAACCTGCAAAAAGCGCCGGCCAGATGGTGAGGACCATCGGCACAATGGCCAAAAAATTTTTTACCGAATCGAGGATCGGCTCATGGGGAATTGCGGTATTAAAACCGACTTGTTCAAACGGCACATTTGAAAGGTACAGCCATGAGGTACCTCCGGCTTCATATTCACCGTAGATATGATCAACATACTGACCCTTGTTTTCCTCAATCCTTCGTCTGCCGATTTTGATCAGGTCATCACGTTTGCCGAATGTCAGCGCCTCCTGCGGACAGGCTTCGACACAGGCGGGCGGTTTTCCGTATTTCAATCTGGTGTCGTAACAGAAAATACATTTCAGAATACGGGGATGAAAGGCACTTGAATACTTGAAAGTCGGAATATAAAAAGGACAGGCAATCATACAGGTCCTGCAGCCGACACAGACATCCGGGTTGTAGATTACGGCTCCCTCAGGCGTCTTGGTATAGGCATTGACGAAACAGGACGTGAGACAGGCAGGTTCCTGGCAATGATTGCATTGCACTTTCCTGAACAATGGATGTTCCTGTCCGGGGAGGTCGTAACGGTTGACGACGGTATAACGCGTTTCGTCTGTACGTCTTCTCTGGCCATGTTCTCTTTCTTCAAACACACTTTGGTCTGTGAATGGTTTATCAGGGCTTGGCAGGTTCTGTTCCGCATTGCATGCTGCCTCGCAACTCCTGCAACCGACACAACGGGTCAGATCTACCAGCACTCCCAAGCTGTCCGGATATTTTTTTATTTCGTGGGTTGCAGCGGATTTGGGGCGCAGCAACAGGGCTGCGATTGTTCCGGCCAGACCACTCTTTAAAACTGTTCTTCGGCTCGTTTTCTCTGCCATTATCGTATCCTTGTTAAGTTTTCCATGGCACATCATGCTTTGGCCTCAGTTCTTTAAGGCAAAACGCTTTCGTCCTGCCGGGGTGAAAGCATGACATTCCTGACAGCCTGTGGGGCCATTTTCAGACTGGTGGCATCCGAGACACTGCAGATGTAAAGCGCCTTTGAGGCCAGGTTTATCAATATGATAAATGGTGCTGTCCAGCTGTCTTGTTGACCGTGCGACGGGGAAAGGTTTTTGTTATTTATGGCATCCGGAGCAGGAAACGTCATCTGAGGCTGCGGATGAAGCATGGCATTTTTTGCAGTTTTCACTCTGTGTACCCGTACCTGTGGTATGGTGGTGACATGCACTGCAGTCGTACATGTCAGAATGCAGTTTGGTGATCAAAGGTTACCGCTTCATAGAGTTCCTGCAGATAATCAATCGTTACACTCTCCGGTGCATCATCTGCATCCATGCCTGACGCCGGCAGAACAGACAGCATGAGCCACACGACCTGAAAAATTAATAATTGCGGTTTTCTTAAACGTGCTCATGCCTGATCTCCTCTTCTTGTTTGCATCTGTCTCTGGATGTTGGAGAGCTTCCTGCCTATCATTGTCAATTTTTTGATTCTTTTTGGTGTTGGTATAACACTGCACCACAATCTCCATCTCTTCCGCATCAATGGTTTCGTTTATCAGGAGAACTTCTGCAAGATCATGGATGAGGCGGTTGTGACTGCGCAGCAGTTTCTCTGTTTCGTCGTAGCAGTCATTAATGATCCTGCGGACCTCAAGATCTATCTCACGGGCGGTCGTTTCACTGAAATGGCCTTTAATATCAACATCTCCGAGAAACTGGTGTTGTGTCCGCCGATAGACCATCGAACCAAGGACTCCGCTCATGCCCCATTCACAGACCAGTCGGTGGGCAATATCCGTCGCGGCGGCTATATCATTTGCTGCTCCGGTGGAAAGGTGGTTGAAAACGATTTTCTCGGCGATACGTCCACCAAGCAGGACCTTTATCCGGTTCAACAGATACACCAGAGAGTAGGTATATCGCTCTTCGACGGGAACCTGCTGGGTCAAGCCAAGGGCGATTCCTCGTGGTATGATAGTGATTTTATGAAGCCCATCGGTTTCCGGCAGGAGCCGCGCGACAATCGCGTGACCGGCCTCGTGGTAGGCAATGATCCTCCGCTCCTGTTCATTGATTGCTGCGTTTTTGCGTTCGAGTCCCATCAGGATTTTGTCCTTTGCCTCCTCAAAGTCGCTCATTTCCACCGATTGTTTTTTATGCCTGGCGGCAGTGAGGGCCGCTTCATTGACCAGATTGGCAATATCCGCCCCGCTGAATCCAGGGATTCCCTGGGCGATAACGGTCAGGTTGAGGGCTTGCGAAACGGTTATTATGTCGGGTGTGGACTTCAAGAATCTTGACTCTGCCAAGCAGGTTAGGAAGAGAAACTGTTAATTGTCGGTCAAATCTGCCGGGTCGCAAAAGTGCCGGGTCGAGAATATCCGGCCGGTTTGTCGCAGCTATAACTATGACCGTCTCGTTACTGGAAAAACCATCCATCTCAACCAATAAGGCATTGAGAGTCTGTTCTCGTTCTTCATGGGAACCATTGTTGCCGCCCACCTCTCCTGCCGCCGATTGCATCTATTTCATCGATAAATACGATACAGGGAGCACTCTTTTTAGCCTGGCCAAAGAGCTCTCTTACTCTTGATGCGCCAACTCCGGCAAACATCTCGACAAAATCAGATCCACCTATGAGATAAAATGGTACAGAAGCCTCCCCGGCAATAGCCTGGGCCAGTAGAGTCTTGCCGGTGCCGGGAGGGCCCTGCAGCAATACTCCTTTGGGGATGCGGCCGCCAAGCAGGTTGTATTTTTCATGGTTTTTTAAAAAATCGACGATTTCCTTGAGTTCCTCACGAACCTCGTCGATACCGGCAACGTCGGCAAAGGTTTTCATGTCACCGGGACCGGCCCTGATCTGAAAGCGATTTTCTTTCCATATATTGCCGCTACGCGAACGAACTCCTGGCAAAAATAAACCACAGACCGATCATGGTCATGACCAGTAAAGACATGGTCATGAATTGATCAAAAAGAGTTGATGGCTCTTCGGCACTGACGGTGACTTTGCCTGAAAGTAGCAACGGTACAAGAGTCGGAAGATCTGGTGAAAATGTTCTGAATTGTCTGCCGACCTGATCTTCACCGCGGATTTCAGAGCCCTTGATGTGAACGGAAGCCACCTGTCCGTTTTTGAGATCGGAGAGGAATTCAGTATATGTGCGCTCGGGAGGTGTCGTTTCCAATAACCAGGCGTTATAGCCAAGAACACCAAGAACAGTCAGAAAGATGACCAGTAAGCCAGCCTGCACCCTGTTTTTCATGATATTCCTCCTGTGATAACTGATTGCTCTGCTCGGCTGTTTTTTTCGCAGGTGACAAAAGACCGGTCAGCAGGTGATCCATAATAGCAAGATGGTCAGGCCAGGATGCTGTGTTATAACGAAAACAGAATTCATCCAGATAGCCCTGCAGGTGACAGGGGGCAATAGCTCTTCGATACACTGTGTTAAGCCAGGACACTGCTTTTTCAAGGAGAAGGTCGGCCCCGTTCAAGCTGTTCTCTCGTCGGTTGTCCCCAAGAGATCAGAGGCAATCCGACAGTCAGGGGACAGCCATTGCTGATTTTTGATCAAAAGCGTCGCATTCTTTTCAACCAGATTGTTGACGGCAGCTGTAATCGCTGCAGGATGAGCTTGAATCGAGCACAGCAAATCGAACGCGTGCATTACCTGAGTGGCTCAGTTCCAGAGCCATGCCGATATCTGTTGCTGTCTTCGAGGAAGAAGCTGTGAGTGGCAGAGGGAACCAGGTCAAAAAAACGATATCACGGCATGGTGCGGATTCCGCCAGCGCTGCACCATGTCTGATTTTCTGCAACCAGACTCCAGGCTGTCTGATAGCAGGAAAGCTCCATGAGTCGTTGAAGCTCTCTCGCACTTATCCCTTCATATTGAGAACAGAATTGCCAGGCAACCCGCATCCAGGCGACCAGACTCTTTTTGCTGCCATGCATCAGGGTGTGCGCAGTAATTGAGGTTTGCTTGCGACAATATCGACAGACCACCGTATAGGCGGGAGCGATCTCTTGCTGCACGGATCCGCAGAAGGGACATTTGAAACCCCATGGCCAGCGTTTTTGAAAGAGATAGGCCACACATGCTTGTTCGCTGGAAAATGGGGTACGCAAAAGGTGTTTTTCTGGAACGGTCATAATTTTCAGGCCCCCTGCAGAAGAAATTATTAGATCTTCCTATCCTGATTCAGTATTCCATTAGCATATGTGGTGCCAGGCGGACGTCAAGCTTTAAAAATTAATGCTGCAAGCAACAGGACAACTGTAATGACTTGAATTTCAGATAGATTTACAAAGTGATTTAAGAAGGACCCTATGTGGGAAAGTGAGGAGAGAGGCGGGATGAGAAAGTCGCCTGGCAATACAACACTACCGTGGTATGCGCTACATAAGTGTGGCAACACTTATGTGGCGTGGCTTCACCCTATTAAAAGAGCAATCTCTTTTAGGTGTTCACCTGTCGGTGCAGTTCCTTGAGGGGGGGCCTTACTAAACGGTAAAAATATCTATATCGATATGGAGTTCGCGTATTTTGCGATAGAGGGTTGAGCGGTCAATCTTTAAGTATACGGGCTGCTTTTGCCTTGTTGCCTCCGGCTTTTCTTAGAGCCTGATATAATTTCTTCGGTGGTTTGCTGCTCTTGTTCTGTGAGAGTATATTGGTGAATCCGGAGCCCTTTGGGATGTCATGCTCCATTCCTCGGCTGGCATGGTGTGGATTGGTTTATCCGGGACTCGTTGACAATCTCTTCCGGCAGGTGTTCTGTGGAGATGGTTGCATCCTGACAGAGTATGCATGCCCGTTCAATGGAATGTTCAAGCTGACGAACATTTCCCGGCCAGTCATATTGGCAGAGGAGTGCCAGGGCCTGTTCGGAGATGCCGGTTATGCTCTTGTCCAGCTTGTGTGCATAACAGGTGGATGAAATGGTTGGTGAGCAGGGCGATGTCACCTGTGCGGGCGCGCAACGGTGGGAGATGGATATCGATAATCAACAGTCGGAAGTAAAGATCTTCGCGAAAACTGCCATTTTGTACTTTTTCCCTGAGATCGACATTGGTTGCGGCTATAACTCGAACATCAACCTGGATCTCTTTGTCACTGCCAACCGGATAAAATGTTTTTTCCTGCAGAAAACGGAGCAAGCGCAGTTGCATGATCTTCGAGATGTCACCTATCTCGTCCAGGAACAGGGTGCCTCCCTCTGCCTGAAGGATTCTTCCCATTCTGTTTTCTTCGGCCCCGGTAAAAGAACCTTTTTTGTGACCGAACAGTTCACTCTCAAGAAGATTGTCCTGTATTGCAGTACAATCGACCATGACCAGTGGTTTATTGTGCCGGGGACTTTCCTGGTGCAGGGCATGCACCACAAGTTCTTTGCCGGTGCCGCTGGCTCCTGTTATCAGGACAGAGGTATCTACTCTGCCAATTTTTTCAATGAGCAAATAGACATTCTGCATGGCTGGGCTGGCACCGATCATTTTATGGAAATGTGTTCTTTCTGGCAATTTGGTTTTGCTCTTTAAGAGTCATGTCCCTGAGGACCAAGTACAGCACCGACTGGAGTGCCTGTGCCATTATCCAGTGGGCTGATACAGATACTGAGAACTTTGCATATTTCACCCAGAAAACACTCCAGCCGATGATCTGTCAGCTCAATGCCGGTTTTCAGGACCTGTGCGACATGCATCGGCCAAGTTGGCAGAACCCCTTATTCTTTTCTAGAATGCTGGTAAGATTTCCACCTTCAAACAGTTCCATTTGCATTTGTTGAAAAAGCACTGAGGCAGCATTATTCACTTTCATGATGTTCATGCCCGGATCGACGGAAATGATACTGTCGGAGACACTCTTGAATATTGTTTCCAGAAAACGGCGGTATTGCTCCCGGGCAAGTTCTGCTGCTTGTTTGCCCTGTTCAAGGTGGTATTGTTGAATGGCAAGTCGGGCAATTTTCAGAAGAGCTTCCTTTTCGACCGGCTTGGCGAGATAATCGAATGCACCAAGGCGGACTGCTTCCGAGGCGGTTTCAACATGGGGATAACCGGTTATCATCACCACTGGGCAATTGACCCCCAACTGCCTGAATCTCCTCAGTAAGTCTATGCCGGAATGATTTTCCAGGACAATGTCGCAAATTATCAGGTCAAACATCTGGGTGGATACCGCTTTGACTGCCTCTGCAAATGAACCAACCGCGATAACGGTTTTATACCCTGCACGTTGCAGGAAGATGCGGAAGGTATTTCTTAAGCTGACTTCATCGTCGACAACAAGGATAGCGGCTTCTTCAGTTTTTGTTTGTGGCATGGTGCTTCACCTGGTCTCTTCCAGAAGTTCATTTATAGGTGTTCATGTCCCGAAAAACAACAACTGCTCCGGTGAACATCCCGCGGTCCCTGATGGGGGTACTGACATACTCGACAGGGAAACTGGTGCCGTTCTTACACCAGAATACATCGCCGGTCTTATAGTGCACCTGTCCATCTCGGTAGGCCATATAGATAGGGCAGATTTCTACCGGATGAGCAGTACCGTCGGCATGGGTGTGGTGGATTAATTCATGGTGGGTATTGCCAAGCAGTTCCTCCACCTCCCAGCCAAGCATGAGGGAGGCGGCCCGGTTTATGAAAACCACTTTGCCGTGGTTATCAAGGCCGAGGATTCCTTCTCCGGCGGAGTCGAGGATGAGGTTCAACTGTTTTTGCAGTTCACGAGCTTCTTCTTCGGCCTGGATTCGTTCAGCGATCTCCCTGTTTAAGGCCCCATTGACCCTCTGAAGTTCAAAAGTTCTTTTTTCGATGGCCTCGTCAAATTGGAGCCTGCACATTACGACTTGAGTTCTTTTCGATGGCCAGCTCCTTTTTCAGATTGTTGATAGTGTTCTCCTGTTGATTAAGAGAACGAAATACTGTCAGCAATACAGAAAAAAGGAGAGCAAGAACCAGGAGACCGGTTGTAATCGTCAGAGCGGTTTTCCTCACATGACTGATCAGGAAAGTACAATAAGGCTGACCAGGCCAATGAAGACAGCAAATTCACCGGTAATCAGCTGTTCCTGTAACGAACTGTTTTCTCATGATGTCTCTCTTGAAAATTTAACTGGCAAATCAATGATGAATTTCGTCCATTCTCCCAGATTGCTTTGCACTCTGATGTACCCGCCATGGTCTCTGTACCAAACCGTGACTGATGCTTAAGCCCAGGCCGGTTCCTTCTCCCTTTGGTTTGGTGGAGAAAAACGGGTCGAACAGTCTCCCCTGGATTTCCGGCGCAATCCCAGTGCCATTGTCTGTAAATGTCAGTCTGATTGATGGTGATTCCATGTTGATTGATTAATTCACCTTTGATTTCAAGCTTCTTTTCCGGACAAGGTTTTGGGTATCGCTTATTCAGTGCATAACGGGCATTGCTGATCATGTTGAGAACAACTTGCTGCAGTTGTTGTTCATTGCACATCAGCGGAGGCAGCGAATCATCAATATTGACGGAGCAGATAATTCCGTCTGTTTTTAGAAGGTGAGCAACCAGTTGCAGGCTATTTGAAATCATTTTTTCAATTCGTGCGGGAGCGAGAATTTCTTCTCTGCGGCGGGCAAAATCGAGCAGGTTCGAAACAATCCCGGCGATTCTCTTTCCTTCACTGATAATGTTGCCCAGGTTTTCGTTTGTTTCCGGATCATCGGGTTCATCAAGTATTATCTGGGCATAGTTGATAATACCGTTTATTGGATTGTTAATTTCATGGGCGATCCCGGATGCAAGCTCTCCTATTGCCGCCAATTGAGCTGCCCTGATTGCTTCCGCTCTGACAACTTCCTCTTCGGTGAGGTTTCGGGCAAGCAGAAGAGTGGCATTGATTTCCCCGTTTTCTTCAAGCAGCGGGCTGACTGTCAGCATATATTTGCCATGGAGGCCGTGCAATTCAGTTTCAGTTATCTGGGTTTTCTGATAACTGATAAACTGTTCCAATGGGCATTTGTTTTCTCCGGCATGACCACCATGGAGGATATCACATACTTTTTGGCCAATCACCTGGTCACGGCGTTTCTTGGCAGCAGCACAGGTTGCCGGATTTGCTTCAAGTATTCTATTGTCGTTGGATACCACCAGCGCCGGATCCTGAATGGCAATGAAAATTTTTTTCCAGCGTGGCTGTGAACATATTGAGTTGTTGGTCGGCTGCCAGTTTTTCTGTTTCGTCGATTCCGATCATGACAAGCCCGACCTTGCCTTGGTCAATATTGTGCCGGATGGAGCCATGCCAACTAATGAAACGTTCTGTGCCGTCTTTGGTGAGCAGTGGTGCTGTAAAATGTATGTTTGCCTGTGCTCCTTTAAGGGTTTCTGAAAAGAGTTGTTGAAATTCCAGCCTATTGTCGAGGGGAAGTCATGACATCAACCCAGTATTTCCCGAGTATTTCCTGTTCATTGTAGCCGGTTACCAGTTCGGCTCTCCGATTAAAAGATATAATTGTTCCACAGGGACTGATCGTCACCATCAGTGCCTGGATAGTGTCCACAATGTCTTTGTTGAAGTCCCGCTCTATTTTCAGTTTTCGTGCTGTATCCTGGGAATAAAGTGCCAGGGCAATATCGTCAATGACATGGGCAATAAACTCCATTTTTAAGCCCACAGATATTGATTTGTTCCTCGCAATGCATGGCCACAAAACCATAGGTCGATGTTGGTAACCAACTGGCCAGATGGCACAATTGTAAGTTTGCAGATTTGTTTTTCGCCGGATTTTTCGGTCGCAAAGTGGGTATAGATTGGTTTGGTGAACGAAGCATGATCGCAGTGAAACTGATCAACGAGTATATTGATGAGATGATTTTGTATTGAAGAATCTGTGAAGGTAGCGGGAGGTGATGCAGCAAAGGGAATCAGGCAATTTGTCTCTCTGTCAATATCTCCAGCCCAAACAAAATTGCAGTGAAAGGCGCTGGCCAGAATATTGCAGCAATGCTGAAAAATAATGGCATAACTTTGTTCTTCAGGATCACACAGACTTTGCTCCCTGATAGCTGTCAGCAGCCTGTTTCGGTGTTGAAACAGGTTGAGGGCTTCTGCATCCCTTTCTGTCAGTGGTTTTGCCATTCGTTGCCCTTGCGTCGGATGGTGTTCAGAACTCTTGCCAGAATGGCGTCTTCCGGAAACATCCGCAGACCTTTTTTAAGTATTGCTTCGGCCTTCCGTCGTCTCACCGAAGCTGATCTGGATGCAACCAGCCATGCGCATCGCTCTCAACATTTCGTGGTCAATACAATCGACCCGCGAGTTGGCTGCCCAGGTGATGGAAAGAGTAATGGGCGGCCGGCATGGGCAGGGAGTCGAGATCCTCGATGTGTTCCGCATCCTGATTTCTCTGAATGGTGTTGCCGGCTCTAAATGTTAGACCGGGTAAGTCGTCGAAGGATTTTCGCGCTTCAATTCGCTGGATAAGGGCCGGAAAGGTTATTTCACCTTCTCCCCGGACGATGATGTCGATCCAGGGAAAGTGTTGGAGCAGATGATCGTCCAGAAAAGTTGCACCAATTCCACCAAAAACAACAGGTACGCCGGGAAAATGTTCCTTGAAAATTTTTGCCAGATGGATCCCGCCCCAGCGATTGACATGGAAGATGGAAAATCCTACCAATTCCGGGTTGAGTACTGCAAGTGCCTCGTGGATGATATGGGGCTTATTTTTAATATCATACCAGTTAACCAGCTCCACCTCATGCCCCTGTTGCGTGAGCAGGGCACCAAGGTAGTGGAGACCGATGGGCGGAGCCTCTATATTTTCGATGTGAACGCGATCAATGGAAAAGAAGGGGTAGATCAGGACAATGTTCATACCAAATTTAATTCGTCTGGGATGCGGTAGCCTGAAGAGGGAGATGTATTTTAGAAGCAGGTGACAGGCAATCGCGCAGCAAGATCGGCTCCATCAACCCCCTTTACGTTACGCACGTTTTTTAAGGATATTTTCTGCGACATGTAGTCTCTAATTGATAGTTACATCGGAAATTATAATTTGCAACATTCATTTTTTACGGCAAATGATAAGTTTGCTTTTACCGGACGGCGTGTGGGCCAGGGAAACGTTTGCAAATATTTTCCTGTATGGGGCGAGATCCTGTTTTAAAAATTCTCTGGAATCCGTTGAACCCATCATCAGCATTCTCATATGAAACAGTATTTTCACAAGAGGACTCCGTGGAACTTCATGTTCCATAATCAATACCATACCCGTCTGGTTTTACAACCCGTCTCATTTCCTTAAGCGCTTCGGTTCTTACCTGGCCTTTCAGCTCATATAACGCATGAGAACAGCAGACAATATCAAAACAGTCATCAACATATGACAACCTTGCAGCATCACCCTGGACAAGAGTTATCTTGTTGGCCGTATCCTTTTGTTGTGCTTTTCGCAGCATGCCAAGAGAAAAGTCATAACCGATTGCCAGGGCATCAGCATGTTTTTCTGCAAAAGAAAGAATAACAGATCCTGTACCACAACAGATATCTAAATATCCTGGCATGGTTTGTATTGTCTATTTGTGCTGAATCCACTAAGAATTTTCGAGTCTCATCACCATGATGGCCGGAATGGACTTTTATGAAAAAATCATAGAAGGTTGCAAAAATATTATAATATATCTGTCGACCAGTTCGTATTTCTGACATGTTTCAAAACAGCAACCTATGCCGCACCAGCTTTGGCGCATGGGCACCAACTGAAGCAAGTAAAAAAGCCGTCAATACCGCAATTGGACCTGAGATAAAACCATGATAGGCGGCCCCCAGCAATAGGAGCTTCAGCATGGTGCAGACACCGGTCAACTCCCGACAGATTTGCCGGTGTCTCATCCATTCAGCAAGGAACAGGATCATCCCGCTGACAAAAACAATGACCAGATAGACGGGAGGTGGATGCACTATCTCATCGAGTAAAAAAGCTGCCAAAAAGACCGCGGCGCCAACCTGATGTACTGCCCTGACAAGAATCGAGAGACTCAAGAGCCAATAGGGCCGGTTGCCGATTCGTCCCATTTTACTCCTGTCACATTCCGCGGTTTTCCGCACCTCGGTCATTTCTGCCCTGCCTCCTCATTATAGAGGTGAGTTTTTTCCACTCACACACTGCCGACAAATGCTTTCCCGTATTCCCGACAGGAGTTGGCACCCTCTTCGTCAGGAGCCCAGATTACTCTCACCCCCTCATCCACCACCGCAAAACCGGCGTCGGCAAGCTTTGTCGACAAGAGTTTCACGGCCTCCCCGCTCCAGCCATAACTGCCAAAGGCCCCTGCTTTCTTATTTTTGAATTTCAGCCCTTTCATCTCTTCCAGCAGAGCCGCAACAGAGACCAGAATACCATTATTGATAGTCGATGAACCCAGGAGAATGGCTTTTGACCGGAACACTTCGGTAATGGCGTCGTTTTTATCGGTTTTCGACAGGTTATACAATTTCACGGTTACCTGATCATCCGCCTCACGGATGCCTGCCGCTATCTCCTCAGCCATCAACCGGGTGCTGTCCCACATGGTGTCATAGAGTACGGTGATTTGATTTTCCTGGTAATTATCCGCCCACTCAAGATATTTTTCAACAATCTGAGCCGGATTGTCACGCCAGATAATGCCGTGACTGGTACAGATCATATCAAGCGGCAGGTTGAAACTGAGCACCTCTTTGATCTTTCTGATGACCATGGGGCTGAACGGCGTCAGGATGTTGGCGTAATATTTGATACACTCCTGATAAAGCTCAGCCTGATCGACCCGGTCATTAAACATGAACTCGGACGCAAGATGCTGCCCAAAACCATCGTTGCTGAACAGGACTTCATCTCCGGTCAGGTAGGTGAACATGCTGTCCGGCCAATGCAGCATAGGCGCCTCGACAAAGACCAGTTCCTTGGTACCGAGACTCAGCTTGTCTCCGGTCTTGACCAGGTGAAAATTCCAGTCCTGATGGTAGAGCCCTTTCATTATTTTTGCCCCGTTTTTGGTGCAATATATGGGCACTTCGGGAATGTGCCGCATAAGTTCCGGCAAGGCACCGCTGTGATCATTTTCAGAATGCAGGGCAATAACATAATCAATCTGCTTTAAATCTATCTCTTTTTTTAGATTTTCAACATATTCACGGGCGAAAGGTCCCCAGACTGTATCAATCAGGGCGACCTTCTCCTCTTTGATCAGGTAAGAGTTATAGGATGACCCTTTATCGGTGGAATATTCATCACCATGAAATTTTCGCAGCTCCCAGTCTATTTTTCCAACCCAGCGGATATTATTTTTAACTGTCATGCTCATTGTAATTATTCCTCCTTGGAATCAAGTATTAATTTTGATCAAAAGAACAGTAACGTCAGCCTTACAACACTAATCACGAAAATCAAAGAATTTATCCGAATTCCTCATTATTGAACTTGATCCTGATATCAAAACTCCCACCTTCTCTCTCATCAGGCTTGGCGTTGTCAGTATCTCTTTCCTCTTTCTCTTCTATTTTGGGCTGTTTCTCAACATCATCACCTTGTATGGCGATCAGGCGTTAAAGACTACCCCCGCCATCATTAAAATGCTGGTAGGCTTATCCGCACTGTCTTTAACCGCAGCTGTAGCCTTTCTTGATTTTGGTAGTGGTGCAGATATTTACACCCGCCGATTTTTAGCTTTTCCGGGAGGCTTACTGTCTGGAATTGGTCTGGTAAAATATTCGAAAGTTGTCCGCACATTCTCTAAAGCTGTGGCAACTAATTTCATCCTGGCCGGAACGTTCATGATCTGCTATGCCTTTCTGACCGGGGTGGTGCCTTCGGATGTCACTGTTCCTTCTTTAGACGTTAAAATAGTTCTGTTCAGGGGAGCAAGTGCTTTACTGATCATGTTCTTTACCATCAGGGGGCTTTCTGTATTCAGTCTTGAGCAGCGTGAACTGGTCAATGAAAAACTGCTCCGTTTCTCACAATCGGAAAAACTGACGTCCATGGGGATTCTGGCCGCAGGCATCGCCCATGAAATCAACAACCCACTGACCAATGTCGCACTCAATGCAGAAATGCTCAAAGATCTGGCCGGCAATGATGTCAGGATTTTAAAAAAAATTAACGCAATAGAGCGCAACACCGACCGAGCAACCAGAATCGCCAGGGAACTGCTGCATTTTTCCCGGGAAAAGGAAACAGCCCTGGTCCCCACCGACATCAACCACATACTAACCAGTACCAATAATCTTTTAAAAAACCAGGAACTGAGCTCAATAATCCAGCTCACGTTGCAAAGTGTACCGAAGATCATGGGAATTCCCTGGAAACTCGAAGAAGTTTTTATTAACCTGTTGATGAACAGCATCGATGCCTGTAACAAAGGAGACAGCATCGTCATTGAAACGACGTCCCACAACAACTATGGTCATGGTGACGCATCACTGATTCTGGTCATGGTATTTTGGAGGAAGATATTTCCAAAGCTCTTTGACCCGTTTTTTACCACCAAGGAGGTCGGCAAAGGTACGGGCCTTGGTTTGTCTGTGTGTTATAATATTGTCAAGCAACATGGTGGAGATATTACTCTAACCAGCAATCGTCACGAGAAAACTATTGTGACTGTGTCATTTCCGGAGATATCTTATGGCAACTGAAACTATCATGGTCATTGATGATGACCATGACCTGCGCGAGAGTATTGTCGAGATTCTGGAAGATAACGGTTTTACAGTTATCGGTTGTGAATCGGCAGAGGATGCTCTGCAGAAAATCAAATTCGCAATTCCCAGACCTTATCATCGTCGATAACATGATGCCCGGCATGGGAGGTTTAGCCTTCATTCCTCTGGTAAAAAGAGACTATCCGAGCACCATGATCATCATGATAACTGCCTTCTCAACTGTAGACAACGCAGTGGAAGCCATGAAAAGTGGGGCTGACGATTATCTTGCCAAACCATTCAGACGGAATGAACTGCTCGTTGCGGTGAAACGTAATCTGGAGAAATTAAAATTTGCCCAACTCCCCTTGGAAACGGTGATGGATGATGCCCTCGCTTGCCTTGCCAATCCGATTCGGCGCAATACCCTTACCGCCCTGTCGGAAAAAAAGTCTATGCGTTTTATGGATATTACCCGCCATCTCGAAATAAGTGATCATACCAAAGTCAATTTTCATCTTAAAAACCTTAAATCGAACAACCTGATCTGCCAAAATCGGGATAAAGAATACCGCTTAACCCCGGAAGGTGAAAAAATGATTAATTGTCTACACCTCCTGTCTTCAAGAATTCCATCGTAAATACAGATAAATACAAGTCACTTGTGAAGTGAAATTCACAGATATCCCAATTCTGTGAAGTAACCTTTATCTGGAATGGTTCTCTCCTTGCCCATATAGTCCCAATACGCGAACCACACTGTAGTACAAACTACATAAAGTGCCTCAACCAAGGAGAAGTATATGAAAAAGACAGGAATTCTTACAATAGCCTGCATTTTTGCTGTCGGCGCCTCAGCTTATGCTGCCGACCAGACACTGATCAGCACCAAAGCCAGCTCGCCAATCGTTCTGGATGGTATGGCCGACAAGGCCTGGGATGCAGCAAAGTCCATCACTGTAACCGTCGACGAACTCCCCTACGAGCCAAACAATGGTTATCCCGGGATGCAGAAGACCGATGTAAGCATCAAATCACTGTATGATGATCAAAAATGTGTATTATCTTATCAGCTACAAGGATCCGACCAAAAGCCTCGCCCGTTTTCCGTGGGTCAAACAGGCCGACGGCAGCTGGAAGAAACTGGCCAACAAAGATGATACCGGCCATGACAACACCTATTATGAAGACAAACTGGCCATGTTCTGGAATATCAACACCAAAGGCTTTGAAGCCGAAGGCTGCATGGTCGCATGCCATCTGGACGAACCGGGAGACACATCCCCTGGACGAAAATACACTGAGAATGCTGGGGAAACCATCGACATGTGGCATGCCAAATATGTCCGATCAATGCCCATGGGGATGTTCGATGACCAGTATGTCGACAACAACACCGACCCCAAGCAAAACGCCGGCTGGGGTCGCAAAGGCGACACTGGCAAAGGCGGATACAAGAATAATGACAATGGTGACAAGTCGGCTCCTGCGTACATGAACCTGAATGGCACCGAAGAAGACATGTATTATGTCATTCCCAGTAAAAAGATACCTTTTGTTGATAATTTCAAGGAAGGCGACATTGTTCCGGTATCGAAATCGCACCGATGATGGGTGGCCGGGCGGACATCCTCTCCCGCAGTAATTATGCGGACGGCGTGTGGACTCTGGAGGTGATGCGGTCCCTGAAAACTGAAGGCGAAGATGCCGACACCCAGGATGTTCAGTTCACCGACATGACCAAGAGTTACCCTTTTGGAATCGCTGTTTTCGATAATTCACAGATTAACCATCTGTACCATACCAAGAACCCACTCAACTCCTTTTCCAGCCATGATACCACTGCATCCAGCCAAGAATTTTCTCCGGTGCATGGGCCTTTTTCCACTCTCCGGCGGCATATTTATTGGCTTCCGACAGGGTCGGATAGGTATGGATCGTGCCGAGAATTTTGTTCAGCCCCAAGCCATGTTTCATGGCCAGAACAAATTCAGCCAGCAGATCGCCGCCATGTTCCCCGACAATCGTCACTCCGAGAATCTTGTCTTTTCCGGGAACGGTCAGTACCTTGACAAAACCCCGGTCGGCACTGTCGGCTATGGCCCGGTCAAGATCATCAAAACCAAAACGGGTAACTTCGTAGTCGATTTTCTTCTCCCGGGCCTCCTGCTCATTCAACCCAACCCGGGCCACTTCCGGGTCAATAAAGGTCGTCCAGGGAATAACGGAATAATCAACCTTGAACTTTCTTCCACTCACCGAACAGAGCGTTGACCGCAGCATACCAGGCCTGGTGGCCGGCGGTATGGGTAAACTGGTAGGGCCCGGCCACATCGCCTGCGGCAAAGATATTGGGATAGAGGGTTTCCAGGTATTCATTGGTCACCACTGTCCGGTCCGTCGGAATGCCAATTTCTTCCAGACCATAGCCACTCAGGCGGGCAGATCTGCCCACGGCACAGATCAACACATCATAATCGATACGTTTTTCTGTCTCACCCTGCTTGACAATAAGAGCCTTGCCTGTATCATCCTGCACACAGCGAACGGCACTGTGCCCGGTCAACACGGCAACTCCGTCCTTTTCCAGGGATTTTCTGGCAAGCTCCGATACCTCGGCATCCTCCCGAATCAGGATTCTGTCGGCTCTCTGCACCTGGATCACCTGCGAACCAAGACGGGCAAAACACTGGGCCAGCTCACAACCGATAGGTCCGCCACCGAGCACAACCAACCGCTTCGGCACTGTATCATGCCCGGCAAGCACGTCCCAGAGGGTGTCACTGGTCAGATAACCGGACTCTTTAATCCCCGGCAGGGGTGGCACAAAAGGTCGGGCTCCGGCAGCGATAATTATCGACCTGGTGGTGAGACGTTTTTTTTCGCCGCTCTCCATCTGCACTTCAACGGTCCAGGGATCGACAACTTTGGCATAGCCTTGCAACGACATCAACCCCGAGGCCGGTATACCGTTCGATACTATCGTGGGGCTCGACTGTGCTGATAACCCTGTGCACCCGCTCCATAACCTTTTTAAAGCTAAATTCAGGGTCAATATTTTCCAGTCCATACTGATCGCCGTTTTTCATCTGATGAACCAATTTAGCACTCTTGATCAGCGCTTTACTGGGAACACAGCCATAGTTGAGACAATCCCCACCCATCTTGTGCGCTTCCACCAAAGTCACTTTAGCCTTCACCGCTGCAGCTATATACGAACTGACCAGGCCCGCCGCTCCGGCACCGATTACGACGAGATTGCGATCAAATTTTGCCGGTTTTGACCAATTGGCGTAGACTTTGCGCTTTTTCAGCCATTCGGTCATCTTTTTGGCCAGCAGCGGGAAAACTCCCAGCAAGGCAAAGGACAAAAGCAGGCCCGGTGACAAAATCCCACTGAGCCCTTCTATCTTGGGCAAGCTGCGTTCCGGCATTGACATACACCACAGTTCCGGCGAGCATGCCCAGTTGACTGACCCAGTAATAGGTAAAGGTTTTGATAGGGGTTAATCCCATCAGAATATTAATCAGAAAAAACGGAAAAATTGGCACGAGGCGCAGGGTGAAGAGATAAAATGCGCCCTCACGTTCGATCCCCCTGTTGATCGGTTTGAGCCGGTCACCAAAGCGTTTCTGCACACTGTCTCGGAGCAGATAACGGGAGACGAGAAAGGCAAGAGTCGCACCAATTGTCGAGGCAAAAGAGACAATCACAAAACCCCATGCCAATCCGAAAAGAGCCCCTCCCGCCAGGGTCATAATCGCTGCGCCCGGCAGAGAGAGGGCGGTAATCACCACATAGAACGCAAAGAACAACAGGCTCACCAGGACAGGCGCACTGTCCCGCCATTGCTGAAATTCCACCTGGTGGGACTTTGATATTTTCCAGAGTGAAAAACTGGTTGAGATCAAAGGCAAAAAAGCTGATGACTGCACCAATAATCACGAAGAACGATGATGAGTTTTTTCATATTGTTATCTCTTCGCAACTGGCAATGAGATGCTTTTCAAATGCATACGTCAAAAACTCATCTCTGCAACAGGACTGCAAGATTGCAATCGCTGCTGCAATGTTTCAGCTGCATTACATAGCGTAACCATTCTTTCTTAAATGAAAAGTTAGTGATTCGCTCTCCATGCGATGAACTCTAAGTGATCAAGGACACCTGCTAAAAAATCGTTATTTCCACCACATGTGAACTTATATTTATTTGTTATTTCATAGCAACAGTTTTACTATTGAACAGGTGACAGAAGAAAAATATGTATCCATCCTGTCTGCTGCAGATGAGGGCATGAACCGCCCGGAACACTCTTTCCTGCCGCTTTGAAAAAACAACCATGCCATGAAAGATTATTATAAAATACTTGGGGTAACCAAGACCACCGGTGAAGAGGAACTTCGAAAAAGATACCGGAAACTGGCCATGCAGTATCACCCCGACCGAAATCCGGATGATCCGGCTGCAGAAGAAAAATTTAAAGAGGTAGCTGAAGCATACGGGGTACTGACTGACCCGGTAAAAAGGCGTGAATACGACGCCTGCAGGGCAAGCGGCAGAGTCATTTACCGACGGCCAGGCCGGTGGCGGCGAAGGCTTTACCTACAGCCAGGAGGACATTCTCCGTGATCTCTTTAAAGATCCCCGCTTTCAACAGATGTTTAGCGGTGTCCTGCGTGAATTTCAGCGTTCCGGTTTCCGATACAGCTCACAATTCATCAGAAAGAGCTTTTTCGGCGGCAAGGGAGGTATCTTTGTCGGCGGTATTTTTCTTATCGGTTCCTTGGCCAAACCTTTATTGACTGGTGCCGCCAGAAAAGGCCTTTCGGGAAAATCCTCGGTACTCAAATCGGTTGGCAACGCAGTTGGCTCGATGCTTGGCATGGGCAAAAGCAAAAGGGCCCAGAATTCAACCAAAAAGGGCCAGGCCCAGCCTCATTTACCGGATAACGATACAACCTATCATACCCCCCTGACCGAAAGAGAACTCCGCCGTGGCAAAACCATCCAGGTTCTCGTTTATGGGGAGGAAGGGGAGCAAACCCTGAAGGTCAGTATTCCACCCGGCAGCAGAGATGGACAAAAACTGCGCATTCGCGGTAAAGGCCGTCCCGGCCCCCTCGGGAGAGGTGACCTCTATCTCCATCTGGTTAAAAAAGAGCCCTGATCAATTTTCCATGCTTCGGACTGTATGTCAATGACCTCCTTTACCTTTGTAAAACGAACATAGCCGCCAGCACAACAAAGACTCCGGGGATGACTCGCAACGGAGGCAGGCCGTGCCCCAACACCAGATCAATCACCAGCACCAGTGCCGGATACAGATAGGAATAGGCCGCCACCCTGGTTGCCCCAAGATAGGCCACGGAATACTGCGTCAGAAAAAAAGTTACAATGGTCGTAAAAACAACCAGATAGGCAATTCCCAGCCAGGCAAAAACCGGCACAGCAGCCCAGTCCACTGTAGCTCAGTCTGCTGCCGGTAATAAAGCAGAAGCCAGAGACTGCCGGTAACCAGAACCCAGAAGGTCATGATCGCCATCGATTCTCCCCGATGAAGAAGTTTTACCAGTGGCGTGTAGAGCCCCATAGCAACACAACCACCAAGAAAATATCAGGTCGCCTCTGTTCCACTCCATGGCTAAAAACTGTGACAGATCACCCCGGAAAACCACCCAGACAACACCAACAATTCCACAGGCAAGGGCAAATAATTGCTCTTTTGGCAATCGTTCTCCGAGAATAAACAAGGGCATAAATTCCTGAAATGGAAGGGACAAGGGCAAAAATCACACTGGTATTGAGGGCACTGGTATAGCGCAGCGCCAAAAACATCAACAGAAAAAAATGACCAGGCAGCCACTGATCAGAGCACAACGGAAAAAAAGGGAAAAAGAGAATCCCAGGCCATATTTCGTATAGACCCAGGGCCCGAAGAGACAGGCCGCAAGAGTAAAACGCACGAAGGTCAGAATCGCCGGATCAAGTTCTGCAGTTATCGCCGCACCAACCGTAAAGGAGGTTGACACCAGCGTTGCCGCGATAATCATCAACAGATGGATAAACGGCAGCGAATGTTTTTTCTCCTGCCGGTCGGGATGCTCTTTGTTACGACCTAAGGGTGTATTCAACTCGGATAGCGGATCTCCGGTTTCTCACCGGCACCATCCGTCCCTTTTCTGACATGTTCAAAGGTGGACATTGCCGTTGCGACCATTGCACTCATATCGGTTAGATTTCCGGGTATGATCATGGTGTTATTTTCTTTGGCCAGCTTACCGAATTCGGCGATATATTGCTTTGCTACCTCAAGATTGGCCGCCTCTTTTCCTCCTGGAGCCGACAACGCCTCGGCGACTCGTTTTATGCCCTCGGCGGTTGCTTCAGCCACCTTAAGAATTTCCAGGGCCCGGCCTTCCGCTTCGTTGATTCGCTTAATTTTCTCACCCTCGGAAAGATAAATTGCTTCACCCCGATCCCCTTCGGCACGATTCAGAATAGCCTGTTTTTCGCCTTCGGACCTGGCGATTTCCGCCCGTTTCTCCCGTTCGGCTTTCATCTGTTTTTCCATCGCCTCAAGCACGGTTTTGGGCGGCTGAATATCTTTTATTTCGTAGCGCAGCACCTTGATGCCCCAGCCGGCAGTAGCTTCATCAAGGGCCATAACAACCTGGCCGTTGAGGGTCTCCCGCGCTTCGAAGGTATTATCGAGAGTAATCTTGCCTATTGCCGATCGCAGGCTGGTCTGGGCAAGTTGGGTCGCCGCAAAACGATAGTCATCAATACCATAAGCGGACATTTTGGAGTTGATCACTTGAAGATAGAGGATGCCATCTACCTCCAGAGTCACGTTATCTGCAGTTATGCAGGTTTGCGCGGCAATATCTATAGGCTCTTCTTTTAAAATACGTTTATAGGCAACTTTATCCAGAAAGGGGAACAGGATATGAAAACCGGCCTCAAGAGTCGTACGATATCTGCCAAGTCTTTCAATGACGAATTCGGAGCGCTGAGGAACCACAACTGCTGTCTTCCACAGGACAACGACAATGAGCAGCAGGATAACGCCAAGAGCAATCAGGTTTTGTTCCATATTTTCTCCCTCCCGACAGTAGGGCCAACAGTCGGGCAAATGAATCGAGTAAAGGTTTACTGTTAATCAGACTTTTTCCACATGAATAACTATACCTTTCCGGCGAACAACAGCAATGATCTCACCCTCTTCAATTTCTTCATCGGCGGTCGCCCTCCAGAACGTCCCGGAATATTTAACCTGTCCTTCAGCAGGGGGGGCGATGGTCATACTGACGACCCCTTTCTCTCCGGCAATGGGGACTATCACATCCTCGTCCTCCTCCTCACCTTCTTCATCTTCGACCTTTGGAGCAAGAAATTTTTTCTGAATAATGTCCCGCAGGGACCACAGGGCAATAAGCGAAGTCACGATAAAAAGGGCCAACTGCCAGGCAATACTAATCGGCGTTAGCCAGGTAACAAGGGCTGTAACAAAGCCCCCAGACCAAAAAAGAACAGAATAAACCCAGGCACAGCCATTTCCAGAAAGAACAGCATCACCCCGATGATCAGCCAGTATAGTGCGGGATCGATCATTCCCATTGCTACTCCCTTGTTGATTACAACGTAAAAAGGAGGCCGAATTGCTCATCCGTCCTCCTTTCATAATCCATGTATTGCTGTCTCCAACCAATCTCTTTTTCACCGCCGAAAAGACACTGCGCCACCACCCTGCCGCACACGCCAAATACAGCTCACATACGGGGGAAGAGAGTCGACAGGATTACGAGGACAGAGCGTTTTTGATCTTCACCCAAGCCTTTCTGATTACCTCTCCTAAAGAAACTTTGTCATTGGTCTGACCAGATCCATCATCGGCTAAAATTGTGCCCGTCACTACTCTGATCCTGACTGGCGACGACTGTTTCTTCCGGCTCCTCAGCCGGCAGACAACCGGTGCAATAGAGCCGCCCATCCTTTGCAATAAAGGATTCCCCAACGCTCTCTTTTTTGCCGCATTGCCAGCATTGTTCCTGCACGACACCATAGGGCTCATTTTCTACCTTTTTATTTTCCTCAACCAACGCAACCTCTTCCGGCGCATCTTCTTCTTTCTCCTGTACACTCTGACGCTATCGGCAGTCTCAGTAATCTCGTCCGTCATGGTTTGTGCCGGATCTTCCGCAGCTTCAACTCCCCTGCTTTCACTGGCCTCGTCTCCAGTTTCATCGTCATTTTCCTTTGACAGGTCAAAACCATCAACAGGGTCCTCAAGCTCTATGGGATCCTCTTTTTTCTCCTCTACACTCTCGACACTTTCGGCAGTTTCAGTAATCTCGTCTGTCATGATTTGTGCAGGATCTTCCTCAGCTTCAATCACCCTGCCTTCACTCATCTCGTCTCCCGCTTGATCATCATTTTCCTCTGACAGGTCAAAACCATCAGCAGGGTCCTAATCTCTATGGGTTCTTCCTCTTTTTCTCCCCCTTCCGCCTCGTCTAATTGCAGATCAATCTCTGAAGCTACATCCTCCCAGTCAAGCTCCTCCTTACCACCAGGTGCGGTGACCGTTTCCGGCTCGGCCAGGTCCCCGGCAATCTCAATCTGTTCGTCGACCGCCACAACCGAAACCACTTCATCATCTGTACCAGGCTGCTCTGTTCCGGTCTTCGGCAAGATTTATTGTGTCGACCTCACTTGCCGAAAGAGACGATTCAACCGGTGTGGTTGATACAGAAGTCGCATCTTGGGATAACTCAAGACCCATATCGGGCTCAACGGTAAAGACACCCTGGCATTTGGGACATTTAACTTTTCGTCCACTGTATGAGTCTTCTGCAGAACCTTTTACTCCGCAGTGGGGACAATGTAATTTCATCAAACTCCTCCAACTCTTTTAATCTTTATTTGCTGCAAGCTCATCCTGGTCTTAATCGACAGATTTCATTATCAGCCGCACTACATATCTCATAAATTTAATTGAATTCTTTACGTATAATCTTCGTATTGTTAAACTAGAAGTTGATGCTAATAAAATATTTAATTTCAGTATATTCTGCTATTAAATAGAACCTAATAATACAATATCTTTTTCAGTTATTCTGCCGAAATTACTTAAAATGGAAATTATTATCATAGCCGCAATGGCCAGAAACCGTGTAATAGGCAAGGATGGCAAAATGCCGTGGCACATCCCCGAAGAACTTCGCTTTTTTAAGAAAACAACCATGGGATATCCGATGATCATGGGGCGAAAGACATTCGAATCTTTCCCTGCCCCACTCCCCGGAAGACGCCATATTGTTCTCAGTCGGAATAAGAATTACTCTCCAGAAGGTGGTAGAATATGCCCCATCCCTTGCCGATGCACTGCAACTTTGCGGCCAGGCGGAAAAAGTATTCCTTATCGGTGGAGCTGATATTTTCAAGCAGGGATTGGCTGTGGCGACAACAATGTTTCTTACCCTTCTGGAACGAGACGTTGAGGGAGATGTCACCTTCCCGGATTTTTCAGAAGATCAGTTTGTTGAAAGAAGCCGGCAACATTTCCCCAACGGATCAGAGCCTTACACAATCGTCATATACCGACGCCCAGTAAGCAAAATCTGACGCCAACTTCTTTCCACCCGACTCATCCGAGATCACAATGGACGACCAAGATTACAATCACTAAATTTGAACCCAAAAGTCCCCAGGGTCTTATTGTCATTATTACCGGAAACGGTAAAGGGAAAACAACATCCGCCATGGGCATGGCATTACGAGGCTGTGGCCACGGACTGAAAACCACCATTGTTCAATTCATGAAAGGCGATCTCTATTCAGGAGAATGGGACGGTGTAAAAAAACTTGCGCCACTGGTAAAACTGTACCATACGGGAAAGGGTTTCTGTGGTATCGAAGGCAATCCTTTTCCCCATTCGGAACATCGAAAAAATGCTCAGGATGCCCTGCAACTCATACAGGACATTCTCAAAGCCGACGATTGCGACACATTGATCCTTGATGAGATCAATAATGCCCTGCACCTTAAATTGGTTGACTTAGAACAGGTGAAAGAGATTATTTCTCTCCGGCCGCCGCATATGCACATTATCCTGACCGGCAGAGACGCCCATCCGGACATAATCGAACTTGCTGACACCGGCAGCGAGGTTCGGGAAATAAAGCATGCCTACCGAAAAGAAATCGAACCCCAGCCTGGAATCGATTTCTAGCCCAACAGACAGCCACGCGCCAAAGTACTATATTGTGGCCATATCTAGCTATTTCAAATAATTACATAACGAGCATGCCCCCTTTTCCACTTGAAAAAGGGACCGCGCATGGTATATTTAAATAAGAATTTAGTGTATTACTTGAGGTAATGTCGGATCAACCGCAAAGAACAGTACGACAAACTCATTGCAGGAGGTGTTCTATGACCAACATAAGCCATTATTTGGAGTTGAACGGAAAAAGATATCTCCTTTCAGACAACAATCACCTTCTCGACCTTAATTCCTGGGACGATCAGATTCGGGATTACATTGCCGATAAACTGAACATCAAACTCAGTGAAGATCATCTCACCGTCATTCAACTGATACGAGACTCCTACGCAACCAGAAAGAAACATCCTTTTGTCCGGGTCGTGACCGCAGACATGGCCAAAAAAATGGGTCCGGACAAGGGGACAATAAGATATTTCTACAACCTCTTTCCCAAGGGCATCCACCAGGCTTTCCAGCTGGCCGGCCTGCCAATGCAGGGTTTCTGTTTTTAGGCCGATACACCCGTCAAAGGAGTATAAAAATTCTGTTTTTACCGTTTACCGGGGTTCAAAACCTGTTTGCAGAACATCCCAGTCATTTCTCAGCAATACAATAAAGGCCGGTGCGTCATACGCATCGGCCTTTATTGCTGCAGCAAGGAATTGTGAATTTCCTGAACTTCTCAGGAAATTTTAAAAGGTTTACAAAGCTCAGTATCCTCCGCAGCCACTCTGCCACAGGATTCACAGGAAAATTTCATTGCCGCAAGTTTTTCCTTGCACACATGAGTGGCGCCAACATCGGTTGCTCCACAATACGAGCAGTTAAGTTTTTCAACGGTTGGATTGCACAAATGGCCAGGATCATCCGCCACAGCCCCGCAACTTTTACAGGTATGGGCCATAACAAGCCTCCTTTTCAAAGACGCTTACCCCGTTTATCGGGATTTCATAAATAATTTACACAACTTAGGTTTTCGAGCCTCCGTATTTTTTCTCAAAACAAAATGATTGCATACATCCAACCAACCGATCAAAAGTCCGTTGTTCCCAGCAGTCACAATGGAGGCTCTGTCAAAGAATTTAAGCAAACTATTGTGGTTGTCAATATCCCTGCAATTCAAACTGAAAATGAAAAACAACAATAACTCAGGCAGCTGCAGCACAACCGGACAACCAGACCATTTCTCTTATTTATTACTTAAGTGCTTCCAGGGTGACCAGAATTTCAACATCTTTGCCAACAATTCCCATCTCATAAAATTTGCCGGTACCAACTTTGTAGTCAAGGCGGTCGATAGTCAGCTCACCATTAAAACCGATAACTTCCTTATTTTTCACAGCAGGATGATCCTTCACTCCGGCCAAGGTAAGAGGCAGCGTCAAGTCATAAACTTTGCCTTTGACCGTGAATTTTCCAAGAACCTGGTAGACATTGTTGCCCAGATCAGTGATTTTGACTGATTCAAAAGTCATCAGCGGAAATTGCCTGCGTCAAAAAAATCTGCAGATTGAAGGTGCTTGTCACGTTTAGCGATACCGGTATTCAATAGAGTCTGTCTTAATTTCAAAAAAGAATCTGCTTTCCGCCAGATTCGCCGGATCGAACTTCACTTCGCCGGAAAATTCATTAAAATGCCCGTGAACTTTTGAAAAAATATGGTCGATGCTAAAATAAAAATTTGAGTGGGCCTGATCCAATTCCCAGGCTCGTACAGCTCCCAGAACTGTTTGTCCGGCCAAAAGCATAATAGCCAGCAGTACGCTGATAAAACGGAATTTTTTTCATAACTATCCTCCACGGGATAATACGTTTGTCGTGCTCATCTCATTTGCCGGGTGACCCAGCAAAAAATCGGCAGAGAACCCTGCCAGAGATAGTGAGACAATAGTGAGGTCGCCTGGAAAATCAAGATTTAACGTTACCAAAACTATCTCTCATCCTTCCTTCTCATGTTACAATTTTCGCGGACCAGGCGAAACCGTCTCTCTCTTACTGACCTTTACAGCTTTGATCGTTTTTTAGCTATTTTGCTCAGAATCACCGATCCGATTACTCCGACAAGAGAGGCTAAAAAGGCAGCTTTTGGGACCTTGTGCTGAAACGAATCACTGACAAACAGGACATGAAGCGCGATAAATGAGATGACAAAATAACCGAGCAGTTTATGGATTATTCTCCACCTCTTGTAATTCAAGGCCAATTTCTGTCTGAAATGCGAGGAAAAGGCCATTGAGAGAATGATGAAAAGCAGAAGACCACCAACCATTTCCGGCCAGTATTTTTTACCAATCGGCAAGTTGGTCAACCCCTCAGGTAGCAAGACCAGGAGAACATGGCAAAGAGCCAGAAGAGATACGATAATGCCATTGATCCGGTGCCATTGCATCAGCTTCGCAATCCCGAAAAGCCCCTGTAAAAATTTACTCCTTGCACCAAGCAGTATCTGGACAAACAGCAGGACTGCAGCCAGAAGACCGGCCAACTGCCCTCCACGCAGCATTGTTCTATCAATTCCGACTTTATACCAGAGGGTCTGGGATTCGTAGATAAAAGGTATGGTCAAAGCCCCGCACGTGACAATGGTAAAAAGAACAACGACCAGGACACGATATAACTTCACTTTTATCGGGTTTTTTGCCGGGCCTGGGAAGACACTTCTTTCGTCATTTGACGAACATCTCTTTTCATTGTTCCTTCTTTGACGATAAATACAGGAAGGTGTAGATGGACATGAACTATTTAAGACCTGGATGAGCGCTGATTTCTTCTTCTATCGCATCAGGGTCCGCAGCATTATATCGAATGATATTCTGAAGATGAAAGAGATTTTCCGGATCGATAGATTGTAAATTTCAGGCCCACCTCGCCATTGTCCGACACGGACAATTTCGCCAAAAACATCAACACCTGGATCGATTCCCGGCAGAGGAATGGTAAATTTGCAGTCACTCCCCAAAGCAAATTCCCCTTCGATCTCCAACAGGCAACCACCAACACTGAGATTGGCAATACGATCAACCGCATAGACAACTTCATCCACCGTAAGCTTTGCCTTTACATTAAAAAAAATCCGGCTGAATCGTCTCTTATCGCTTGTCATGCTTCCTCGCATAGTATTTTTATTTACCGTGATTTTATAGGACTGATAATTTCATAAAAAATGACCTACAAAATTAAGGATGGCTCTGAGGCCAAAAAACAGAGACTCTTTTAAAAGCTATAGCGAACTCAGATAAAATTCAAGTAATCATCTTTTCAGAACAATGGTAAGATAAAAAGCAACAGCGAAATCAAACATGACAATTCCGATGTCACCTTGTCTTCTGATTTACATCACGACTCTACAAGGAACAAATATAATGCAAGAAAACAACCACCCCAATGGCGATCTTATCCTGCGAACTCTGGCCATGCCGGCTGACACCAACCCCGACGGAGATATTTTCGGTGGCTGGATCATGTCCCAGATGGATATCGCCGGAGGTATCCTGGCCCGGGAAACAACCTGCTCAAGGATTGTAACTGTTGCCGTAGAATCGATCAGCTTTATCAAGCCGGTGCATGTCGGGGACGTGGTTTGCTGCTACGGCGAGGTGGTCAAAATTGGTACAACCTCAATCACCATCGATCTCGAAGTCTGGGTAAAACCCACTGTTGACCAGACCTGTCGGTGAGGAGCTCAAATTCCAGGTGACGAAAGCAGCCTTCACCTACGTTGCTGTTGATCGAAAAGGGAAAAAACAAGTAATCAACCGCAACTGCAAATGTTAAGCCCGATAAGCAACAAAGCGAACAACATATATTTTCGCCCATTTTTACCATTATTATCTCACTTCAGGAGATTCCACTACTCCTCTGCCAATTCCTGTCGATTAATAAAACGAAGTATTGCCTCCCAGTATTCAGGAAACATGTCAATCGTACCATGATCAGCCCGGTCTATAAAGACGATTTCTTTTTCTCCCGCAATATGATCGATAAGGTTATGCGTTCGTTCCGGAGGAACCACCCCATCCTGCCCCCCGTAAATAACCAGCAACGGACAAACAATCCGATCCAGGAAAAGTATTGAAGAAAATCGGTGTTTGAGGAGCAGAGAAACCGGCAGCCAGGGAAAACTCGACCGGGCAACATTTTCTATACTGTCATAGGGCGTGATCAGAATAACTCCCTGTACTTCTTTTTGGGCAGCAACATAACAGGCCACGCCGGAGCCAAGGCTTCTGCCAATCAGAAAAATTTGTTGCGGCGAATATCTGCTGACCATGTCATCGATCACTGCCAGACCATCGGCAAAGAGTTCTCTCTCACCAGGGTATCCATCACTCGGCCCATATCCCCGGTAGGCGACAAACAGTGACGCAGCGTTAATATCCCTGAATTCGTCAATATTAAGAAAAATATCTTCCGCATTACCACCATAATAGATGAGCAGTTTTTCCTGCACCAATTCTGGATTGACCAGCCACCCCCTTAGGGTGACATTTTCTTGCTCGAGCTGGTAATCGACAACATTTTCATACCCATGCTCTGCATGGCTTGCCGCAGGTGGAAAAAAAAGAAATGCTTCCTGTCGCAGGTACATAAAAAGCACACAAAACAGGTAAGCGACCAGCAAAAAAAACAACATCTGTAAAAAGAGCGACATCTTCATTTTCTCCCACTTACAGCACAAGGTACGAGTCAAAGTAAACACCATCATTTCACCACCTACCTATCATATTTTTTAGTCAAAAAATTATGCGATGCACAGAAATATCACCATCTGGCACATTGCCATACTTCCATTTTGTCCGAAGATTGACTCTTTCATACCGACAAATTGTCGTCGGCCGAAGAGTCGAAAATACCATATCCAGAACAAAAAACACATCCTGCACACGACAGTTCTCTCGTTAGACCATTTTTTCATCTGAAATGTCCAAACACCCAAATAAGGGAAACAAGGCTATTCTTATTCTAGTCCAGCCCTGTCATGATGGGATACGTGCCTGGGTGGTATATTCAGGTTATTAATGTTAAAAAGTACTCTTTGTTTTCTTTTTTTACGACAGACTTCCAGGAGCAAGAAACTACAATGCATATAAAAAATTTTCTCCACAAAGACCTCCAGTATCGATGAATTGACGACAGCACCTGACCAATCGTGGTGTATCTTTGGTGAAAACAACTCCGGCATCGACCGACTGGCTGATCTTCTGTCCGGGAAATTACAGGGTTTTTCCACAGATGTCCTCTACTCTGCCTGAGCAACTGGCAATCCTCTCTTTTCAGGTACAACAGGAAATTTATGAAGCAGAAATGCGCAATGACGACAGCGATTTCCTGGACAAAATAGATCCCGGCACTCTGGTCTGTGAATTTTTACCCGATTACCAGAGGCATCTGCCTCTTTTAAAAACCTTTGGCATAGATCATTGTCTTCAGAAAGGATACCGCCAGTTGAGTTCCGGGCAGTGCAGGAAGCTGCTTTTTCTGCAAAAACTTATCAGCGGAGCGACCACTCTATTATCCAGAACCCCTATGATGGACTTGATGAACAGAGTTGTCATGAACTTGATCTGGCCCTGCAGCAATTGCCGGATCGAAATATCGAGTTGATACTGCTGGTCAACAGCGTAAGCGACATCCCTGCCTGGTGTACCCATCTGGCATGGATCAGATCAGGCCGATTGGAACTGTCTGGTGAACAGGCTCTCGTACGACCGTTTATTGACGGTTATAAACAATCCGGCCAGTTGCCCCCCGCCCCCATCACTGACAGCTGTCAGGAGAGGTCTGCAGACGGTCAACGTCCGCAGCAACGAACTCATTTATCTTCAGGATGGTTTTGCCGGATACGGTGACAAAAAGCTTTTTGAAGGGCTTAACCTGGCAATTTACGACGGAGATCATACCCTGATTACCGGGCCAAACGGCTGCGGCAAATCGACTCTTCTTGATATTATTACCGGCGACAACCCAAAATGTTACGCCAACAACCTGCGGATTTTTGGCAAGAAACGAGGTTCCGGTGAATCGATATGGGAGATCAAGAAACATATGGGCATTGTTTCACCATCGCTGCACCGGGAACACCGGATTCCCGGCAGCGCACTCCATGTGGTACTTTCCGGACTGTACGATTCAATCGGGCTGTATACCAAGGTATCCGGTACAGAAATCAAAACGGCCAAACACTGGTTGACCTGGCTATCTCTTCCTGAAAAATGCGAGTTCCATTCAGAAAACTGACTTTTGCCGAGCAGCGGCTGGTCCTTATTGGCCGGGCACTGATTAAACGACCGAAACTGCTCATCCTCGATGAACCTACCCAGGGCCTTGACGATATCCATAGAAACAGACTTCTTGATCTTCTTGAAAAAATCTGCCGACAGAAAACTCTCCACCATCCTCTTTGTCAGCCACAGAAAAGACGAACAAAGATCAATTTTCACCAAACAAATCCAGCTCGACTCTTACGCACCTTGATGGTACACTGGGCGAATATTTTTTAAAAATATTTGCTCACCTTCCCAAAACAATAGGATTACAGGCACATGGATAGCGAAGACCTCAAGAGCAAAGACTACTTGGAAGAACTTTACAGACAAACCGGTGGAGATGTCGAGGTGCAGGTTTCCATGTATGACGTGGGTGCAGCGATCGGCCTTGACAAGACCGAAGCCGGAAGCCTTGCTGAACAGCTGATGGTGCAGGGACAGACCGAACTGAGAACTCTTGCCGGTGGTATCAGCATCACTCCGGAGGGTTTAGCAGTCCTCGGCATTTCTACTCCCGTCGCAGCATTCAGCAGAAAACAGCCTCCATCTGGGTGAAGGTCCGGTTGCTGACGAGACTGACCGTCACACTGTGCATCTTCTCACAGAAGAGATTAAAAATGAAATCTCCGGCCTTGGCCTTGAGTACGATCTGCTTGAAGAGATCGTCCTGGACCTCAAAACCATCGAGGTCCACATGCTCTCCCCCAGACCAAAAGTTCCAGTGCTGCGGGAAATTTTCCGTTCGCTCCAGGCAACCCTGGAAATGGCCAAAGCCGGCAAATCTGCTGCGCAACTGGCAACCATCCTGAGTTGATAAATACCGACGCCTCGATGATTTTACCCGACTATCAAACAAACCACCTCCGAGTGCTTTAATAGCCTCACTTGTCTAAAGTTACTGAGCGTTGCCTGGAGAAAATCCATGAAGACAATTGGCCTGTTGGGCGGAATGAGCTGGGAGAGCACGGCACATTACTACCGATTGCTCAACCAGGGTATCAATAAAAAGCTGGGTGGACTCCATTCGGCAAAAATTGTCATGGTAAGTGTTGATTTCCAGCCGCTGGAAAGACTCATGCAGCAGGGAAAATGGACTGAATGCGGTGAACTTTTGGCCGATGCGGCACAGAAGATTGAAAAGGCCGGGGCCGATTTTCTCCTCATCTGCACCAACACCATGCATAAAGTAGCCGGAATCATAACCGAAGCTGTCGATATCCCGCTTCTGCATATCGCCGATTCCACCGCAGAACGAATCAAGGCGGAAAACATCCAGACCGTTGGATTGCTCGGTACCAGATTCACCATGGAAGAAGATTTTTACAAGGGCAGGCTCTCACAAAAATACGGTCTCACGGTCATCACTCCCTCCCTGGAAGACCGGAAAATAGTTCATGATGTCATCTTCGAAGAACTCTGCCGGGGAAAAGTCAGAAGCGAATCGCGAATAATTTTCCGAACATTATAGAGACAATGCGCAGGCAAGGTGCCGAGGCGGTGATTGAAGGATGTACAGAAATCGCCATGCTGGTGAGTCAGGAACACACTACGGTCCCCCTGTTCGATACCACTGCTCTGCATGTCGAGCAAGCCGTTAGTTTCGCTTTGGCAAAGTAACAGAGGATATAAGACAGCCAACCGGCACAGGAGAGTTACCTCCGGTTGACCAGCTTTCCATTTTGCTGATGATTAATTATGTATCTTCACAGCAAAAATTGATTGATCCCTGATCACCCCCGTCACCCGGACATTTTTACCGACAAGAGCCCTGGGTTCTACCCCTTTAAGAAGAAAAGTTCCTCGGTTGGTGGTAATAGCAATGCCCCGATCTGTTTCAAGAACAAGACCTGAAAGAACGGATTGTTCATGAAAGATGAGGCGACTCATTGACTCACCATATTCATGAGAGCCAGATGGATCCAGTTTTTTCAGCCACAGCCATCATGCCAAAAGCACAAAGACTTGCAATAAGCAATGCAGTAATAATGTGTTTCATAAAATTATTATTGTCAAAAGACGATGTGAAATTTCTCCTGCTTTCACAGTCTTGATTGCCAAGATATAAAAAGAGCCAAGCAAGGCTTATGCCACTAAATTTTTCTTCTTTGTTCTCAGTTTTTTAGCCAACAGGATGACGAAATTCATTCATCCTTCAGCAGGCAAATATTGCCCACTTAACAGACAACCTGTAGCATATTTTGCACACAACCATGCAGCACTTCGCATTTCCACCCATGACAGGATTTCAGCCCCCAATGCTGTGCAGAGAAAAACACAATAAATCTGTGTTATTTATTCTCCAGAACATACCAGTCAATAGGTGACAGCTGGTATATCGTTTGCTAGAATCAGCAAATCGGCAATTTATAGTGATTTAATGGACAAGGAGTACAATGGGCTTGAAACTCGGTATAAAGCAGAAACTTTCCCTGATTTTTTTTCTGTTTTTTCTTATTTTCTCCGGAACAGTCGCTATTCTCTTGATAAATGTCCAGAGGATGGTCGAAACAACTGAAGAAATAGTCATTATAAACACTAAGATAGACGAGCTTACTGAGATTTTAAAGACAAATCTGCTCGACATGGACGCCAATCATAAAAAACTTAATATCCTCAAAAAAGATCGCTACTCAGAGTATTTCGAGCAAGCCCAAAAAAACTTCGAAGAGGCGTTAGATCAGGCAGTCGAACTGTCTAGTTCAACCAAAAACAATGACAAAATCTGGCAAGAGCTCAAATACAGTTACAATCGCCACAGAACAGGTTTATGGGATGACGGGTCTCCACCTAAAATCGGTGACAAATGGGTCACCGAGCAGGTCGTTTCAAACTGGATAAAAACCATAAGCCAGGAAAACGACAAAATCAGCAAGAGATACAACACGCCCTTCACGGACTCAATGAAAGAAGCAGAATCAGTTCAAGAAACGGCCTTTATGGATTCTTTATAAGCATCCTGGTCGGCTTTGTTGGTATCTGGTTTATTACAAGATCCTTTTTCACCCCGCTTAAAACTTTGGCCCGGGCTCTGAAACGAATCTCAATTGATAAATCCCATCAGCCAATCAACCTCAAAGGTGGTGAAGAATTCGATGAATTGGCCGCCTCTTATAATGATATGAGCCGGCAACTCAACGAAGAGGAGAATATCCGCAATGAATTTATTGCCACTCTGAGCCACGAAATCAGGACCCCGCTTTCTTCCATTGGCGAATCTGTTAATATGATTATTGAGGAAGTATTCGGCCCGATAAACGACAAACAGCGTAAATTTCTTAAGATTGCCAGTGTTGAAATCCAACGGATCAACAAACTCCTCAATTATCTGCTCAACGTTTCAGTCCTTGAATCCGATGTGCGCAAGAAAAAATCAGTCCGAATTGATACCAAGCAACTGGTGTTGAGCAGTACCGAAATTTTTGCTTCCTTTGCCGAAAAGAAAAAAGTAACTTTAGTGGTCAAAGGTATCAGTAAGTGTCCCGATCTTTATGGAGTCAGGGAAGAATTACAACAGGTATTCGTCAATATCATTGGCAACGCCATCAAATATTCTCCGGAGAAAGGCTCCGTGATGGTCTCCTGTGTAAACAGTAACACCAGGAAATTTCTGCTCTTCCAAGTATCGGACACCGGGCCCGGTATTGCTGACGACGAACTCTCTCTCGTCTTCACCAAATACTACCGAACCAAAACAGTTCGAGGTCACCTTGATGGTGTTGGCTTGGGATTGGCGATTTCCAGGAAAATTGTCGCCAGTTACGGCGGGAAAATACAGGTGACCAACAATAAAGAACAAGGCTGCACCTTTTCTTTTACACTGCCAACCCGACCAGCATGAAAATATGGTCAAATTGACACAAGTAATTATAGTTAGCATCTGAGGTAAGTGGAGGTCGGTAAGCATAATGCATAAATGCCAATCATTATCGTTTCGTTGGTTGAATCAATTGTTCCTTTTTCTGTTGTTGCTGGCTACTGTGCAGTTCATGTGCGGTGATGCAGCCAGTGCCGTTTCCATAAAAAGAGGTGCATCCCCAGGCTTTCGCAGAACAATTATTTCTCAACGGTGATTTCGAAAACGCCACCCTCGAATACGAACAAATCTATGAGACAGCGCTTTCTGCAGAAGACAAAAATCAAGCTCTCTATGGATTGGCATGTACCCAAATGATGCTGGCGCGTAACGAAGACCAGTTGATTGAGGCAATCAATAATCTGCAGCAATGGGACGCGAATAAAGGGAGCGCTCCCTTTGTGGAGAATCGACACCTTCTTATTCTTGCTTTGCAACAGCAGAGGCGAGTTAATAAAAGAAAGAAAAAATCGTCTGACAGAACGCGAAAATCAGCAAAATGCCTTAATCGCCAACCAGCAGATAAAAATTGCGAAGATGACAGCGACCATTGAAAAGCAGCAAAATCAGATTGAGAAACTGCAAACGCAAATCTCCGAACTTGAAGCAATTGACAAGAATGTCCAGGAAAAAAGAAAACCTTTATGAGTAAAGCAAAACATGTCCTGATCGTCGATGACGATCCATCAATTCTAGAAGTTTTGGAAGCCCGGCTGACAGCCGCCGGTTTTTCAGTCCACAAGGCTGCCAGCGGACCAGAAGCTCTGGAACTCCTCAAAACGCAAAAAACAGATATCCTTGTTTCCGACATAAAGATGCCGGAGATGAGCGGACTGGAGCTCCTGGCAAAGATCAGAGCCAATCTTTCCTCAGCTGCCGGTTATTTTTCTAACCGCCTATGGAACTATTCCCGATGCCGTTGATGCCGTTAAGGCCGGTGCTGTTGACTATCTTACCAAGCCTTTTGACGGCAAAGAACTTGTCCAAAAAATAGAAACCGTTATCAATACCGGCCCGATACAAGACCTTACCTCCAACCCGAGGACAGAAGGCATCGTCTGGGGCAAGAGTGCGCCATGAGCGAACTCAAAGAATTATTGCTGAAAGTCGCCGCAAGCAATGCCAACGTGTTAATTCTGGGTGAAAGTGGCGTCGGTAAAGAATGTATTGCCAGGATGCTGCATAACTATAGTCCCAGAAAGGACAAACCGTACATAGTTGTGGATTGCGTGTTTATAGCTCATGGCGTTAAGCCCAACCCGCTGGATGAGATCTTCCGCCACATCAAGGATATTGGTTCGTGTGTCGTTCATGTAACAAACCTATCAGTAGGTAGGTTCTGTGTCAAGAAATAAATGAACAACCCCGCAGCAGGTTGCGGGGTTGTTCATTTATTGTTTACAACTATCGATTCCGGTCCAGTCTAAAATGTCATCAAAAGTTCGAAGTTCGTCCACTATGGTGAGCCATACTCCAAAAGTGGGATTTTTTCTTGAGAAAAGTCCCACTTTTCTATTGAAAAAACCCGTTCCCTCCGAATTTCAATTCTTCAGAATCATTTTCTTTTACTCGGTTCATGCACCCCTTGCCCATGTTTTGCCAGAAACCTCTACTTTTGACATGTCTATTGTTTAGGGAAGCTTACGAATCGACCTCAACATTTTACTGGCAGGAATGTAATGGTACACTTAATACACATTATGAAGTAATAAAAGCTGCTGAGCAGCGGTTAAGATCTTGCCAGGATTTTACAATAAAACACGTCACTACAACATCTGAGAGCGTACGTTTGTATATAGTGCCGGGACTGTCGCAACCACCAGTTGCCTGATTAAGTGAGGTGACATCATGAAAAAAGGAGGAAGCAAACCAGCCGAAGCTGCTGAACGAGCTGAGGCGCGGGTCAAGCGAGAGCTTGCAGGGGGAAGCCTTCCCAGGAGGTGGACGATATGCGTAGAATCCTCCACGAGTTGCAGCGCCGCCAAGTCGAGTTGGAGATGCAGAACGAAGAACTGCGCCGAATCTGGGAGGGGATTGAAGCTATCGCCGAACAAGTATCTAGAACTATATGACTTTTCTCCTGTCGGCTATTTTACATTTGATGCACATGGAGTGATACGGGAGGTAAATCTTGCTGGCGCGCAACTGCTTGGAATAGAGAAAAGACTGCTCGCCAATAAACCTTTTTTCAGTTTTATTGCTGATGCTGATGATAGGAATATTTTTTCTAATCACCTCGCAAGCGCTCTGCAAATGCAAGGGATGCATAGATGTGAAATCAGACTCACGAGAAATGACGGTACGGTTGCCTATTGGCAACTTCAGAGCGTGGCGGTGGAAACTATGAGAATATGGGCGTTTATGTGCTTACCTCGATCGTTGATGGCACGTTTGGCAAGCATTTTAGAGAGGACTGCGAAATGCAAATGACAAGCTTGAGTTAACTGTAAATGAGCGGATTGAAGAGCTTACCAGGGCAATGATGTTTCTTGCTGACTTGTATGGTTTCCTTGGGCATCCTCATACCAATCATCAGAAAGCTCCAAGTATGCCTCAGTCAAACGGTGGAGTTGACAGGCTCAATGGGGCAGCAATCGGGCCGGACGGAAATCCTGAAGAATCTGCCCAATCGCCAACTGCAACAGGTTTGAGAAATTTTAGTTTCTTCCCGATTAAAAGAGGAATAAATAGAAGATTGTATGGTTTGTGTGCTATTGCGGTAATTGCGGCTGTTTCATTTGTGTTGCTGCAACCGAAAGGGAAAACGACCAGCCCAGAGCAGAAAAAAACCGGAAAAAACATGGTCCGTTCTTTTGGCCTGCAGACATCTTCCAGGAAAATGAACCAAGAAAATAATTCAAGTGCGGTTGTGCAATCCAAAGTCAGTCCACAAGGAGTAATTTATATCGATGGTGAAAAAAAAGGGGTTGCACCAATTCTCAGGGAGCTTCAGGCTAAGAAGGGCAAATACACTGTTACAAATAAATCTAAAAACCATAAAGCCTATAGGAGTGTTGTAAAACGTGCACCGCAGGACAACTTCCGCAAAAGCACAGCGACTGCCATAAAGAAAAACATAACCGTCAGCAAAACAAGTATTATGCGTCTCTCCAATTCTCTAGTCAGAGCTTGGGTAAGAATTGAAGATTATCCCTACTCAATTATAAAAGCACAAGAGAAAAAAGGGTTGCCAACACAAGGTTATGATAAATTTTCTCATACTCTGGTTTTATCGGAATATGATTGTAAAAACCGAACATATCGTAGCATGCAAATTAATGACTATGACACAAATGGCAAGGTATTGTGGTCTAGTCCTGTATCAAAAGGAACCAGGCAACCAATTGTGCCTGGTAGTGTCGGCGAAACACTTTATAAAATTGTCTGCCAAGGGAGTTAAACTTAACTCGTAAGCTTCCCTCTTTAGAGACAGTTTGAAAGTAGTGTCTCTGTCTCAATAATGTCAAGAGAACGAAATCAAGGAGCAGTACTGATGTTTTAAATTAGATATTGCAAATAATGCTGGGAAACTGCAATATTGAATAATTTTCTTCCAGTATTCGTCTAAAAGATGCCAATAATACCGTGGAAATGTGAGTTTTCCCCTTTTTGAGTCCGCGCTGGGGAGCCATAATTCAAAGGCCATATCCAGAATGGTATCGTCTTTTATATTTCCAACTATCGGTTCTGGTTCGTCAAAAATGCCCTCAAAAGTTCTAAGTTCTTTACAACGGGGACCATACTCCAAAAGTGGGACTTTTCCTTGAGAAGAGTCCCACTTTTTTGTATAAGACCGTTCCTTTCGAACTCCGAATCTTCAGCATTATTTTCTGCTGTTTTGCTCAAATCTACCGTCCCGTACTTTCTGCCAGGGCTGGTATAATTAGAGCAAAGATATAAAACTCCGTTGTCACGGGCAGGTAAAAGACCGTATTGAAGGGAGTTGGTCTGTAGTGAAAGGAGGCAATATGTTTTTTTCAGCCAAACGTAACTTTGTTGAGCAACAGGGGTTCAGGGATGCTGGTTCCGTTGCCTGCGGGCATCTTTTCCCCGCATTGATGTTTCAGCCGAAACTCATCGGGATCCTGGTGGCTATCGGCCTGGTACTGCAAAGCGGGTTGTTTTTTCTGATCCTTTCGGCCATCCTTTGGTGGAACGTCCTCGTTCCCGCTCTGAACCCGTTTGATGCTCTGTACAACAACCTGATCGCCGAATCAAAGGGAGGTACGCGGCTCACGAGGGCTCCTGCTCCAAGGCGCTTTGCCCAGGGAATGGCCGGCACGTTCATGCTGTCCATCGGTGTTACGCTCCTTCTCGGCTGGCACATCGCTGCCTGGATTATCGAAGGTATGATGGTCGCAGCGCTCACAGCTCTGATCTTCGGCAACTGTGCCTGGGATCCTATATATTTCACCTTCTCCGGCATGACAGCGCGTTTGCGAACCGGACACTGCCGTGGGTCAGGCGCGACTAGCAGGAGGTAAAAAATGGAAACTTACAGTATCCGTCATGAAATCGGGATCAAAGCATCACCGGAAGCTGTATACCAGGCATTGACGGACACAAGGAAACTCGCGGAATGGTGGACTTCCGATACCCGCGGCAGCGGCTCGAAGGTCGGAGAAGTACTGGAGTTCTGGTTCGGAGATTACTGCAAGAAGTTCGAAGTGGTAGAGCTTCAACCGGGCAGGCTCGTTCGCTGGAAGGCCATTAGAGAAGAAGATTTGGATGGATGGGCTGGAACTGAGATCGCCTTTTTGTTAAGCGCCGATGAAAAACAGTGCTATGTCCATTTCAGTCATTCAGGCTGGCGCAGTGAGGGCGGATATTTTCCACACTGCTGAACAAAATGGGCGGTTTTTATGTTGAGCCTCAGGGACCTTTTGGAAAATGGCAAGGGGAGCCGGCACCCAACGACGTGCAGATTAACTACGACTGATTCAAGTTGGGACGTGAAAAGGTGACGCGGGAAGAATAACTTTAATTCAAAACCTGACTCTCAGTCGTGCTCCAGGCAAATTGGTTCGTATTTCGCGAACCCCAGGGATGCGTAATGGTCGGCGTCGCCTATCTCGCCGGTGAAGGAAAGGGAGGGGTCGGCGAGAAAGAGCGCCAGGCGCGCCGTTTTCTCCGCCGGCTTGAGCCGTCCCTTCTCCTTATAGTCCTTAAACGTCTGCCAGGTCTCGGAGCCGA
>CAWDYJ010000017.1:0-239553 GCA_963806525.1 uncultured delta proteobacterium
CCTTGCAGAAACGATGTCAGAGCTCGACCTTGTTTTTGGAGCAAGATTGCTAATGTCCATGGCTTTGCATTGCTGTTTGTGCAGTTCTCTTTTCATATATTCGTGATCTTGCAGGACGCTTAGGTGTAGCACTTTTGTTAGGGGTCCTGTGGAAGAACCCTCAAAATAACGAGTATCGGCAGGTGCCTAAACTCTCATCAAAAATCGTCTGAAAAGCTTGATTTTGAGGACAGTGCTTGCAGGTTGGATAAAAGTAGAATAATCAAACTTGATGGTGTCGTAAAAACTCTTCATCTTCTTCGTTGTTGCAAATTCCACTATCATTACGACGTACTTTAGTACGCCGAAATAATAGTGAAATTCACACGCCTCGAATATGAAGCTTTTTACTTAACCATCTCAAATTTGAGGTTTTTACGAGTCCATCAAACATGAAAGGGTAACTCACCATCACTGAGTGAGTGTCCGTCCAGAAACGGCCTTTTTCTCCTAACTCTTCGTTGCTCTCAAAATTTTATCCTCGGAGATAAGCGAGTGAAGCGAGACTTCGAAATCAGTTATATGTCTGAGGTAAAATTTATCGAGTGCCCCGATTTAAAAGAAATATTCTTGTCTCTGGATGGACACGAGTTAGGTAAGTTCAGAGCATAAGATAACTTTTCTCTGAAACAAGATAACTCAATACATTAGCACATTCGTAATATTAGCAGCATGATTTTATCGGTCTATAGAGGAGATCACTGTGTATAACGTATATCCGAAATTCGATTACTCCACCGCTTTTGCGTGGTGGCTGGCCTTCGTCCTGATATGCTGCACTGCCACTTTCCTTCATGCCCAGGAAACGACAGAAACCAGATCTCTCCAGGAGCATACGCTCGCGGAGACGTCGCAGACTGCCGGCGTTATACCCACGATCAAACCCATTCAAACGGACAGCCCGCTTGGCACACTGCAATCTTTTCTCCGTCTCAGGGATGAGCTGGAACAGACCTTGCTATCTTATAGATTGAACAAATCCCGTGAGCTTGCCGAGAAGTTGCAAGTGATTAATTCTCAGCTTAGCGCTCTTCTTGACCTGTCCTCTATTCCGCCATTGTCTCGCCGTGATATCGGAATCGACACCAATGCATATTTGCTCGACATCCTTGGGCGTGTCAAATTGCCTAACCTGAAAAGTATTCCTGACGAAGAGGCCTTCGATAAAGATGGGTCACCTGCCAAATGGCGCATCCCCGGCACCCCAATCTGGATCGTCCAGGTTAATAAGGGAGCGCGTGAAGGGGAGTTTCTGTTTGGCGAGAACACTATTATGGAGGCGCCGCGTTTCTACCAAGGGATTAAAGACCTGCCTCTGCAAACGTCTTTACCCATCATTAGCTGGCATCGTGCTATTCCCCAGTTTACCGGACCGATGATCCCAGCGCTGGTGCTCAGAAACGTTCCGCAGAGTCTCCAAGACCTCTGGCTGGACACCCCAAAGTGGAAAGTCATTTCAGTGGTCCTGATTAGTACTCTCGCTACGCTCCTGCTGTTTCTTTCACCGTGTGGTCAACCGCCGCGAAACCGAAAATCGGGCCGGCTACCTGCTGCGTCGTGCCCTGACACCAATCGCGATCTTCATCGTGCTCTGGAGCCTAAAGGATTTTATTGACCAACAAATATTTGTTTCAGGGGCATTTTCGGCTCTGGTTGTCGATATGGGAACCATTTTGATCAATGTCAGTGTGGTTTGGCTTTTATGGCTGATCATTCTCGCCATTTTCGAGCGTATCGTTCAGGTAAAGGATATTCCGGAAGAGAGCTTCGACGCGAACCTTTGGCGCATGGGTGCCCGTACCATCGGGACTGCGGTCAGCGTGGTGATCATCGGTTATTCAGCACAGGAGCTGGGACTGCCGCTCTATAGCGTTGTGACTGGCCTGGGTATTGGCGGTTTGGCGGTTGCGCTTGCGATTCGACCGACACTCGAAAACCTCATCGGCGGCATTATGCTCTATCTCGACCAGCCTGTGCGGATCGGGGACTTCTGCTCTTTCGGCGACAAAACCGGCACCGTCGAAACAATCGGTGTGCGGACGACCAAGATCCGAGCGCTCGATCGCACTTTGATTTCGGTTCCCAACGCTGCCCTTGCCGATATGCAGCTGATCAACTGGGCGAAATGCGATCGAATGCTGATCACCACGACCATCGGCCTTCGCTACGAGACCGAAAATGATCAATTGCGCTATGTGCTGGTAAAGTTTCGCGAGATGTTCCATGCCCATCCAAAGATTGACACCGAAACGGTGCGCGTGCGCTTCGCAGATTTTGGTCAATCTTCCCTCGACATTGGCGTTCGGATATATGCACTGACCCGAGACTTCAACGAATACCACGCCATACGCGAAGACGTCTTGCTGCGAATGAGCGACATAGTTAAAAATTCGGGAAGCGGCTTTGCCTTTCCTTCACAGACCCTCTACATGGGACGCGACGACGGGCTCGACGTTGAGCGTGGTGATGCGGCTGCGAAAGAAGTTGCATCCTGGCGCAAAGCCGGCAAGCTGCCGTTTCCAAGACTTGCTCCCGACAGAATTGAGCAGCTCAGAGAGACTCTCGACTATCCGCCGAGGGGCTCGGTCGAGGCCGGCAATATTGAGTCGCAGGTGTGGGAAACGTCCGAAGTGCTATCCGCCGAGCCGGTTGACGAAGATGAGAGCAATCGTGAGCCGCCATCGCAAAAACGTGAAGAGGCTTCATAGGGTTAAAAGTGATGGTATATATGTCATATCACCATATTGACCATTACCGAAAAATTGCCACATCGAAGGTGCTGTTCTCCTATCAAGACTTACATTGAAGGTTTGTACTTTGCGGCCCAACCAACGCCACGTCTTTCAATGATCTGGTTGTCCGGATGATTCGTGTTCAACTCTCCCATGATAAATATTGCGGGGTATCTATGATGTATGGAAGGTTTCTGGAAATTAGCTGGGAAATAAAAATCGAGATCTAAGGGAGTCCTCCAGAAAAGATGGTATCCTTATTGACAGCATTTAATATTCTGATTGCCCCTAATGTTCAGCTATTGAACCAGGGTGTGGACTGTTCGTTTTTCGGGACGCCGTAAACCCATCCCTGGGGGCTTCGCTGTAGCCGTCCATGGCTACAGAGACCCGTAAAACGAACAGCCCACACCCTTCCACTTCTACAGGCTGAGCTTGAGGGGTAATCAGATTTAATATTTCTGTCCAATAATCCTGCTTTTTCCTGCTGTTGTCGATCCATTTTGGGCCTTTCGATATCCCGGTTATAGCAAAAAAAATCGTCTGAAGTCATGCCGTTTTGCAATTTGCCTTCATGACTTTTCTTTCGCGTCTTTTTTCAGTATATATTCTCTATACTTCATCATAATGTAGCACTGATCGTGAAAGGAATGAGTACATGGCAAGATGTATATTGGACAAAGAGAAAGACCCGCTCGGTACAATGCTGAGTGATTTTTGCTGCGGCGATTCAGAGGCTTTTCTCAATGTTTGGTCCTCGACGCTTGAAATGTCCACCATGCAGGGAACCACCATGCTCCGTGGATTCGAGAGAATGAACGAGATCGAAAAATGTGCCCTGGCAGCCTGCCGGGGACGGATTCTCGATGTCGGTGCAGGAGCTGGTTGCCACAGCCTTGTCTTGCAGTCGAGGGGCCTGGATGTCGATGCCATTGATATCTCCCCCGGCTGCGTGGAGGTAATGCGCAGAAGAGGAGTCGAAAAGTCGTATCACCGCAATATCCTGGATCTCAGAAATTCCCGTTATGATACAGTTCTCATGCTCATGAACGGGATAGGAATATCCGGCTCCCTGGATGGCCTGAATCTCTTTATCCAACACCTGGACACCTTGCTTGCGCCGAGCGGACAGCTGCTTGCCGATTCAACCGATCTGACCGGAAAATTCCTGGAAAAGGGTGAGGCTGTCTATGATGAGGAGGGAGGGTATTGCGGAGAAACTGATTTTGTCATGATATACAAAGGGCTGCGGTCAGACCCTTTCAGCTGGCTTTATGTGGATTTCGAACTGTTACACACCATCTGCAGCTTTCATGGATTCCGGTGCGACAAACTCATTGAAACGGAAGAAAAACACTTCCTGGCAAGGATATATCGCAGTATCGAGTGCGGTTGAGGCCAGGCTGTTTCCTGCGAACCGATGCGTTCTGTGACTTCCAGGCAGGGCCTTACGCCATTGATTGATGCGGAATAGCTCATAAATCGAAGAGAAAAAGCCAGATAAAGAAAATTTATGGACATTTCTGGTGCTCCATCTGGTACGTAAACATACAGATCGGGTTTTTCTAAACAGCAGACCATAATAAAAACCACATGAGGTGAGATGTGTCGGAAAATATAATATTGATAGGTTTTATGGGAGTTGGCAAAGGGCGAACGGCAAGGGAACTCGCGAGACAGACGGGACGATTTGCCGTGGATACCGACGACCTGATAGAATCACTGACCAAAAAAAAAATTCGTAAGATCTTTGCCGATCAGGGTGAAGCTGAATTCCGCAAAATGGAACAACAGGCTGCAGACTGGTTAAAGCGTTCTGTCAGTAACACGATAGTATCTACTGGTGGTGGTTTTTTTATGGTAAAAAAAATCCATAAACTTGGCAGAGTATTTTACCTGCACTCCAGTATAGAAGGTATTATTGCATCAATCAAAAATCATCCAAATGCAGCAGGGAAAATCAAAAAACGTCCTCTTCTCCAGGATCTGGACGCGGCGAAAAAACTTTACCACCAGCGTCTGCCACTTTATCGACATGCCGCAGACCACGAGATTAAGTTGAAGGAAAAGAGAGCAAAGAGATTGCCAAGGAAATTGCTCAATTGATGAAGAGGCCGCCTGACGCTCTGGTTTTTTATGCTGATTTCCTGTGGCGGAACCGTTATGAACTGCATGAAAGCATGGAGCATCCGGCACGGTTTCGGGCCCATTCCGGACGTTTTACTGCAAAATGGGCCTTCTCCGGTTGTTCGTCATATGGGGTTCGCAGCAGGTCGAGCAGTTCACTGACCATGGAAAAATCGCCGTTTTCCGCTTTATCGATGGCCAGTTGGGCAAGATAATTGCGCAGAACGTACTTGGGATTGATCTCGTTCATTTTTTGCTGTCTCTGCGCATCCGGCAGGTTGTCGTGCTGCAGTCGTTCTACGTATGATTGCAGCCAGCCGTTCATGCGCTGCCTGTACCCTTCGGTAATTTCTTCCGGCTTATAGTATGCTTCGCGGATTGCTTCAGGAAGTACTGGTCTCGTTGTGCACTTTAGTGTCAGGTGAGATTGATGCGAGATTTCTGAAAAAAATTGTCATATCAGTTTCGACGAGCTGCAGGATCTCCACCAGTTCGCCGATGAGTGTGTCGTCTGTCTCGGGTGAAAAAGTCAGTAAGCCAAGTTTGCCGGCCATCATATCGTTCCACCCTTTGCTGAAACAAGATATTGTAGTAGTTGAGAGCTTCCTGGAAAGGCTCTGCGTTATTCACCAGCGGATAGATGGCGTTGGCCAGTTGGAGAAGATTCCACTGGCCGATATGCGGCTGATTGCTGAAACAGTAACGCCGGCCATGGGCATCTGTTGTATTTGGGGTCCATCTCGCCTCATATCCTTCGAGCCAGCCATAAGGCCCGTAGTCGATGGTCAGCCCAAGAACCGACATGTTGTCCGTATTCATTACCCCATGGACAAACCCGACCCGCATCCAGTGGATGATCATTGCCGCAGTGGTTCGACATATTTCCCGGAACCATTCGATGTAGCATGTGACCGATGGTTCGCCGAGATGAGGAAAATCCGTGCGGATGGTGTAATCGACCAGTTTTTTTAAAAGGGATGTGTCACCTCTGGCCGCAAGAATTTCATAATTGCCAAACCTGAGAAATGACGGCGCTACCCGGCAGACTACCGCCCCTGGTTCATTTTTGGGATGACCGTCATAAAACATATCTCTCATGACCTGTTCGCCGGTGGTAACCACACTCAGAGCTCGGGTCGTCGGTATTCCAAGATGATACATAGCCTCACTGCAAAGAAATTCCCTGATCGACGACCGCAGGACCGCCAGGCCGTCGGCCTGCCGCGAATACGGGGTAGGACCCGCCCCTTTGAGCTGGAGTACCCACCGCTTTTTCTGGCTATTGATGACTTCTCCCAGGTTAATCGCCCGACCGTCTCCCAGTTGCCCGGCCCAGTTGCCAAATTGATGGCCGCCGTAACACATGGCAAATGGGTCCATGCCGGGGAGAAGACTGTTTCCGGCAAAAATTTCGGTAAAGAGAGATGATTTGCAGGCTTCTTCGGACAGATCGAGCAATTCAGCCGCTTCACGGCTGTAGGCAACAAGTTTTGGCGCGGAAACTTTTGTCGGCAGGACCCGGGAATAACAGGCTTCACTGACCTGGCGACGATAATTGTCGGGTTGCGGGTCGGCGGGAAGATCCCTGACAAAACTGTTATCAAAAACAAGTGATTTAAGGGTTTGGTCTCGAAGCGGCATATTCATAGAACTGTCCATTGCAGGTATTTAATGGTTGAGTTAAAATGCTGATGTCCATAACACTAAGCATGCCACATTGTGACGGCAAGCTGCTTTGTGTCGGCAGGAAGCAAGCAGTTCGAGTAATTTTTAACTGGATTAAATTGCCAGCTTTTATGACAATAATTATGTATACCTGAGATGAACTTGTCTGAAGCATATAAATTTTAGTGGCCTTGCAGGATATTTCGAAATCTGCGCTTATTATCCATTTATCGGGATTAGAGGAGATTGCCATCCGATGGTAGTACGAGTGCTTATTGCGGGTTTTCGCATCTTTTGTGGCCGGGTTGAGCTATCTTACGGGGTTGGCGCAACTGATGACTGGACTGCTTCTTGGGTTTGGGGCATTCTGTTCGTTCTTTTTCGGTGTGTTGTTCTTACTGCCGATTGATGCCGAGCGGGCTTTTTTCCCTGTTTACATCAAGGTGCCGGCATGGCCCTATTTTCTTTTAGGGCTGCTTCTGACCGGCATGGTCCTGGCTCTTTTTCTGGTAAAAATGAAGCCGGCAGAAAAGGAGCAGGTGTCCTCCGTCCATTTTAAATATCTGCTGGGCGGAATTGGCGGATACCTGACCAGTCTCTTTTTGTCATCTATATACTGGTTTCCATCCGATGCCAAAAGGCTGACTGCCGAGCCGTCTTCCCTGACGCTAGAGGTTCTGGTCGGCACCTTCCTGTTCTTGATGGGGATCTCCGTCTCCTGCTATCTCTTTTACCGGGCCTCGAAAGGAGTTTCTGATCGTCATCCCGATCTTATGCGGCGATTTGTCCTTGGTTTTTTTACCTTCTGCCAGTTTGATAAACTGCCGCTTCTCGTTGCCTATCTACTTATCTATTCTCCGGAGACCGAGGTGAGTTTTCCCAATATTGCCGCACTTGCCCTCGCATCCTATATCCCTGTCGGCATATTTTTATTGAAAGCAACCTGGGACACGAACGATAGCGGATAAGCCAAAAGGCAGGCCAACTTTCTCTGCTGCGTTTGCTGGGGATAATATTTCCTGCAATGAAAGTTAGATGAAAGTGTTATGCTGGTTGAACAGGTCGACGATTTTATCGATTTTTTCGGCTAATTTTCACAAGAGACAGTGCAGCAGGGGAGGAAGGATAGAGTTCACAGAAGGCATGAAGGCCCTGAGGGCTTCATTATTTTGTCATCTTCCGGTATTTCTCCCAGCTCAGGAATATCAATGCCGAGATATTTGGTCACCATTTTCCGAGTTTGGTTTTGTTGACCGAACCATTGACACGGTCCCGGTTAATAATCAATAGAGGATGAAAGAATTTCAAAGCCTGCTGGCCTTGTTCTCTTGCACCTTCCTGGTCTTTTCGGCCAGCTGCGAAGACCTCCTGCAGGGAACTGAAATTATGGTTTTTCAGGGCAGCTGCCACATCACTCTGGGAGAGAAAGCCGCCAAGTACCTTCCTGATCGTCGCCAGCTGCAAAAAAGTATAGAGATCCATTATAGCCGTGGGGTCAGGCAGGGTGACACAGATCTGGATATCCGAATGCATGAAAAAATCAAGGGCATGGTAACTTGTACCGGCGCCGATATCAAGCAGCAGGACATCGGCATCAATGGTATCCAGGCCCCGCAGCAGACGATGCTTTTCCTGGTAGGTCATGTTGGATGTCTGCAGGGTATTGCCGGTCCCGGCAATAATCTGTAAGCCATTATAGGAATACAGGGTATGGATGGTGTCGCTGATTGATTCGACCTGTCTTGTCAGAAAATCAGTGAGAGTACGTTTTGGCTCAAAGAAGCCCAAACAGCATATGGGCATCGGCGCCGCCGAGATCAAGGTCAACGAGACAGACCTTTTTGCCGGTTTTTGCCAGCAGCAGGGCGAGGTTGGCTGTGACCATGGTCTTGCCGGTTCCGCCTTTACCTGATCCTATGGAAATTTTTACTGTCATTTTTGACGAGAAGGACTAGTTCTTTTGCCTTCGTAAGCGAATTTCATATATTCGTTTTGCTCTGGCGAGTATCGTCTCCAGCTCTGTTTGGTTGTCGGATGGTCCGCTCCACAGCTCCCAGCCCTCTTTGGAACGTAAGATAATTTTGTTGTTTTCACAGCATAGAACAGCATCGGCAAGCAGCTCAAAACCGTCCGCTTTTGATGCGGCCGGTCCAGGAGATCTCTTGGAGCGGCAGGTGGGTGGCATCTTCTTTTTATGCTGGATGCAGGAAGAACACAATTCTCTCTCTTTCTTCCAAAGAGATTGAGAACGGTTCCGCAGTCTTTACAAAATTGCATGGATGTCCTTCTGCGGGCGAATTGTCGATCCGAATAGGCACCCCGTCGCACTTTCGTGGTGTTCCGCTTGGCATTGAGTGCCAAAGAAAAAGTACTTCTTTATTTTTCAGCAGAAAGTGAGCAGGGGCAGAAACACTGTCTCTCTCTCCATCAATTTCTTGTCGGCATCAAAAAGGTAAATATTTAATTTCTGGGAGAAATTTATGTCTGCAAAACACTCCGGCCAAATAGCGGGAGAGTGGCGGCCAGGTCACCCTGAAAGAAAAAGTCGGCAACCGGTGTCGTGCTGGTGTACCTGCGGAGGGAAAGTGCCGATTCCTGGTTGAATTCGTAGATGAGACCGCCTTGCTCTTTGACGATCTCCGGCAGGCCGGCAGCGGGATAAATCTGTGCCGATGTGCCTATGACCAGGAGCAGGTCACAATTGACGATAAGTTCCTCGATCCTGTCCATACTTCTGACAGCTTCCCCGAAAAGGACAACATTTGGTTTGAGAGGCGAGCGGCAATGGGCACAGGCTGGTACATCTGTCATGGTGTAGTGGGCATTGTCGACCGGGATAACTGTAGCGCATTGCAGACATTGCAGGTGTTGATGGTCGCCGTGAATTTCCAGCACATTTTTGCTGCCCGCGGCCTGATGCAGGTTGTCGACGTTTTGGGTAATAAGTCCTTTGAGAAAGTTGTTATCCTCAAACTCCGCCAGCACCTGGTGGGCCTGATTCGGCTTTTTGCCGAACAACCCTTTGCCGAGTGCCCGGTAAAGTTTCCATGCTTTCTGAGGGGTTTTGAGGAAAACATCGAGTGTCGCATATTCATCCGGTGCAAAAATTGTCCAAACTCCGCCAGGACTGCGAAAATCGGCAATGCCGCTGTTGACTGAGATGCCTGCTCCGGTCAGGGCAACCGCACAGGAGGCGGTTTTAAATTTTCTGACTGCCTCTTCAAGATGGTCAATGTTCTTGCTGGGAATAATTGTTTTCATAACGCTCTTATTCCCGTCTGGTGCATTGTCTCAGTTGCTGCAGATTATTTTGAATCCTTTTTGGCTTCTGCGAATGCAGGGTTATTTTTTCGACAACCTTGCGGTAATATTCGTTCTGGCTGGATATATTGGAGGAGAAAGGACGTCTTGCATCAACTTTCATGAGCAGGACATTGAGCTTTTTCATCTGCTTGAGGCGTTCGTGTTCATCTGTTGTGCAGGCGATCAGATCCTCCAGCCTTTTAACTTCTTTTCGTTCCTCTATTTCCGGCGGAAGGTATCCGCTGTTTTTCAGGATTTTATAGGCCATTTTCAGGTCATCGGGAACAAACCGGTCGTCTTCCAGGGGAAGGGGTTTGTTTTTCCATTTTGGCGAGTTGAGATCCCTCTCCCGCATGGCCTCGGCAATTTTCTGTTCGGCGATAAAAGCCAGTGAATCCATGCAACCTCCTTTGCCCACCTAAGGGCAGTGTTGTGGTCAAGGTTTAGTAAAGGATGCCCAGCAGCCATTCGGAAATATCACCTATCTGTTCCGGACAGACACGAATGTTCCATCGGATATGTCTGGTAGCTGACCTGGTAGCCTAGAGTGGTAAGCTGGGTCGTAGACGCACGGCCGAGATGTTCCGGTACGACCGGATCATATTCGCCGTGCTGGATTCTGATGGGGATAGTTTTATTTGCTTCATGTATTGAATGGTATCAGCAGTAGCAAGGTAGGTTGACATGGCAAGCAGGCCCCCAAGCGGTTTTTCGTAACTCAGTGCCACCTGATAGGCAACGGCCCCTCCCTGGGAAAAGCCGGCAATGACAATCCTTTTGCTGTCGATACCCCTGTCAAGTTCACGGGTGATAAAGCCATTGATTGCCTTGGCGGAAGCCATTAACCCTGCTGTATCGACCTTTCTGGCAATATCAGTTTCCAGAATATCGTACCAGGCAGGCATGACGAAGCCGCCGTTAATGGTCACCGGTATGGCCGGTGCATGGGGAAAAATAAACCGAATTGCCGCGTCCTCTGGCAGGTGCAGCTCAGGGACGATAGGGGCGAAGTCGTTGCCGTCTGCCCCAAGTCCGTGCAGCCAGATCACCGTACAGTCGGGGTTGGGGCTTGTTTCGTGTTCAATAGCTGGCAGGAGTGGCATGGCAGGTTCCTTTTGTGCTTGGCATTCTGGCAGATAACTGCCGTTAGTGGCGATGTTTTAAAAAACAATATACCAGATGGTGTCGGTCCAGACAATCGTCTGAGGATTTTTTAGGAGCGTGTCGGAGAAAGCCCTTTTAGCCCATTTCTTCGTTATTGGCAGGAAATTAATGCTCGCAATATTAACTATATGGCTGTGCTTAATTTCCGGCCAATGCCTCGAACTGAACCAAAATGGCAATTCTCCGACACACTCTAGACCAGCTTATATGTTTTTTTGATTACCCGTTAAGCTCAGCCTGTAGAAGTGGAAGGGTGTGGATTGTTCTTTTTACGGGTCTCTGTAGCCATGGACGGCTACAGCGAAGCCCCCAGGGATGGGTTTACGACGTCCCGAAAAACGATCAATCCACACCCTGGTTCAATAGCTGAACATTAGGGCAATCAGATATTTTTTTAACCAGGACATTGAGCCAAAGCTGTTTTTCACCACGCAGAGTGGATGTGGATTCGCTCATTTCAAGGAGTTTGATCTGGGGGAACTTGACAAGCAATTGCTGCATCAGGGGGATCGAATAGTTGCTGAAAAAACGCTGTTTGTGGTCCTTAGATTCCATTTCCCCCTGTTTAAAGGACATATACCAAATACCCCGATGTTTCATGGCTGTTATTATGCGTGTAAACGTTTCATTCATCCTGGATCTTGGGATATGCAATAAGCTGGCACAGGCCCAGATGCCATCGTAGGTGTCAGTTTCGCTCAGTTCTTCAGCTTTTTGCACCCGTACCGGCTGGGCCAGATATTGTGCGGCATGGTTGGCAATCTCATCGACGGCATCAACCGGCGTTACCCGGTGGCCCTGGTCGATAAAGAAGCGGCTGTCGCGCCCGGAGCCGCAGCCAAGGTCGAGGATATGGCTGCCGGGGGCGAGCATCTCGGTAAAGCGTTGCCGTATCGCATTGGTGAAGTCAAGAGCAACTGTTTCCTCAACATATTCCCTGGCATTGTTCCGGTAGTAGGCGAGTGTTGCCATGACATGGTGTTCTTCCTGCAATTGCACAACCAGTGGGATATCGGCAGGTGCCCATGTAAGCGATGACAGCTCGTCTGACCGGCAGCCAGATTATCTGGTCGTGATCCCGGCATTGGAAGGTGCCGTGCAGGTGCGGAACACGATAGCCAAGCAGTCGGATGACTTTGGTTCCATAATCGTATATCGATTCACCAAAAAAATTCGCCGACGGCGCATCTGATACCGAACTCTTCCCAGAGTTCTCGAGCCAGACATTCTTCATTCGTCTCATCCGTCCTCAAGTTTTCCGCCGGGAAATTCCCAGTAACCTGCCAGATGGCGCCGGGTTTTCGCCTGGCGGCCAGGATAAGCCCATTCTTTTCAATGATTGCTGCGGTGACTGTAATCATAAGGGGAAATCCTATTTTTTTTCGTCGATGAAGATGGTATCGTATCTGTCTGGTTGGCTGAACCGATCAGGTCATGAACTTTATAATACAACAGAATCATTTTCAGGAGAAAAATATGAGTATGCAGGAATCGTTGAGTCAGGAATTGAGAGTTGCCATGAAGGCAAGAGATACTGATCGGACCGGAGCAATCCGTATCCTGATCGGAGAATTTGCCCGCCAGCCGGAAAAAGTCCTGAGTGACGAACAGGTCATTGCCATTATTAAAAAGCTGATAAAATCAGAACGGGAACTTTTGACTGCGCAGGGCCAGAGGCTTCGCCATTTCTGGCGATAATGGAGGGATATCTGCCCAAACAGGCCAGTGAGGAGGAGATTTATGCCTGGGTAAAAGAAAATATCGATTTTTCTTCCTTTGGCAACAAAATGCAGGCAATGAAACCGATCATGCAGCATTTCGGCAGTACGGTTGATGGCAATATGGTGAAAAAAGTGCTGCAGAAATTTGCGACAACTCAATAGGTAGTTTCCGTCCTGAAACTAGATAGGGGACTGCTGCCCCTCTCTGAAGGTTCTACGATGTCGTCAATTTTAATGTTTTTTCATAACAATCGTTAGCTGCTTGTGACAGGAAAAAGGATGTTTATCTTAGCTCCCTGAATATAAATCAAGGGTTCTGCTGGTCGTCGTAACAAGGCCTGCAGGGAATGAAAATAAAAAAATTGGAGGAATGACGTGTTACGAATTGTTCTGTTTTTAGCAACCAACATGGCGATTCTTGTTCTGCTTGGTATTGTCATGAGCCTTTTGGGGTTGATTCCCGGTCCACTTCAGGACTGCTGGTAATGGCGGCGATGTTTGGTATGGGAGGTTCGTTCATTTCTTTGGCCATGTCCAAATGGATCGCCAAGAAATCGACCGGTGCGAACGTTATAGAAAATCCGAGTAATCAGACGGAACAGTGGCTCTTTGATACCGTTCGTCGTATGGCCGAAAAGGCCGAAATCGGCATGCCCGAGGTGGCCGTTTACAACTCTCCGGATATGAATGCCTTTGCCACGGGGATGAATAAAAATTCTGCGCTGGTCGCTGTTTCCACCGGGTTGTTGCAGAATATGGCTAAAGATGAGGTTGAGGCAGTGCTGGCCCATGAAATAACCCATGTGGCCTGTGGTGATATGGTGACACTTTCCCTTATCCAGGGGGTATTGAATACCTTTGTTATCTTTTTCTCCCGCATTGCCGCCAATATTATCGATAACTTCCTGAGCAGTGATGAAGAAGGCGGGGGGCTTGGCTTTTTTGGGTTATATGGCGGTGACCATCTTCCTTGAATTTGTTCTTGGACTGTTTGCCTCCATCATCGTCATGTGGTTTTCAAGAAAAAGGGAATTTACCGCCGATAAAGGGGCGGCTTATCTGACCGGCAAGGAGAAGATGGTCAGTGCCCTGCGACGCCTGCAGGCCCACCACGAGCCATCGCATCTGCCCGATCAGGTGGCGGCCTTTGGTATCCGCCCCAAAAAAGGGGGCTTGGCTGAGCTGTTCAGAAGCCATCCGCCCCTGGAGGATCGGATAGCGGCACTTCAGAAGCTGCAGTAGAAAAAGCACGATAAACACGGCGGGCAATGTAGATTGTCCGCCGTTTTTTGTCCAGCTGGTTCTTAGCCTGTTTTACTCCGTGTCCGGGACTTGGTTATGCCGAGTATAGTGTGCCAGATCTCGTCCTGGTTCCAGCGTTTCAGGATAAGCACAGGCTGGGTGTGAAGGAATTCCAGGATCTTTTCCGCCTCACTTCGCAAAAGACCGGACAGAACAAACCATTTTTGTTTGAGGAATCCTTCTGTTCGCACCAGATCTTTCATCACATCATAGTGGATATTGGCAACCAGCAGGTCGGTGGCAACGCTGATATGTTCTTCAGCCCTGCCATTGACCACCAGAATATGGTCGTCGAGCTTATTCAGCGTCACGTTGATGCGGGCGGTCCGGGTGGCCAGATAATTGTAGTCGACGGCGATGATTTTTTCGCAGCCGAGTTTTGCTGCCGCGAGGGCCAGAATACCGGTTCCCGATCCAAGATCGAGCATGGTTCTGGCCTTGTTGCCGGCGCAGGCAATATCGATGGCTTCGAGGCAGGCCTGGGTGGTGGGATGGGTGCCGTTGCCGAACACCACCCCGGAATCGAGGGTTATGGCAATGTCATTTTTACCGGGAGAAGCTTTAATCCAGGTGGGGTTAAGAAGAAAACGTCCGATGCGCACCGGTTCAATGTTGCCGCCCTGCCATTGGGCATAGGTCATTTCATAGTCGTCAAGGAGGGTGAGCTCCGGGAAGTCTGCTAGAATTTCCAGTACCTGCTCTTTTGCCGGTTGGGTAAAAAAAAGGAAGCTGAAGTCCTCTTCCACCCAGTTGCCAATAAAATTTTCAGCCTTAATGGTATGCAGGGCAGGGACTGTTCCTTCGATATAATAGATAAACAGCAGGGTATCAGGTCGAAGAAGGGGTGAAGGAAACATTGTCGAATCTCTTTTTGTGATGGTGTCGTAAAAATTACCCTAAAGGGTACTCATGTTTAGTCTCCCCTTGAGGGGGATAGAAATCTTCATTTTCTTCGTTGTGCGCCCGAAGGAAGTGCCCTTGGGGTACAAATTTCACTATCATTACGACGTACCTTAGTACGCCGAAATAATAGTGAAATTCACACGCCTCGACTATGAAGTTTTTTACTTAACCATCCCTTATTTGAGGTTTTTACGAACTTGTCTTTTATGGCGCCATCAATATTTGATTTTGGCCAGAAAAGCCTGCATCTGATTGAGCATGGTCTTCACCTGGCCACTGGTGATGGCGTCGTGTTTTCCCTTGGCTGCATTATCACAGAGCTCAAGCCAGGACATGACCGCCTTGTTGTCCTGTCTGTCATAGAGTTTTTTCTTATATGCTTCACCGGTCAGCTGAAGTCCTTTTTTCGGTACTGCTTTGCCCTGTATTTCATTGTGGATCGCGATTCCTTTGGCAAGACAGAGATTGCGGAGCTGTTTTTCGAGGATGGCACCGGCGATAACGGCTGCTGCCCAATGATTGTCCTGGTCAAACTGAATCCTGGCCAGACGGAGCATGTCCGTTAAAATATCGCGGGAGACTGCTCCCCTGGTTGTTTCAAGCCAGTCGCCCTGAAGTTCTCTCTTGGCCGCAGTAAGCATGCCGAGACCCTCTTCTGGTCCGGCTCGCTGTATGGTGGATGACTTCTGTTCTGAAGCTTTCGTAATAGGTGCTGGTCTCCCCAAAAACACGGCTGAGAAACGAAAGCGAGGAAATCCTGAAATCGTGGAAATTCTGTTCGTTCACAAGGGATTTTGACTGGCTGTCACTGGTTTCCGTGGCGAGAACTTTTTCTCCCAGTGTTATAATTGCTGCAGCCTGGGCAATAAGCTCGTCCTGGTTTTTCATGGTTTTCTGGTCTCTGTGCAAAATGGCAGATCAGGTGTATTGATCAGATTAATTGGGATTGAACTTTTTTTGTTTCTCCATATACTCCGTTATGTGAAATTTGCCAAGTTCGTAAAAACCTCAATTATCCTTGGCTTTGGTCAGACAGGAGGCAATCCTCAGCGGGGAGCTTGTGCCGAGTCCGCATTTTTCATGAACATTGGGTAACTATCAGAATCACAACCGATTTGCTGAACGTACTCTCATGCAATGACCTTGGCTGCACTGCACAATCTGCACGGAAGATGAGGGTTAGCTCGGAGACCAGTTTAAGGGCGGTATTATTTTTCAGTGTTTCCAAGATAAAGGAGGTCTTCACATTCTGGATTCCCGGAATCCCCGAGAGTTTATTGTTGACGAAGTCGGTATAGCTGGTCATATCTTTTACCGCCACCTTCAGCAAAAAATCTACTTCACCGGTAAGTTGATGACATTCGAGCACCTCATCCATGCGGGTCAGCCGTTCTTTGACATTTTCCAGTGAAGAAATCTGATGGTGACTCAGGCAGACCATGACGATAGTCTGGAGACCAAATCCCGCCTTGTTTCGATCCAAGTATGGCCACATATTTTTCGATGATTCCTGATAGATTCCAGGCGCCTTACCCGTTCCAGAACCGCCGGCGGTGATAAACCAACCTCCTGGGCAAGCCGGGCATTGGTGATACGGCCATTTTGCTGGAGAATTGTCAGAATTTTTTTATCAGTTGCGTCAAGCATATGTCGATTAGGGAGAATGTTCTAAAAATGGATTTTGCTAAGCATAATCCAAATACAGCGAATTATCTTCAAAAATATAAGAGGACGCTTAATAATCTTAAGCTGGCTACTGCTCCGGTGAATATATGGAATAAACGAACAGAGGGAGCAGGGAGGTCCTCCGGCATATACCGGACCGAGAAAAATTTCTCTGCTGATGAGGATTTATTGATACCGGGTGTCTGCAGTGCAGGACAGCCTACCAGAAAATCCAGTTACCGGTGAGGATAACATAGATTCCCAGCCCCAGGTTTGTGACACCATGGGCGATTATAACCCCTTTTAAATTCTTTTGGTGGACGAGTAAAAGGCCATAAAAGAGCCCGGCAAGAATTCCGACTAATATTCGGTGGTGTTCTAGACCGAAAATGATCGCGACGCCGACAAACGAAAACCAGGTAAAGGTGCCAATGGGTATTGAGCGAAAATCAGGGTTGATGAGATAACGCATCAAAAACGATCGCCAGAACAGTTCTTCCATGACAGGCACCACCAAAGAGGAGCCGATCAACCGAACCCCAACCAGCACAATTGCCGCAGCCTGTGAGCTGCCCAGTGCATAGGGGTCAAACGGTGCACTTGTTCCGACTTGAAAAAGGTACTCTTCTGGTACAACCCAGATAAGCGAGGACCAAAAAACCACAAAGAACTGACTTTACTATCTCTCTGGAGGGAAGGGTGAGAGAAAAATCAGCAGCATATTGATGCCGGAGAGACCAGAGCAGGGAGCCGACTATAATAGTTTTGGCGCAATAGAAATAGGGGCTCAGCGCCGGGAAAAATCGGGCCGGCTCAGTGAAGAGCAGAAATATAACAAATGGCAGTACATAAGGGACCCAGGCCCTGGTCAGGAATCCATTCAGAGCTTTACTGGTGGTGTCCATTCTTTCGTCCGAAAATAGTTGTCTTGAAGCTATTGTCCCGTCAAGTAAGAACTGATAATTTTGGCGTTCCTTGCTTCGTGCCGTGACAATCGGCACACTCGCCAAGAGTAAATTCACCGAGATATAAAAAAATAACCGTACCCGGGTTGATCGTCAGGGGTAACAGGAGCCGTCACCTTTTGTTGTCTACCGGCAAGTATATATGAAACATGGTATAAAATACAAGGAGAGCACAATGGAATGTGTTGATGTGGTCAAAACCAGGAGAAGCATAAGAAGTTACACTGATCAACCAGTATTCCGGTAGGTTCAGTTCTTTACTTTTGCGGCCCCTCTTCAGCATCGCCTTCTGGCTGCTCGGGTTCCTCTTTCTTTATATCCGTGTCGTAGAGCTGTTTGGCAGCCAGCAGCAGGAAGGGAATAGTTGCCAGGGGGGCAAAGGCCGGCGCAGCCTGGACCAGTTTTTGTAAGGTGGTGTTGCCGGGGGTGAGGTTCGGGACCACATATTTCAGCAGGTAATAACTCCCTATGGCGAAAAGAACACTTATCCACCAGGGGAAATGGACCGGGGGTTTAGATGAGACCTGCCCTGTTGCTTGGTTGTTTTTCATCTTTATCCTTCCAGCACAAGCTGGACCATTTCCCGAACCTGCGGGTTGGGATCGTTTTGCAACTGCTGAATTGCAGCCATGGCTTCTTTGGTGCCAATTATACCGAGGACGGAGACCGCTTCTCCCCGTATCAAGGGCTCCTCGGCATGCAGAAGGGCGGCCAGCGGAGGAATGGCCAGCACCACTTGGTCAGGCTGGATGACCTGCAGTTCTTCAAAAAGGACCGAGACGCCAAGTCGGACACTGAACCGTTCGTCGCTGAGGATGTCGGCGGTCCATGCATAATATTTTGGTTCACGACGAAACATGGCCACAATATTTTCCACATGGCCCTGGTCAAGAAAATCAGCGATGACCTTCTTTAATTCCTGATCGCTTACTTCGTTTGCTGACTGGTTCATGGTTTTTGTCTGCTTGGTGATTTTTCCCTGAAAAACGATTAGTATAGGATGCAGCTCTGGTAAAAGTGCTTTTTTATAGAACAAAATGCAAGAGGTACTTTACCATGCCGAGAGAAAAGGGGAAAGGGCAGCGGCAGGATAGGAGCGGTTACGGTCAAGGGTTGGACTGTCGGGGTGCTGGTTGATCTGCAAATGATTTTTTTTGTTATATCTCGCCTCAGAAAAAAGGATTGAATGATGATCGATATAAAAATACCCGGCAGCACAACAATGCGGATCTCGCACCTTGTGCTCGACTATAACGGAACCCTGGCCCGGGACGGCGAATTGCTTGCCGGGGTGGCAGAAAAAATTGAGGCTCTGGCCAGCTTTCTTGAAGTGCATGTCATTACTGCCGATACCCATGGCACGGTGAAAAAGAAGCTGGCAGGTTTACCCTGTTCGCTGCACATCATTGGTCCTGGTGAGCAGGATAAACAAAAGGATGCCTATGTTCGTTCTCTCGGGGCGGAACAGACTGTAACGATCGGCAATGGTCGAAATGATACGCTTATGCTGAAAACTGCCATCCTGGGGGTAGCTCTGGTTCAGAGTGAAGGCGCCAGCATGGCGGCTATCCTGCAGGCTGATATCATCTGTACTGATATCCGTGATGCATTTGACCTTCTTCTTAAGCCAGACAGGCTCAAAGCGACATTGCGCAACTAAAACTTGTCTATGAATTTGAGATATTGTATTTGTTGATGGCGTCGTAAAATCCTTCATCTTGTTCGTTGCGCGCCCAAAGGAAGTGCCCTTGGGATACGATTTTTCGTATCATTGCAGGTGCTGTATGTACTCAGAAATAATATAAAAATTGCACGTCTCCAATATGAAGTTTTTTACTTATCCATCGAAATTTAAGGTTTTTGCGAAATTGTCATTTATTTGTTGGGCAAAAAATGTCAATTCGAGTGCACACTTTGCGCACTGTTAACGTTTGGCAAAGGATAATCTTAGAACGAAATGTCGTAACATTATGAAATTGTTCGTTTAATTATTTTGTAAAAGTCTGGCATGTCCCCTGCATTACTTTACACGCTAAAGCTTTTTTTAATATGGGCTTCTAAGGAAGCACTAGTACAGATTATAGGCATTTTTTCTTAGATCGAAGCGTTTTTGAAAATTAATCACAGCCATATAGTTAATATAGCGAGCATTAATTTTCGCAAACAACGAAGATATGGGGAAAAGGGCATAATCCGACATGCTCATAAAGAGTGAGCGTGGGGAATAGATTATGAACAGGGTAGTTGAGAAGTATTGTCATTGTTTTTATGTTTATCTTGTTTCTTCAGTGACGAGTCATGCCTGGTATTACTATGCCAACACCGAGGAGACAGTCTGGGAGGAGGTCTCGGTGGAAAGTGAGACACTTCCTGCAGGGACAGTCATATCTGTTCTGCCGAACGGGGCGCGGTCGGTAATCATCGAAAGAACCCAATATTTTATCTCAGGAGGAAACTGGTTTCTCCCGATAATCAGTGACGAAGGGGTAAAGTATCAGGTGGTCTTTGCCCCTGTGTAACCGACCAATACAGCAATTCCTCCGTATTTTCAACATACCCTGCTGCAAAGTACTGATTTGTCATCTCTTCTCTTGTTCTCTCCTGAAGCGTGCCTTTCTTGCTGCATCTGTCTGAATTTTCCTCTAATTCCCAAACAGTTCCTCTCTTTTTCTGGGCCAAAAGCACAACAAACACTTTAGTCGTGTGGCTCCTTTAGAAATCCATTGATATTTTTCTCCACGTATTTTTACAAAATTGTCATATTTATGCGAAGGCAGTACCATTTCGTAGCATGCTATAAAAAATCATATTTCCACTACAGGATTCCGCTAATTTTGTTGCACGCGGTGCAGCGAATCAGCTAGCATAATGGCCTGCTTGAAAAGAGAGAATAGCTGTTATGCTCAAGTGTATTTAATTTGAGTGTACTTTGTTCTTTCTGGTATCGTGACCGCAGGATGGTCAATGAGGATACTGTTTGACAGGATGATTCGGGTACGGGGTACCCTGACCGCATCGCTCAAATGGTAAACCGAACAAAAAAGCTGTTTATTACATGGGAGGAGAAAAGGATGTCAACACGAAGATTTTCTGTTTTTTCAATGATGGTCGCTGCAAGCATGACGCTTGCTCTTTGCGGTTCCGCCGGTGCCGCTGACAAATCTATCAAAATTGCTACCCAGTCACCTTTGTCCGGTGATCAGTCTGTTATCGGGGTGGACATCAAGCGTGGTGCTGAGATGGCCCTCGAACAGTTGGGTGGCCCTCTGCAGGAGATGGGCTTCAATGTTGATCTTGCGCCTTTTGATGATCAGGCTAATCCTGATACCGGTGTCGCCAATGCCAAGCGAATCGTTTCCGATCCAGCAATTCTTGCTGTTGTCGGACACTATAACTCAGGTGTTCAGATTCCTTCTTCGGAAGTGTATCATACTTCAGGTCTTGTCAATGTTTCACCGGCCAATACCAATCCAAAGGTAACGACCCGCGGATATCTGGAAGTCAATCGTATCGTTGGACGTGATGACGTTCAGGGTGTTGTCGGTGCTGATTTTGCCGAGTCCAAAGGTGTGAAAACAGTCTTTGTTGTTCATGATAAAACCGCATACGGTCAGGGTATTGCCGAATTCTTCAAGAAAAGAGCCGAAGAAAACGGTATGAAAGTTCTGGGTTTTGAAGGAACTGAAGAAAAAGCTAATTTTGACGCTCTGCTGTCACCGGTTGTTGCCGGTCAGCCTGATCTCGTCTATTTTGGTGGTATGGCTTTCCAGGCTGCTGTTCTTTTCAAGCAGGCTCGCGAAAGAGGCTATGAAGGAATCTTCCTGAGTGATGATGGTTTTGATCTTCCGATGCGGCAAAAATTGGTGGCAATACCCTGATTGCCGGTGGCGGAACCTTTTATTCAACCGTTTCCGGTCCTGCTTCTGTGTATCCAGGAACTGCAAAGTTTATCAAGGATTTCGAGGCAAAATACAATGCAACTCCCCAGCCATTTGCTGCCCAGTCCTATGATTCCATGGCTATCAGTCTAAAAGCTATTGAGAATGCCGCAAAAGCAAACAATAATGAAGTTCCCTCCCGCGAGGCAGTTGCCAAGGCAGTTCGTGCGCTGAAAGATTTCAAAGGTATCACCGGTACCTTTACCTTTAATGAGATCGGTGATCCTGAGAAGGCTCTCTATTTTGTCATCCAGGTTGAATCAGCAGATCCTAGCAAATGGAGTGAAAATAAGATCGTCAAGACTCTTGAAATTGCCCCTCCCAAAGTAAGACTTCCTAAGTTCTTGGCCCGGCCCTTTTTGCACAAAAGGGCCGGTTTGATTTTTAAAGTTAGGGAGTGATCATGATACGATTCCTAAAACGCATAAATGTATATGAAGCTGGTACGGCCTGTTGGCCAGATGCTGGCCTTTTCCTGCGGCAGCGCGGTTTTCATGTCTGCTATTGCTATTTCTCTTGCTTTGGCCCTGGACGAGTACAGCCGTTGGCGTGAGCCTGATGGATAAGTATAATGTCAGTCTGTATACCTATACCATGCTCAATCTGCCCCAGGTGGTTATCGACGGCCTCACTATCGGCTTTGTCTATGCGGCCATCGCCCTTGGCTACACCATGGTGTACGGGGTTCTTGAATTCATTAACTTTGCCCACAGCGAGATTTTTGCGGTTGGCGCTTTTGTCGGGGTGGAATTTCTCATCGCCCTTGATGGAATGGGAATTCTGTCTGGAGCATCGCTGGGGATGGCCTATGCCTATCTTATTCTTGCAATTATTTTGGGAATGATGGCCGCCGGTGGTCTTGCCGTTGCCGTCGAACGGGTTGCCTACCGTCCACTGCGTGGGATGTCCCGTTTGGTACCGCTTATTTCGGCGATCGGTGTCTCCTTTCTGCTTCAGGATGTTATTCGTCTGGTTGAAAGCCTGACAACCGGGCAGTTTAATCGTATTATGCCGACCTTCGGTAATTTTGACAGCCGGATTATCTTCGGTAAAATGGCCATGGGCACCTCAAAGCTTACCCTGGGGATTTCCGTTAAGTCGATCATCGTCATCGGGTCTGCCGTGTTGATGCTGGTGGGGCTCAACTATCTGGTCAATGCCACCAGGGTCGGCAAGGCGATGCGGGCAGTTGCCCAGGATCGTCCGACCGCAAGTCTTATGGGTATCAACGTTAACCGGATCATTTCTCTTACTTTTCTGGTCGGTGGTCTGCTGGGCGGTGCTGCAGGTGTGCTCTATGCCTTGAAATTTACCCGAATTGATCCTTTTGTCGGTTTTTTCCCGGGCTTAAAAGCATTTACTGCTGCGGTTCTCGGTGGTATCGGCAATATGACGGGTGCAGTGCTGGGAGGGATTGTTCTTGGCATGCTTGAAACCTTTGCCGGATCATATATGGGAGTATTCACTATGGGAGCGGCGGGTTCTGAATACAAGGATATTTTTGCCTTCAGTATTCTTATACTTGTCCTCATTTTCCGGCCCCAGGGTCTGATGGGCAAAAACGTCGCTCAGAAAGCATAGGAGAGTCTCATGATTTCGTCGTTCTTTAAGGAATTGTTCAACAGATTAAATCAGGGGCGATGGCCATACCTGATCGTCATTGGCCACATACTGGCCGGTAGCCTGCTGGTATATACCCATCCGCGATCAAATCTCGCTTTTCTGGTTCTGATGACCTCGTTTTTGTCGCTCTATTTTTTCACTACCAGCATGCGATTTAAGTTGATTGCCGGGGCTCTTCTTGCGCTGATAATAATTCCGGTTCGTTGGGGTCAGGAATATCTTTTATCTGGAGGTTATCTTTCAGATCAGTGTTTTTGCGGCTCTCGCCCTCGGTTTGAATATCGTTGTCGGTTTTGCCGGACTGCTTGATCTTGGCTATGTGGCTTTTTATGCGGTGGGGGCCTATCTGTGGGCTTTTTTCGGCTCGCAGCAGTTTTATGTGCTGCACTTATGCCCCTGGTACCCAGCCGTCGGATCTGCCTTTTCTGCTGCCGGGTGACGCCTTTTATATGTTTCTGGTGGTTGGTATTATAATCGCCGGTTTGACCGGAATTCTTTTAGGGCTGCCGGTACTTCGTCTGCGCGGTGATTATCTGGCGATTGTCACCTTGGCTTTGGTGAAGTGATCAGGGTTCTGGCCAACAACCTCGACAAACCGCTCAATTTCACCAACGGTCCCCAGGGAATCACTCCGATTCAGCGGCCAACCATGCCGGATTTTGTGGTCGACTGGTTTAATTCTATTTTTCATGGGGTGGTCGGGCATGATGTCAGTCACTGCGGATATGTACAACCTGATGTTCTACATCTTCGCCCTCATGGTGATCATCGTCATCATTTTTGTTACCCGGCGCCTGGACGACTCGAAGATCGGTCGTGCCTGGACCGCGGTGCGGGAAGATGAAACCGCAGCCATTGCCCAGGGTATTCCCCTGGTCAGGATGAAGCTTACCGCCTTTGCCGTCGGTGCCTCTTTTGCCGGAGTCATGGGCGTGCTTCTTGCCGCAAGCAGAACTTTTATCAGCCCGGAATCGTTTTCCTTCATGCAATCAATTGGTGTTCTCGCCATGGTTATTCTCGGTGGGGCGGGCAGTATTCCCGGGGTTATTCTTGGCGCTGCGACGGTCACAATTCTCAATCTTCAGGTGCTTCAGGGCTTTTCCCTGTATCTCAACGAGTTGCGCCAGAGTGATGCAGTGATTCCGATTATTAATTTTGCCTGGAAAGATCTGTCGACCCAACTCGATCCGGCAAAATATCAACGGATGCTTTTTGGTCTTATCCTTGTTTTGATGATGATCTTCCGACCAGCCGGATTGATTCCTGCCACCCGGCGTAAACGTGAAATAGAATTGGAAGTGGAAGAAAAAAAATAAGGAGACGGTGACAATGGCATTACTTGAAATTGAACAATATGACCAAGACGTTTGGCGGCTTGAAAGCCATCAGCGACGTCACCTTCTCGCTCGAAAAAGGACGGATAGTCTCGATCATTGGACCAAACGGAGCAGGGAAAACAACATTTTTCAATACCTTGACCGGAATCTATAAGCCCGACGGCGGTACCATCAAATTCAATGGTAAATCTCTCGTCGGTCTCAGGCCGGATCAGATTGCTGCCCGTGGTATTGCCCGGACGTTCCAGAATATTCGCCTTGTTTCCTGATATGACGGTCATTGAAAACATTATGGTCGGGATGCATATTCATTTCAAACAATCTGCTTTTCAGACGCTTTTTCGATTGCCTGCCTTTAAAAAAGAGGAAGCGGAAGCAGAAAAAAAGGCGGCACGACTGATGCAGTATGTTGGTTTGAAGAGGGTGGAAAATGAACTGGCCAAGAATCTGCCCTACGGCGCCCAGCGCAGGCTTGAAATTGCCCGCGCTCTGGCTGCGGATCCTCTGCTGCTGCTGCTTGATGAGCCGGCTGCGGGGATGAATCCCCAGGAGACCGAGGATATTATCCGTCTGTTTCGTGATATTAAAGCGGATATGGGGATAACCATCCTGCTGATTGAACACGATATGCGTGTTGTCATGAATATTTCCGAAGATATTTGCGTCATGGATTATGGAGAAAAAATTGCCGAAGGTACTCCCCAGGAAATTCGCGCCAACAATCGTGTTATCGAGGCCTATCTTGGCCGAGGTGCAGTTGCCGGACAGCATGAGGAGAAAATGAAATGAGTCTGCTGGAAGTTGATAATATTCATAGTTATTACGGTCAGATCCATGCACTGAAAGGGATATCCGTTGAAGTAAACGAGGGAGAGATTGTCACCCTTATCGGCTCCAACGGTGCCGGAAAGAGCACTACCCTGCGGACAATTTCCGGAATGATGCATCCCAAAAAGGGCAGGATTTCCTTTAACGGAAAGGATATCTCCAAAAAAGAGCCGCACCAGATTGTCCATTCAGGAATGGTGCATGTGCCGGAGGGACGGGGGATCTTTCCCACTCTGACGGTAAAGGAAAATCTGGAGATGGGCGCTTTTACTGTTAGCGATTCATCGCTCATTGAAGAGCGGATGGAATACGGTTTCAGTCTTTTCCCAAGACTGAAGGAGCGTATTGATCAATTCGGCGGAACCCTCTCCGGTGGAGAACAGCAGATGCTGGCCATTGCCCGTGGCCTGATGATGGATCCCCAATCTTTTGATGCTCGATGAACCGTCAATGGGGCTGGCCCCGATTCTTGTTGAGTTGATCTTTGATATCATCAAAGAATTAAATGCTCAAAAGGGCACAACTATCCTTCTGGTTGAGCAGAATGCCTTGATGGCTCTCTCCATTGCCCACCGTGGCTATGTCATGCAGACAGGAGAGATCACGGTCACCGATACCGCGGCCAATCTTCGGGACAATGAGGAAGTGCAGAAAGCCTATCTGGGTGTTTCATGATGGCGTCGTAAAAATCTGAAATCTGCTTCGTAATTACCACATGGAGAGTCATAAGTACCCTACGAGAATTCTGAGTTCTTGCAAAAATAACAAGATAACGGATTCTGTATAAGCACCTGATCATTTTGCAGATCCATGGCCACAGAAGGGCGTAGTGACCGTTGTGCTTGAGCAGTTCTTCATGGCTGCCCTGTTCGACAATTTTGCCATGGGCCATGACTACAATATGATCCGCCCGCCTGATGGTGGAGAGTCGGTGGGCGATGACCAGTGATGTTCTCCCTTTAAAGCTGTCGGCAATGGCCTGTTCAAGGATATTTTCGGATTCGGTGTCAATGGCCGCCGTTGCTTCATCAAGAACCAGAATAGCTGGATTGCGGCAGAGAACCCTGGCGAAAGAAAGAAGCTGTTTCTCGCCGGTTGACAGCTCTGTTCCGCCTTCCCCGATGAGGGTGTCCAGTCCCTGCGGGAGTTTGTCGACAAAACGGTTCATCCCCGTCTGGTCCAGAATCTGTTTGAATTTCCTGCTCTTGATACACCCGGTATCCATGACGATATTGGCAAAAAGAGTGTCCTGCAGAATAAACACATCCTGGAGGATGACGCCGACGATGGTGCGCAGTTCCTGGAGATCCATGGTCGCGATATCCGTATTATCAATGCGGATAGATCCCTGCTGGGGATCGTAAAATCTGAGCAGCAGATTAACCAGCGTCGTTTTACCCGAGCCGGTTGTGCCGACCAGGGCCACTGTTTGTCCCGGGTATAAAGTAAGGGAGACATCGTGCAGAATAGGGTTGTCCGGCTGGTAGCCAAAACGAATTTTATCGAATTCGAGCCTGCCTGCTGTTTTGGGCAATCTGTACCGGCTGAGCCGGTAGAACTAATATCGCTTTTGGTATCAAGCAGCTGGAAAATTCGCTCAGCGGAGGCCATGGCCGACTGGACAACGGAATATTTCTGGGCGAGTTCCCGAAGCGGCTGAAAAAAGAGCCGCATATAGGAGATGAAGGCAACAAGCTCGCCAAGGGTCAACTGTTTCTGCAAAATTTCACCGCCGCCGTACCAGAGGATAATAGCAACGGCCGCAGAACTCATGAATTCGGTGAGCGGCATGAAGGTGCCAAAGAGTTTGATCTGGCTGAGAGTCCTGTGCAGAAAACCCTCGCTCAAATTTTCAAAGGTCTGTCTGCTGGACTCCTGCCTGCCGAAAAGTTGGATAATGGATATTCCGGAAAGGGTTTCCGACAGAAAGCTGTTGAGTTTTGCCAGCTGGGTGCGTATTGCCCTGAATCTTTCCCTGGCCAGGCGGGCAAAGAGAATGGTGATAATGAGAGCCAGAGGGACAAAAAGAGACATCACCAGGCCAGGCGCGGATTCATCCAGAAAAGCATGACCAGAATTCCGAAGAGACGCAGCAGGTCGTTAAAGAGCGTGACGATGACCGAGGTGAACATCTCGTTCATATTCTGGATATCGTTGGTCAGCCGGGTAACCAGCCTGCCTGTCGGATGACTGTTAAAAAATCGGAGATCCAGGTGCAGCAGATGATTAAAGAGATTTTGTCGAACGGTATGCATGACAGACTGGCCGACCCATTCGAGAACCAGAATCTGGCAAAATGAGGCAAAGAATATGCCGACGATAAGAACACCATACTTGAGCGCCGTCTGCGCAAGACCGGTAAGTCTTTCCTCTGTCGGCAGGAGTGAGGCGGTAATGTGATTATCGATTGCGGTCTGGACCAGATGGGGAAGGGTGAGGGTGGCCCCGGTGATCAGGATGGAGATGAATACGGCACAGACTCAGGCCGATCCAGTATGGCGCCGAAAACTGCAGGATTTTTTTCCAGAGATGGAAATCGCTCAGGGAGCCCTGCTGTCCCTTTTCACTGTATCCGTAGTTCATCATGGCAGGGCGGGCTCCTTTGTGCCGTTCTGGGTCATCTGCTTGTCAAACATGGACTGGTAGAGGGAGTTGTCTTGCAGCAGCTGATCGTGGCTGCCGTCACTTTCCACTGAGCCATCGGCAAGAATAATAATTCTATCGGTCATCGACAGCAGTTTGATGCGGTTGGAGACGATCAGCACGGTCTTTCCTGCAAAATGACGTTCTGAGACCGGCAAAGACCTCATGTTCGGTAGCCACATCAACTGCCGACAGCCCATCGTCGATGATCAGTACCGGCCGGTCACAGAGCAGGGCCCGGGCCAGGGCCAGCCTCTGACGCTGTCCTCCGGAAAGTTTGACGCCCCGTTCTCCGGTCATGGTGTCGTAGCCATCTTTCAGTTCCAGAATATCTTCATGAATTGCCGCATTGGTGGCGGCCTGGATAATTTCCTCCCGGCTGGCATCGGCGCGGCCCAGAGCAATATTGGCGGCGATGGTATCGGAAAAAAGAACAGGTTCCTGACCGACATAGCCGATATGCGAGCGAATAAATTGCAAGAGGGAGCTGGTTGACATCTGTGCCGCCAAAAAATAACTGTCCGTCCTCAACGGGATAGAGGCGGGCCAACAGCTTGCAAAGAGTTGATTTTCCGGAGCCGGTACGCCCGGTCACCCCATGTATCCCGGGCCCGAGCTCAAGCGTGATATTGTGCAGAGCGGGACTGGTGGAGGACTGATAGCTAAAAATCAGGTTCTCCAGTTTGAAGCCTGGTCTGGTAAACATTTCCGGCTGGCTGGGTAAAACAGGATCAGGCAAAACCGTTCGGCTGGTGACCAGGTCATAGATGCGGCCCAGGGAAGTAAGGCCGCGCTGCACCAGATTGGCCACCCAGCCAATGGCCATCATTGGCCATATCAGCATGTAGAGGTAGGTGATAAAGGCCACAAAATCGCCGAGAGTGATGGTGCCGGCTATAACCAGACGGCCGCCGAAATAGAGAACCATCAACATGCCGATGCTGCCCACCAGGGTCGCAAGGGGGCTGATCAGTCCCTGGATTGAGGCAACGCGCAGATTGCTGCGCAGATACTTCTTTGCCGAGCCTGCCGAATCGGTCGGTCTGAAAGTTCTCCATGGTATAGGCTTTAATGAGCCCGATGGAGATCAGGGTTGAGCGGGAGAATTCCGTCAACAAAGAGAATTGTTCCTGCACGGTGGCAAATCGTTTATGCAGCTTGCCGGAGAGAATCCGCGTGGATATCGCCAGAAAAGGCATCGGCAGCAGGGCAAGAAGAGTGAGCAGGGGATCAATGGCGACCATAAAACCGATTGCCGCAAGGGACATAACCAGGGCATCGATTGCGGCCACCATCCCCATGCCGCAGGCCATCTGCACTGCAGCCAGATCGTTGCTCGAATGGGCCATGAGGTCGCCGGTGGTATGTTTTTCAAAAAACGGCGCATCCATCTTTAAAATATGCGAAAAGATCCGATTTCTGACCGCACGCTCGAGGAGTCTGGAAAAACCGATGATCAGATAGCGCCAGACAAAAGCGCAGAACGACAACCGCCCCGGCAATGAGCAAAATCATCCCGCCAAGACGAAGCAATCCGGCTGGTGAAATAGTCATGCTGTCGAGCCCGTCAACCCCGTCGTTTAATAATTCTGGGGATTGTCAGCTGGAGAAAATCAACCAGTATAAGAGCGGTAAATCCTGCTGCCAGGCGCAGACGATGCCTGCGATAGGTGGGAATGAGCAGCTCACGCAGCTGCGAGAATGGAATTCGGCTGGGTCCGGAATTCTCTGCTGCAGGGTTGGATTTTTTCCTGGCCAAGGCTCTCTCTGGTTGGTGGTGTAAAAATTGGCGTCCAGAATAGCAGACGAAATCATTATAATGCCAAACATCATGTGGTTAAGTAAAAATCTTCATATCCGAGGCGTGTGAATTCCACTATCATTACGGCGTACTGGAGTACGTCGTAATGATAGTGGAATTTGTACCCCAAGGGTACTTCCTTCGGGCGTAACACGAACAAGATGAAGATTTCTATCCCCCTCAAGGGGGGACTAAAATGAGTGCCCTTTGGGTATTGCTATCCCCTTTGGGTAATTTTTACGACGCCATCAAAAGCTGAACAATTGAAGATAATAATGGCCGAGTGGATGAATGTCACCCTTAAACCCGAGAAAATGAGCTCTTTGTCAGCTCATTTCAGCGGTCAGCCAATATACTCAAATTAATGTTTGTCCATAAATGAGATAATTTGTTCTAAATTGAGGCGCTCGATGAATTTAACCACAGGCATATACTAAATATTCCGAGGATTAAATTTTGAGAGAAACGAAGAGGGAGGATAAATTAGCCATTTATGGACAGACACTAACTAATTGGCAAAGAGTCCCTTGCGCTGCTTGCAAAGATTGCAGGTTGGCGATACAGTAGCCTGTCCGTTCAGCAAAGGGTGGTGAAACTGCAGATAAAATGTTTTTTAAATCCTATTGATTGAGAGAAATATGTTTACAACAATTTTAACCTATTGTGCAGTTGGCGCCATTGCCGGCATTCTTGCGGGTTTACTCGGAATTGGCGGCGGGCTGGTGATTGTGCCGATGCTGGTCTACGTTTTTGCGCTCAATAATATTCCTCCTGAGCTGACCATGCATCTGGCTCTGGCTACGTCCATGGCAAGTATTATGTTCACCTCGGTGTCCAGTTTTATGGCCCATCACAGGCGGGGGGCGGTGCGCTGGGATGTGGTCAGGAAAATAGTTGCCGGTATTCTCACCGGTACCTTTCTCGGTTCCTGTTTTGCCTCGGCGATGTCCACTAATTTCTTGAAAGTATTTTTTGTTATCTTTCTCTATTTCGTGGCTGTCCAGCTTTTATTGAACAAAAAACCGAAAGGTGGGCGTGACTTGCCGGGAAAAGCAGGGATGTTTGCGGTGGGTAATGGGATCGGTGTGGTATCCAGTCTTGTTGGCATCGGCGGGGGAACCTTATCCGTGCCCTTTATGCTCTGGTGTAATATCAAGGTGCATCACGCCATTGGCACTTCAGCTGCCATTGGTCTGCCCATAGCCGTAGCCGGAACAGTCGGTTACATAATCAATGGCTGGAATGTTGCCACGCTGCCTGACTATTCGGTGGGCTATGTGTATCTGCCGGCCCTGGTTGGTATCGCCGCGGTCAGTGTCCTGACCGCTCCTCTTGGCGTCAAACTGGCGCACAGTCTGCCTGTCGATCGCCTGAAGCGTATTTTCGCTTTGCTGCTTATTGGGGTGGCCACTAAGATGCTGCTGGGGATTTGGTAGTATTTGTCTTTTCCACCCGATATCTTTTTTTCATCCCTGCCGATTGGAATACCAGAGGCGAAAGCGCGGTAAAAAGACTGACGCTGGAGAGGATGATTGCCAGCCGTGTCCACGGAAGTCCAGCTTTTTGATACTGGTCGATAAAAACCAGCATTGTGCGTAGCCATTCAGCCGCCGAGAGGAGGAGAAAGATGGTGATCGCTCGAGGCGTCCAGGGTCTTGTGATAAACAGCAGCAGGGGAAAAAGAAGACTCACTGCCGTGAGGAGCAACGAACCTGATCTATAGAAATGTGCGGCAATCAATACGGCGCTGCAAAGTATCGGGATAACATGGAGAACAATCATAATTTTTCAACATTTTTTTTATTTATGAGCGGCAACCAACTCTTTTTTTCTTCCGTACACTATTGCCTTACAGGCAATAGCAAATCTGTAATTTCTTCGAAAATATAAGCCAGACTGTATTTGTTTTTAACAGAAGACTGGTCTATTCATTTACCGGTGATCAAAGAATTAAGTGATTTTTAATCAATTTTACTTGACTTAAGTCAAGGAAAAATTGATTGATTCCTGTGACAATGTAGTGAATATACACAATTCGCACTCCAATTGAAGTGTAACCATACCCGGAGCCGCCATGCCGATTTTCAGCTATCTCGCCATCCCTAGAGACGGAGCCAAGGAGACACTCTGTGCAGATCTTGCCGCTCTGGATCATTGCCGGATTATTCCGGCCGATAATCAGGAAGTAATTGTTCTTATAACCGATACACCAGACGAAACCACCGAAGAAACACTCCAGGAGAGTCTGAAGAACCTGCAGTCGCTGCAGTCTCTCAACCTGGCCTTTGGCTATGACGAAAATTAAGGGAAAGAAAGAGGTGACCATGAAACTCGACAGACGACAATTTATCCAATGCGCTGCCGCAACCAGTGCGGTTGCAACTGCCGGAGCGCTGTTCCCGGGAATCAGTTTTGCGACTGGCCGAAAATTACCGACAACTCGGGAATGGTTTCGTGGCAAAAGGCACCCTGTCGCTTCTGCGGCACCGGTTGCGGTGTTTTGGTGGGTGTATCTGGTGGCCGGGCCGTGGCCGTCAAGGGTGATCCGAACTGCAGTGTCAATAAAGGGCTTTGCTGCATGAAGGGATATCATTCCGTGCAGGCACTCTATGGTTCAGACCGGTTGACCAAGGCCAAGGTCCGCAGGGATGGCAAAATGGTCGAGGTGCCTATCCAGGAAGCCCTTGATATTGTTGCCGAAAAACTGAAGGAAACCAAAGATAAACATGGCAAGGATTCGGTGGCTATTTATGGCTCCGGCCAATGGACTATTCCGGATGGCTATGTCGCCTCCAAGCTCTTTAAAGGCTGTCTCGGAACCAATAATGTCGAGGCCAACGCCAGGCTCTGTATGGCCAGTGCGGTCACCGGTTTTATGACCTCCTTTGGCATTGATGAACCGATGGGCTGTTATGAGGACATGGATCATGCCAATGTTTTTATCACCTGGGGCAACAATATGGCGGAGATGCATCCGGTGCTTTTTTCCAGGATGCTGGCCAACCGTAAACGGCGCACCAATGTCCAGATCATCGATTTTGCCACCCGGTACGACCAGAACCAGCCAGGCAGCGGACAAATCAATTCTTTTCAAACCCCAGACCGATCTGGCTGTGGCCAACGCCATCTGCTATGAGATCATCGCCAACGGCTGGGTCAATTGGGATTTTGTCAATGAGCATGTCTCCTTTCATAAGGGTAAAACCAATATCGGCTATGGTACTGAGGATCATTTTGCCTTTACCGATCAAGGCTGAATCAATTGAATTTGAGGAGTATAAAACCTTCCTTGAAGATTACACCCCGGAAAAGGTGGAGAGGATATCCGGAGTTTCGGCCCAGGATATCAAATATATGGCGGCCCTTTACGGCGATCCATCCGTGAAAGTCACCTCCTTCTGGTGCATGGGCATGAACCAGCATACCCGGGGCACCTGGATCAATAATCTGGTCTACAATATCCATCTGCTGGTCGGCAAAATTTCCATGCCCGGCAACAGCCCGTTTTCTCTGACCGGACAACCAAGCGCCTGCGGTACCGTTCGTGAGGTTGGCACCTTGACCCACGCCCTGCCCCACGGTGTGGTGATGAACGAACATGACCGGCAGATGGCCGCCGAGATCTGGGAGGTGCCCGTCGAAAATATCGATCCCAAACCGACCTATCATACCGTGGAGATGTTTCGCGCCCTTGACCGCGGGGATATTAAATTCATCTGGATCCAGGTGACCAACCCCATGGTCACCATGCCGAAGCTGAATCGTTACCGGGATGGGGCCTTGAAAGATGATCGTTTTGTCGTCGTATCGGATGTCTATCCGACCCCGACAACCGATGTCGCCGATGTCATCCTGCCTGCCGCCATGTGGATTGAGCAGGAAGGCATGTTCGGCAACTCCGAGCGACGGACCCAGCATTTTGCCCAGATCGTCGATCCTCCTGGCGAGGCGATGTCGGACACCTGGCAGATTATCGAGGTTGCCAGAAGGCTTGGTTTTGAAAAACAGTTTCCCTGGAGCAGAGACGATTACATTGAAAAAATCTGGGAGGAATACCGCCGCTTCCATGCCGGGCCCAAACATGAGATGGCTCCCTATACAGTGCTGGCGAAGCGTTCCGGAGTGCAGTGGCCTTTTGTCAACGGTAAAGAAACCCGCTGGCGTTTCAATCCGAAATATGATCCGGCCTGCACCAATGGCAAGGACTTTGATTTCTACGGCAAGAAAGACAATCGTGCCTGGATCTGGGCAAGGCCCTACGAACCGGCGGCTGAATCCCCGGATAGTGAATACCCCTTCTGGCTCAACACCGGCCGGGTTATTGAACACTGGCATACCGGCTCAATGACCCGGCGGATTCCGGTCCTGCACAACGCCGTGCCGTCAGTCCTATGTCGAACTGAACCCGGAAGATGCGGCGGAGCTCGGGGTCGTCAATGGCGAAAAGGTGAAAATCATCTCCCGCCGCGGCGAAGTGACCATGCCGGCTCAGATCAACGGCAGGGGAGTGCCGCCCCCAGGGATGGTGTTCGTGCCGTTTTTCGATGAAAGTTACCTGATCAATGAAGTCACTCTGGATGCCTTTTGTCCGATTTCCAAGCAGCCGGATTATAAAAAATGTGCCGTGAGACTGGAGAAAGCATAATGAAACAATCAGAAAAGAGGGACCAGTTGGTGGTGACCGCTGTTGCCGCTTTCTGCTTACTCGGAGTGTTTGTTGGCGGAGTCAGCGCCTTTGCCGCGGATGTTGATCTTGATGATTTTGATCACCAGGGCCGAAAAATCTATACGGCCTATGATGCGACGCCGGAGGTTTATATGACTGCCGAATCCGGTGACCGAAATCTCTGCTGGCTATTATAGCCTGCGTCAATATCCCGGCTCGCCGCCTCGTATTCCCCACCCGGTGGATTTAACCTTCAGCGGCGATGAGACAGATTGTCTGTCCTGTCATGCCAAAGGCGGTTACAGCCAGGAATTCGGTAAATTCGTGCCGGTTACTCCACATCCGGAAAATGTTCTCTGTTACCAGTGCCACGCCCAGGTGACGACGAACGAACTCTTTGTTGAGACCGACTGGAAATCGATCGATCCACCTCGTCTGGGCAGGTCCTTTTTAAGCAGTTCTCCGCCGCCGATACCCCATAGCCTGCAGCTGCGGGAAAACTGCATTGCCTGTCATACCGGCCCGGGGGCGGTGGTTGAAATACGGGTGTCCCATGCCGGCCAGGGGCAACTGTCGCCAGTGCCATGTCCCGGCACTGCAGACGGCACCGATGGCAGAATTTCGGAGAAAATAACAACAGGGGAACAAGCGACACGCTTATGAAGAATTTTCGTTTTCTACACCTTACTGTTGTGCGAGCTGCGTGGTCCGATCCTGCTGCTGGTCTGCATCCTGTGCATCCTGCTCGGTGCTTCAGTCCGGGGCGGCGAGTGAAACGTCCTTTCTCGATTCGGTAAAAGAAGTCGACGAACCGTTTGACAGTCGTTCGGTCAGTACAGGTGCGGCCAGTTGTCCAGCCGACGGTGCTTGCCAAGGAAAAATATCAGGGCGGCTCTTTTCGGGTGCTTGCCAGGAAACAGGATATCGAGCGGTATAAATGCAGCAGCTGTCACACCGAAAAAGAGGTCCGTGGCAAAAGCGCCTTCGAGCTGACCCATGGCAATGTGGTGATTAATCATGGTCAGGAAGGGAGTGCGCTCAGCTGCATCGACTGTCATCATCCGGAAGATCTTGACTTCGCTGGAGGATAAAAAAGGCAGAAAGATTGATTTTGATCATAGTTACCAGCTGTGCGGTCAATGTCATTTTCGCCAGAAACGTGACTGGCTCGGAGGGGCCCACGGCAAGCGGGTAAGCTATTGGGCCGGGGATCGGGTCATTTATAACTGCACGACCTGCCACGACCCCCATGCCCCGAAATTTGCCAAACGATTTCCGGCCACCTACTCTGTACCGTTGAACTGACGAGGGTATCGTATGAGTTGTAAAAAAACAGAACAGGAAAAAAGCTCCTTGAAGATGCCCTGGGTGAAACGAGCAGCCGACGGACTTTTTTAAAAGGGTTGTCGATAGGCGCGGCTGCGGCCAGTGCCGCGCTGGTCACCGGCTGTATTCCCGGGGCCGATGCTGCCACCAGCGGGGAGTTGAAGCTGCGCTGGCAGGAGTTCTTTAAGAAAAATTACCGGTTGATGACCCAGGAAGAAAAGGATCAGACTGTTGCCCGCCTGGAACGACTGGCAGCACTTAAAAATAATCTGGAACTGCAGATCGGCAGTGAACCGCCAATTCCAGGGGTGCTGTATGGCTACGCCTTCAATATCACCCGCTGTGAGGGGTTCATGGAGTGTGTGACCGCCTGTGTCAAGGAAAACAACCTGGACCGGAAAACCAACACCCAGTATATCCGCATCTTTGAAATGGAACCGGGCAAGCTCGATCCAAGTACCGGCGATGGGCAGTATTACCATGAGGTGCCGGTGGAAAATAAGTTTTATATGGGCACCCAATGTTTTCACTGTGAAAATGCTCCCTGCACCAAGGCCTGTCCGACCAAGGCGACCTGGAGGGAGCCGGACGGCATTGTTGTCGTTGATTACGACTGGTGTATCGGCTGCCGCTACTGTCAGGCTGCCTGTCCCTATTATGGACGACGGTTCAACTGGGGGGATTCCGAGGTACCCAAGGAGGAGATTACTCAGAAGCAGCACTATCTCGGCAATCGAAAACGGCCCATGGGCAAGATGGAGAAATGCACCTTCTGTATCCAACGGACCCGGAAAGGCAGACTCCCCGCCTGTGTTGAGGCCTGTCCGACCGGATCACGGGTTTTCGGCAACCTGCTCGATCCGGACAGCGAGATCCGCTATGTGTTGAAGCATAAAAAGGTCTTCAGGATGAAGGAAGAACTCGGTACCGAGCCTAAGTTCTGGTATTTCATTGATTGATGGCAAAAGGAACAAAATGAGCGCACTCCCAAATAAAAATCTCAGGACCTTCGTGGTCGATGTCTTTCGCTGGAACCTTAGAGGTGGGTTTGGTTTTCAGCTTTTCAGGCTGCTTCTCTTTGCTGGCATGGGCTTTGGTCTCTATGCCTATTCCTTTCAGGCGAGATATGGTCTCTCGGTCACCGGCATGAATGATATCGTCAGCTGGGGCTTTTACATCTCTAATTTCACCTTTCTGGTCGGGGTGGCCGCTGCTGCGGTGATGCTGATCCTGCCCGCCTATGTGTTCCATGATCCTGATTTTCACCGGGTGGTCATCATCGGTGAAGGGGTGGCTGTCGGGGCCTTGGTGATGTGTCTCAGCTTTATTATGGTCGATCTTGGCGGGCCTCTTCAGGCCTGGCATCTCATCCCGGGCATCGGTATTTTCAATTTTCCGTCATCGATTCTGGCCTGGGATGTGCTGGTATTAAACGGCTACCTGCTGTTGAACGGTCTTGTGCCCGCCTATATCCTGTACAGCCATTATATGGGGCGTAAGGCAGATGAAAGGAAGTATCGGCCCTTTGTCTTCCTGTCGATTTTCTGGGCCTTTTCCATTCATATGGTTACCGCCTTTCTCTACCAGGGACTGCCGGCCCGGCCATTCTGGAACAACCCGCTTATGGGACCGCGCTTTCTGGCCTCGGCCTTTGCCGCCGGGCCATCGATAATCGCGCTTATCCTGGCGGTCATCCATAATTTCACCACCTATAAGATCGATCGGAGTGTCTTCAATAAATTGCGGCTGATCATCGTCATTTCGGCGATCATCAACCTGCTCATGCTCTTTTCCGAGATTTTCAAAGAGTTCTATTTCCCGACCCACCACTCGAGTTCGGCGATCTATCTCTTCTTCGGGATGGACGGACACAATTCCCTGGTGCCCTGGATCTGGACTTCGGTAGTGTGTCAACGTTCTGGCGACCCTGGTGCTGGCCTTTAACCCCGGCAAGAACAATCCCAAGGTGCTGCTTGCCTGCCTGTTTTTTTCTCTTTGTGGCGATATGGATGGAGAAAGGCATCGGCCTGATCGTGCCCGGCCTCATTCCCTCGCCCCTTGGGGAGGTGGTGGATTATCTGCCGACCTGGGTGGAACTCTCGGTCACCCTCGGGTATCATGTGCCTTGGCATTACTGTGGTTACCTGGCTGATCAGGGCGGCGCTGATCATTGAAGCAGAAATATAGCGGTTAAGCGACTGTCTTTTTTCAGATAGTCATCGACTTCAGCAAGCAAACGACGACGATGAGATTCTTCAATAAATGATGCGCTGAAACTGTTGCGGGCGAGCTGCGCAAGCAGTTCTGGGTCATTGCCGAGAATAGGGCTGATGGCTGCATAGTTCTCATTGATATATCCGCCAAAATAGGCGGGATCATCAGAGTTAATGGTTACCTTGAGACCGGCTGCAAGCATCTGCGGCAGAGGGTGATGTTGCATATCATCGACGACACACAGCTTGGTGTTTGATAAAGGGCAGACGGTCAAGGCGATCTGCTGCTCCTACGAGGCGTCTCAATAAAGCCGGGTCCTGCATTGCTGCGTTGCCATGATCGATCCGCTCTACCTTGAGAAGGTCGAGTGCCTGATAGATATATTCGGGAGGTCCTTCTTCCCCGGCATGGGCGACGAGCCGAAAACCTTCTTCTCGAGCCCTGGCAAAGACCTGTTGAAATTTAGCGGGCGGGTTGCCTATTTCTGAAGAATCGAGACCCACCCCGATGATTTTATCTTTATGGGCAAGAGCCATAGCCAGTGTCGCCAGCGCATCTTCCTCATCCAGATGACGCAAAAAACACATGATCAGGCCAAAGCTGATGTCGTATTGCTGCTCTGCTTTGACAAGGGCAGAGTGGATGCCGTTTAATGCAGTCGCAAAAGCGATGCCTCTTGCGACATGGCCCTGTGGGTCAAAAAAAATTTCCACATGGCGGACCGACTGTTGCTGTGACTTTCTGCAGGTATGCCCAGGTCAGATCGAAAAAATCCTGTTCCGTGAGCAGCACGTTCATCCCCTGGTAATAAATATCGAGGAAATCCTGCAAACGGTTAAACGCATAAGCGGCCCGTAGAGAGGCTATATTGGCATAGGGCAGGTGGATATTGTTGCGTTCAGCCAGTTGAAACATTAACTCCGGCTCAAATGTCCCCTCAATATGCACATGCAGTTCTGCTTTGGGTAAACCGGCAATAAAGGATTTCATCATATTGTGGATCCTCATTGTTTTCATGCTGGAAACCTATTGCCCTGCTCCCTCCTGAAGACAGGATAGAGCAGGGATGTGCGCTTGACTCCTGGTCTCTTGTTCTATTATTTAGGGATGCTGCCCTCAACACCCTTCGACATACCAGTTCAGACCAAGCAAATCTTTATCGGAGATAACTTCACCGGCTTTAACCACCAATTCACCCTTCTGGTTGTTAATGGGCCCTTGGAACGGATGAAAGGTTCCATCGATAATAGATTGTTTAACTTCGTCGGCTGCTTTACGAACATCAGCCGGGACGGCATCGCCATACGGTGCCATTTCGACCATACCCTGCTTGAGACCATACCAGACATCGGTAGATTCCCAGGTGCCGTCCATTACTGCTTTAACCCTTTCAATATAATAGTTATTCCAGTTATCGACAATTGCAGTTAATTGGGCTTTCGGGGCAAAGGCTCTCATGTCGGATGCCTGGCCGAAGGCATAAACTCCGCGACTTTCAGCGACCTGCAATGGTGCCGGAGAATCGGTATGCTGGGTGATAATATCTGCACCCTGGTCAATAAGGGCTTTTGCAGCATCACCTTCTTTACCTGGATCAAACCATGAGTTTACCCATACTACTTTTACGACTGCCTTAGGGTTTACCTTGCGCAGGGCCAGGGTGAACGCATCAATACCACGAATTACTTCCGGGATTGGAAAAGAACCGATATAGCCGACCACATTGGATTTGGTCATCTTCCCGGCGATGGTGCCCAAGTATTGCCCGTCCTTCGTAAAATCTTGCAGAATAGGTGCTGACATTGCGGCCCGTTTGTAGCCTGTGGCATGTTCAAACTTCACATTTGGGAAATTTTTGGCCACTTTAAGAGTCGGATTCATGAAGCCAAAGGAAGTGGTAAAAATAATATCGTTGCCTGAAGTTGCCAGCTGACGAATGACGCGTTCCGCATCGGCACCTTCCGGCACATTCTCTACATAGGTGGTTTTAACACCCAGTTCTTTTTCAACCGCCAAACGGCCTTGATCATGTTGATAACTATAGCCATGATCGCCAATTGGGCCAACATAGACAAAACCGACTTTGGTTTCCGCAGATGCATTGCCGGCCAGGGCAATACCCGCGACCAGCAACAATGAAAATAAAGTTTTTCTCAGCATGTTTTCTCTCCTTTTTTATAAAATGTAATATAAAGAATGAATAAATTGAAATAAGACCTTATATAACTGGACATTAACGACTTGGATGAAACGCTTTGCCCAGGCTGGCCGGAGCATTTAATTTAATTTTTGATATATCTCTGGAGATGATCACCAGCACAATGATGGTTGCCAGATACGGCAGCATTGACATCACCTGGGAGGGTATGCCAATGCCCAGCGCCTGAGCATGCAATTGTAAAATTGAAATCCCGCCAAACAGATAGGCGCCAAGGAGAACCCGGCCGGTACGCCAACAGGCAAATACCACCAGGGCCAGAGCGATCCAGCCTCGTCCTGCTGTCATCTGTTCCACCCACATGGGGGAATAAGCGAGCGACAGATATGCTCCGCCAAGCCCGGCCATTGCTCCCCCAAACAATATTGCCATGAATCTGATTTTGACCACCGAGTAGCCCATGGCATGGGCGGCATCATGGCAATCGCCGACTGCGCGAAGAATGAGGCCTGCTCTGGTTTTATTTAAAAAATAAGTAGATTGCGGCGACCATGGCGATAGACAAATAAACCAGGAAGTCCTGCTCGAAAAGAAGGGGACCTACATCGGAATTGAGGAGAGAAAGGGAATGGAGATCTTTGGCATCCCCTCGTAGGCAACCCCGATCATGCTTTGCCCGATCAGGGCACTCAGGCCGATACCGAAAATTGTCAGTGCCAGGCCGGTGGGTACCTGGCTGGCGTGAAATGTGAGAACAAAAAGGGCAAAAATTGCTGCCATGACGGCTCCTGCGACAATACTGGCCAGAATCGCAACACTTACGCTGCCGGAATAGTGGACCGCAACAAAGCCAATTATTGCCCCCATCACCATCATACCTTCAACACCCAGGTTCAACACTCCGGATTTTTCCGTGACCATTTCCCCAAGTGCCGCAAATAGAAGCGGTGTAGCGGCGGTGATAATCGTCAGCATTGCCGGAATAAATACATCCATCAGTTTTTCTCCACAGCCAGTGGTCGGCTTTCCGAATTGAATACGGTAGTGAATGAGTACATCACTGGCCAGTAAAAAGAACAGAAGTAATCCCTGAAACACCCCGGTCACTGCCACGGGTAAATTAAGCTGTATCTGGGCGGTTTCTCCGCCCAGATAAGTTAAAGCCAGCAATAATCCGGCGAACAGGGCACCGAGTGGATGAAGGCGGCCGACATAGGCGACGATAATGGCGGTAAAGCCATAGCCAGGTGAAATATTAGGCAGTAATTGGCCGATAGGGCCGGCAACTTCGATGATTCCTGCTAAGCCCGCCATCCCTCCGCCCATAAGAAGGGTCGTCCAGATAATTTTAGAGTTGCTGAATCCTGCATGATCGCAGGCGGCCGGAGCGGATCCGGCAACTTTTATCTGATACCCAAGCAGGGTCCGGGAGAGGATTATCCAGCCCAGAGCGACAACAATCAGCGCCATGATAGCACCAATATGTAATCGCGTGCCGTCAAAGATTATCGGTAACAGGGCAGAATCACTAAATTGCCTGGATTCAGGGAAATTGAAACCCTCAGGGTCTTTTAGGGGGCCATGCATCATCAGGTTCAAAAACAGACCGGCGACGTAGCTCAACATCAGACTGGTCAGAATTTCGTTGGCGTTAAATCGTACCCGTAAAAATGCAACGATGGACGCCCAGGCAACACCGCCCAGTACTCCTGCAAGCAGCATGAGCGGGAGGATATGAAAACCTTCCTGGCCATAGAAATAGAGTGCCACCACACCGCCGCATAACCCTCCCATGGTCAACTGGCCTTCAGCACCGATATTCCACACCCCGGCCTTAAAACCAAGTGACAAAGCGACCCCGATTAAAATCAGCGGGGTTGCTTTTACCCCTAATTCTGCCAGCCCATAACTGGTTGACAGAGGTTCGATAAAAAAAGCATGCAGGGCGGCAAGGGGAGAAACACCCATAATAATAAACAAAATGACGCCGGCGAGCATGGATAACAGGAGTGCCAAAACCGGTGACAAATAGACCATCAACCTGGAAGGTATTTGTCGTTTGACTAAATTAGGCCACATTGGTTTCTCCTTCTTCCAGCGAGACGCCTGCCATGAGCAGGCCGACTTTTTCAACCGTCATATCGGCTGTCGGGTAAAAGCGCGATAAGCGACCCCCGCAGATTGCCCCAATTCTATCGGACATTTCCATTAGTTCATCCAGATCCTGCGAGATAATCAGTACTGCCGCCCCCTTGGCGGCCAGTTCTCGTAAAGCTCGACGTATCGTCTGGGTGGCGCCGGCATCCACCCCCCAGGTGGGTTGCGAGACGATAAGGATATCCGGTTGTTGGGTCAGTTCCCTGCCGATAATAAATTTTTGTAAATTGCCGCCGGACAAACTGTTTGCCGGCACACTGGAGCCGGATGTTTTGACCGAGAAATCGGTGATAACCTTATGGGCAAAGTTGCGTGTTTTGGGATAATTGATTAAGCCTTTAGCGAGCAAACCCATACGATGAAATCCGGTCATAAAGGCATTATCCACCAAATCCATATCCGGGATTGCTCCATGGCCCAGTCTTTTTTCCGGGACACTCGCAAGGCCTGCTCTGCGACGAGCGTTGGGGCCAAGGTTGCCGGCATGCTTATTTTCGATAATAATACATGAGGCTGTGGGGCAGGTCTCTTCACCGTTGAGTGCTTTGAGTAATTCGTCCTGACCATTACCGGCAACTCCGGCAATGCCAACGACTTCTCCAGCTCGCACCTCAAGATCAATATCGATTAAGGATATGCCGGTACTGTCAATTGCGGGCATAGTCAGATTATCCACTTTCAATCGCACTTCACCGGCAGCGACCGTCTGCCGGTCGATCAATCTTTTCGAGTTCTTCACCCATCATCATCATCGCCAGTGATGAAGTGCTCTCGTCATCAACATTAACCGTACCAATACGTTTGCCGAGACGCAAGGATCGTGGCATGGTGACAGAGTTCTTTGATTTCATCGAGTTTATGACTGATATAAAGGATCGCCAACCCTTCTTCGGCCAGTCGATTTAAGGTCAGAAATAAGTTTTTTACTTCCTGGGGCGTCAAGACCGATGTCGGTTCATCCATTACCAGTAATTGTGGTTCCAGAAGAAGACAGCGAATTATTTCAATCCGTTGCCGCTCGCCAACAGATAAGGTGTAAACATGTCGATGAGGATCCAGCGGTAAGCCATACCGTTTGGAGACTTCGGTGATTTCACCGGCGAGTTTATTCAGATCAACAGCCTTATTCATGCCAAGAGAAATATTTTCTACCACGGAGAGCGAATCAAACAGCGAAAAGTGCTGAAACACCATGGCAATGCCGAGTTCCCGGGCGTGGGCCGGCGTATCAATTTCAACTCGTCTTGCCATTGAATAAAATAGTGCCGGCATCCGGTTTAAGGATGCCATAAATCATTTTGACCAGAGTTGATTTGCCGGCGCCATTTTCACCGAGCAAGGCATGTATTTCACCCGGTTTTATTTTTAAATCAACCGCATCGTTTGCCAGCACACCGGGAAATGCCTTGGTCATGCCCTGTAATTCAATTAAATATGGAGAGTCGTCTTTCATGAGTCAGTGGATGATATGAACATTGATGGCGTCGTAAAAACTCTTCATCTTATTCGTTATTGCAATTTTTCAATCATTACGATGTACCGTATGTACGCCGAAATAAAAGAAAAATTGCACGCCTTCATATGAAGCTTTTTACTTATCCATCGATAATTTAGGTTTTTACGAATTCATCAACATTGAGAAAATGCCAGACTATCAGGAGTAGGGCACGAGATTTTTTTTCACAGCCCGCATATGCTCGGGGCTGCCGTTGTTTTTTACCAACAGGATCTCACTCATGACGGCAAGAGCAATCTCTTCGGGTCGTATCGACGCAATATTCAGCCCCATCGGGGCAAAAACATTCTCTATTCTTTTCTGGCTGATTCCTTGTGCCAGAAGGTAGTGAAAGATTTTGCGTATTTTATTGCTGCTGCCGATCATGCCGATATAGGCAGCATCTGATGCGAGCACTGCTTCCAGAGCGAGACGGTCGGTGTCATGGGAGGACGTGGCTATTGTCACATAACAGTCGGCGTGAATTTGATATTCTTTGCAATGCTGCCGGTACATCATCGACCACAAACAGCTTTGCCTGGGAAATCTCTCTGGTGACGCCAGTTCAGGTCGTTCATCAAAAACTACAATCTGAAAGCCCTGGAGGAGCCCGATTTTATACAGTTCGAGCCCGATATGACCGGCACCGACTATTATCAGCTGCGGGGCAGCTTTAAATACCCTGATAAAGGCACGAACAGTGCCCCCGCAGGACATGCCCAGTTCAGATCCGCCTGCAGATCATAACTGACTTCTTTATTTTGGCCAAGGCCAATACATTGTATCGCCTCGGCGGTTATTTTATGTTCCAGACTTCCTCCACCCACTGTGCCAATGGTTGTCCCATCAGCCTGAACAACCATGAGCGCCCCCGGTTTTCCGGGTGCAGAACCTGCTGTGGCAATAACTGTGACAAGAGCTGCGGGTTTATCGGTACGGATACATTCCGATAATGCCCGTATGATCTTTATTTCCCCAAATGATTCCATTGCCTATCCTGAAAGACTATATCTCAAAACCTGTTTCTATGGATGCACTGCAGAGCTGACTAAACCTGGTACGATGTCATCTTTTGTGCAGAAAAAGCAATGCTTCCAAAACACCCCCGCTGATGCAGCGGGCTTTGTCCGAAATGGTATAACAGTTTTCTTTTTCATCTATGCGTGGGTCAATATCACCGATTTTTAAGCCTTTTGCGTACAAATGTTTGGTTGCGGATCATTCCGCGAACCAGACCTGTGATCGGTGCAGCCAGTTCCGAAGTGCCGATACGGGCGATGGTTTCACCCCTGGTCACTGGCTGCCGATATCTGCAGCACTGTCAATTACCCCGGAATGTGGGGAATACAGAACCCGTTCTTTTGTATAGCCGCCAATCATCCCGGGTATTCCACTATCGGCAATTGCGCGCTTCCTGCTGTAAATTATTCTGCCCAATTGATGTCCTCTTGCTGTTTCAATAACGGCATGGACATCTTTGCCTCCGTAAAATCCGGGACCAAGACCGATAATAATCGGTGCCATATTTTTTGCGGTACCGCAATTTTTTTTTGCAAGGATGGCGTCGATAAGGGCAATTGGCTGCACTTTGGGCAGACAATCGGCTGTTGGGTCAACTAGCAGCGGTACTCTGTTTCTGGCCCAGCACGCAGTACACTCTTCAACGGTTGCAATTCGCTCGGCTGTAACGCCTTCCACACTATGCTGACCCTCATAGACAGCCTCCGACAGTGCGACCGTACGGCGAATAGCCGTAGGATGGCCGATCTCCAGAATCAGCAACTTGAAACCGCAATGGTGGAGACGACAGATTGTTCCTGTGGCAATATCCCCGCCGCCGCGCACAACCAAAATCCCATTGCCTATCATTGTTGAGGACACCATTCTTTTCATTGCCTTTGACAGAATGTATAAGATAAAACTATGCCACTCCATAAACGGCCATCTTACACAGAACACCCAAAAAAGCATTTTGTTTTTACATCTGGTAGTGAAAATTGAAAAATGACCAAAAATGCAGCAAAAAACATTGACGGCAATACATTGCGCAACTGCAGGTAAAGTCTGCCTCATTTTTTTTATCCTTGGGAAGAGACAAATGCTTTTATGGTAAATCTGGCAGGATATCAGGGCCGCGTTTTTCACATATCTTTCTCTAAGGGGCAAAGAGTTTACGGCAAGCTGGCAGAGATTTGAACCCCAAAGGGTTTTCGATGAGGGATGCGATGAATACTAGTCATCATCACTTTTCTTTTCTTGTAAGCCAAAATATGTTTCGCAAATATGGTTCATTTTATTTATCTGGCAGTTTGTTGCTTTTCCCACTGGTGTAGCTTTGGCAATGACCATGCTCAAAGAAAAGTCAGTGAGATATCACCGGCAACGCCGCTTCCGCCCAGGTTTGTGACGAGAGGAACAGAGCTTGTTGATCTGCAGAAAAACAAGTCTGATTTTTTTCGGGGGATAGGCTATTCGCCCGTATCTGCCCAATGAAACACCCTTGCAGGGTGCTCCCCCGGGCAATGATGACCGCTACACAGAGCACCTCAGCCTGATGCAGGATATGGCAGCTAACGTATCTCCATGTCTTTCCCATGAAAATGCCCGCAAAAATTTTTTGCTGCTCTTGATAAGACCGATATGCTCTATGGGCAGGATATCTGGATATGGGCCTATGAAGAGGATTTTCTGGCGGAATCGTTTCTTACCAAAACAATGGAGAATATTAAGGCGGTTATCGATCATGTCTATCAGGTCGGTCGGCCGGACCGGCTGGTACTCTTTTCCATCGGTGATGAACTGCAGGCCGATGCAGTGGTCAGAACAGATACCCGTCATCCTGAAATACGCAGTTACCAGGGCAAACATCTGCAGGTCGTAGAACAGGACGCCAACCGAAATTGCCCTGGCCCGGCTGATTGACGGGGCCATGGAGTACGAATTAAGTCGCTATGGTCAGCGGCATCTCTATTGCCATACCAGCTGGACCCACATCGGCCCCATCACCGATCGGCCTGACCTTGAAGTGCCGAAGGAAAATGCTCTGACCCCGGATCTGGGGGATCTTGTCTGCCTCAACGTCTACACCTACGCCAGGGGAGTACGTACCTCGCCGCCCGGCTCCGTCACCGGCACCAGCTATCAGGGGTATCTGGAAGAATTAGCCGCCGGCGCAGACAAACCAATATTTGTGACTCAGGTAGGGCCTGTCCACTTCACCTTTTGAGCCAAAACCCTGGGTTCCTGGTTTTGGCGGCCACAAGGTAGAGGATGTGCCGAAAGACTTTGCCGCAATCTGGCAGGACATCCGTACCGCCAAAGGAAAGGAAAAATTCTGCGGTATCTCCTTTTTTGAACTGCATGACGAGTGGTGGAAGAGCGGTGAGGACCCAACCGATTCAAGTCGCCACGAGCTGCAGGATCCCGAAGAGTGGTTCGGTATTTATGAAGTGGGTGCCGATAACCGTCTGGTGCCTAAAGGAAAGATACCGGAGGCAATCAAGAAAATGTATCGTCTGCCGTAATAATTCCATCCCGTCACCAACAACAAGCCAGGAATCCCGCAATTATTCACCGCCTTACAGATTATTCCAAAACCTTACGCCTATCCTCTCGTTATTGACGATTAAAACAATCAACAAAGGGCACGCAACCCGGCTTTCTTTTGGCTCACTGGGGTTAGGCGTCAATTGATTTATCATGCCACCACATACCCAAGATACTGAGCAGCAGTTATAAAATTCGTTGCCTGGCATACAGATTGAATAGGGAGATTTACCTGCTCGCTACGTATTGCCAATAGATAATGAAAACATGGCTTATGCTAGAAAAGTGCCATTCTGAGCTAAGGTGTCCGAGCCAATCGTCTGTTTTTTATAACGTATATAACATATTCATTCTGAAATATAAGTGAGTTATACCAAATCTGAGGTGGCGGGGCACCTGAAGTGAGCCAACCCGGTGAGTTATAAGGGGATAAAAACAAACACTGGGCAGATATAACATGTTTGAAAAGACTATCAGTTATTGCAATGCCATTTATGTTCTTCTAATAGCATTATCGTTATTGGTCTTCTCCGTACCTGCATGTGGAGAGATATCATTTTACGAAGACAGCTATGGACCGGCTGAAAAAAAAATAATCGACCCGATAACATTTTAATTATTCTCTGGCAAACCGATCTGCATCGAGCTAATGTCTCAAGGGAAAAGTTGTCAAAAGGGTATTCGGCGAAAGTGAAGAGGAGATGTTTATCGATCTGAAGGCCGTTTATGGGCATCTTTTCTCGCCCACGAATTATGGCTACCTCGGCTTTGGATATTTCACGGCAAAGCTTGATACTGATAACCGGTTACGTTTGAACTCAAGCCTTGGTCGTTTTCTCCCGGTAGTAGATGGAGAATTGTTTCTAACCCACCGGTTATTGCGTAATAATATGTGTAGTTCCTTGCAAAATATTGGCGCTATTGATGAACAAATTTATGAAAACAGTTTTTCCGCAAAATACAGCAGATATACCGATGGATTCTTCAGGGAGACTTCATTAAACTATAGTTTCAGCATCGTTCCTGGTCAGGAATATAGCTTGAAGCTTGATTGCTCCTGATCCTGAAAATACCCGATACACTGTCCAGGTTCTGGGAGGTTACAGTGATACCACTACCCATGAAATCGCCGGCAAAATAGCCTTTGGTTCCGAGAATATTGATCTTGATTTTCTATCTGGATTCAAAACGAGCCTGTTCTTAGGGTACGAATATGTCGAACATGATGCGTTTCACGAATACTCCAGCCAGAGCATAAGCAGTCTTTCTGCCCTGGCGACCTTTGAACAACTTACATCTGCTGGTTTGATTAAAACATCATACAAGCATGTCGAGTCTTCCAGGATGTTGTCTGCAGGCTACTCGTATAGAGGTGTGGAGCTGTACTACACAAACATTCAAAACAGATATCAAGAAGATGCACAGTTATTCGGTTTTAAAATCAAATTCGACCTGAACAACCTTGGGTAATCCGTTTCCTGAAAAAGTGAAAAAACTTTTTCGAAAAGCAGCCAACTTTTACAAGGGATTCGATCAGATGCGCCATAATTCCCTTATAAATTCTGACTATCTCGCAAGCCGACCACAAATAAGAGAAACTAGCAAAACCTGGTAGATTCTCTTCCTCCAGTAAAAGACCTTTCCTTCGATTTTTAGCTCGCAACGAAACATTTCTGCATCTTGGTTTACCCGTTGCAGGGAGCAATCTCGAGATGCCGATAAATATTATCTTGACAGAAGAAAACTTATCAATTTTAAATCTTCCTTAGTGTTAGGACCTTGGCAGATTTGTTGTCAGGGATATAATGAGAAACTGAATAAAAAATATACAGTTTCACTATCGCCGATTTACGTTAATACAGTGAATCCTAGAAAAAAGAGAGGTAAATACAATCAACTATGAAAAACCAAAGCAATAGATCAAATTATCTTAGAATAGTGGCAGTGACGGTGCTGGTGGCCTTTTTTGTTGCTGGCTGCGCCGGTAATGGAACAATGACTGATACGGAGAAGGGCTCATTTTCGCCGGTGCCGGCGGTGCTGCGATTGGAGCGATCCTCGATCATGGTAATCCGTGGGCTGGGGCGTTGATCGGGGCTGCTGGCGGAGCACTTACCGGTGCTCTTGCAGGGCATTTTATGGATGATCGCAAGAAGGACCTGGAGAAGGCCCTGGCCCCCCAGATAAACGCCGGGGAGGCATCGGTGCAGATTCTTCCCGACAACGGTCTGCTGGTTACGGAGACAGGCATCACTGCCTTTGCTCCGGGGTCTGCGGTGATTAACTCGGGGTTCATCCCTACACTCCAGACGATAGCCAACGTAGTCAAGACATATGGCAAAACAACCATAGCAGTGATCGGGCATCCAGATAAAACCGGCACACAGGAAGAGCGGGAGACACTTGCCAACCAGCGGGCCGAGGCGGTAGGAACATGCTTCTTGGGATGGGAGTTTCGCCTATTCTGGTGTCAGCCTCCGGTAATCCCAAAAGCAAATATCTGGACGGAAGGGTGGAGCTGGTGATTCATCCGTTGACTTCAACATGACAATCTTAAGTATAACTGGGTGGAGAGTGACAACATGGATGAACTGAGCAAAAGTCAGGCAAAAGCTTGACTTTTGTAGGCGGTAACCTTCATTCTATGTTCTTTTTCCCGAGGGTGATAATAGTTATTTCGCCGGGACAGTTAAAACGGACCGGAATACTTGATGCCCCAACGCCGCGGCTGGTATAGCCCTGCATTTTTTCATACTGCCACTCGCCAACGGCTGTATAACGTGGCGCCCTGCTATTGGTGAGAATTGGGGAACCATCGACCAGGCAGACCTGGCCGCCGTGGGTGTGGCCGCAAAGATAAAGGCTGGCGTTGACCCCTGCGGCATCTTTAAAAGCCTCCGGCGAGTGGGCAAGAAAAATGGAGAATGCCTCTTTGGGGATACCCTGTGCTGCCTGCTCTGCATCATGCAGTTTATAGTAATGGGGATCGTCAACACCCATGACCCAGATTCTGGCCCCATCTTTTTCAATAGGCCACGAATCATTTACCAGCATGACGACCCCGGCTTCTTCAAAATCCGGTAACATCTCGATGCAGTCATGATTGCCAAGTACTCCAAGAGTTCCCGATCTGGCCTGCACCCGTTGCATCAGATATTTCAACTTTCTGATACACTCAGAACTCTGGCCGTAGGTTTTCATCCGAATATCACCGCCGATGCAGCAAAGATCGAAATCCAGCCCGTGTAACATTCCGGCTATTTTTTGTTCCAGACCATCCAGGCCATCGAGGTGCAAATCGGCCAGGAAAACAATACGAAAACCATCAAAAGACTGATGGCAAATGATTGAAAAAGAATTTTTTTTCTTCAATTTGAATATCCTGGGCATTTTTTACTCCTATTGAATACAAACCAGTCAGCTTGAAAAGCCAGGTCAGGAGAATCTGATGAGACAAAAAACTGGTGAGATTGAACCACGTCTGCCACCTGGCGAGGGGCTCATGGCAGGCACGCCATTCGCGAAATCGAACACTTGAGCGTATAACGCGCGGATATTTTTTCGGCAACGGCCGGGCTGTAATATGAAGCCACAGGCGAGAACTCCAGTGGGCGGCTACGATGAAGATTACAAGGATGAGAACGTTTTGTTTCAGGTCCAGCAAGAGATATTGGTTGAGAAAGAGCACAGGAAAGAGAGCTTCAAAGATCTGATCGAGGAAAACCGCTTCTTCTCCGGAGGCCAAGGTCGAGACCTGCGCTTGATAAAGCTTGAGAAAAGATCCCCGGTCATGGCCAGAAGAGCTGCAATACCGGCAACCCACCAGGCGACTCCCAGCAGGGGGGACGCAAGAAACCGCCCGCTATGCCGGCCGCAATCCCCCGAATGGTTTTGTGGCTACCAAAGATCGGTCGTCCATCAAGCCACAATTTCCCCCCGTCCACGGCAAGACTGTAACGGTCGCCGACAATGATAGAGACAATTGGTGGCAGGCCGTTGACCAAAAAGAGAAAGAACACAACCCCGCTGACATCAATCATTGTCACTCATCAGCGCTTCTGTGCCTGCCCCAGGGGAACTCCACTTACCCTTGAGGTGTTCGATGCCTTTGATCCGATCCTGAAGATTGGCAAAAGTTTTGGTTTGTATCATCATTTTTGCGGTCAAGTCTTTGAGGCATTCTGCGCACATGCCAACCACATCAGACCTCCGTGAGGTTGTGGAAATTACGGGCGCACTCAAAGCACAGAGCATCCTCTTTCTCACTGAATATGATTGTCTCGGCGCTTCCTTCTCCAACGTGTCTGCAGACGATCCAGACGGAAACTTCCCCATGTTTTTGGCATCTTTCTTTTACGGTCATAGTATTACCTGATCTTATGATAGTTTCATTGCTGCCAACCCCGATAGACGAAAAAATAAATAAATCCTCTATCCCACCTTAGGCAGGATCGCAACCGGTTTTTAAGAAACAGGCTGTCGCGAATCATCTCACCCGGTCAACGGAAAAATAGGCCGGGGCTAAACAGTACAGGGCAGTATTTTCATCGACTGACTCTTTTTCGGCTGACAGGAAGTCTGTTGACATTTATTTTGGTGGTGTTTAGACATATTTAGCACAAAACATCAGAAAAAGTTATCCCGGTGTTTTGTTTTGAGAGTCTTTTGATAAAATCGGTTCAGATTCATTCTCCGCTTCGAGGTTCACTGTGCAAAATGATATACAATCCCGACTCTATGCCATTGCGCATACGAATAAATTGGCTGGTTGAACGAATCTGCGCACTGCTTGTCGGTGTAATGGTTGTGGTGATTTGGTTTGGGGTCGTAGAACGGTACTTTCTTCATCTTGGGGTTACCTGGACGGAGGAATTTTCGCGATATGTCATGATATGGGCGGCCCTTCTCGCTGTTTCCTGTGGCGCGTTTTACCGTGAACATATTGGACTGGACATTGTTAAGCGGTTTCTGCCGGGGCCAGCTGGCCGGATTTTAGGGATTTGTCTCGACCTTGTCAGCATGGCATTTTTTCTCTTTCTTGCCTGGTACGGTATTGGTATGGCCAGGTCCGGTCTTGGCCAGTATGCAACAATTTTTGGTATGACAATGGTGGTTCCCTTTGCTGCGGTACCCGTTTCGTCGATCCTGACCGCATTTCAGATCTTTGCCGCCATGTTTCGGAGTTCGGAACCGGCCGGTTTTGGAATGGCCCAACCTCAATAGGGAGCTGTGATGATCACTGTTCTGCTGATTTTCTTCTTCTTCATTATCATTGGCCTTCCTATTGGTGTTACCCTTGGAGTTGCCGGAATTGCCGGTCTTATCCAGATAGGCGGGGATAATTTCCTGACGATGGCCCCCAAGCGCTACTTTGAAGGGCTGGATCTTTTTACCTTCATGGCCATGCCCTTTTTTATCCTGGCCGGAGAAATCATGAACCGGTCGGGTATCACTGAGAAACTGGCGGACTTTGCCAATGCCCTCGTCGGCTATCTGCGCGGTGGTCTTGCCCATTCAAATATGATCGCTTCCGTGCTGTTTGCCGGGATGACCGGGGCAGCGGTTGCCGACACGGCAGCCTTTGGCAATACGCTGGTGCCGGCAATGGTTAAGCAGGGGTATACCCGTCCTTTTTCCTGCGCGGTAACAGTTGCCGGATCAATCATCGGCCCGACTATTCCTCCATCCAATCTCATGGTCATCTATGGATCGCTCATGGGGGTTTCGATTGCCGGACTTTTTGCCGCTGGTATTGTACCAGGTCTGCTCATTTGCGCCTTGTGCATGGGGGTCATTGCCCTTCTGGGCAAACGGTTGAATCTTCCCAAAAGCAAAGACCGCTTCAGCCTGATCCGTCTGCTCTGGGCGTTTAAATCAAGTTTTCTTGCGATCCTCATGCCGGGAATCATCCTCGGCGGCATTCTTTTTGGTATAGTGACGCCAACAGAGGCTGCGGCCATTGCGGTGTTTTATGCGCTGTTTGTTGGCGGAGTTATCTATCGGGCTCTCTGCTTCAAGGATATCGTGGAGATGCTTATTCGCACCGCAAGGATAACCGGCATCGTATTTTTGATCATCTCCAGTGCCTCCATTCTCAGCTGGTGGATGACCTTTATGCAGATTCCCCAGAAAATCGCCGCGTTTTTCCTTTTTCTGTCGAGCAATCCCAATGTCATTATTGCCCTGATTCTCAGCCTGCTTCTCATTGTCGGCATGTTTATGGACATTAATGCCGCCCTGATCATCCTGGCACCGGTACTGGGACCGTTAACTGCAACTATTGGTATGGATCCGGTTCATGCCGGCATCATGATCGTCCTCACCTTAAATATATCTCTGATGACACCGCCGGTGGGTGCCTGTCTCTTTGTCATGTCCTCGGTTACCGGGGAAAAAATAGAAAAAATATCCTTTGCGCTGATCCCCTTTTTGATAGTCGAAATAGGAGTACTATTTTTAGTCGCATTCTGGAGTGATCTGACCCTGTTTGTCCCAAGACTGCTGATGTAAGCTGCGCATGCGGCAAACAGTCTATCCACTCTTTGAACAGAGGTGGGTGGTGTAAAATAACGGCATGAAAGATGCCATAAATCTGGAGGTTAAGATGAAATTTGTCAAGTTGTTATCGGTCGTTCTCATGGCGACTCTGTTGGCTGTGGCAGGTGCTGCAGGACATGGCGAGTGCTGAAAAAGTCATCAAACTGCATCATTTGAACAAGGATGATCCTTTTGACAACCCCACTGGGGCCATGGTTACCGTGTTTAAGAGCCTTGTTGAGGCAGGCACCAATGGTGCCGTTGTGGTTCAGACATTCCCCAATGGTCAACTGGGTAAAGACCAGGATGTCCTGCAGCAGGTAAAAGCCGGCGTTATTGATGCCGGAATTCATTCCGTGGGCGGATTTGCTTCAGTTTATCCCCTGATTGGTGTTCTGGACGTACCCTTTGCTTTTCCCAATATAAGTAAAACCTATGAAGTATTTGACGGCCCCTTCGGCAAAAAACTGGCCGCTGATATAGAAAAGAAAACCGGCCTGCATGTCCTGGGCTTTGGCGACTCTGGAGGTTTTTTTCAGTCTGACCAACTCCAAACGACCTATCCATAGCCCAGCCGATATGGAAGGGGTGAAGATCAGAACCATGGGGCTTGACACCCATAAGGCTATAATCACAGCCATGGGCGGACAGCCTGCGGCCATATCCTGGTCTGAAGTTTATACTGCACTTCAGACGGGCGTTGCCGACGGTCAGATGAACCCGATCCCGATCATTGCCTTTGCCAAGTTTCAGGAGGTCCAGAAATACCTCACCCTCAGCGGGCATATTTTTGCACCCTATGTCTGGGTAATGAACGAGAAATTCTGGAACAGCCTGACCGAGAGCGAAAAAGAAGTTGTTACCTATGCGGCACAATCGGCAATCGTTGCCGGACGAGGTATGGGGCGGGTGATCGAGGCTTCGGATAGAGGTCTCGCCGAACTCTCCAAGACCCTGGAAGTCAATACCCTGACTCCTGAGGAAAAGGAAGAATTCAAAAAAGCTGCGGTTCCGGCAGTAAAAGCCTTGATCATCGAAAAATATGGTCCTGAAGGCGAAGAGATGATGGAAGCATTTCTTGAAGCTGTAAATTAAAATCGTCATCCCCGCCTTCCCGGTTGCGGCAGTTCTCAGGACTGGGTCGCAACCGGGAAGGTTTCTTTACTGCACAAAAATGACCTTCCTCCTCTCCCCGCTTTACTGAATGGATAGATACAGATATGGGGTAATCAGCCGCAAAGCCTGCCTGCAACTATACATGGTGAATAAATATGTGAGACCGAAGGGCATCCATTTTCTGGTATCCTGCCGGGATGTTTTAGCTTATGACCGGTTGCGCACCAACTCTAGTCGTTGCTCCGGATTCTCCTTACGCATCTCCCCGCATCGCAGAGCACGTTTTTGTAAGTTTTGACAATACCGAACTGCCACTCCGGGTATGGCTGCCTGCTGGTGGAGTAAACGGGGTGATCATCGCCGTGCACGGGTTCAACGACTACGCAAATTTCATCAAGGATGCCGCCCCGTTTTTTAACAGGCAAAAGCTGGCTGTTTACGCCTATGATCAAAGAGGATTTGGCAGCAGCACAACACGGGGAAGATGGAGCGGATGGAAAGCCATGGCCGATGATTTGTCTACCTTTATTTCGCTGATTAAACAGCAATATCCAGGTACTCCTGTGTATATCCTTGGTGACAGTATGGGCGGCGCTGTGGCTATTGTCACCATGGCCGTAAATGATCCGCCGGATGTCGCTGGAGTTATATTAGTTGCCCCCGCAGTATGGGCCCGCTCCGAAATGCCTTGGTACCAGAGGTTTGGCCTGTGGCTTGCGGCGCACACCATCCCCTGGAAAAAGGTAACCGGACGATCCCTTGGGATTACTGCTTCCGATAACATTGATATGCTTAAAAGTTTAGGCAGGGATCCTCTGGTAATCAAAGAAACAAGAATCGAGGTGCTTTACGGCCTGTCGAATCTTATGGACAGGGCCTTTGCCAGTGCCGAAAAATTAACAGCCAGGTCTCTGATCTTATATGGTGAAAAAGATGAGATTATTCCCATTGAGCCTGTGCTTAATTTCTACAATAGGCTGCCCTTAAGCAGCCAGGGCCGGCAGCGATTTATTCTTTATGAAGATGGTTATCATATGCTGTTGCGGGATCTGCAATCAGAAAAGGTAAAGCAAACAATTGTTGACTGGATCGACAACCAGACCAAACACTGATTGGAGCCATAGACAACTCTGTTGTTGAAACATTATTATGCCCAAGGTCGGTCGGCTTCCTGCAGGGAGGGTTTGACGGTCTGCGTATTTATTTTATCGCCCGCACGGTTTTAAGAAACAGTTCGTCCAGTAGCTGTTCTGCCGCCGCAATCTCTTTCGCGGATGAAAAGCCGGAGTCCAACTCCCTGAGAATGTTTTCGTAGGAGGATGGCCGAATGTCAGGGGCCGTACGAAAGACATCCGGCCTGGGATAGAGACCGTTTTCAAAAAAAAAGTTACAGGGAGCAGGAGAGTCGTTCCGGCGATAAGGCCATTTGGACTTGAGTCTGGCAAATTCCCTCAAAGCATTCGATGCCGCGATATTCTCTTTATAATCGCTGGCTTCGATGGGTCGTCCAAGGCGAAATTCCACTTCCTTGAAATAGGCGGTCACCAGGGCATGCTCCGTCACAATCAGTCCGTAATCATACCAATTGTCTATGGTCAGGGTGAGAATCGACTGGTAAACGGCAGGGAGTTTTCTGGCGGCGGGACAAAAGTAGCTGCGGCATGCCTGTTCTCCGTACCAGCTCAGGGACCGATAGTCTACGCCGTCGTTACCAGGTGCGGCCGGGTGGAGGAGGCAACCGACGCGGCTTTTTTCAGCACCGATGAGTCCCAGAAAAGGACAGTGATGGAATCCGGGAAAAGGCCGTGAAAGCCGGTGTGGACCTTTGTTTCTTCTTTGAAATTCAAAAATCGCATCTTCGGTTCTGGGAATCGATGCAAAGGTCTCGGTTCGCTTTGACAACATAATCTCCAGGTTTTCCCGTGACAGATCGGGCAAATTATACAAACCACAACAGGCCCCGCAGGAGACTGTTTCACTCACCTGGCACAGATAAATATTGTGGGTATCATGTCTCCATCTCTGCTATCCAGTACGGCACATCAACTTTCAATTTTATCAATTTTCTGCATTCCCTCCATCATCAATACCATAAACTCTTCAATAGGCGGTGACTTTTCCATTTCTTTGGGAATCCCCCTCGTGTAACTGAAGTGGCCGTTTTTCACAGCCAGCAGTGCATGCACTGCTTCTTTTTGACGATGCTTCTGAAAACGGGCAAAGACAATTTCCCCCTCCTTAAAAAAGATCACCGCTTTTCCTTCTTTAAGTAAGAGATGAAGAGCCCCGGTTTTCCGTGCGGAATGGAGTCATATGAAAAAGATCTGCTAGCATTTATTTCGGCTAATTTCCCGGTCATCCCGGAGGTAATATTTCCTGTGCGCAAGGCTACTGTCTGCGCCCTGTCGACCAATAACTTTAAGAGAAAAAGTTGCAGAATCTGATACCTTCTCAGGATATCCCGGAAATTCTTCACACTAAGCATAGCCACCTGTGTCTCTTCAGTGGTATGTATAGAATTGGACACCGGTTCCCCGGAGAGAAGACTCATTTCGCCGAATATCTCTCCCGCTTTAATCTCCGCCACCTTTGTGCCATGGTCATTTATGACCGCTGCCATCCCCTTCAAGAATGATATAGAGATGATTGCCTGGCGCTCCCTTCTTCACTACTCTCTTATCTTTAGGGATCGTTTTAAACTCAAGGAGCAATGTCAGGTCAATTAAAGAGTGATCATCAAGAGGTTTAAAGATATCCAGCTTCCGGAGTTCTGGTTAAAATGCTGTTCAAGCAGATTCCTGCGCCGCCGGTCTTTTGACTCTTGAAGCATTTTCATCTGCAGCGTAGCAAAATCTTTTTCCTTTTTGTATTCAAAGTGAATCATGCCTTCACAGCCGCCACAGTCAAATTGAGACTTTTGCCCACTACTTTTGGGAAGTCCACTGACAGTATCTTTTACCGTGACAATATTGGCAATTTGCTGGGCCAGGTGGAGGCAACTAGGTTTGTAGGATGGTATCAACAGGTTGAAGTTTTGCACTTTCAGCTCTTCACCTACATTGTAAACGGGACAGGAACACTCTTCAATGATGAGAAAAACTGCATCGCGGTATTTATCTGCAGGCTTGTTCAAAAATTACCCTCCACTTGTTTTCAGATCCGGCGGCATGAGAAAGATTTTTGAATATCTGTTTTCTCATATTTGGTGCCGATTGTTTTCATTCATAAGATAAAAAGACCAGCCAGAAAAATTCCGGCCTTTCGATACGATTATACGCTCTGATCATAAATATTGGAAACAGGAGGGTGCAATTTTCTTTGATTTGATGAGCGGAGAGCCATGAATCGCAATACTCATGATAAATTTGGCCCGGCGATGGCTAGCAGAATATATTGCAGCAGACAACTTTTTCGATGCTGGCAGCGTTTCTGAAGAGGATCCGATCGATAGTGTCCTGCCATTAAAAAGTGATGAAATATCTGTCGCTTTTTAGAGGGACATCAATTAATACTCTTAAAGTTTGCTAAAAAAGATAAACTGATTAACAAAATTCGTTTTGAAAAACGAGGAAACGAATGCACAGGTGAGAAAAAACATCACATTATGAGGGTGATCCATGAATATTGACAAGGTCTGGACTGTTTACTTTTCGCCAACTGGTAATTCTAAACGTGTTGTTACGGCAATAGCCTCAGGATTTACGGGAGTTCCTGTTGAGAACGTTGATCTGACATCTCCTGATGTCGTTTTGGGCAGGCAGTTTGGTCCAAGGGATTTGGTCGTGATCGGTGTGCCCGTTTATGCAGGACGGGTGGCGTCTGTGGCAACGACGAGACTTGCGGCAATACGTGGGCATAACACACCTGCGGTGGTTGTTGTGACCTATGGCAACAGGGAGTTTGAAGATGCATTAATGGAAATAGAGGATATCTCTGTCGATGCAGGGTTCATTGCCCTTGGGGCTGCTGCGTTTATCGGAGAACATTCATTCTCGAGTCCGGAACAGCCAATCGCGAGCGGAAGGCCGGATAACCTTGATCTGACAACTGCCAAAGAGTTTGGCGAGAGAATCAGCAAAAAACTTTCAGAAGTAAAAGATCTCCAAACCAGCTCTTTCCCGGAAGTTCCCGGAAACCGACCGTATAAAGACGGCATGGGGAACCTCCCGTTTACACCGTCGCTGCTGGAAGAACAGTGCACCCGATGCGAGTTATGTATCTCGGCTTGTCCCACTGGAGCAATCTCCCTGCAGGAAAAGATAGAAATAGATTCCAACCTCTGTATCTTTTGTTGTTCGTGTATAAAAACCTGCCCGGAGGGTGCTCTGGAAATCCTTGCTGCCCCTATTAAAGAGAAAAGGCAGTGGCTCTATGAAGAGTGCCAAAAACGAAAGGAGCCGGAGTTGTATTGGTGACCCATGGACTGCTGCTGCGACCGTGTTATTGAGCAGTAAATGGACACTGACACAAGGTCTATAACGTGACTGCTTATTGTTTTTCTGTTGCCGCACTCCAATCAGCCAGGGCAAGGTAAAAGGTGCCTATGGTTAACTCGGCACAATGATGATGGTCGACTGGCAGTGTTTCGAGTAAGTCGATAATGTCCTTTGGGGTTATTTCCCATGCCTGTTCGACCATCTTTCCTTCGGCAAGCGCAGCCAAAGCATTGCAGCAGGCGTTGGTGTTCATGCACCCCTGAAGTTCATAGTTGATCTCATCGATGACGCCGTTTTTTATACTGAGGTAAATTGTAACCGTGTCTCCGCAATCGCCGGTCTTTTTTCCATAGCCATCGGGCTGGTCGACGATCTTTCTCTTGTCCCAGAGGTTTGCCATAATGAGAAAGGTTTCAGAGTGATCCTGCCAGTAGTCAAAGGGCTTTTCCATGTAGCTCCTCTTTTATTTTCAGAGATTTAATACAGAACACCAGAGGAATCCCGGCCAGGCCGATGACACCGCATATGATGAACGTCGTTTCCAGCCCCACCAGATCGGCAACAAAACCAACAAGGACAACGACTGCTGATCTGGCCAGAAAACTTACCATCATAAAAACACCATTTGCGGCTGACGAGCCGTCTTTTGAATATTCCTGAACCATGGCCAGCATAACCGGGGTTGTAGAGAGCAGGGAAAAACCTGTAATCAGCAATATCACGAGCTGCAGCCAGCCGGAAGATACGGTAAAGAGCAGCAGGGCGCAAGGCGCGACAATGAGGCAAAAAGTCAGGAGCTGCTTGCGGCCAAAACGATCACTTAAGTCCGCCAACTGTCAGGATGCCGACAACTCCTGCCGCCTCAAAGAGCGGAAAGGGCAATTCCGGCAAGCCAGACATTGCCGCTTTGCTGCATGATATAGAGGGGGAGAAAAGCTGTCAGGCAGGCGTGCATAAAACCACGGACAAAGAGAATGGCTGAAAGTGGCAGCAGCAGCCCCTTCATCTCCCGACAGGTTCTGCGGATAGACGGTTTTTGCTTTGATGTAATTTTTACCGGAATATCCTTGAATTTAAAATACATAACGAAAGACACCACGATACCTACAATCATCACCGGATAAAAACCGTCAAAGCCCAAAAGGGATATTGCCCCGATTATGGTGAGAGGTCCGAGCATCCTGGCAAGTTCGCCACCTGTCATATAAAAACTCATTGCCCTGCCGGTCCTTTCGCCGGCAACTCTGTAGACCATAACCGGGGCAGGAACATGGAACAGGGAGACACTTATGCCGGTTAAAAACAGAAGAATCAGCAGAACGCCATAGCTTGGCGCAACACCCAGCAGAGACATGGGAACAGCCGTCAGAGCCGGGGCCATTATGATGAAATATCTGACACTTATTCGGTCGGCAAGCTTGCCGATAGAGGGATTGAGCAGTGCCGGAATCTGCATAACGGTGGAAAGAAACCCTGCCTGGGTGAGAGAAAGTCCGAACTTTTCTATAAGAAAAGGCAGCAGTGGGGCAAGAAAGCTTGAGTAAATGTCATGGACAAAGTGACAGATTGACAGCAGAAGAACTTTTTCTGTATTAAACGATGGCTGGGGGGGATTGTCAGATTGAGGCATCGTTATTTTTTATGAGAGTTGTTTGCTGGTCGGAGAGTGAGCTCTTTTCTTATCCTTTTGCAAGGAGATCAAGCATTTCAATGGGACTTTCTGTGCGCAGGATTGATTGCCGGTAGGGGCTTTTTAAAAACCCTTCCTTTTCGGCCGTGTCCAGCAGCAGCTCAAGCGGTGCATAAAATCCATTAACATTGATCAGGCCACAGGGTTTATTATGAAATCCCATCTGGCCGAGGGTGTATACTTCAAGGAATTCTTCAAAGGTTCCAATTCCACCTGGTAATGCGACAAAGCTATCGGCAAGTTGGATCATCAGATTTTTCCTTTCATGCATGGTCGGTAAAACATGCAGTTCTGTCAGGTGTTGATGAAAATTTTCACTATCCTTTAATGCCTGCACCGTCACACCAATGACTTTTCCGCCTGCAGCTAAAGCGCTGTCGGCCAGCTGCTTCATAAGTCCGGTACGGGAACCGCCATAAACACAGGTCAGGCCGCGCGCTGCAATTTCATGGCCCAATGCTTTGGCTGCTGCCATATACGCCGGATGATTGCCGATGCTTGATCCAAGAAAGACACAAACTGAATTCATTCCATTCCTTTTGTGCGTTATTGATGAAAAATAGCCTTATTGTGTCACCCTTACGCTCTGTTCTCTGCCTGCAACCTGGTTCATGTAGGATCAGTTCCGCTTTTTTCCGTTTGGAATGCGCCGAGAAGCTTAAAGCTTCATATTCAGCGACAGCGGTTTTCGGTAGCTGTTGATGAATTCGCAGGCGGCTTCGATCTGGGGTATGCCGGTGGTCAGTGGCTGACCCTTCAGGTTTTGCAGAAAGATATCATTGCTCCGGGGGATCTCGGCAATAATTCGTCTGCGGGTCGAGACCGTCGGCCATCATCTGACGAACATCTTCGTCTATTTTGTTGAGGATGAAATAGGTCTGGACACCTGCACCCTCGGCGATCTGCCTGACACGACCGGCCATCTGAATCGACTCATAGCTTGGATCGACAATGGAGATAACCAGGTCGCAGCTTTTATCCACCTGTCTGCCGAAATGTTCCAGCCCTGCTTCGGCGTCAATAAGAACGATTTCATTGTCTTTTTCCTGCAGGCGTGAGAGCACGGCCTTGGAGATGCCGCCGATCATACAGGCGCAGCCTTCGCCGAATTCCTTGATTTTGCCGACGACCAGCAGCTTTATGCCGTCCGCCTCGGCCAGACATTCTCTCGGGAGGGTGTCAAAGGTCATGATCTGTTTGAAGAAATCATCCTCATGCAGATGGTCGGAGGCCTGCTTGAGCTTCTCCCGTGTGCCTTGGCGCCCGCCCATGGCATCCATCAAGATCTCGGGTTGGTTTGCCCCAAGAAGCCGGTGAAGGCAGAGGTTTGATTCATCAGCGTCGACCACCAGCACCTTTTTACCGGTATCGGCCAGTGCTCTGGCGAGGAGGACGGTAAGGGTGCTCTTGCCGCATCCGCCTTTACCGCAAATCATAATTTTCATTTTTAGTCCTGCTTTGTTGAGTTTAAGAGTAGCTGCAGAGAGCTGTCTGCTGGTACTGCCTGCAGCGGTCCATTATGCTATATGGGGCTACACTGTCAAAAGAAATCTGTCATCTTTTTTGTGTGTCTTTTTCTGTAAACAGGCGCCCTTTATACTGCAGACAGATCATGGTGATGTCATCGGCCTGCTGGGCTGTTCCTTTGAACTGATTGACATCTTCCGCCACGGCTGTGACAATAGCAGATGGAGAGGCCGACCTGTACTCCAGCAGAAAATCCCTTAACCTGTCCACTGTATACCAATCGCCATTCTGGCCAATAGCTTCAGTCACCCCGTCAGTATACACTATGATGGTATCTCCCGGTTGCATCTGAATCGTTTCCTCATGATAGACGAGCCCATCATAGGCACCTATCACAGGGCCATGCTTTTTCTTCATGGCCTGCAGGCCGCCATCACTGGTCATCAGGAACGGTGGATTGTGGCCGGCGTTGGTGTATACCAGAGAGCCTGTTGCAATATCCAGAATGGCGATAAAAAGGGAACAGAACATATTGGCAGGATTATGCGCGCTAATTCTTTGGTTTGCCTCTCGAACAATATCAGCTGTGCCAATTTTTCTGCCATAGGCATAGTTTCGAATCATTGTTTTGGCGACCGACATGAAAAGCGCCGCCGGAACACCTTTTCCGGAAACATCCCCGATACAGAAACACAAATGATTTTTTTTGACAAAATAATGATCGTAAAAGTCTCCCCCTACCTCAAAGGCAGGTTGGCAGAGGGCATAGACAGAGAATTCTGGTTCTTCAGCCAGGGCGGCAGGCAGAAGACTCATCTGTATTTCGCGGCCTATCTGCAGCTCTTGTTCCATTCTTTTCCGGGAGGCCGCGAGAGCATTAGCCATTTTGCGCTGCCTTGTCACCACCCTCAGGGCAAGGATGACATATTCCTGGGAATCCCTCAGTGAGAACCCGGAACAGCTGATCTCCAGAATTTCCATCCTGCCCTGGATTTCCGCCTCGAACTCCCCCCGGTTATGTTTACTGGCGAGTAATTGCAGGACCGGGTATTGACCATCGTCCTCGGCGCTGCCTTGTGGTTTTAGGGGAAGAAGTTCAGACAAGTCAGAACCAAGGATTGACAGATGGTTTTTACCGATAAGCTGATCGAAGGCCTTGTTGCACCAGCGGACTTCGCCCATCCCATCAGTCCATACAATCGAATCCTCGATCTCGCTCAGCGCCACCTCCATCTTGCCGATGGTTTCCCGCAGTTCGTCAATAACCAGTGAGACGGGTGGTTGTGGTTTCTTTTCAGAAGTTTCTCAGGAGGTTGATCCAGAGGAATGAGCTTGGCGGCAATCAAAAAATTATCTTCAGTCTTTTCAATCATGATGAGATGTTTTGACCAACGCGTTCGACCATCTCCCATCACCACCGCCGCTTCAACGACATGATCAGAAATTCTCGAATTTCCTGTGATCAGGAATCTCGAGAAACCCATATTGTGGGAGTCGTGGAAGGCAGTAGGAATAATGCGATTGAGACTGGAGCCGATGAGTTCTTCTGTCCATTGATAGGTTTCCAGGAAACAGGCGTTGGCATATATGACAATACCGCTGCGATCAGAAATGATCACGGGAGCGTTCTTGATCTTTTTCAATTCATCAATCTTGTTCATGACCTGTCCTGTTCAGCTTTTCTCTGCATAACTCCACGTAGCTCCAGTGTGTATAAAAACACTCACTCAAGAGATAAAACCTATTTGGGAAATATTCAAGCTTGATGGCGTCGTAAAAACCTTTCATCTTGTTCGTGTTACGCCCGCAGGAAGTGCCCTTGGGGTGCAATTTTTCTATCATTACAGGTATCGTATGTACGCCGAAATAATAGAAAAATCGCAGCCTCCAACATGAAGCTTTTTACTTACCCATCGAAAATTGACGAACTTATCAAGCTTGATCGTAAAACGAATCATCGGATGATGGAAAAAGCTGGTTATATTACGTAGTGTCTGGAAACGGCCTTTTTTCAGCTTGATAATCTCTTAAAAAGCTCACACAGGAGATGATTAAGTAAAGAGCTTCGACTCCACTACTTGACCCATGTCAAGTTAATTATAGATCAGACCGGCTATGATCAGATCAGAATCAAGGTCATCAGCAAATGATGCCTCAGATAAAAACCAGTCTATTTATCAACCTTCAGGTTGAAAGCGGGACAGCCATTTTTCGCCAGACCTGAAACAGAGATGTAATAATCAGATAAGATATAAAAAGGAGTAGTCATGTTCTGTTTTCAATGTCAGGAAGCGGCAAAAGGCACGGGGTGCACAATTCAGGGAGTTTGCGGTAAAAAAGAAACCACAGCCAATCTTCAGGATCTGCTGATCTATGATCTGAAAGGTATTGCAGTTCTCGCTAAAGGTCTCAAGGAGGCCGGAGTTGCAGTGGACAACGGGACAGGATTATTTTTGGCCCAGGGGCTGTTCACCACCATTACCAATGCAAACTTTGATGACGCCAGCCTTGTGAACTGGGTGAAGCGTTCCCAGGCAATCAAGCAGGATCTGAAAGCCAAACTGGATGCACTCTCTTCGCCTTCGGCAAAAGTCGGCATCATGGCCAAACTGATGCAGTTCCTGGGTTTTGGTCAGGAAAGCAGTACAGAAACCCTGCTGGACGACTCAGCGCTCTGGTTTTCTTCAGACCCTGCAGCTTTCCAGGAAAAAGCCAGAACTGTTGGTGTGCTGTCCACCGAAAATGAAGATGTACGCTCTCTCCGCGAGCTGCTGATTTTGGGCTTGAAAGGTATTGGCGCGTATGCCGAACATGCAGCGGTCCTGGGTGTTGAAAAAACAGAAATTTATGATTTTATGATTGAAGGACTGGCCTCCACCACTGAAAACCTGACCGTGGATGAGATGGTTGCGCTGGTCTTAAAGGCCGGGGAATGTGCTGTCACGACAATGGCCGCTTTAGATGGAGCCAATACTGGCGCCTACGGCAACCCTGAGATCAGTGAGATAAATATCGGTGTGGGCGACAAACCAGGTATCCTGGTCAGTGGTCACGATTTGAAGGATCTGGAAGAATTGCTTATTCAGAGTGAGGGAAGCGGGGTTGATGTGTATACCCACGGCGAAATGCTGCCCGCCAACTACTATCCTGCTTTTAAAAAGTATGCCCATTTAAAAGGAAACTATGGCGGCTCCTGGTGGCATCAGAACAAGGAATTTGAGTCCTTTAACGGGCCGGTCCTGATAACCACTAACTGCATTATTCCGATCAAGGACGATCACTCCTACAAAAACCGGATCTATACCACCGGGATGGCCGGATACCCTGGTGTGACCCATATTGCCGATAGAGTCGGCACCGCAGCCAAGGATTTTTCAACCATTATCCAGCAGGCCAAGAATTGTGCGGCACCGCAGGAAATTGAAACCGGAACCATCGTTGGCGGCTTTGCCCACAATCAGGTTCTGGCTCTGGCGGATAAGGTTGTCGATGCGGTTAAATCCGGCGCTATCAAGCGTTTTGTGGTCATGGCAGGTTGTGACGGCCGTCAGAAAGGTCGCAACTACTTCACCGAGGTGGCAGAACAGTTGCCTGCGGATACGGTTATTCTTACCGCTGGTTGTGCAAAGTACAGATACAACAAGCTGAATTTGGGTGATATCGGGGGCATCCCAAGAGTTCTTGATGCTGGACAGTGTAACGACAGTTACTCCCTGGCAGTCATCGCCCTCAAATTGAAAGAGGTTTTTGCTCTGGAAGATATCAATGAACTGCCGATCTCTTTTGATATCGGCTGGTATGAACAGAAGGCTGTGGCCGTGCTCCTGGCACTCCTGCACCTCGGGGTAAAAGGAATTCGCCTCGGACCCAGCCTGCCAGCTTTTGTTTCCCCAGCGGTCCTCAAAGTACTGGTGGAAAATTTTGATATCAAACCGATCAGCAACCCACAGGATGATATTGCCGCAATGATGCAGGGCAAATAATCTTTTGGGGGTGGTCGCACACCGTTAAATAAAAAAGGGGTCAATCAAAAGATTGACCCCTTTTTTATTAGAACCAACCAGCAGTCTTCAAGTGAGAGTGAAATTGTTTTTATTTGTTAGGTGTTCTCCGGTGGAATCGAAAAGTTGAATTGATAACCGCGCAATCATCGAATCTTCCTATTTGTAGTTCATTGAAAGATTAAGTAATACAACATCTTTATACCGAGATGCAGTTGCTCGTGCGACATATTCACGTCCAAATGATATTTACATGAATCTGCCCAAAAATAGTGACAAAAAAGTGCCCGATCCGCCCAAAAGTGAGGCAGAAGTGGCTTTTGCTGACAACCACATAGATCAGCACACACTGCCCGACTGGCAGTTCGATGACGAATTTGACGGAGGCGAGGAGACCTGCGGCCGGGTAATCGTTAACCTGTATCTTTATATCCGGGATCAACCGCCGGGCCTCAGGATGCTGGTTATTTCCCGTGACCCTGGAGCACCCGTTGAATTGCCGGCCTGGTGCCGGATGACCAAGAACGAACTGACCAGAATGGAACACCCATATTATCTGATTACCCTTAAACCCCATTTACTGAGGAGCTGACAATGTCTAACACCTTTTGTGTATCCATAACCCACTGTAAGACTGATCCCGACAAAGCAACTCTTGGTTTTGTTGTCGCCAATGCTGCCCAGGGCAGTGAAAAAGAGACTATGGTTTTTCTGAGCTCAGACGGTGTCTGGTGTGCAGTACCCGAGGAGATTGACAAAGTGGACGAAGGTGCCCCTTTTGCACCCCTCAAGGATTTGATCGATAAATTCATTAAAGCAGGCGGGAAAATTTTTGTCTGCACCCCTTGTATGAAAAAACGTGGAATCACCGAAGAAACTCTGGTGCAGGGAGCGACTCCCGCAGGTGGTGCCGCCCTGGTCGAGTGGCTCTCTGCGGGTTCGCCCTGCGTTGGCTATTAGTGACGTAGAAAAAATAATATTTGTTTTATAAGAATATTTTTTCGTGAAGAAACGTATACCCGTCAAGCGAGTACTAAAAAGAGTCCCCGTGTTTTGCTGGGACTAAAAACTGCCCCGAAAGGAGGGTCCAATTATGGAAAAAGACCTGAATACGATTACGCCTGATACAATCTTTGATGGTGGAGACATGGATTGCGGTTCCGGTCTGATCCTCCTGATCCGGGAGCAGATGATACAAACCCCGATTGACGGCATTCTCGAAATGCGCAGCCGGGAGCCGACAGTCGCCGATGATCTGCCGCCCTGGTGTCGGATGTCCGGTCATGACTATCTGGGAAAACTAGCTGCAGAGGGTTACACCCGTTATTTTGTCAAACGTGGCAGTGGTAGGGAAGAGGAAGAAAAAACATTAAAAGAAGATCTGGATCAGGCCAGGAAGTACCAGTGGCGGCTGCGAACACGCTCTACCGGGCACCTGAAATCGACGGTCTATAGCCGAAATTTTTCTTTTGATATAGGCCAGCCTGTCAGTTTTGAAGAAAAAGACAAACATCCCTGTGCGGTTGAGTATCTTTTTGGGGCGCTTGCCGGATCTCTCAGTACCGCTTTTGCCACGGAATGTGCCAAAGATAATCTGGAAGTGGATGACATAGAAATATCTCTTTCCGGCTCACTGAACAATATCCTTGCCCATATGGGTCTGGAAGAAGGCGACCCGTCGATCAAAGAGATCGAGCTGAAATGTTTTGCGTCAACCTTTGATGACGAAGAAAAAGTAAAAGCAGCCTGGGAGAGGGCTGTTGCCCGGTCTCCTCTCGCTGCAACACTGAAAAAGGCAGTTCTTCTTACCATCAAGCTCGCCCTGGTGTAACGACTATGAATCAAACATTTTTAACAACCCAGGTAGGATCCTGGCCGCGCTCAAAAACGATGCTGAAAACATTGCGAGGCTACCAGAAAGGTACTGTCTCCAGAAAGGATTACCTTGGCAGTCGCGGAAAATGAAATCAAACGTACCGTGGAACTCCAGGAAAAAGCCGGGCTTGATATCCTGGTGGATGGGGAGCACCGCCGGGAAAGTTTTTATGCCTTTATTACCGATAAAGTTGCCGGCACCCAGCTCATGTCACTTGCCGATATGCTGGACTATGTAGAGGATAAGGCAGAATTCGAGGAAATGCTTCGAACCATGGATATGCCGGCATCTGCAATAAAAAACCCTACCTGTACCGGTAAATTGAGCCGGAGAGAACCCCTTGCACTGGAGGATTTTCGGTTCCTTCGTTCTATAACAAAGAAACCGGTGAAGATAACCCTGCCCGGACCCTACCTGCTGACACGGTCTATGTGGGTGAGCGCCCTTACGCGCAAGGTGTATCGTAATCACAAGAAAATGGCTGATGATATCGTCAAAATCCTGCGGGAAGAGTTAATTGAATTGAGGGATGCCGGTTGTGACTTCGTCCAGTTTGATGAGCCGGTGTTGACGGAGTTGATAATGTCTGAGGAGTGTGACCGGCGAACATTTATGTGAGCGACTCTTGCTACCCGCCGGGACGCGGGCAAGGAACTTAAATTTGCGGCTGAGTTGATCAATCGGATTACCAAGAATATTGATGGCATACGAATCGGGGTACATGTCTGCAGGGGAAACTGGAGTAAACAGGAAGATGTCCTGTTAACGGGGGATTATGCCAAACTGCTTCCGGCCCTTGAAAGAATGAAGATCGATCAGTTTGTGCTCGAGTATGCAACTCCGCGTGCGGGTGATATTGAGGTGGTTGGTCGTGCGCTTTCCGACAGGGAACTCGGCCTTGGGGTGGTCAATCCCCGCACCGATTCGGTTGAATCTGTAGAATATATTGTTGGTAAAGCTGAGCAAGCGCTCGAATTTTACCAACCGAACCAGTTATTTCTTAATACCGATTGCGGATTTGGCTGTTTTGCCAGCCGTTCGGTGAATGTTGAGGACGTGGCCTTCAAAAAGCTGTGCGCCATTGTCGACTGCCGCGGCAAGACTCAGAAAAAAATACTCCGCTTCGAGTACATGAAACACCGCAGAATGGCAAAAAAGATAATCGTATTACGTGGTCGGCGGTAACCTTCCAGTGGGGTGAGCCTCCCCTGAAAAAGTTGGCCACCGGGGTTGGAGGGGCACTCAGGAGGGAAGGGCTTGTTGGTTCAGGATCAGAGGTCTGGTTCAGGTACTCTCAAGGTGCTTTTTGTCGTTGATTGTCTCAACCCAGAAATTCTGTTCCCTGCAAATAAAGGACATTCAGCGCCGCTGTATCCTGTCTCATTTTCCGAAATTGGTTTAAGGACGTTTTCGAGGCAAAGCATAAGAGGGAAACGATTACAAAGTTGTGCGAGCAAATCAGCAGGGTACTCTCAGGAGGGTGGGATTCCAATACCCTCTTCAGCACATCAATTGCCCGGTGCTGGACTTCCTGCAAAGATTCTCCACCCGGCATGGCCAGGGTGGCCGGATTCTTCTCCCAGCTCCTGCGAAATTCCACATACCGCTCTGCCCAGTGTTGGGCATTCATACCTTCAAACTCGCCAAGGTTCATTTCCATCAACCCCGATTCTTTGATTACAGGTGCTGATGGGTGAAATCTGCCGATATGGCGTGCCGTTTCCATAGCCCGGCGCAGGGGACTTGAATAAATAGCCGTGATGGTCTCTTCTTTTAAGGCCGAAGCTAAGGCTTGCGCCTGTTTATGACCCTTCGGGTTAAGCGGCAGGTCGCTCCGCCCCTGAAAACGGTGAAGACGATTCCATTCGGTTTGCCCATGCCGGACCAGTATGATCCGTCTACCTGAACGTCGCATAGTTTTCTCGTGTGGTCATTGGCAACAGTTATTAATGTCCAATATCGCTTTTAAGGTACAAAGAGAGTGTGTTCTGCAATTGATATAAAAGGTCTTACCATCCTCTGCCGACAACGTGCTATATCAAAAAAATCAGTTTAACCCTTATCCTTTTTTCTTAAGAGCCTGTCGGATTATAGTCATTTTTTCTTAGATCGAGACGTTTTTGAAAATTAAGCACAGCCATATAGGTAATATTGCGAGCATTAATTTTCGCAAACAACGAAGATATAGGGAAAAAGGGCATAATCCGACAGGCTCTTAGGCCAGATTGTTTCGGCAGAGTGTAAGTGGTACTAAAAGCTTTTATCCTGATTACATTAATGATCAGTATTTGGGCGAGTACTTCTGAAGTAGCCAGAAGAGTCCCTTTGCATTCTAAAGACACGAAAATGTGTCTGCCAATGTTAAGATGAGTAAATGATGACCGAATGTAATAAGAAATACCTACGGATGGATGAAGATGGTATCACCAGGTGCTGGTGGGGCCATGAACCTCTTGATTACCGCAAATATCATGATGAAGAGTGGGGGCGCCCGGTAGCGGATGACTTCAGACTCTTTGAAAAAATGTGTTTAGAGGGGTTCCAGTCGGGGCTCTCCTGGTTGACCATACTTCGCAAGCGTGAGAATTTCAGAGAGGCCTTCGCTGGTTTCGACTTCAATAAAATTGCTGATTTTGTTGACCATGATGTCGCTTGCCTCCTCCAGAATGCAGCTATCATCCGCCATCGCGGAAAAATTGAGGCGACCATTAACAATGCCCGCCGGACTCTTGAGATCGTTGACGAGTTCGGCAGTCTTGCCGGCTATATATGGCGGTGGGAACCAAAATCCCGTGAGCCTGGAATCGGAAAAAATGACAAAAACGGGGTGATTCCAAGTGTTACAAAGACCTCGCAATTACTCAGTAAGGATCTGAAACAACGGGGCTGGAAGTTTTTTGGGCCAACAACGGCCTATGCCTTTATGCAGGCGATGGGGTTGGTCAATGATCATATAAAGGGATGTACAGTCCTGGAAACCGTTACACAAGCGCGAAATGATTTTCATCGCCCTGGGTAGAACGTTGAACAGTATTTGTTTTTTTCGATTTTTACAGAACTTTCGGTAACAGACAGACAGGGAGGTACATGACAGAATCGCTTTCCATTCACCAGGGAAGAAAACTGGTACTGCTGTCACAGCGGCTTCCCCCGACAAAGCAAAACGGCAGAGCAATTGCTGCCGCACTGGCAACGATTGAACACCTGGGCTATATCCAGATCGATACGATTTCTGCCATTCAGCGTGCCCATCATCATACCCTGTGGAACCGCAACCCTCGCTACGCTCCTCACCATCTCGACCAGCTGATAGCTGACAAACAGGTTTTTGAGTACTGGTCTCATGCAGCTGCCTACCTGCCGATGCGCGACTATCGCTTTAGCTTGCCACGTAAGCAGGCGATAGCCAGCGGTACGCAGGATCACTGGTATGACCGAAATGAGCAGCTTATGAATTCGGTGCTGCGACGTATTGCGACTGAAGGGCCATTGATGGCCAAAGATTTTGAGCATACCGGCACAAAAAGTGGCGAATGGAGGAGTAAACCAGCCAAGCGCGCTCTGGAGCACCTGTTTATGCAAGGTGATCTGATGGTTCCCTGCCGGATTAATTTTCACAAGGTTTATGATCTCACCGAACGGGTATTACCAGAAGGAACGGACACAACTTGCCCCGACCAACAGGAATATGCCCGTTTCCTGATCACTCGGTATCTACAGGCAAACGGACTTGGACAGTCTGCTGAAATCACCTATTTACTCAAAAACATCAAACCGCTTATTGCTACGACCTTGCAGGAGATGGTTTCGAGCGGGGAATTACTGCAGATCAAGGTAGGTACAAGGAGCTATTATACCTTACCGGTTTCCCTGGACCTGTTGAGCAGGCCGCTGGCACGCAGTAAACTTAAAATACTCTCACCATTTGATAATCTGCTCATTCAGCGCAAGCGTACGCATGCCCTGTTTGGCTTTGACTATTTGCTCGAGTGTTACCTGCCCCAGGCAAAACGCCAATATGGCTATTTCTCTTTACCTATCTTATGGGATGGAAAGCTGGTTGCACGGATGGATTGTAAAGCTGAGAGGGAGAAATCACTGCTCCATATCCATCATCTTGCCCTGGAACAAAACCTCGTAAGAAAAGAGGCTTTTTTCCTGGCGCTGAAGAAAGAACTCGTCAGCTTTATGCAGTTCAATAATTGTACAATCCTTCGGTTACACCGAACATCCCCTGCAAACATAGAACCTGCGCTGCAATTTGCAGTCAGCAGGTTGACGGGGTAAAAAGGAACGTTACTGCTTGCAGCAGTTTGCCCCTTCCCATTATACGGCTCTCCTCCGGTTGACGCAGACGTGCTCTTTTCTGTGATACATGATTGCCGTCATATTCTGTCGTATGGGCAATTTCAGTGAGAAGGGTAAGAAACAGTCAGATGAGCAAAGGATACAAGAACTGTATGCGATACTTGCTCGCCCAACAATGGCATGTCAAACAGTGGTTCCAGGGTGGCTGTCATGGGAGAGTGTTCAGGCGCAATTGCAGGCATTACCTGCAGTTTTCGGCCATGATGTTTTTGCAATTGGTCTCCTGCAATTTAAAGGTACCTATTACCGCGATAACCGCAAAGACCAGGACCAGAAGAAAGCTGTGGTTATAGTCCCCGGCTGAATAGAGTCGCACTCCGCCGACAACTTGACCATCCCAGGAGCGGTCGACGATATAGCCAAAAAGCGGCTGCATAATGGCGGTGCCGATAAAACAGCCGGTATTGACCACACTCACCGCCATGCCGGAGAGGTGGGGGTGAATGACCTCTTTGGCTGCGGCAAAGGTGACCACGAAACCTGCCCCCATAAGTCCCATAACCCCGAACAGAACATACCCTTCAGCACCGGGCGACCAGGAAACGTTTATAAGTATGAGCCAGGAGGCGAGATAGCCGAGGACGCAGCCTGTAATAATCGGTTTTCTCCTGCCGATGCGGTCGGAAAGCCATCCGAAAAAACAACGCACCTGCGGCAAAGCAGAAAAGCATGACGGTCATATGTTGTGCCGCCAAAGTCCTGTCAATTGTATGGACATCCTGCAGGTAGCGGATTCCCCATAACCCCATAAACGAGTAAAGGCTTCCGATCATGCCAAACTGTACCCAAAACCCCGGCCAGACGCGCCATGCTGATACAACCGATATCAGATTGGTGAACCAGCTGGCTGAGGTCAGATTGCTCTTTTCGACCCGATAATTATTCGGTGGATCAAAACCCAGATCCTCCGGCTTGTTCTCAACCAGCATATACCCGAGCACTGCCAGGAGCAGTGAAAATGCCCCAATGCCGATAAATACGTTTCTCCAGGCAAACGTTGTCAACAGTGCGGCTAAAGGCCCGGCAGCCAACACTGAACCCAGGTTGCCGATGAGCAGCGTGACGCCGCTCATAAAGGCAAAAACCCTCTCGTGAAACCAGACCGAATTACTTTTCATGATTGCCACAAAAACCACGGATACTCCAAGCCCGACGAGAAATCTGCCCAGGCAAGCCATTGCAAAACTCTCTGACAGCCCGAAAACAATGGAGCCGATACCCGCCACAAGGTTGCCGTTAATAACGGACATTCTGGTGCCGAGTGTATCGGCAATGACTCCCGAGGGAACCTGCATAAAGGCGTAGACAAAAAAATAGATTGCGGACAGTGCCCCCAGCTCAGCTCCAGTGGTTTGGAATGCTCCCATCAGATATTCACTGACAACCCCGGGGGCCATGCGATGGAAATAGACCAGGATATAGGTGAGAATCAGGACACTAAAAATTGACCACTTGGCAAACCCATACGTTTTTTGTTTGTCGTTCTTAACTGCTACATTAATTTTCTGCATTATTACGATTCGTTATATCCTGGTACCTGTTGTCTGCCTTTTAAGGGCCGGTCTCTTGCACGATCAAAAAGTTGGAGCTCAGACGCACCTGGCTTAGTGCGAGTATTTCAGTTTTCCCTCCTTCTCTTTAATCTGAACTGCTTTACGTATATCGTGTCTGAAAAGCGTAAAAATTTTCAATATCCCCATGAAAACGGCTTTGGAGTGCAGCTTCCTGCCATCCTCGATCAGTTGGTCAAGTTCTCGAGTTGATTGCAGATTGCTTGTTGTAGAGCTCTTTACGTTGTCCATGTGATACCTCCCAAATAAAATTCAACCTAAGATGCACCTGGAGTGTGTCGGAGAAAGCCCTTTTAGCCCATTTCTTTGTTATTGGCAGAAAATTAATGCTCGCAATATTAACTATATGGCTGTGCTTAATTTCCAGCCAATGCCTCGAACTGAACCAAAATGGCAATTCTCCGACACACTCCTCGTCTCCAGAAAAGCCGACCCACGCGCATGGACAAACTGTAGCGTATATATTATTCTTCAGTAAATAGCTATTATTCGACATTTGATGTTTGTTTTTGCACAACCAGTCGAGTAAGCGCATCTTTCATAGGGATCTTTCCTTTCCCGTCTCTCCGGAGGAATTATATGGCTTTAAATTGGGACGATATGCGCTATTTTCTTGCCCTGTGCAGAAAAAGCTCTTTTGTTTCGGCTGCAAATGAACTGCGAGTCACCCACAGCACGGTTGCCCGTCGGATAACAACCCTTGAGGCTTCGCTGCAAACCCTGCTTTTCCATCGTAATGAAAAAGGATGTACCGTTACACCTGCAGGAGAAAAACTCATTGCTTTTGCCGAACAAATTGAAAGTACGGTAATAAATCTTGAAGAATCGGTATCAGGCTACAATAACCAGCTGAGTGGTTCTATTCGGATAGGTGCACCGGACGGAATAGGCAATTGCTATCTTGCCGCCTGCCTCGGCAGACTACAGGCGCTTCATCCCTCCCTGAATATTGAGATTGATTGCGGTTCCGATGTATTACAGTCTGTCCAAGCGTGAAATAGACATTTTAATCACAGTGAAAAAACCTACGGTTGGCAATGTTATTACTCGTAAATTAACAGACTACAGGCTCGGTATGTTTGCCAGTAAAGAATATCTTGCCACGGCTGGACCCGTCACGGAATAAAAGTGATCTAAAAAAACATAAAATAATCGGTTACATTGATGATCTGTTGTTCGACAGGGATCTGCAGTTTATGGAAGAGATAACACCCGGTCTCACCCCGCAGTTTAGAAGCACAACCGTGGTTGCCCAGATGAATGCCGTCGCCGCTGGTGCCGGAATTGGGGTTATCCCTTATTTTATGGCCCATCTGGAAGAAAGGCTTCTCCCTATCCTGCCCAGAGCAGATTATCGAAAGAGGGTATTGGCTGCAGGTTAATCCTGAATCAAGGCAGCTGGCACGGGTGAGGGCGACAATCGATTTTCTGGTCGAACAGATTGCGATTCGAGAAAAATCTTTTCCTGACATTACCCCAAAGATAACCGAAAATTACCAGCCATGTCTCTATGCTCTATCCAAAAACAAAACCTTCAGGAACGACGACAATTCCTTGTTCAGTAACTGTAAACCGTTTTCGGTCTTTGGCTAAATCGTAACCGATCTGCTCTTTGGGGGGGATTTTAACGTTTTTGTCAACTATACAGTTTCGCAATCCGGCATCGGCACCAACGTGAACTCCGGCAAACAGTATTGACCGTTCTATTGTCGCTTTGTCATCAATAAAAACACCGTCAAACAAAACGGAGTTCCTGACGTTACCGCCGGAAATCACAACACCGCTGGCCAGCATCGAGCTAATGAAAACACCTTCATCTCCGGAAGTTCCAGGAATAATTCTTGCCGGTGGCGTCTGTGGTTGATACGTCCGAATGGGCCAGTCGGGTTGATAAAGATTTAACGGAGGAACCGGCTTGAGAAGATCCATATTTGCTTTGTAGTAGGCGTCTATAGTTCCAACATCCCGCCAGTAGCGATCCTGAGTCACCCTGCCTTTTTTACCACCAAATTTATAGGCGTACACTTTTCTATTTTGCACCAGGAGTGGCAAGACATCTTTAGCAAAATCATGATCCGAAGCAGTATTGTGCTGATCCTGTGTCAAAACCTGCTTCAGCAATTCTGTAGGAAACACATACAAACCCATTGAAGCAAGAGTTTTATCAGGATTGGCAGGGATGGGGGTCGGTTTTTCCGGCTTTTCCTCATAACCGATAATTTGCAGCTGTTCATTGATAACGGCCACACCAAATGCACCTTTTGCTTCTTCGACAGCAACCTCCATACAGGCGACAGTGACTTCTCCTCCATGATCCCTATGAAATCTGAGCATTGCCTCATAGTCCATGCGATAAATATGGTCACCGGAAAGAATCAGGGTATAATCAGCATCGCTGCGGTCCATCAAATTAAGATTCTGGAAAATGGCATCGGCGGTGCCTTCATACCAATGATCGCCACGATTCATCTGAGCCGGAACAGCCGTGATATATTCCCCCAGTTCGGGATTAAAAATAGACCAACCATCCCTGAGATGCTTATGCAGGGAGTGGGATTTATACTGTGTTAACACCAAGATCCTACGCAGTCCGGAGTGCAGACAATTGGCCAGGGTAAAATCTATAATCCGGTATTTACCACCAAAAGGAACTGAAGGTTTTGAGCGTTTTAAAGTGAGAGGAAATAGGCGGGAACCTACGCCACCTGCCAGGATGAAGGTTAATGTCCGATTTTGCATAGCTGTAGTTTACCTCATACATAAGCGAAAAAACGAACCGATACTCTTTGCTTTCAGGACGAAATTTATTTAGCCTCTTTGCCTAACTATCCTACACAATATAACGTGAACTGGCACAATAGTTCTTGTCTTCTCTTGAGAAAACAGGAACTATTGCGCAGAATCCCGCGAGAAAAATTGCTAATAGGCGCATGATGACAGGCAACGCATGTTGTTATAAAACTATATTTCAACCAACGAGAAATCATCATTAAAAGAATTTCCCCACAGTTTATGGCAACAGCAATATCCCTGCAAACAGTTATTTTGACCCTTGTCTTTCTTGCAACGCCCTCTTATGCAGCGGAATCGGCCTGTTATAGTGCCGCCTTTAGCTGGATTGAAAAAGTATCTGGAGGTCACGCCGTTTTACAATCACATGCGAAATCTAACTGTGAGTTTGCAGGAAAATTTATTTATAAATATCCAGGCAGGACAGAGGCGGAAAGAGAGAGGCTCTGTTATGACCTTGTACTAATCTGGACCCATAAAAAGTGTATCTATTTCAGAGACTATCTCTCACCCGATGCATACACCCCCTGTAAATCCTGGTCCAGGGAGATGTTTCAGCAGTGTGTAAGTAGAAATGATGGATGGTTTCAGGCAACCGGTGATGATTAGGTCCTGATGGTGATAGAAACCTGGCAGCTGTTGTTTATCCATACTCTTTCTCCTTTTCTGCCCACCTCGGTCAGTCCCTGGAATACGGCTGTCGTTTGAAAAATATAAATTATTCTGATTGCCCCTAATGTTCAGCTATTCAACCAGGGTGTGGACTGTTCGTTTTCCGAGACGCCGCAAACCCATCCCTGGGGGCTTCGCTGTAGCCGTCCATGGCTACAGAGACCCGTAAAACGAACAATCCACACCCTTCCACTTCTACAGGCTGAGCTTGATGGGGAAGAAGATAAATTATTTGATTTGAAACAAAAAAAGTTGAAGATGTGCGGCCGTAAAATATTGACGGTCTCTGTCTATTCCTTATAGTGCCGGCAATGTTTTTATCAATTGGTCTTCATCTCTTTTTTTTGTCATTGACCAAATTGGAGTTTATCCGCGAGGAGATTTTATGAACTACGTTAGCCATGCAACATGCATGATCTGCTCTAAAACATACCGGAAGGGGCATTTTGACTATATCTGTCCCGACCATGGAACTGAAGGAATTCTCGATATTCAGTATGATTATGAGGCAATTAGAGGAGTTTTTTCCAAAGAAGATTTAGCTGCAGACAGAGATACGTCAATTTTTCGATACCGCCCCCTGCTGCCGGTGGAGCATGATTCTCCGGCACCCAATATGGTCGTGGGCAGCAGTCCACTTCTTGAATTTGACATACTCGGTAAAGAGCTTGGCGTTCATCGACTGCTCGTCAAAGATGACGGACGGCTGCCTACGGCGTCTTTTAAGGACAGGGCCAGCACCATTGCCGTGGTGAAAGCAGGGGAGCAAAAAGCCGAGGTTATCACAACGGCGAGTACCGGAAATGCCGCCGCCGCCCTGAGCGGCATCTGTGCCTCCGTGGGGCAGAAAAATGTAATTTTTGTTCCGGCGAGTGCCCCCCAGGCAAAACTGGCTCAACTGCTTATGTTTGGCTCGACGGTTATCCTGGTTGACGGCACCTATGACGATGCTTTTGACCTCTGTTTTAAAGTGGCAGGAGAATATGGCTGGTACAATAGAAATACCGGCTATAATCCTTTTATGACCGAGGGCAAAAAAACCTGTGCCTATGAAATATGTGAGCAGCTTTTATGGCAGGCGCCCGATGCTGTCTTTGTCAGTGTCGGTGACGGCTGTATAATCGGCGGCATTCATAAGGGACTTAAGGACCTTCTGGCCTTAGGCTGGATTGACAAAATGCCGCGTTTGTATGGCGTCCAGGCGGAAGGTAGCAGTTATATGGCCCAGGCCTGGAACGGGGACGAGGAGATTGTGGCAAAACCGCCGGTTGCGGCGAAAACGATCGCCGACAGCATCAGTGCCGGACTGCCAAGAGACAGAATAAAAGCACTGCATGCCGTAAACAATACCAATGGCGCCTACCTCACCGTCAGTGACGATCAGATCATCCGGGCCATCCCCGATCTTGCCCGAAAAACCGGAGTTTTCGCCGAACCGGCAGGTGCGGCGACCTGGGCAGGGCTGCAAAAGGCGGCAACAGAGGGATTGATAAAATCATCTGAAACCGTGGTGATGATCAACACAGGGAGCGGCCTGAAAGATATTAACAGTGCCATGGCGGCAGTCGACCGTACCGGCCTGCAGTATTTCAAGGTTGAACCGACCCTGGAAAATTTCAGGAAAATCGCCCCAGAACTCAACCTCTAATGACAGAGAGCGCCCGATCGATCGACAATAAACCGAGGGCATCTTTCTTTGCAAAGTTATTTTTTTTAAGAAAGACAAGTTCGTAAAAACCTCAAATTTCGATGGATAAGTAAAAAGCTTCATATTGGGGGGTTTTTACGACGCCATCAAAAAACACAATACACTCTTTCAAAGTCACTCAACAGGAGACCTGCAATGATAGATTTAACCATCTTTCCCGAGCCGCTCAAAAGAAGTATCGAACTGGCCCGGGAAAGAAAGATAATTATCCCGACTTTAAAACAACAGCGGGATCCTTCCCTGATCCCCGAAAAAATCGTCGCCAAGCTGAAAACCGTCGGGTTATGGGATGTCGATCCCCTCAACCTGTTTCGCATCTCCTGGCATAACGAACCAAAAGACCTGGGCGGTGGCTATGGAGATGTCAACTATCTGGAGCTGCCAGAGCGCCTCACCGGGGTGAAAGCGAGGATTATCGCTGTTGTCGGAAAATATTTTCCCACCGGTGCCCATAAGGTCGGCGCTGCTTTTGGCTGCCTGGTACCGCGTCTGGTCACCGGTCAGTTTGATCCGTCACGACAGAAAGCTGTATGGCCGTCGACCGGTAACTATTGCCGGGGCGGTGCCTACGACTCGGCTCTGCTTGGCTGCGAATCTATTGCCATCCTGCCCGAAGAGATGAGTCGGGAGCGCTTTGAATGGCTGCAGAGTGTTGCCGGGGAAATCATCAAGACACCGGGGTCGGAGAGCAATGTTAAAGAGATATTCGATAAATGCTGGGAGCTGCGCAAGTCCGGTGAAGATCTGGTTATTTTTAATCAGTTTGACGAGATGGGCAACTATCTCTGGCATCATGAGATCACCGGGTCTGCTATGCAAAGTGTCATTGAAAAGATCAAGAATGGCGGGGACAAAGTAAGAGGCCTCATCTCGGCAACCGGTTCCGGCGGCACTATTGCCTCGGGTGATTACCTCAAAAAGCAGTACCCCGAGTGTAAGATTGTCGCCTGTGAAGCCCTGCAGTGTCCGACACTGCTGAACAATGGTTTTGGTGCACACAGGATCGAAGGGATTGGCGACAAACATATTCCCTGGATCCATAACGCAAAAAACACTGACTTTGTTATTGCCATGGATGACAATGTCCCGATCAATCTCATCCGTCTCTTTAATGAAGCCGCCGGGCGCGACCTGCTGAAAGAAAAGGGGGTGGCGGCAGATATTGTCGATCGTCTCGATCTGCTTGGCATCTCCGGTGCGTCAAATATCGCCTCGGCCATAAAGTTTGCCAAATACAACGAACTGACCGAAAAAGATATCGTCGTTACGGTACTTACCGATTCCATGGATCTCTACAAAAGCAGGCTGGATGAACTGACCGCCGAGTATGGCAGTTTTTCAGCAACGGACGCCGAGGTGGTCTACCAGAGGGATCTTTTAGGACTCACCATGGACAGTATGGAAGAGTTGACCTATTACGGAAAGAAACGGATTCATAACCTGAAGTATTATACCTGGGTTGAACAGCAGGGTAAAACCTATGAAGAGATACAGGAGCAATGGTACAACGAGTCGTACTGGACTTCCATAGTTGATAAAACCGATGATATCGACGGATTGATTGATGAGTTTAACAAAAAAACCGGACTGCTCGACAAAATATAATTGGGTTTATGCTGCGTATCCAAAAGTAGGAAACACGTATGGATGAGATCGGAAAAGACCAAATCGGCAACCTGTGGGGCAATACAGGTTGCTGAAATATATTTTCCGACAGCATTTTTGCATCTCAAATGGCAGCGCAGAGACCTGTCTGAGGTGCTTACTCAATTCTTTGTCGACAGCCTGTTTCCTTTGTAAAGAGCAGCAGCAAGAAGGAAATGGCAATCCATGCCAGCATGAGCCCGAAGCCACTGCGGTAGGCGGCGATGTCGTAAAGCCGTACCCCCATTTGTGCATTACCTGTCCACATCCGGTCGAGGACCCAGCCTACGGCAGGCTGTAGAAACATTGGTCCCATCATGACGCCCATATTGATTACCCCGGAGACCGTTCCGGCAAGATGACCTGGCACCGATTCTTTGGCAAAGGCAAAACTGAGGATCATGCAGCCTGAAGAAAAACCGGTCAGCAATAAAACTGCAATCAGTTGCACAAGGGAAATATCACCCGTTAGTACGACCACCGCCCAGCCGGCAACCGTGATCCCGCATCCTGCAAGATAGATTTTTTTACGATTTTTCAGCCTGTCGGACATCCATCCGAAAAATGGTCCCCCTATCGCCCAGGCAACGAGCATCGCCGAGCTTAACGATGCCGCCTCGGCAGGTGATAGACCATGCAGGGTGGTCAGATAGGGTACTCCCCACAGGCCGGAAAAGGTGAGAACACAACCGACAATGCCCCCGGGAATGAAGAACAGAAGGCTGATATTGCGATAGGTAAAAACATGGAGGACATCGGCGATAATTCCTGAATGATCCTTTGCTGAGGAAGCAGACGGAGCAGTTGCAAAGTCCTCAAAACCCTTTTCATGGGGATAATCCCTGACGAACATCCAGGTGCTGACGCCGACCAGAAGGGTTACGGCCGCTGTAAACAGAAGAGTATTTCTCCAGCCGAAAAGGTCGGTGGATATGCGTAGAGGGGTGCCGGCGCAGACGGCACCGATAATGCCGCAAAAAAGAGCCAGCCCGGAAACCATGGCAAAACGGCGGGGTGCAAACCAGTTGGCCGCTAATTTGAGTAAACAGACAAAAGCGACCGCCACCGAGGCGCCAATAAGCAGTCGGCCTGCGGCAGCCCAAACAAGGCTCGGCGCCAGACCAAACATGACTGCCCCAATGGCTGCTACCAGAGACCCCAGAGTAAGAAGCCGTCGCGGTCCCCATCGGTCGGCGAGGATTCCGGTGGGGATCTGCATGGCCACATAGCTGTAAAAATAAAAGGCGGATAGATTGCCAAGGGCTGCTGCACTGATCTGGAATTCCCGCATTAATTCGCCGGTGATCACGGCCGGGGCAACCCGATGAAAAAAGGCCAGAAGGTAAAAGACTGCGGCAACCCCCCAGACGAAAAGGCCTGCCGCCATGGAAGGGGTGTTGTTATGAGAAAATTGGTTTGATTGAGCCATGATAGGAACCATTTCACGCGATGTCTGGCATTTAGTCAAGCCCTACCTGCAGGAAAAAAATATTGTTCACGCTGATTCTTCACGTCTGCTTGCTAAGAGATTGATGATGGCAAGCATTGAGGTGGTGACAATGAGCAGAAAGGATACCGCATTAATAATCGGGGTGGAACCGTCCCGTACCTGGAGATAGAGATTGATTGGCAGGGTTGTTTCGGAACCGACGAGAAAGAGGGTGGTGTTAAAGTTTTCAAAACTCATCAAAAAGGCCACACCCCCGCTGCCAAATAAGGCTGGGCGGAGAAATGGCAGGGTGATGTAGCGTATCACCTGGAATCTGCTTGCTCCAAGATTGAGCGCTGCTTCCTCCAGGGTGTGGTCGAATTTCTTTAAGCGGGCGGAGACCACCAGCAGGACAAAGGTGGCGATAAACGAAAATTGCCCCAGCACCACCAGCCAGAAACTGGGACGGAGGAACGGGACATCAAGATTAAAGGTATCCTCAAAGTAGATGCCGAGGCTGTTGGCTGTCAGCAGCAGGGATATCCCCAGGATAACGCCGGGAATAACCAGTGGGGTCAGGGCCAGAAAGTAGAGGCCCTGTTTTCCCCAGAACTCCTCCTGCTCAAAAAGAAAGGCGCCCATGGTACCGACCAGCACTGATAGAATTGAAACCCAAATGGCGGTCTTTGCACTGACCAGGATCGACCTGATATTGGCGCTGTCGTGCAGCAGGCCGATGCGGCTCGGGCCATCAGCTATAAACCAGTCCAGGCTGAACCCTTTCCATGGCAGGGAAGGAAAGTTCGAATCGTTGAAGGCCAGGACGCAGGTGATCACCAGCGGGGCAAAAAGAAAGACATAGAAGACGATGATGTAGAGAAGGAAAACCGTTGTATAGCTTTTTTGCCGGGGCAGTGTGCGAATCATGATAAGCTCCTGCCGAGTTGTTGGTTGCTTATTTTCAAACCGGTCCAGATAATCAATGAACTGAGGATCAAGAGAAGGAAACCAAAAGCTGCCCCCTGGTTCCAGTTAAAACTGGCGATAAATTCGTTGTAGATCTGTTCTGTAAACCACAGTGAATTTTTACCGCCCATAAGCTTTGGTGTGAGATAATTACCAAGCGCCAGCATAAACACCACGATAGAGCCGGAGGTGATACCCGGCGCTGCATAGGGAATGATGATGCGAAAGAAAATAGTCATGGGTGAGGCACCCAGATCATGAGCGGCCTCGATCAGACTGTCATCCATGCCCTCCAGAGACGAGATCAGCGGGACCACCATGAAGAGCATGGAGGTGTAGACCAGGCCCATCAGCATGGAGATATCGTTATAGAGCATCTCAATCGGCACGTCGATCAAACCACCACTGACCAGGAGATGGTTGATAACCCCGCTTTCACGGAGCAGGATCATCCAGCCGTAGACGCGGACCAGCTCACTGACCCAGAACGGCATCAGCAGCAGAATGGTCAGAAAACCGGTGAGCCGGGTTGATACGACTTTCGTAATGTAGAAAGCGACAGGAAAGGTAACTAGAAAAGTCAGTACTGTTACGGTAATGGCGTATAATGCGGTCCGGATAAAGGTGTACCAGTAGATTTCTTCAGTGAAAAAGTTGTGATAATTAACCAGGGTCCAGACAGTTCTGCCCGTGTCATCTTTGCCCTTTAGAGACATCAACAGCAGCTCTATGTGGGGAATAACGATCAGCAGCAGGAGCCAAAGCAGCACCGGGGTGAGAAAAATGAACAGGCCAAGGCGGAAAGAGTTTTTCATGATCAGTCCCGTGGATAGCAGCGACAGCTGGCCACATGGACCCCGGCCGGGACAGTATCGCCTGTACCGATATGGGCAAACTGCTGATTCTGCGGCAGGGCGACAGTGAGTTCGCAATCGCTGTGATCAACGGTTGCCAGGAGTTTGGTGTTGGAGCCGTCAAAGAGGATGTTGCGCACTTTCAGTGAGAAGAGGTTGATATCTCGAGTGGAGTCGTCAGGCTCCAGAATAATCGATTCCGGTCTTATAAACAGTTCAAGCTGGTCATCGTCACTTTTTGTTATCAATGTGCCGAAAAGTTCCAGGCCAAAAGCGGTAACAACCTTCAATGGCGTGTTTGTGGTGATAGTTACCGGCAGAATATTGGTTTCGCCGATAAAACCGGCGACGAACCGGCTGGTCGGGTTGCTGTAGAGATTTCTTGGGGTGTCGATCTGTTCGAAGCGTCCGTTATGCATTACCGCGACCCTGTCCGACATGACCAGTGCCTCGGACTGGTCATGGGTAATGTACATGAATGTCGTTCCAATATCGGCCTGCAGCTTCTTCAGCTCGATCTTCATCTGCTCGCGCAGTTTAAGGTCGAGTGCCCCAAGGGGCTCATCGAGGAGCAGCAGAGATGGTTCCAGAACCAAAGACCGGGCAATGGCGACCCGCTGCTTTTGACCCCCGGAAAGCTGACCGATGTCTTTTTCGTCATAGCCGGAAAGGTGCACTCGCTCGAGGATGCTTGCTACCCGTCGGGTAATTTCAATTGAGGAAAGTCCTTGACGTTTCAGACCAAAGGCAATGTTTTCCCGAACATTCATCATCGGAAAAAGGGCAAGGTTCTGAAAAACCAGATTGACCGGTCTTCGGTTTGGAGGAACCCTGTCCATGTCCTGACCTCGGATCAACAGTGTCCCTTCGGTCGGTTTCTGGAAACCGGCGATCATCCGCAGCAGGGTAGTTTTACCGCAGCCGGATGGGCCGAGGATAGAGAAAAAACTGCCATCCTCTACCTGGAAATTGAGGGTGTCAACAGCGATAAAATCGCCGAAACATTTTTTGAGATTCTGTATTTCTAGAACTGGCGCCATTACTCTGACCATCCGGCAGGAAAAAGTCGCCACCACCTCCCCGTCGGAAATGGTGGCGAAGCAGAAGAGCTGAAAACTGATTAATTCGCCGCTTTGACCTTATCCAGAATTTTCCCTTCAAGTTGCTCGATCTCGGCAGAAACCGGAGGATACCATTTGATGTTGTCGATATCCGCAGCAGTAAAGGAGCGGCTGATATTATCCCTTACATCGGCATCAAGATGCTGGGCGGCATCTTTTGATGCGGTAGCATATTTTTCAAGATTGGAGAAAACAGCAGCGTTTTCCGGACGGAGCATAAAATTAATCCACTTATACGCTCCATCAATATTTTTCGCCTTGGCTGGAATGGCAAAGGTGTCGATCCAGCCGAGAGCTCCGCTTGTCGGGGCGACAAAGTCGATATCCGGATTCTCGGCGTGGAGCTTCCAGCCGCCGTTGTCCCAGCCCATGGCAACAGTAACCTCGCCGCTGCGAACCATCTCCAGCAGGGCGTCGCCGTTTGACCAGTAGTTTTTCACATAGGGCTTGGCGGCAATCATCTGGGCGGCGACACCATCCATAAGCGCCTTGTAGGCTGCAGGATCATCATATTTGGCAAAAGGGTCATCACCGTCGGAAAAGGCGAGACCTATCAGGGTCGGGCGCTTGAGGCGGTAGCTGATACGTCCGGCGTAGGCCTCGTCAAGCAGGGCGGAATAATCTTTAGCCTCCGGAGCAAGTTTGGTGTTGACGATCAGGCCCGAGGTTCCATAACAAAAAGGAACGCCATACGAGGCGCCATCAACCATGGTGTTCTTTTTAACTGCTTCGAGCATGGAAGGGATGATCTGACTGCTGTCAATCTTGCCATAGTCCATAGGCTGGTAAATTTTGAATTCTGCCTGGACGGACGAGATACGATCCTGACTCGGCTGGGCCAGGTCAAAGCCAGCGCCGCGGGTTGCCCTGAGCTTGGCGATCATTTCTTCGTTATTGGTAAAGGTCAGTTCAACCTTAATGCCGGTTTCCTGCTCGAATTTATCGACCAGCTGTTGCGGGGCGTAACCTTTCCAGGTGAGAATCTTCAGCGGTTCGGCTGCCTGGGCGGAGGTTGCGAGCCCTATGAGGACAAGCATAGTGAGGGTGAGTAGTTTTTTCATGATAGATCTCCTTGTTATTGTAAGTTTATTGAACATTTTACCGGATCAGGGTGGATGTCTCCTGCCGCAGATCGGTAATGACCAGCGTCATAGCTTAAAAAATCTCTATGCAAACAATATTTTTCTGTCTCCCCACACGTGAAAGAGATGATGACCTATCGGGTACCATGACCACCAATTGAATTCAATGGACGAGACAGATCCTAACACAAATTTAAAAATCGGGGTAGGTAGATGTTGAAGATTATTGAATGAAAATTTTATTGTGTACAGTGGCCAAAGACTCTGGCACGCTGCCCGGGGTGTGGAAGTTTTTAATTCAACAAACTTTATGTGTTAGGCAGGCAGGTGAAAAATTATTATAAATAGGGTGGTTGGAAAATAAAATCTGTCGAGGGACCTGAGTGTAAAAAGAGAAATTTAATTCTCGTTCGAACCTTGAAAAAGATATTGGGCATTATTATATTTATCTGGATTTGAAAAAGAGTGTTTATGAATAGGTATTTGTGAATACAACTGGATATCATTAATTTAAAAGGATCGATTATGAATGACTTTTTGAGAATTATTACCCATGCTCGTCGTTTAAAAAGTGCCTTGAAGGAATTGGGCGTAGAACAATTAGAAGAAATTAAAATGAAACTGCAAAAGATCATTGATGATCGAATTGCCGAGGAAGAAGCTGCACAGCTAGAAAACGCTGAACGGTTAGAAAAAATTCGTAAATACCGCGAAGCTCTGGCGGCAGATGGCATTGATCCCGATGAGTTGCAAGAGGGATCGCCCTCCGAAAGGCAAAACAAAAAAACACCGCGTCAGCCCAAATATGAGATTTGGAATGAAGCGGGGGAACACATTACCTGGACCGGACAGGGGCGTATGCCTAACGTTTTTAAAGCCCGTATTGCTAATGGGGAATCTATCGATACTTTCCTGATTGATTCCTAAGAACGAAAAGTTTACGTCAATAAGGTTTTTTCCTCATAACGGAAAAAACCTTTCCCGCTTTTCTCCAAAAATTTATTTTTCTACACAACAACCTGTAGTTGTAATTAAAGTCTTGTCCTCCGTATTTTTCTCCATCCCTGATCAACAACAGATTGAGCGCAAAAAACAACAGGCTACTCGAATTTTTATTCGAAGTGGTTAATATAGGCAGGAAACAATGAAAGCTCGTACCTAATAATTGTGGAAAAATTATGTCCGATACTATCCTTAAAGCTGAAAAACTCTGCAAACACTACTTTCTCGGTGGCCAGAAAATCATAGTTCTCGAGGATATTTCCCTTACCATAAACAAGGGAGAATTCGTGGTGATAGCCGGCAGCAGTGGGAGCGGCAAAACCACCCTTTTAAGTGTGCTGTCAGGGCTCGACAGGCCGAGCAGCGGGAGGATGACATTGGCCGGAAGTGATATCACCGATCTCTCTGAAGATCAACTGGCTCCGGTACGCAATAATCTGACGGGCTTTGTCTTTCAGGCCTTTCACCTGATACCCTCCCTTAACGGTCTTGAAAACGTCATGTTTCCGGCTGAGTTGAGAAAGGATGTCAGTGCCCGGACCAAGGCACAGGCACTTCTTGACCAGGTTGGAATGAGCCATCGGGAAAATAATTTTCCCGAGCAGCTTTCCGGCGGGGAGCAGCAGCGGATTGCTATTTGCCGGGCCCTCATCAATGACCCGGAAATTGTTTTTGCCGATGAGCCGACAGGCAACCTTGACTCCGAGAACAGTGAGGGCATTATCAGATTGCTGCTTGATTTGCATAAAAAACGCCAGATCACTCTGGTTGTCGCCACCCATAGTCGTTCACTGGCGAATCGTGCCGATAGAGTCATCCTGCTTCATGATGGCAGGATACGAGAGGGGGGCTGAGTGCGGCGATGAATGTTCGATTCCTGATCCGGGAGATGCTCCATAGTAAAAGCCAGGCACTCGTATTTGTTCTTTGTGTGGCTTTGTCACTCATCAGTATTGTCGCGATAAACAGCTTTCGTCGAGATGTGCAGCAATCCATTGTCAGCGATGCGAGGGGCCTGCATGGTGGCGATGTCATAGTCCATTCCCATCGGGAATTTTCCCAGGCGCTCCAGGTGGAACTTGCAGCACTTGGTAAAGAAAAAGGGGTACGGGCTTTAGAAACCTGGGAGTTTTATTCGGTTGCCAGAAGAGAAGATGGTCGGGATTCCCTGTTTAGTAATATCAAAGCGGTGGCAGACGGTTATCCATTGTACGGCGTGCTGGAGTTGCAATCCGGACGAAAATTTTCGACAGCTCTGCAGCCGGGTACGGCAATTGTTGCACCGGAACTTCTTGAGCGCCTGGAACTTGGTATTGGTGACCGGCTGCTTCTTGGTGACGCTTCACTGGAAATTGTCGATACCATCAAACGGGAATCCGCCCGGCCTGTCGACTTTTTCAATTTTGGTCCAAGAATAGTGGTATCGGCTGCCGACCTTGAACAGATGGATCTGGTTAAAAAAGGCAGCAGGGTGCATTATGAAACACTTTTAAAAATCGCCGATCCCCAGAGTATTGATGCAATTGCCGCCAGATTAGAAGACAGAACAGTTGCCGGGCAGGAGCGTATCGCCACCTATGCGACCGCAAGCTCCCGCGTGAAACGTTTTTTCGATAACCTGCTGTTTTTTTTATCTCTCATTTCTGTTTTTACTCTGCTCCTTGCCGGTATCGGTATGCAGAGTTCACTTGCCGCGCTGCTGCGCCGGAAAGAAAAAAGCTTTGCCATCCTCCGCTCACTTGGTGCAACAGGCGGGTTTCTGCTGCGTCACTATCTGGTTATCGTCTTTATCCTGAGCGGCATTGGCTGCATGCTGGGGATTTTGTCAGGATTGCTGCTTGAAAAAAGTTTTGCCAGTCTATTTGCCGGACTTCTGCCGGATACAATCGTTCTCCGTGGCTCAATTTTGGATGTTCTGGAAGGCATTGGGCTGGGTATCGTGGTGGTGAGTTTTTTTACCTACCTTCCTCTCAGCCGGATAAAAAATGTCAAACCTGCGGCTGTCTTTCGTAAGGAATCCGACAATGGCCTGCTCAGCCGGGGCTCCTATGTGCTGATCGGCTGCGGTATCATCCTGCTTGGTGGTCTTGTTGTGCGACAGTTGGAGGATGTTCGGATCGGATTATACTTTATCGGCGGAGTTCTGTTGCTCATTGCCTTGATCTCTATGCTGATCGGCCTGGTGCTGATCCTTCTTTCCCGTATGAAAATCGGGTCGCTGGCGCTGCGGCAGGCCATGAGAAGTCTGCTCAGGCTGGGCAATGCCACCCGGGCGATAGTTGTGACGCTGGCGTCCGCCCTTGCCGTGTTGCTGACGATATATCTGTTGGAGCACAATCTTCATGCAACCTATATTGCATCCTACCCGGCTGACGCGCCGAATCTATTCTGTCTGGATATTCAAAAAAACCAAAGGCAGGATTTCCTGCAGCTTGTCGGGACTGAGGTGGAGCTCTTTCCCATTATTCGTGCCCGTCTGACCACAATCAACGGGCAGAAGGTCAACAGGAAAGATGAATTAAAAAAACGCGGTGACAGTCTTGCCCGTGAGTTTAACCTTACCTACCGGGAAAAACTCCTTGACGACGAAATACTTATTGAAGGGGAGTCTCTTTTTGGTAAAGAGAGCGGCAGGGCAGGCGTCATCCCGGTTTCACTGCTCGATACAGTTGCTGACATGGGCGATATGGAGATTGGTGATGTATTGCTGTTCAATGTCCAGGGGGTGCCGATGAAGGCTGAAGTCAGTTCGATACGCGGCCGCACCAAGTCAATGCTTTATCCGTTTTTCTACTTTGTCTTCCCAGAGAAAAATCTCCAGGCTGCACCGCAGACATTCTTCGGAGCCCTGAAAATTGACAAGGGTGAAATAGCCCAGCTGGAAAATACCATCGTTAACCGCTTCCCAAATATCAGCACCATTAATGTCACTGAGACAGCCGCGGAACTCGAAAAAATTATGCTAAAACTCTCCGGGATCATAAATTTTTTCGCCTCTTTTTCGATTCTGGCCGGAGCTTTGATCCTTATCAGTTCGGTGCTGGCAACCAGGATGGCCAGAATCAAGGAAGCTGTATACTATAAGGTTCTTGGCGCGAAGACGCGTTTTGTGCTGCAGGTCTTTTTTCTGGAAAATCTGCTGCTGGCGATTCTCAGTGGAGGGTGTGCCATACTCGTTGGCCAGGCCGTCAGTTGGGGAATTTGCCGATTTCTCCTGAAAATCGACTACGACCCCTACTGGCTGAGCTGTCTTATTATGCTGGCGGGAACAGTCTGCCTGATTGTCTCGCTTGGGCTTATGAGCTCTTTTTCAATTCTGCGCCAGAAACCGGTGCGTTTCCTAAGAGAACAGATGTGACAGGATGGTTGGATTTTTAGGTATAAGGGTGGAGAGAATATGGTGAAACACTTTTATGTGATTATGTTCATAATGTGTTGGCTTCTTGCCGGTTGCCAGCAGGAGCCCGACAAGAAGAGCGATACCGGGGAACAAAAAGGGGATATGCAAACTATTGTGGCGGTAGGGGACAGCCTCACCGCGGGCTATGGCCTTGATGAGAGTGCCGGCTATCCGGCCCTGCTTGAGAAAAAACTCCAGGCTGCCGGCTACAATTACCAGGTCGTCAACGCAGGAGTCAGCGGCGAAACAACAAGCGGTACACTGTCCCGGATGGAGTGGATCATGACCTTGGAGCCGGATATAATTGTTTTGGAGACCGGGGCAAATGACGGGCTTCGTGGTATCGATGCGCAGGTCGCCGAAAAAAATATTCGGGAAATCCTGCAGTTTCTTAAAGAAAAGGATGTGGTGGTTCTTCTTGCCGGAATGAAAATGGTCTGGAATATGGGGCCGGACTATGTCGCAGAATTTAATAGTATTTACCCAAAACTGGCCAGGGAGTTTGACGTTGTTTTCCTGCCGTTTTTTCTGGAAGGTGTCGCGACGGAGAGCGAGTACACTTTAGGCGATGGAATTCATCCCAATGCACGAGGGGTATGAAAAAATATCGGAAAATATTTATCCATATGTTCTGGAAGCAATTGCCAAAAGAGAAGGATGATGAAAGACACCAAAGCGATAGCTAAAGCCGCCAATGAAATAATTCTTGAATCCATTTCCGATGGAGTCTTTACCGTTGATCATAACTGGCGGATAATGAGCTTTAACCGCGCCGCCGAAGAGATTACCGGCACGAAACGAAGTGAAGCCATTGGCCGCTATTGCTGGGAAGTATTTCGCTCCAATATGTGCGAGGGGGACTGTGCCTTAAAGCGTACCATGAAAGAGGGGAAATCTTTTGTGTCCAGCTCAACGTATATCATCAATAACCGTCAGCAGCGTATTCCCATCGGCGTCTCGACATCGCCCTTGAAAAATGATCGGGGGGAGATCCTCGGTGGGGTGGAAACCTTCCGTGACCATAGCCTGGTTGAGGAGCTGCGTCGCGAACTGATCGGTAATTTTGAAGTCGGTGATATGGTAAGCCGCAGCAAGGGGATGAAAAAAATCTTTAATATCCTCCAGCAGGTCGCGGAAAGCGACAGTACGGTGCTTATAGAAGGAGAAACCGGTACCGGCAAGGAATTGATGGCCTCCGCCCTGCATAATTTCTCGTTGCGCAAGGATGAACCTTTTATCGCTATTAATTGCGGCGCCCTGCCCGATACCCTCTTGGAATCTGAACTCTTTGGCTATAAGGCAGGTGCTTTTACCAGCGCCGACAAAGGATAAACCGGGATTATTTGAAGCGGCTGGTAAGGGAACAATTTTTCTAGATGAAATAGGCGATACCAGTTCCGCCTTTCAGGTCAGATTGCTTCGGGTACTTGAAGAAAAGGCGTTCCAGCCCTTGGGCAGTGTGCAAAAGGTTAAAACTGATATCAGGATAGTTACCGCGACCAATCGTGATCTCGGCGAAATGGTTGAAAAAGGTGAATTTCGCCGGGATCTTTTCTATCGGATAAATATCATCCGCTTTCAGTTGCCTCCTCTGCGTGAACGCAAAGAGGATATCCCCCTGCTCATTGAGCGGTTTATTAAAAAAATGAATCATATTAAGGGGCGGTCAGTAGCAAAGATCAGCAAGGAAGCAATGTCGCTGCTTCTCGCCCATGACTATCCCGGAAATATCCGGGAGCTGGAAAATATCATTGAACATAGTTTTGTTCTCTGCTCGGATGCAGAGATAGAGATGTCTCATTTACCAGCGTACCTGATAGAGCAGAAGAATAGTCAATCAGCGGTCCGATTATCCATGGAGGAAAGTGTTGGACTCAGTGAAAAAGAGACTATTGTTACGGCCTTAAAACAAAATGATTATAACAGACTTGCGACCGCCAGCGAGCTTGGCATACACAAGTCAACGCTCTTTCGAAAGTTAAAAAAACACCACATCACCCTCCCGGAAATAGATGGCCGTACCGGTCGCAAATCACTGTTAAAGAGTCGCTAAAATGCAACCCTGTAGAGTTGCATAGAGTTGCATTTTGGCGACCCTGGCTCCTCATTTCTTCACATTTTTAATCTCGTAGTATCTTTCAACCTATTGAAAACTAAACAATAGTATTTTTTTTCTTAGACTGGTCCGTTGTTTGCTTTCTTCTCAGTAACAAAAGAAAAGGAGCATCGGTTATGAATGTCGCCCTTACCGTATGGGGAAATCGAATTTCGCCTGTCTTCGACTCGGCACAAACTTTATTGATAGCAGAGATCCGGGATGATCAGGTTGTCGACAGAAAAATACAGTTGTTTCAGGCAACTATGTTTAACAGGTGCCTTAGGCTGTTTGAACAGCTAAACGTCCGGGTTCTGATCTGCGGAGCCCTCTGTGAGGGTTCGGTCAGAATGCTTGAATCATGCAACATCGAGGTCATACCTTTTGTTACCGGAGAGACGGAGAAAATTTTGCAATTTTACGTCGATGGGAAGGATTTGACTGAATTTGCCATGCCGGGCTGCGGCAATGGCCGATGTTGCCGGACACGCACCGGCAAACATCGGGGACAGGGAATGAGGAGTGGAGTGTAGAAGCGTGCAGCAACACTGTGAGGTGCCGTCTCGCAGCGGGGCGCTGGCAAACCGAAAGTAAGCAACGCAAAAAGGAGGCAGTTATGCCAGGATTAAATAAGCAAGGCCCTGATGGGACAGGCGCGATGACCGGAAGGCAAAGAGGTATGTGTCGCAGAACAGATGACCAAGCTCTGGGAAACTCTGGCAGTGGTCGTGGAAGAGGAATGGGCATGGGGTGTGGTTCAGGTCAGGGCCCGAATGTACAGCCGGGACGCGGATTTTCTCAGACTGCGGGGGGCCGCAGAGTAGGGAAGATGGAGATTCCCAAGAATTAAGAGGTCTACAGGAACAGCATCAGGCCGCACAGCAGGCCCTGAAGATGATTGAAAAGAAAATAGCCGCCCTAGAAAGCGGAAAATAGTCACCGACAGAGGGAATTGAGGATGCACTGGAGAAAAGCATGTTGAGTATATTGTTAGTTGGCAAAGACCCCCATGCACTAGCCGGCCTTGCCACCGAATTGATGCAAAAAGATGGCATTACGTTGAAAAGGGCGGCTTCGGCAGAAGAGGCGTGGATGATTCTGGGAAAAGCCAGGGTAGATGTTGTCGTCACCGCGGAACAATTGGCGGATGGTGCAGTTCTACCCTTTGTCGTTGAGCTGACCAGGCAGCATCCCCTCATTAATTGTGCCATGGTCAGTCCTCTCACACCAAAGGATTTTCATGAGGCGACTGAAGGTCTCGGGGTTTTTATGCAGCTGCAACCTGATCCGGGGGCAGAAGAAGCTGCCCAAATGGTGCAGTATCTTGAATCAATAGATGCTCTTATGGGGATGTGAAAGCGCTCAGCGGGAGAAGAAGGACCATGATCATAAGTATTGCAAGCGGAAAAGGAGGAACGGGCAAAACAACTGTCGCCACCAATCTTGCCTTATCCCTCGGAAGAGGAACCAGGTTATTGGACTGTGATGTGGAAGAACCCAACGCCCACCTCTTCCTCTATCCGGAGATTACCGAAACGGAACTGGTGCACACCTCCATCCCGGTTGTTGTTGAAGAATTGTGTAACGGTTGTAAAAAGTGCGCAGAGATCTGCCGGTTTCGGGCCCTGACGGTGGTGGGGAAAAAAGTCCTGGTTTTTCCGGAACTTTGTCATAGCTGCGGTGGCTGCATGGAGGTGTGTCCGGAAAATGCGATCACAGAGGGCAGGCGTGAACTGGGGGTGATGGAATCAGGTTACTGCGGTGACTTGGGCTTTAGCCAGGGACGACTGCGGGTCGGTGAGGCGATGTCGCCACCTCTTATAAAAAGGGTGCGAACAAACTACAACGGTGCAGAAACGATAATAATCGATGCGCCTCCGGGTACTTCCTGTCCGGTAATTGCAGCTATGAAGGGGAGTGATTTCGTTTTAATGGTTACCGAGCCGACGCCATTTGGCCTGCATGACCTGAAGCTTGCCGTAGATGCCGTAAAAGTTCTGGGTATCCCCAGTGGTTTGATCATCAACCGCTCGGATATTGGCGATGATCGGGTCATTGAGTATGCCGAGCAGGAAGCTCTTCCGGTTCTCCTGGAAATTCCTTTTGATCGAAAAATTGCCGAGGCGTATTCTCGCGGAAAGCCGATTGTGGAAATTATGCCCGAGTGGAGGAATGAATTCCGGATGCTCTACCGCAATATCGTAAAACTCGTCCATGGCGGAGGACAACTCCAATGATCAGAGAATTAGTTGTGGTGAGCGGAAAGGGTGGAACGGGAAAAACCAGTATAACAGCGGCTTTTGCCTCTCTGGCCCAAAACAGCGTGCTCTGTGATGCCGATGTGGATGCCGCGGATCTCCATCTTTTGATGGCGCCAACGGTGCTAAAAAGTACCGACTTCATGGGCGGATGTCTGGCTGAGATCAGACAGGATGACTGTACGGAATGCGGCAGGTGCAGAGAGATGTGCCGTTTTGATGCTATTTCCGAGGAGTATGTGGTGGATAGTATCGATTGCGAAGGTTGCGGGGTGTGCGTCGATCTCTGTCCGGAACAGGCCATTGATTTTCCAGTCCAGAAGTGTGGGGAATGGTTTATCTCAGATACCCGGGTCGGACCGATGGTTCACGCCCGGCTGGGCATCGCCGAAGAGAACTCCGGCAAGCTGGTCAGCCTGGTCCGGCAGGAAACGAGAAAACTGGCCGAAGAGAGAGGGCATGAGCTTATCCTTACCGATGGCCCTCCCGGTATTGGCTGCCCGGTGATTGCTGCAATCGGCGGGGCAACAGCGCTGGTCATCATTGTCGAGCCAACCGTATCCGGACTGCATGATATGCAGCGGGTCGCTGAACTGGCAGCACATTTCAAGGTGCCGGGGCTGGTCTGTGTGAATAAATATGACCTCAATGTGAAAATGAGTGAAAAGATTGAAGCTTATGGGGCTTCGAGGAATATGACGATGGTCGGGCGTATTCCATTTGATCCGGTCTTTACCAGGGCAATGATTGAAGGGAAAAATGTTTTGGAATTTGCCCCGGACTCAGGGGCTGCTGACTCGGTCAAGCAGGTATGGAAAAAGATTATGGCTTTCCCGGCAATGAACACAATGGGAATAAAAGATTTTTCAAAAACAATTCAATAAGAAAGTAATAAAAGGAGAAGCGAGCATGGCACATGTACGTATTGCAGTACCTTCAGAAGGACAGGGCGGTCTTGATGGTCTTCGCGCCGGACATTTCGGACATTGTGATGTTTTCACCCTGGTAGATATAGAAAACGGTGAGATCAAAGAGGTAAATATTCTGGCCAATAAAGAGCATGTCCAGGGAGGCTGCATGGTTCCGGTGCAACTGCTGGCCGAGAATAAAGTTCATAAACTGGTGGTTGGCGGTATAGGGATGCGGCCGCTGATGGGATTTAAACAGGTCGGTATAGATGTCTATTATGACGGCGAACGCAGGGATATCCGCCCGGTCGTGGAAGATATGATTACCGAAATTCTGCCAATGATAGGTGATGACCAGGTCTGTGGCGGCGGTGGGCACTGAGCATAATCGACTTTTATATAAAAATGAGGTGAAGTCATGTTGGTTGCTGTTACGGCAAAAGGAAGGAAACTCTCTGACGAGGTGGATCCGAGGTTTGGCAGGGCACCATATATCCTGATCGTTGATACCAAGACCAAGCAGTATGAGGCTCTTGATAACAGTGAGAATGTCAATGCTTTTAAAGGAGCGGGTATCCAGGCGGCGACGATGGTTGCCGATAAGGGTGCAGAGGTGCTGCTGACCGGATATTGTGGCCCCAACGCCTTCAAAACTGTTCAGGCGGCGGGGATGAAGGTGGTGAGTGATGTCACGGGAACTGTTGAACAGGCGGTTGACGCTTTTCTGAGTGGCAATGTTCAATATAGTGAAAATGCCAATGTGGAAGGCCATTGGTAAACATACGACGCTGATGGCGTCGTATAAAATTTCATCGCTTATACGCCTGGCTGATATATTGAAGGAAGAGTTACAATGAACGACAAGGATTTTGAAGCACTGATCAACAAAATTCAGAATGAAGTCTTCACCGAAGCGAAGAACGCCCTTGGAGACAAAGGGTTTGAACGCTGGCGCAATCCTAAATATTGCGGGGTGATGAAGGGTGCGGACAGCCATGCCCGGCTGCGGGGCAGCTGCGGTGATACCATGGAAATGTATATTCTCGTTAAAGATGAGCGGATTGCAAAGATCAGTTACGTCACCGATGGCTGCAGCTCAAGTTCCATCGCCGGATCTTTTGCGGCCGAACTGGGGATGGGCAGGACTTTTGAAGAAGTGCTGGATCTGACCGGAGCGGATGTACTCCTGAAGATCGGCACCTTTCCCGAAGCTGAAGAGCATTGTGCCCATCTGGCAGTGACTACTCTGCAGGAGGCAGTCAACAGCTTTCTGGTTTCCCAGGTGAAAAAAGAGAAGCCTTGTCTTTGATCATGAGTCCCAGATTACCGTTCCGATTGTACCTATAACCTTAGCCAGAATGTTGAAAAAGAGGGACGGGAGACCGGGATTGACCTTTGCCCAATCCCGGTTTTTTTTAAATCTGTTTGCTCAGCTTTTTCTACTTTGTGTCGCCAAATAAGAGTCGCCGGTAATCTTCCCGCAGACGATTAGTCGCCTGGAGTACATTCTCCATATAGGATTTTTCTTTGTCTGAGATCAGCCGCAAATCCCAGGCGTCATGTTTTGACCGTATGACCGCCCCGGCCGGAACATAATTGAACGCGTCAAGCGTCACCAAGTTTCGCTAACGGTATTAACAGGTCTCTGTTTAGGTGCAACCTATATCATGACAAAATCTGTTTCTTCGCATGACCCTCACACAGCCGGGGGGAGATATCAAGGGCTTCGACATCCAGGCCTTCGCTTTCTGAAGTCAGGCTCGCAACACCGGCATAGACCAAAATAACGGTTGCCAGGCTTTTAGGGCAAGCTGCATGGAGAGGTTAAGACCTAGTAGTTGCAACTCCGGAGTGGTAATCAGGCTGGAGTAGTCCTCTGCCTGTTCAGTGGTGAACAGCATCAACTTCATTAGTCTTTCCGGGGTCTCCTCCCAGAGTAGTCGTGAAAGGTAGTGCATCATCTGAGCATCGAGGTCAAAATCCCTGTCTAAATCGTGAAGAACTCCTTCCAGGGTAAAAATTGCCTTGCGAAAGAGCAAAATTTCGACGGAGAAAATAAGTCCGGAAAATGAAAGTTCTTCAACCAGCCACAAGGATTTTCTCACCAGAGATGCCTTGGTGAATTCGTTTTTTAAGCAGAGATCTGATATGATTGCATGCCATTTTTTTTGTGCCGTAGATTGCAAATGGCCTGAAATGCCTGCAAGATCAATAACCATGGTGGTAATGCTCGCAGTATCTTTTGCCGCGATCGCGATAATTAACCTGACAAGCGCGGCCCTTTCCCGGATGCCAAGGATGCCGGCAAGACTCCAGTCCAAAAGGCTCAGTTGCACCACCCCAGTGTCTTCCTGAGGATAGGCCAGGATGTTTCCGGCATGGGGGTCGCCATGAAAGATCGATTCACTCTTATTAGAAAAAATCACATCACAGATCAGTGCGTCGCAGAGCCTTGTCGCTACCTCTTTCCGCTGTGTGCGGCTCAGCTGTACTTCAGTCACCTTTTCCCCGGGAGCAAATTCCATTCCGGTCATTACTTCGGAATGAATTGGCTCAGTTCGAGGGATGTGGATCCCGATGGCCTTCCTGTATCGCTCCCTGGCAAGCTGCAGATAGTGCCGTTCGCCTTGCATATTCACCTCCGCTGCAAAAATATCACGAAGGTCATCAAAGAGCTGCCGCACGTTCAGCTGGCGCAGGCCGTAGCCACCCTTGGTTATCTCGATGTGGTCGGCCAGCTCACCGAGAATCTCGAGCTCTCGCTCCAGCTGTCGTCGAATTCCCGGTTTGAGGATTTTGATGACAAAGGGGGCGGGCTCTCCATCCTCTTGCTTTTTCCAAGAGCAGCTAATAACGGCAGCAACGCTTGCCTCGGCGAGGACTTTGTGGAAGACAATGTCTTCTGACCTGCCAATCTTTTCTAGCTCATCTTGCAGTTTTTTGAGCACCTCTGTTTCCAGATCCGCGTCATGGCCGGATTCGAGCTGCACCAGCCATTTTTTCACTGCCGGGTCGAGATGTTCGTTGCGAGCGAGAGTCTGACAGAGTTTTTGCAAAGTCGGAAAACGTCTCGCCATCAGAAAGGCAAGTTCCTCCTTGGTGGGGAGTACTCCACTTTTTTGGCCTAAGCTGCTTACAGGTATCGATGAGAACGGCAAGAGACTGTCGACTAAGAAAGAACTCCAGAGCATCGCGGACCAGCTGGCGATACTCGGAAAAGGTCTCGGGGATGATTTCCCCAGGCTGGACCTCGTCTGCCAGAGCTTGGGCAATCTTTTGTATTACTGCTTCTTCCCCTTCCACCTGCAGCAGAAGCTTGATCCCTTGTTCGGGATCGAGTGCATGATTGAATAGATTCATCTCAATGGCCCTGTGCCAACACTGTCCAGCTCAATGAAGTCGCCGTCCTCGCAAGGTGCGTCGACGGTAGAAAATAAAAATAGGATAGCTTGATTTTCCCAAACCTGCATCCCGACAAGTGGGCTAATCTCATGTCTTTTTAAAGTATACTGGCTGGTATTTATTGCACGGTTTTTTAAGATTGCTCTCGGAATAGGTAAGGTTGATGCGAAGTAAAACGTTTAGCATCAGTGAGTCCGACTCAAACGCAGTGACGTATGGTTACATAGACTGTCATGCTTGATGAACTCGTAAAAACCTCAATTTTCGCTGGATAAGTAAAAAGCTACATATTGGGTAGTTTTTACGACGCCATCATGCTTAGAAGTCTGCACGCCAAACATTTATTAATCTTATTGTAAGCCATACAATTGACGCACTTAGTATGCAAAAAACCAATAATCCTAAATGATAACAACCCCGGACAAGCCGGATTTTTAAACGCTTTAAAAAAATGCTGATGTTTACCAGGTTTCGGTGGAACATAGGGGAATACTGAGAGCAAGAGTAAACAGACAAGCGACCACAGTACACCAACTATACTGGGAATGATATATACGTCTTTGTCTGCGCCATTCCCTATGAGTACCACGTAGCCAAATACAATAACTGCTGTAGCAGTAGTAATGAAAAACAGTGGTTTCAACCAAACAAATTTTTTTACAAACGTACTCAAATGGTCAATCATGAATATATTTTTTCATTGAGAGATAGTAAATGAAATAGACGGCAGACGTTTTTGGAGAGCGTATCGAAAGTAAGGATGCCAGTAAGTCTACCGCCTGTCATGAGGGGGAAGTTAACCGATGGCTTTACATCAGAAAAACTTCGGTATTTTTCTGTCTAAACGGCTCGTTTGGTAAGTTGGTCGGTAGAGTAGGCAATGGTCTCACCGGACTGCATTTTATGAAGAACCCAGAGGAAGGTTTTCGCAGCATCTATTTCTGCAGGGCGCTGGGTACCTTCGATTGCACCGTCAATCTGCTCGAACGGGAGGCTGATAAACTGTGAAGATATATTCAGCAACAGCTTCTCAAAACGCGCCCAATCAGAGTATGAGAGTAAAATTTTGTTCCTTCAGTCTCCTGCATAGTGAATCCAACCCTCTTTCGTTGGAGCTATTGTTTTTATCGAGCAATGATGAATGTTGGCCAGGCAGAGAACTGCCTTAACCGATAGCAGCGAGACGAAATTTGAGATTCCTGAGAGTTTGGCCTGATAATGGCTCAAAAAGCGCTCAGAAAGGAGTATCCTGACAAAACAAGTAAGTAAAGATTTAGGCGTTGATGTGGGAATCTGGAGGATTCATGCCGAGGGAGAGGTTTGCCCTCTGCAATTTCCTGAATTGCCATACCAATTTACTTTAACAGATTACCAATTTTTTTCCCGGAGCCTTTTTTTTTGGTTTCGAGTTTTTTTCGCTGGGATATGTTGTCGACGGAAATTTCCAGGTTGTCCAGGATAATACCGGTGTATTTATTTATATTATTAATAATATAACGTCTCATTTCGTGGAGATCACCGGTGAGAGTTTTCCCGTAGGGAACATCGATAAAGAGATTGATGCCATAGCCAGATCTTCCCATCTTGACTTTGATCTTTTTCACTACGACGTCACTGTTATACTCATCGATGCAATGCAGAAGCATCTGCGTGAGAGCAGCCTCGGATATTGTTACAGTTCCGGGAATTCCCTGTTCGTGGTAGGTGGGTTGAACTATTGATTTTTCAAAAAATTTGGACCGTTTTTCCCCATTGGCATCCTTACTGCTCTTGAAAAAAATCCTGATGGAGTCGGAAAGAATCTGGGCATAATCCCGCCTTATCTCAATCGTAGGGACCGGGATGACATGTTTTCCTTCTTCAAATCGCGACTTGATTGCCGCTTCGATATCCTTCTCACTGGCAATATCTTCAATTTTTATCACTTCATGTATGGGCGGCAGGTCAAGGGCCTCCACCAATCTCTTAACCATCTTCTCTGATGTTCCGATAAGAAGGAGTTTTTTTATCTTGTTGTCCTGAATAGCCTGGACAACCGACTGACGATGCTCAGGATCTGTGAAGAGAGCTGTCTTGATGGCACTGATGTAATTCTTTTCCTGCTTGGCGGATTTACCGGCAAGAATAGTTGCATCGTGAATCAGCAGACCGTCGTCGATAATATAAGGAACCCCTATCTTCTCAGCCAGAAGTCTGGCGCGGAAACTCTTTCCCGTTCCGCTCTTGCCAACCAGGGCGTAGACGTACATACCCTGCAGTCTTCCCTTGACGCGAAGGAGAAATTGATAGATCTCTTTCCCGGTAAGATATATCCACTGGTTATCTTTCGTTGCTTTCACTAGAGATGTTGTCATGGGTATGATTCTGGGACCAAAAGTTTCTTATAAATTGTCAGATATTGCAGAACCAATATTCTCAATTCATGTATAAACCCAGTAACCGGAAGGAAAGCCGGGATTCTTTTTAATACCTTCCAGAGTATTTTTCAGTAAATGAAATTTCATTTTATGCTTCCCCTAAAACTACCTTTTCAAGTTGACTTTCGCAATTCTTTTTCGAAGAACACTTGCTGCCGTTTTGAGAGAATCCCTGCCCGGTCCCTCCGTTTGTGCCCGCATGCAGAGCATCTGAAATTGTTCTTCTTATATCCGGGCAAACTTTCATTGTGAGCAATAATAACACCTTCCGGCCAGTTCTCCCAGACGTACTCCGGGTGTAACCGGGAAAAGCTTGGGAAACAGCTGGAAAAGGCCGGAATTATGTTCTTCGGACGGGCAGATATCTCAAGCCGACGGAGACAAGCAGATAAACCACGGCGGCGATGGTTATGATAACGGGTCCGCTGGGCAGGTCGAGCTGGTAGCTTATACTGAGACCGCAGAGAATAAAGATTGCACAGAGTGAGATGGCAAGCAGCATCATCTGCTTGATGCTTGTCGCGAAGTTTCCAGCGATAGCCGCGGGAAGCGTCAGTAGAGCGATCACCATGACAATGCCGACCACCCGCACAAGCAAGACAATGGTCAGGGCGGTCAGACAGAGCAGCACCAGGTAAAGCAAGTGGGTATGCACACCACGCAGTCCGGCGAATTCATTGTCAAAACAAATAGCTAAAAATTTATTATAGAAAACACCGACGATAGAGACAACGAGAACGTCCAGCAAGAGCACAAAAAAAATATCGTTGCGGGTGATAAGCAGAATATTGCCGAAAAGATAGCTCATCGGGTCGGTATAACCCGGTGTTTTGGCGATAAAGAGCAGACCAATGGCCATACCGGCGGACCATAAGGCTCCGATCACACTGTCTTCCCGCTGTTTGGCAAAAAAACTTACCATTGCCAGAACCACCGCCGACAGCAGGGCCACGAGAATAGCCCCGTGTAGCGGGCCAAACCAGGTGACCCCGATACTATTCTGGAGATAAAGGCCGAGCCCCACACCGCCGAGCATGCAGTGTGAGATGGCTCCAGCAATATAGCTGATCCGTCGCACCACCACGTAGGTGCCGATAATACCAAAGGGAATAGATGCCAGTAGACCGGTGATCACCGCATAACGAAAAAATGGCAGATTCGGATCACTGAGCGCGGTAAAAAATTCAACCATGTTTATGCCCCTCACTGCTGCACCTGTGATCGTGGCGGATCATCTGCAGGTCGCCGCCGTACATATCCCGAATGAGTCTGCCGGTCAGCTCGCTGGTCGGGTGGATGATCACTTCCCGGTTCACACAGGCAATCCGATTGAAAAAAGACGAAGCGAAGCCGACATCATGGGTAACCATCATGATGGTCATCCGCTTATTCAGCCCCCGCAACAGATCGAAAAATTGAGCTTCCGACTCCCGGTCAATATTGGCGGTGGGTTCGTCCAGTATGAGTATCTCTCCACCGGATGCCAGAGCGCGGGCTATAAGCACCCTTTGTCGCTGTCCGCCGGAGAGCGCCGAAAAGGAGCGATCAATCAGATCGGTGAGACCGACTTCATCTAAAGCTTCCAGGGTCTTTTCCTTGTCGTCCTGGCTGTAACGGCCAGTAAAAGAGTTGCCCAACCGGCCCATGCATACGACCTCCTGCACAGAAATGGGGAATTGCCGGTCATACTGAGCAAATTGAGGGACATAGCTGATAAGTCGATGGGCTTCATCCGGAGGTTTGCCAAAAATGGTGATGGTGCCTGTATCCGGTGTGAGAAGGCCGATGATCAGTTTAATAAGTGTCGTTTTCCCACCACCATTTGGCCCGACGACACAGACAGAATCGTTGGGCCAGATCGTCAGATTAACGTCTTCGAGAATCTGCCGTTCATCATAGCAAAAAGAAACCCCCTGGATTTCAATGGCTGTATTTTTTTCGGTCATAGTCTTTCTGTTATTATCTGGTCAGTGCAGCTGAAATCTTGGCGGCAATGGTTGTCATATTGCCCGACACATCTTCTGCCAGAGCATCCAGCGGTACCACCTCGCCGCCAATGGCTGCGGCAATCGCCTGACCGCTCCGAGGGTCAAACTGCGGCTGGACAAAGATTACTTTAACCTTGTCCGCCCTGGCTTCATTGATAAGGTGGGAGAGCTGTTTTGGCGTCGGTGCTTTGCCTTCTGTTTCAACCGCCTCCTGATGCAGACCATATCTCTTGGCAAAATAGCCAAAGGAAGGATGAAATACAAAGAATTTTTCTCCGGCATATGGTTGCAGCTGGACGGCGATCGTGCGATCCAATTCATCCAGCTCCCGGTTCACCTTGTCGAGGTTAGCTGTATAACCGGTGCAGTTTTGCGAATCTATCTTACAGAGAGCTTTGGCAATGTTTGTCGCCATGATCTTTAGATTGACGGGCGACAACCAGACATGAGGGTCCAGTCCCATGTGGTCGTGATTATGTTCCACCAGAGAGTCTCTTTCAATACCTGCAATGGAGTCAACAATCGCAACTTTCGCTGAACTCTGCTGAATTTTGGTAATGATCTGTTCCTCAAACTCCATGCCAACCGTAAAATAGAGCTGGGAACGGGTAAGGGCGGTTACCTGTTTCGGCGTTGGCTCGAAGGTATGCGGATCCTGCCCTTTCTGCAGCAGAACGCCAGTCGTCAATTGTTCGCCGCCAATTCTGTCAGTCAGCCATTTCTGAGGAGGAATTGAGACAAAGATTTGAACAGCAGCCTGTCCCTGCTGGGCAATGAGGAGTACAGCCCCAAGGAGCAAAGAGAAAAGAACCTTGTTTGAAAATGTTTTAATTGAGGACGATTGCACGTTGTCTCCTGCTGTTTACACGTTTTTTCTGACATGTCATCTGCTGGTTGACCGTAAGGAACATAAAAAATAATGTAATCTTATAGACATTATTCCCATCAATTCAATCAGGTAATTTGTTTTTTCGCTGTGTGCCGCCATGAATTAATAAAGAAACAACTATCTGTACCGCCAATATCGGTGTAGATTGCTCCGTGCCCATTATACCAATGATCCGGGAAACCGGCGATAAGTGCCCTGGAACAAGGCTTTTGTCAATTGTTGCTATTTTTCAAGTGGATATGTGCAATATAACAGAAATCATAGAGGCCTGGCTGGCCGATCCAGCCATCAATGTTATTCACCCGGGGCAGAAGGTGTCGCTTGTGCCAAGCCTCTTGTCGATTTTGCCGCCAGAAGCAGGTGTCTGGCCCGCGCAGGAGGTTGTCCCGCAGGGGCTATATCCGAGGCAGGGCATGATACGGTCAAGTGTAAACAATACATCCGCGAGGTGACCGCCGTGCATGTGGCGCAGCACCAGTTAGGTTTCAAGGTCAACAGCTGCGGCCTGCGCCAGACAAAAGTGGTATGTGAGGCCGGTAATCCGCTTACGACAGAGAAGCGGGAATGAACACAAAGGATCTGGCAATTGCCCTCATTGTCGTAACCGTTTGGGGCGCAAACTTCACGGTAATCCGGCTTGGCCTTGACGGAGTCCCGCCACTGCTTCTGGTTTCCCTCCGTTTTTCTCTGGCGGTGTTTCCGGCCATCCTCTTTGTCAAGCGACCGGAGATAAAACTTTTCCACCTGCTGGCGTATGGATTCAGCGTTGGTATCGGTCAGTTCGTCTGTCTGTTCTATGCCATCCACATTGGCATGCCGGCCGGAGTTGCTTCGGTGGTTCTCCAGTCGCAGGCATTCTTTACCATGCTTTTTGCTTTTATACTGTTGCGGGAGCCCTTTTCCTGCAGGCAGGTTGTCGGGCTGATCCTGGCCGCTGCCGGTCTTTACCTGGTGGCAGGGGGGGGCTCTACGTCGACAGCCATACCCTTTGGAGCACTTCTCTTGACCCTTACGGGGGCGGCGTTCTGGGGGATTTCCAATATAGTGGTACGCCAGGCCACGATGGCAGCAGCGGCACAAGGCAAAAAAACAGATATGCTCAGCCTGGTGGTCTGGTCATCACTGGTGCCGCCTGTTCCTCTCTTCCTGCTTTCGCTCCTTTTCGACTCACCGGAAACTGTTTCCTCTGCTGTTACTCATCTGAACGCGCTTTCACTGTTTTCCATCGCCTATCTTGCCTTCGGTGCAACAATTCTTGGCTATGGCGCATGGAGCTATCTGCTTGGCAAATATCCGGCAAATCGAGTCGCACCGCTGTCCCTGCTTATTCCGGTGGCTGGGCTTATGACAGCTCGAGTGGTCCTTGAGGAACAACTTCTGCTGATTCAATGGGGTGGATGTCTGTTCGTGGTGATTGGTCTGTTGGTGGCATTTTTCACATTTCCCGGCATCAAAAGGTTGTAACCGGGGATCTGTGCTCCAATTACCTTTATCGACCTGTTTCAGTCATCTCTCATCTCCAGTTGATGGGTGATTTTGATTGCCTCGATCACACTCTGGGCAGCAGGGCACAGGGTAATGTAGTTGTCAAATGCCTTGAGGGCGTCCGGACGTTTTTCTGCAGGCAACTGCAAATTATAGAGAACGTTAATCCTGACAATCTTCAGCACCCCTTTGACATCCTCAATATCACCGGTGACCGTCGCCATAAAGCGATCTTTGAAGGTTCGGATCTTTTTTTTGGCCAGCACCGCGGCCAATGTGCCCATCATTCACCCGCCGACCGCACCGACCAGATGGTCCAGGGTGGCGGCATGCTCTTCTTCCGGATCGACATTGTAAAATTTCTTAATTCCACCATGTACACCGTAGTACACCGGTTGATCGAATCCGCGGATATGGGCGATGCGGGTGGGGCCGTTTTCACGGGTAATGGTGATGTGCGACTGATGAATTATTTTTCCCATAGTGTCTCCCTCCTTGGGCAAAGCTTGAATTGACGATTGGACAGCACAAAAAAATGAATGGCGCCTTACCTCTTTATTAAACACAAAGGAGGAGCTCTGCAAGATATTAAATCTAACGTTTTTGTGGTGTTGTAATCGTGCGCCCCTGATCCATTAAATGGCTTGACAGATTAACAAAAGTGTTGTGTCATAAGGTACAAATAAAAACACCTGTGGAGCAGGTTAAATTCCTTGGAAAGATTCGTTATACGACTTCTTCACGGGTGCATTTTTTCAAGCGCAACGCTGAGAGCAATGACTGTGGGTGATATAGATAGAGTTATTCATAGCACCGGCATGCATTGTAAGGAGAACAATTCAGGCAGTTAAAAAGTATTGAATGGAATAATTATTCTTTACAAGACAAGGAGGAATCGTTGGTATGACTCATGCAACAGAGAATCCAGCACTCGGTGAACATACTGAGGATATGGTCGCTGAAGTGGACACCGGTGGCCGCAACCCACAAGGCACAATCTCCCGCAACGTTCTTTTCTTTGTTCCCCTCGCCTGGACCATTTTTCAGCTTTGGTATGCATCACCGCTGCCATTTTTGCTCGATTTTTTTGTGATAAATGACACCGAAGCACGGTCCATTCACCTTGCTTTTGCCGTTTTTCTTGCGTACACGGCCTTTCCGACCTTTAAGTCTTCTCCAAAGGGGCGCATTCCCATTCAGGATTGGATCCTGGCCTTTGCTGCCGCATTCTGTGCCGCATATATTTTTATCTTTTATACTGAGCTGTCAGACCGACCGGGCAAGCCGACTGTTCTTGATCTCACTGTTTCGGTTGCCGGTCTGATATTGCTGCTTGAGGCTACACGAAGGGCTCTCGGTCCACCGCTCATGATTGTGGCCGCTGTTTTTATCACCTATACCTTTGCCGGATCGTATATGCCTGGGGTTATTGCCCATCAGGGGGCAAGTCTGGTCAAAGGAATGTCGCATTACTGGCTGACTACTGAGGGGGTTTTCGGGGTTGCCCTCGGGGTGTCAACCGGAATGGTTTTTATGTTTGTACTGTTTGGTTCGCTGCTCGAAGCGGCCGGGGCGGGGAATTATTTCATTCGGACCGCGTTTGCCGGCCTTGGTCATATGCGGGGCGGGCCGGCCAAGGCGGCGGTTATTTCCTCGGCCATGACCGGGCTGGTCTCTGGCTCTTCAATTGCCAACGTAGTCACCACCGGAACCTTCACGATCCCGTTGATGAAAAAAGTCGGTTTTAGCGCGGAAAAGGCCGGTGCCGTTGAGGTTGCCTCCTCCACCAATGGTCAACTGACTCCTCCGGTTATGGGGGCCGCAGCGTTTCTTATGGTTGAATATGTCGGTATCTCATATATTGAAGTCATCAAACATGCCTTTCTGCCGGCAATAATTTCCTATATCGCTCTGGTGTACATTGTTCATCTGGAAGCATGTAAAATGGGACTGAAAGGTCTGCCCAAGAGGAAAAGGACCAAAACCCTGGTCCAGAGCCTGCTGGTTTTTGTCTCGGTGGTGCTCGGTTTGATCATTATCGGCGGAGGCACCTATTACGGTCTTGGCTGGATTAAAACAGTTGCGGGAAGCAATGCCATCTGGTATCATCTGTGTCATTCTTATGGTTGCCTATATCGCCCTGATGGTATTAGCCTGCAAAGTACCTGATCTGGAGATCACGACGGAAATAGACGGAGCTCCCTGATCTTGGCTCGACTGCCCAGGCGGGATTTCATTATCTGCTGCCCATCGTGGTCCTGATGTGGTGCCTGGTGGTTGAACGTCTCTCTCCTGCACTTTCCGCCTTCTGGGCAACTGTGCTGCTGATCTTTATCGTTCTTACCCAGCATCCTCTGAAGGGCTTTTTACGCAAGGTGCAGGGGGAAGAGTATAGTTTTGCCAGGGGCTGGGGGGAACTGATAACCGGGATGGTCTCCGGCGCCAGAAATATGATCGGAATCGGGGTGGCGACTGCTGCTGCCGGGATTGTCGTCGGTACGGTAACCTTAACCGGAATCGGTCTTGTTATGACCGAGTTTGTTGAATTTATTTCCGGTGGTAATCTCATGCTGATTCTGCTCTTTACTGCCTTTATAAGCCTTATTCTCGGCATGGGGCTGCCGACAACAGCCAATTATATCGTGGTTTCCACCCTTATGGCTCCGGTTATTGTCAACCTTGGTGCGCATGAACGGTCTTATCGTGCCGCTGATTGCTGTCCATCTCTTTGTTTTCTATTTTGGTATTCTGGCCGATGATACACCTCCGGTGGGCCTGGCAGCCTTTGCTGCGGCCGGGATCTCGGGAGGGGATCCGATCCGTACCGGTATTCAGGGCTTTGCCTATGATATTCGAACGGCAATTTTACCGTTTATTTTTATCTTCAATACCGAGCTGCTGATGATAGGGATCGGCGGCTGGCTGCATCTGGTGATTATCGTTTTTGGCGCGGTTGTGGCAATGCTGGTTTTTGCCGCTGCCACACAAGGCTGGTTTCTGACAAAAAATCGCTGGTGGGAAACGGCGGCATTGTTGCTGGTTGCTTTTACCCTTTTTAGACCCGGTTATTTTTGGGACAGGATATATCCACCCCTTACCGATAAACCCGCTACAGAGTTGGTTGCAGATCCTTGATGAGATACCAGCCGGAGGGCAGCTCCGTCTCAACATTAAAGGTGAAAGAATAAGCGGCGATGAATTCGAGAAGACCGTTATGCTGACTGTAGGAGAGGGGGGAACCGGTGCTGAAAAGTTAAGCAGTCTCGGCATTGAGACTATTGAAGATGATGGGAAGGTCATTGTTGATATGGTCACCTTTGGAAGCCCTGCGGAAAAGGCGAAGATCTATTTTGATCAGGAAATTCTCAGCATCCAGATGCCCACTGAGCGTCCCAACAAGGAACTGATGTTCTTTCCTGCATTGCTTTTACTCGCATTTATCTGGTTTGTTCAACGGGGCAGGGCTCGCCGATCGGCTCCGCCTGTTGCTGGCTGAGTGGAGAAATTGTTGCCGCATTGTAAAATTACTCAAATAAGCTGCACGGGAAACTCTCCCGAGCAGCTTATTTGTGCACGAGAATTCTGCCGTCATCTACCTTGGAGTAAATCGTGATAAAAAAAATATTAGCACCCATTGCTTTTTCCAAGTTTGCCAAGGGGATTATTACGTACGCTGCCGATCTGGCTGCATCTACCGGAGCCGAGCTGTTGATTGTTAATGTGATTAACCAGCGTAATCTCGACGCTGTGAACAAGATCACCTCCTATGGTTATAAAGTTGATAGTGACCATTATATTGAAACAATCAAAAAGGAGCGTCGGGAAGAACTGGAAAACGTGATGAAAGACCTGACTCTGGTCGATGATAAGGTCACCTATCACTTTTGTATAGGTAACCCAGCCGACGAGCTGCTGGAGCTTGTGATCGATCAGAATATTGATATGGTCGTCATGGGCGTGAAAAACAATGACTTCAGCCACATTTTTACCGGCTCCGTGGCAGAAAAAATGTTTCGAAAATGTCCGGTTACCGTAGTTTCTTATCGCGATGGCGAAATTTCGAAAAGGCTGCGCAAAAATATTATCAAGCACAGGCGCCAGAAGGAATAGTCAAGAGACAGACAAAGAGTATGACCGGCAGGTAAAGGGTCTTCCAGATACCAGGCTTCCGGCTGACTCTTTTTAATAGAGTCGGCCGGAGGAGGTACGACGAAACTGCACCATGTCAGAGAATGTGTTGACATGGTACAGCTGTTTTAACAATTACATCAGGCCGGCTTCTTTGTAATATTTGACAGCACCGGGGTGAAGCGGAGCGGAGAGACCGTCTTTGATCATCTCTTCTTTTTTCAGGTTGGCAAATGCAGGGTGCAGCTTCTTGAAATCATCAAAATTTTCGAAAACTGCTTTTGTCACCTGATAAATAACCTCCTCAGGTACTTTTGTCGAAGAAACAAACGTTGCACCGACACCGAAGGTTTTCACATCCGCATCGCTGCCACGATACATGCCAGCAGGAATGACAGCGGTCCGGTAATAAGGGTTATCAGCAATAAGTTCATCGATTTCTTTGCCTGACACATCGACGACTACCGCGTCACAAGCAGTGGTTGCTTCTTTAATCGAGCCATTTGGATGACCAACCACATAGACGATGGCATCAACTTTGTTGTCACACATTGCGGAAGCCTGCTCAGAGGCCTTCAACTCGGAGGCAAGTTTAAAATCATCCTTTGTCATACCAAATTTTTCCATGACCACTTCCATGGTCGCCCGGGTACCAGTACCTGGATCGGTAATATTTACCCGCTTGCCTTTCAGATCAGCAAAAGTTTTAATTCCGGAGTCGGTTCTGGCCACCACGGTAAAGGGTTCCGGATGAATTGAAAAAACCGCCCGGAGGTCTTTATCTGGGCCGGTTTCGGCAAATTTACCTACACCTTTTACGGCTTCAAACTGCATATCGGATTGGGCAACACCCATATCGAGCTCACCACCGGCAACCGCGTTCAGGTTATATACTGATCCGCCGGTGCTCTCAACAGAGCAACGAATTCCGTGTTCTTTTTTGTTCTTGTTTACCAGGCGGCAGATGGCACCTCCAGTCGGATAATACACACCAGTTACACCACCCGTTCCGATAGTAACGAATGTCTGTTCAGCCTGGACAAATTGCGGGGCAGCGCACAACGTTAGAACAAAACCAGACACCATGGTTACTGCCAGTTTACTTAAAATCTTCATACAGTTTCTCCTCTTGTTGTTAATGAATAGTTGATATCCCAATTGGATATGGTCCCTCACCCTACCATTTCTTCCGGAGTTTTAAAGAACAGCCCCGAGAAAGAACTCTGCAAGAGTGCATACTATTGTAAAATTCCTATCAGTACAAAGAAAAAAGCCTCTTTTTGCCCATAACCGGTTGTTTCTTTAAATCTGCCGTAAATCGGAAAAAGTTTCAGGTAGCTCTGATTTTATAATTATAGGCGCAAATTCAGTTAGATATTTTTCTTTATGTGACGGATTCATAATTTGCAAACTATCACTAGTTAGTGTCCATCCAGAGACGAGAATTTTTCTTTTAAATCGAGGCGCTCGATAAATTTTACCGCAGGCATATCAGTAATATTCCGAGGATAAAATTTTGAGAGCAACGAAGAGTTAGGAGAAAAAGGCCGTTTCTGGACGGGCACTAATTGTATACTATTAGTCTTCGCGAGATGTATCGCCCAAAAGAAAGATAATCCGGAATATTGCGCTTATGATAAGACGAAGAACTTCCTGGCAATACCTGATCACTCTGTTTGTCATACTTTTGTAAGAAGGTCTCTTTAGATTGCTTTCATCTGCAAATATAATCTACAAATGGGGTGACAGTGATGCTGACGGCAAAGCAGATGGACGATCTTATCTCTGAGTGGCGACTGCTCTCTATACGAAAAAAGTCCGCATTGCTGGCCGAATTTATAGAACAATACGGGGAACATGCAGAATGGGAAGAATGGGTAAAATATCTGCAGGAACGGGCAGAACTGGAAGAATTTGACTGGGCCCAGTCGCTCATCAAACGGAGTTCTTCCTGAAAATGTTTCCAGGCTCTCTCTTCTGTTTGATCAGTTAGGTTCTTTGATGAGTTTTTTTTGCGAATCCTTTGTCGATTTTCCTCTAGTAATTGTTTATGATTCCTATCTTTCAATGCGCTCTTTCGTAGGATTGCAACAGGGTCTATACTAGACAGAATCCTGAGTTTTCCAGGGGGCAAGTAGATTTTTTCAGTGATAGGTGTAGAGTATATGGAAAATTTGGAAGAGCGGAGAATGTCGGTCAGAACGCCATTTGTTGCTCAAGGATTCTGTCGTCTCCGGGAACATGACAGAAAATATGGTGGTACATTGCGTGATATCAGCATAAACGGCTTGTTTATTGAACTGAACGATTGTCCCAGTGTGGGTGAAAAGTGTGATATTGCGATTGTTTTTCAAGGAAAACACAGTCGATTGGTGATTGAAGATGTGGGGGGCTGTATCGTCCGAAGCGATGAAGATGGTGTCGCAATTCGTTTTGATGAACGGTTGGAATGGTTTGTCCTGATACCTCTTTATTTTCGCAAACTGCGTGATCAGTCACAACAGGAATGATTCCGGGCCGCTCCTGCATATCAATCATTGTGAGCAGGTCTCCATTTCAACAGTTCGCATCTTATAAAATAACTCTTTTTTACACAAGATGGCGTCGTCCCCCCCCGAAAAAAAAGGGAGGATAGCAATTCCCAAAGGGTCATAGAAATTTTCATCTTGTTCTTTGTTGCATTTTTCCCGAAATACCAGTTTTTCATCTTTTTAGCGAATATCTCTTAGAGAAGAATTACACCTTCTGGCACGTAGTCATGCTTTCTTTTTCTATCAGCATTCACGTATCAATTGCTGTCCGGGTGCTGGCTGTTGCGGATGGATGTGATTATCCCGAGTTGGAGGCTGCCTTTTCGGTATCGCAGAGAAAGACGTGGACCAAGTTTATGAGTTGGCCGGCTGACTAATGTCTATTTGTCCACTCACTCGGGTATTGTCGGCAACCGATTTTATCGAGATTGCAAAAGTCTGTATTAATAATGCAGGATGAAAGGAACGGTTAATCTCCCAGGAAATTTTCTGGCGGTGCTCCTGGTGAGACGATCTGAAGGGTAAAAAGGAGGAGACAAGGTATGACCCCTGAAATAATGCTGGTTCTTGGTATCCTGGTGGTTGTGATTGTTGTTCTGGTTACTGAAATTATGCCGCTGGAGGTGCTGGCATTGTTGGTGCTGGGAGTACTTGCCATCACTGGATTGGTCAGCCCGACAGAAGCACTGGCCGGGTTCAGTAACCCTGCAGTGGTGACTATCTGGGCAGTATTTATTCTGAGTGGCGGGCTTACCCGGACCGGTATAGCAAATATTCTGGGGAGATATTTGCTGAAAATGGCCGGTACTGGCGAAAAACGGATGGTTATTCTGATCATGGTTATCGCCGGCGGACTGTCCGCATTTATGAATAATGTTGCTGTTGCTGCACTGATGCTGCCGGTGGTAATGGATATTACCAGAAAAACAGGATATTCGCCTTCACAGATGCTTATGCCGCTCGCCTATGGTTCCCTTCTGGGCGGACTCACCACCATGATTGGTACACCACCAAATATTCTGGTCAGTGAGGCGCTGCGGACAAATGGACTGCAATCCTTTCGGGTTGTTTGATTTTACCCCTGTCGGCATCATCGTCATGGTAGTCGGAGTACTTTTTATGACATATGTCGGGAGCCGACTCTTACCCAGGCAGAATACGCTTGCCGGTAAAGTGAAGAACGAACAAAAATTTCTCAGCCAATACCGAATCCAGGAGATGCTTTTTCGCATAACAATTCCTGAAGCTTCGGCCCTGGTCGGAAAATCGCTTGCCTCGAGTAATCTTGGAGCCCGTCTCGGACTCAATGTGGTTGGCATTAACCGTAATCGCCAGACTTTTCTTGCTCCGGAAGTTTCTGAGAAAATTATGGCTGGTGATGAATTGATCGTTGAGGGGCGTCTTGATCGAATTCAGGAAATGAACAACTGGGGCCATCTTTTGTCGGAAAGTCAGGCAGCCGATGATTGGGATATGCTGAGCGGAATAATGCGTGTGGCGGAAGTGCAGCTTAGCGGATCAAGTCCGATATGTTGGGCAAACCCTTTCCGAGCTTGGTTTTCGCAACCGACTATTCACTCAATGTCCTGGCAATTCAACGTGCGGGGCAGACGATCAGTGAAAATCTGAAGTCTTTGCCGTTACGGGAAGGCGATGTGCTGGTGGTTTTCGGGCCGGTTGATAAAATCAACAATTTATCAGACCGAGCCCGGTATTGAATCACCTGTACTCCTTGACCGGAGAAATGGAGGAAAGTCTTATATGGCTTGCACAGCAGAGTCCGCCTGTTCAGCATACCTGACCGTTCCCGCTTGCTGGGCAAGACTGTAACAGAAAGCTGTCTCGGCGATGCCCTTGACGTTCAGATTCTCAGTATTATCAGGGAGGATGGCACGGCCGTTATTCCTTCTTCGGATACATATTTTGAACCCGGAGACAGGCTTCTTGTCTCAGGTCTGTCCGATCTCGTGGCGGTGCTTCTGTTACAGGGACTGGAAGGGGTTTTTGTCAGGGATCAGGAAGGCGTTGAGGATATGTCTATTCTTGAGGATGATAAAGTGGGGCTGGCTGAAGTGATACTCTCTCCCCACTCGGTCCTCTCCGGACAGACCCTGCAGGATATCAGTTTCCGAGATAAATTTGGTCTGACGGTCCTTGCCGTCTGGCGCAAAGGGGAGGTTATCAGCACCGGTCTTCGTGATCTGCAGCTCCAATTTGGTGATGCTCTGCTGCTTTTTGGAGCCTGGAAAAAGCTTGCCGTGCTTGGGCGAGAGCCTGATTTTCTGGTGCTGACTGAGAATATGCAGGAGGCTGCCCGTGAGGAGAAGGCGAAAACAGCTCTTGCCATCATGGCTGCGGTACTCGTTCCGGTTATTTTCGGCTGGGTTCAGATCTATATTGCGGTTGTCATTGGGGCGGCGTTTATGGTGCTGACTAAATGTCTGACCATGGATGAGGCCTATCGATACATTGAATGGAAGGCGGTGTTTCTTATTGCCGGAATGCTGCCGCTCGGGGTAGCCCTGGATACCACTGGGGCAGCCTCACTTGTGGCGGAAAATGTCATCTCGCTGCTTGGTCCATTCGGACCTCATGGCGTTTTGTTCGGACTTTTGGTCATAACCTTTATTGCCACCAGCATCATTCCCACGGCGGCGCTGGTTGTATTGATGGTGCCCATTGCCTTGAAGACTTCAGCCGGCCTGGGGATTTCACCTTATCCGCTGATGATGGGGATTGCTATGGCCGCCTCTTCGAGTTTTACCTCGCCGATTTCCCATCCGGCCAATGTGCTGGTTATGGGACCGGGCGGCTATAAATTTTTGGATTATATAAAGGTTGGTGTTCCGCTCACTCTGGTTATTTTGGCTGTTCTCATGGTGACAATTCCGCTTTTCTGGCCATTAGTATGAAGACGTTTATGTCTGAATGGTTTTGTTCAAATGGCTATTTCATCTGGATATGTAAATGGACTTTGCCTAAAGATGTTTGACTTATGATCCATATACCTGTTAAACTCTTTTTTGCTTTGTGTCGGTACAGTATTCATTGTGCAATGGAGGATTACGATACGACACTACATTTTTGTGATCAACCGTTTTCCAAAGAGCCTGTGATAACAACCACCTGACGATTTTTGCGCACGGTGCGCAAAAATCGTAGCTTGACCGGGGGTAGCTGACTCATACCTCGCATATTACGCCGGATAGCGAGTGAATTCATCAGTTGGCATAAAACATGCTATATCAATTTAGTTGATTAAAAACACAAGATAAATAATGTTCTTTTTACTTTTCCTATCACCTTAAAAGAGAAATCGGCAATTCGAAACTTCATGCAGTTATTTGGATGTGGTACCAGGGGGGGCCTTGGTGCTTTGAACCTGTCTTTATGTTTATGCTAAATGCACAAGGAGGTGATGCATACACCGTTTAGCACATTTGATGAATTGGTTCAGTCTAGGGGTTTCAGAGGCATACTGAAAGGGTATGCTCTGGAATGGTATCTAAAAAGAAAGCAGCAGAACAATTGACCAGTAGTTTTTATTCAGGCGGGTCGATGGCTGGAGCTTTCAAAATGGAGGAAATAATGAAACGATTAACTCTCATTCTGTCTCTTTTTGCAGTACTCTTTATTGTATCTGGTGCCTGGGCTGCGGATCCCGCAGCTATAAGTAAAAATGTAGATATGATTGTAGCCGAAATTGATGGCGGCAAGGATGTCATGACTATTGACGCCAACGCATATGAACCTTATGCGTTCGTCCTGGAAGAAGGGGGCCTGCTGCTCGTTCACCCATCACTTGCCGGAAAGAGTTTAAAGGAAGCTGCCCCGCCGGTTTACGAGGCAATCGTGGTGGCGACTCCGGAAGGAACATGGGTAAAATATGAGTGGAAGGGCAAAGAGAAAAACACCTATGTTAAAAAGACCAAGAGTAACCTCATTGTCGGCAGCGGTTATTAAAATTTTGGTAAGCTAAGAGCTGTCCTACTGAACCAGATAGCTGTAATCTGCACCTATCTGGTTCAGTTGCGCTGCTTCTGCCGTAATGATTCCTCCTATTCTCCTCTTTTTATTCACTGTCGATCCCGCCAACTCGGCTGCACACGCCAACTCCAAGGGCATAGAGAATATCCAGCGTGAGGCTTTCTGTGACTGATCGGTCATAGAGAACTTTTGCCTCAGCCGGAAAGTCATCATCACCTGTCCAGTAAAGAACAGCAACCGGGATATCAGCAGTGATTGAAAAACGGTAAGCCGCGTCAGCCATATCAATCGGGGACCCGCCCAATTTCTCGCACCAGGTTTTGAACGCCTGGAGATCGTTGCCGAACCGTTTACTGATAAGGTCGGTTGGTATAAGGTGGGGGCCTCTGAAAAAGGTGGGGCCGCCGGGAAGATCTTTTTCTGAAACCCATTCTTCTCTGAGATGAATATCTTTTACCCGCAGGAGATAATATATAACGAAAAGATCAAAATATTCGTGGGGAGGTGGACCGATTGCCGCCACATGGTCAATTTTTGAATTGATCAGATCGACAAGATATTGATCGCCCCAAACTTCCAGAGAATATTGCTGTTTATCGGGAATATAACTGCATCTGTCATTTTTGCAGAGTTGGTCTGGATTGGCATTCCTCAGTTCTGCAAAATAGCTTTGATCAATTATTTCTGGCATGAGATATGTGTCTTACTTTTGAAAAAAGAGCTTAACAAGGTGATGATGGATTCAAAGAATTCCATGAATAAATTAAAATAATCTCTAGCGAAACAGGTTCTGGCGCGTTTTGTCAACCCTGATAAGCGGTCACGATGGAATTCTTATTCAACAACACGCACTTTAACACAAGCAGTGGTTTAATAATTCCTGTTCGGTCGATTGGGGCTTAGGTGATTTGACAAATGAGGATAAGGCTGTGTTTACCAATTTTCCGCTTTTGGTAAAATTATCAATGTTTTTTGCGGCCACTTAATCGAAAGCAGGCGGATCTCGGAGTAAAGTCTTGCAAAAAAAATAACTAAAGAATATTATGAAATTCTTATATAGACTGTCGGGTCAAGAGGTATGGTGTGTATTCCGCGGTGGTTGCACTTTGTGCATGAGCTGCAGTCCCAGCAACTTATCTCGTTCCTATTGTTACACTCTCTTACAAAGACATGAAGAGGAGGTTTGACATTGAATCACTCTTCGGGTATTCGATATATTTACAGAAAGTGCCACAGAAGAGAAGAATTCACAGCTGCTGGTAATTCTCGCAGAGAGATTATAGCAATGAAATGCGGAGAAACCCACTATGTCAATTATCACCATATCACGAGGCTCTTATAGTCGAGGAAAGGAAGTTGCCGAAAAACTTGGCTTTGGCACTCAATTATGAATGTATCTCGAGGGAGATCATCCTGGAAGCATCAGAACATTTCAATATTCCCGAACTGAAACTGGTCCGGGCCATCCATGATGCGCCAACCATTCTGGATCGTTTTACCTCAGGCAAGGAGAGATTCATCGCTTTTTTTCGTGCGACACTACTCACCCATCTTAAAAGAGACAACATTGTCTTTCATGGTTTGGGCAGTCATTTTTTCCTGCAGCAGTTTCCCCACGTTCTCAAAGTCCGAATCATGGCAAACATCGAGGATCGTGTCCGTGAAGAGATGATCCGCGAGAACATTCCGGCCGATGAGGCCCGAATGATTCTGGTAAACGATGATGCGGAAAGGAGAAAATGGGGCCGCCATATTTTTGGTCAGGATTCCTGGAATATTCAGCTCTATGACATGATCTTGCATATCGGCAACATGAACGTCGATCAGGCCGTTTCTATAATTCTTCATGCCGTGGAACAACCCTGTTTCAAAAGTACCCCGAGAAAGTCTTCGCATGCTTGCTGATGAAGCTTTGTCTGCACAGGTCGAAGCCTCCCTCGTCAAGGCGTATCCTAAAGTGATAGTCGATTCCAGCAACGGAGAAGTGTTTGTCAATGTTCGTGGATCGCGGGCCGATGAAAAAAACATCATCCAAAAAGTCAAAAGTCTGGTTGAAAAAGTTGAAGGGGTGAAAAATATCCAGGTTAACATCGTTCCCTTTATTGTTGAAGACTGAAAAAAGATGAGAGCTTTTTTAAAACGCCATAAAGAGTTGACGGGGGAATAGAGCATGACAAACAGGTATAAATTGACACCCCAGCGCATCGGAAACAGATCCTGGTGGCGCAGGCTGTTCCCGTTTCTGCGCTGGTGGAATTTTATCGGTTTGGACACTTTAAAGGCTGACCTTCTCGCCGGATTAACCGGGGCGGTAATCGTTCTTCCGCAAGGTGTGGCCTTTGCAATGATTGCTGGTCTTCCTCCGGAATACGGACTCTATACGGCAATTATTACCCCAGTTGTGGCGGCGCTTTTCGGCTCTTCCCTGCATCTGATATCTGGTCCGACAACGGCTATTTCCATCGTTGTGTTCAGCTCCATCAGTTCCCTGGCCGAACCGGGTTCTGCAGAGTATATCCGGCTCGTTTTGACCTTGACCATGATGGCTGGTGTGTACCAGTTGGCATTTGGACTGGCCAGATTGGGAACTTTGGTCAATTTCGTCTCTCACTCCGTCGTCATTGGTTTTACATCAGGTGCGGCTATCCTCATTGCCACGAGTCAGTTGAAGCATGTCCTTGGGCTCAAATTGCCCGGCAGTCATGACTTTCTTGAAGTCTGGATAAATATTCTGGGCATGCTGGACAAGGTCAATGTCTATGTATTTGCCGTGGCCATGGTTACACTGCTGTCGGCGATTTTTTTTCGTGCCAAGATCCCGCGATGGCCTGGAATGCTCTTTGCCATGATCATCGGCAGTGTGCTTTGCCTCCTTCTCAATGGCAGTCAACATGGCATCGCTCTCGTCGGACAAATGCCGGCAAGGTTGCCGCCGTTGTCGATGCCGGATTTTTCTTTTGAGACCATCCGTGAACTGGCACCCAAAGCCCTGGCTGTTGCACTTCTCGGTCTTATTGAGGCGTTGTCCATTGGCAGATCTATTGCTGCTAAATCTCATCAGCCAATTGATGGTAACCAGGAATTTATCGGTCAAGGTCTGTCTAATATTGTCGGCAGTTTTTTTTCCAGCTATGCTGGTTCCGGATCTTTTACTCGATCCGGAATTAACTATCAATCCGGTGCCATTACTCCGCTTTCAGCTGTGTTTTCAGCGATATTTCTGGCCCTGATCATGTTGCTGGTCGCACCACTTACTGCCTATTTGCCTATTGCTGCCATGGGCGGAATCATCTTGATGGTGGCCTATCATCTGATTGATGTACACCATATTTACACAATAATACGAACAAGCAGGGAGGAGACTGCGGTGCTGCTGGTCACCTTCCTTGCCACTCTTTTTTTGGATCTGGAGTTTGCCATCTATGCAGGGGTATTGCTGTCTCTGCTGCTCTACCTGAACCGTACCGCACATCCGCGCATTGCCAACCTCGTGCCGAATACCGATGCTGACAGGCCCTTTACTTATTGAAACGGAGTCTGAATGTCATTATCTGAAGATAATCCGTATTGATGGTCCACTGTTTTTTGGGGCGGTCAATCATGTCAGCGAATACCTGTACAACATCGACAAAAGTCTGATGCGAAAACGCAACGTGCTGATTATTGGCTGCGGTATTAATTTTATCGATGTGGCTGGTGCAGAACTGCTTGCGCAGGAAGCACGACGCCGCCGTGGCCAAAGGGGAGGATTGTATCTATGTGAATTGCAGCATCAGGCATATAGTGTTTTAGAGCGAGGAGGGTACGTCGATATTATCGGAAGAGAACATATCTTCGCCAGTCAGAAGGAAGCAATCGCAAAGATTATTCCTGAAGTGGACAAGATGATTTGTCGAAACTGCAAAAAACATGTCTTTAAAGAGTGCCCCACTCTTCCCGTTTTCTAACTGGAGGATTTGTTGATTTTAAGGAGAAATGAACATGGAATCGGCAGTAATAACTAAGGATATGATGATTGTCTTTGGGCTGTTAGGCCTGGCAATTTTTCTGTTTGTCTCTGATCTCTTGCGTGTCGATCTTGTCGGATTGCTGATGATGGTGCTGTTGCCTTTGACCGGTGTCCTGTCGGCAGAGCAGGCGATTGCCGGTCTCGCTTCTAACGCGGTGGTGTCAATAATTGCGGTGATGATCATTGGTGCAGGTTTGAATAAAACCGGAGTGATGAATGCTGTGGCGGCACAGATTATTAAAGTCGTCGGTCGCAGCGAAACCAGAATAATGGCGGTTATCTCCATGACCGTCGCCCTTATTTCCAGTTTTATGCAGAATATCGGTGCGGCAGCTCTCTTTATGCCGGCGACCATGCGCATTAGCCGGCAGCTGAATTTTTCCGCTAGTAGAATTTTAATGCCGATGGGCTTTTGTGCAATTATCGGCGGCTGCCTCACCCTTGTCGGTTCCAGTCCGCTTATTATGCTGAATGATCTTATGAACGGATGGTGGCAAAACAACCCTGAATCGCTTGCCAAGCATCCGTTTACGCCCTTTGGGTTTTTTAAGGTTACACCCATTGGGATTGCACTTCTTATCGCTGCAATTGGGTATTTTTCATTGTTTGGCAAGAAGCTCCTGCCCGCTGATGTCTGCAGTTTAGATGATGATGGATGTATGGACAGACGTCTGCAGGAAATCTATGGTGATGAAGTGGGGCACAGCTACGAGCTGGCCGTTCCCGCATATTATCCCAGCCATACGCTTGGCGAACTGGAGGTGCGTCCCCGGTATCATATAACCGTAGTTGGTATTGCCAAAAATGAAGGGTATCAGAAGGATTTTGCCCCAACCAAGGATTCCATTGTTGAAGCAGGGGACTCCCTTTGGGTGATGAGCAGCGAAAAGAATATCCAGCGGCTGGTCGATGAGCAGGGCTGGGTTATCAAGCCTGAACATGAGGTGTTTGCCGACGAGAACTTTCCGGATGAATCGGGCGTTGTCGAGGGCGTTATCATTCCCCATTCAAATCTCAGTCAGCATACGATGGAGGAACTGCAGTTTCGCAGTCTGTATCAGATAAATCCCCTGGCTATTGTTCGTGGGGATAAAATCATAATGGATGCAATAAATGTCACCGAATTGCAGCAGGGAGACACCATTCTCATGCAGGGGCGGTGGAAGCAGTTTCGTCTGTTAACCGATCAGCTGGATATTGCTTTGATAGATGACATCCGGGGTGAGGAACTCAAACCTGAGCGTACACGCTGCGCTGTTTTTTTTCTTATTTTAGCTTTAACTCTGGCCTTGGGCTTTGAGGTAAAACTATCAATTGCCCTTCTCACCGGTGCTTTGGGCATGATAGTTACCCGAATTATCCCGGCAGATCGTGCCTATGAAGCGGTTGACTGGCGTACGGTCTTCCTGCTCGCCGGTCTTATCCCCCTTGGTACGGCCTTTGAGATTACGGGAGCAGCGGCGTATATTGCGCAAAAGGTTCTTAGCGCGGTTGGTGACCCCAGTCCGTTGCTTTTAATGCTGGTAATATCCCTGCTGACTTCATTTTTTTCTTTGGTTGCCTCCAATGTTGGGGCAACAGTCCTGATGGTTCCTTTGGCCATGAATATGGCTTTTGATATTGGCAGTGATCCGCTGGTTGCCGCTCTTGTTGTAGCTGTTTCCGCATCCAATACTTTTATTCTGCCGACGCATCAGGTCAACGCGTTGATAATGCGCCCTGGGGGGTATAGAACGAAGGATTATGTTCGGGTAGGGCTTGGGATGACAGTGTTGTATACAGGAGTACTGATACTGTGCCTCAAATTTATTTTTGCCATCTGATAGTGACTCTCTGGCTGGGAGAACTTTACCCGGCCACCAGCCAGCCACTGACCCCAATCATGAGGATTCCAGCAGTTTTATTGAGCAGCCCGGTTCCTCCCTTATCATCCAGAAAGGAGCCGAGATGCTGGCCCCCATTGGCGTAAATGACCAGACAGATGAATTCAATGACCAGCAGGATGATGAGCAAAATGGACAGTTGTGGAACAATTGGATAGGTCCGGTCAATGAATGGCGGTAACAGGGAAATGGTAAAAGCCCACCCCTTGGGATTGGATACGGCGGTGATAAAGCCCTGACCGGCAAGAGCTCTGGGACTGATTGTCTGCAGTGACTTCCGGTTTTTGGCAATCGCCATCCTGCCCTTTGCCCGAAGGAGTTGAATGCCGAGATAGAGAAGATAGCTGCCGCCGGCATATTTTAACAAAACGAACAGGGCCGGATAGTTGAGCATAATGGTTGCCACCCCTGCCACAGCGGCAATCGACACCAAGGCAACTCCCGCCAATTCGCCCCACATCATCCAAAAAGTACGACGAACACCGATGGACATCCCGAGGGTCAGTGACAGGGTCATGCACATCCCGGGGGTGAGGGAAATCATAAAACAGGTTGGAATAAAAACTGCCAGCAGAGAGAAATCGAACACGGATATTCCAAGTGAAATATTTACCCCAAGGGTATTTCCTCACGGCGTACAAAGAAGATGGTCAAGAAATTTTACTTAACCATTAATCAAGAATCTGGCTGAGAAAGAGCTGGGTCCTTTCATGCTGTGGATTGTTGAAAAAATCTTCCGGATTGTTTTCTTCAAGGACCTCGCCGCCGTCCATAAAAAGAACCCGGTGGGCCACACTCTTGGCAAAGCCCATTTCATGACTGACAACAAGCATGGTCATCCCGTCCTGGGCGAGGCTGATCATGACATCCAGCACCTCTTTAACCATTTCCGGATCAAGGGCCGAGGTGGGTTCGTCAAAGAGCATGGCGTTTGGTTTCATGCACAGGCTCCGGGCGATTGCCACCCGTTGCTGCTGTCCACCTGACAGCTGCCCGGGAAATTTTTGAGCCTGTTCAGCTATACGTACCTTCTCCAGGTAATACATGGCAATTTCATCAGCTTCTTTTTTCGGTGTCTTTCTCACCCAGATTGGTCCCAGGGTCAGGTTTTCCAAAATGGTGAGATGGGGAAACAGGTTGAAATGCTGAAACACCATTCCGACTTCGGTTCGGATCTTTTCTATATTTTTCAGATCATTGGTCAGCTCAATACCGTCGACCATAATTTTACCCCGCTGATGTTCTTCAAGACGGTTAATGCAGCGGATCAGGGTAGATTTACCCGATCCGGAAGGCCCGCAGATGACTATCCGTTCACCTTTTTTGACCGTCAGGTTGATATCTTTCAGAACATGAAAATCACCATACCACTTATGCATATTCTCAATAATGATGATTGGAGATTCGTCGATTGTGTTCTCTGTCTTTTCTGCTTGCTTGGTGTTCATTGATTCTTTTCCTGGTTCCTGGTCACAGTTGATCGATTAAGGGATTATTTCTACAGGCTGGTATCGAGTTCTCTTTCCAGTCGTCTGCTGTAATTGGACATGGCAAAGCAGCAGACAAAATAGATGAGGGCGACAAAAATATATGCCTCGGCGGAATAACCCATCCATTGAGGGTCGGAGAGGACAGTCTGTGTTGTTTTAAGGAGATCATAGAGGGCAATGATGACCACCAGCGAGGTATCCTTGAATGCCGAGATCAGAATGCTCACCGAGGGAGGGATGACAATTTTCAATGCCTGGGGCAAAATGATCAACCGCATGGTCTGAAAATAGTTCAGGCCGAGTGAGTCTGCCGCCTCATACTGGCCTTTATTTACACCTTGCAGTCCGCCGCGAACAACCTCCGCGATATAGGCAGCGGTAAATAGAATGATCGCCACCTGTGCCCGCAGAATCTTGTTGAGGACCATACCCTCGGGCAGAAAGAGAGGGAAGACCACCGAGGACATGAAGAGCAGACTGATCAGCGGCACCCCTCGGATAAGTTCAATGTAGACCACGCAAAAAGATTTTATAACCGGCATTTCCGACTGGCGGCCAAGAGCCAGCATTATCCCTAAAGGATATGCGGCAGTCAAGCCGAAAACGGACAGCAGCAGGGTCAAAGGCAGACCGCCCCAGAGATTACTTTCCACAGCTTCAAAACCGAAAAGACCACCTTTTAGTAAAAGGCCCATGATAAAGAGGCCGATCAGCCAGGCGTAGAAAAGTGATTTCTTCCAGTGATTACGGTTTTGACTATAGAAGAGCAAGGCGATCAGGATAGCCATTGCCAGCAGTGGTCGCCATTGCAGATCGTGGGGATAAAAACCGAAAAGGATAAAGCGGATATTGGCGGTGACAACCGACCAGCAGGCACCTTCTCCGGCCTTGCACTGTTCGCCGGACGGCGACCAGCTGCTGCTGATAAATGCCCAGTTAATCAGAGGCGGTAGGGTCAGCCAGAGCAGATAAAGGACCAGCAGGGTTAAGACGGAATTGAACCAGCCGTTAAACAGATTGGCTCTCATCCAGCCGATAATCCCGATATTGGTCAGCGGCGGCTTTATATCTTCAGCCGTATTGTGGTGTAGACTCTTTTCCATAGGGGTAATTATCTTTCCACCAGTGCAATTTTCTTATTGTACCAGTTCATGAATGCTGATGTTGACAGGCTGAAAATCAGATAGACCATCATGATCATGGCTACGCCTTCGATGGCCTGGCCGGTCTGGTTGATGGTGGTTCCGGCAACGGATACAAAATCCGGGTAGCCGATGGCCACTGCCAGTGAACTGTTTTTTGTCAGGTTGAGCATCTGGCTGGTCAGCGGTGGTACGATAACCCGCAGTGCCTGGGGCAGGATAACCAGATTCAGTACCTGGCCCGGTTTTAAGTCCGATGGACATAGCCGCTTCGGTCTGGCCTTTGGTGACCGACTGGATTCCGGCCCGAACTACTTCGGCAACAAAGGCGGCGGTATAGAGGACAAGACCGAGGAGCAGGGCGGTAAATTCGGGGCTGACGCTTACACCACCCTTAAAGTTAAAACCGGAAAGCTTGGGGACATTCATTGCCGTAGGAGCTCCGGTCAGCCACCAGGTAACAAGCGGCAAGCCGATGAGCATGGCCAGGGAGACCTTGATGAGTGGAAAGATCTGTCCGGTCGCTGCTTGTCGTTTTGCTGCCCATTTTCGCAGGAAATAGACGATCACACAACCGATGATAAAGGCAAAAAAAGCAAATTTATACGCTGCATGCCATTCTGGAACGCCAAAAATCAATCCTCTGTTGCACAAAAATATCCCTGCAATAGGGTTGAGTGCCTGGCGGGGTGAAGGCAGGATTTCATAAAAGAAGGCGTACCAGAAAAAGAGCTGCAAAAGTATCGGAATATCCTGAAACAGTTCGATATAGATGGCAGACAGCTTTGCCACCAGCCAGTTTGAGGAAAGTCTGGCAATACCCAGAAAGGTCCCAAGGATGACCGTGAGAGTCACCCCGATAAAGGAGACGAGCAAGGTATTGAAAAAGCCAACGGCCAGAGCGCGGCCATAGGAGTCTGCAGCGGAATACGGCAACAGGGCTTCTCCGATTTCAAAGGAGGCCTCCCTGTGCAGAAAACCAAACCCGGTTGAGATTGACTGTCTCTCTAAATTGACAAGAGTGTTATGGACCAGATAATAGCTGAGCAGACCGACTCCTGCCAGGGTGAGGATCTGGTAAAGGATTGCCAGTTTGGCCGGATCACGAAAAAACGGAATTTTTTCTTGTGCTGATGTGTTCATATTCACCTTTGTGCCTGCATGCCCGAAGTGCATTCCGGGCATGCAGTACCTGGGTTGCCTGTTACTTGAAAGGAGGTGAATACATCAAGCCGCCGTTGTACCATTGCGCGTTCAAGCCGCGTTCAATCATCAGAGGAGTGTCGGTGCCGACATTTCTCTCAAAAACTTCACCGTAGTTGCCAACCTGCTTGATTATATTATACGCCCATTTTTCATCCAGTCCAAGAGCCTTGCCGTTACCAGGAGTTACTCCCAGGAAGCGCTGAACCTTAGGGTCTGTGCTTGTCATTTTTTCGTCAATATTTTTGGATGTGATGCCAAGTTCTTCACCTTCAATCATCGCCAGAACGGACCAGTTAACGATATCCTTCCACTGGTTGTCGCCATGACGAACGGCAGGTGCCAGAGGTTCTTTGGAAATGATTTCCGGAAGGATCATGTAGTCGCTTGGAGTGGGGGCAACTGCACGGATTCCGGCAAGCTGAGAGGCGTCAGAGGTCAAACAATCACAACGACCGGCAAAAAAAGCCTTGGAGAGTTCTGCGGTATTCTCAATGACAACAGGGTTCATCTTCATTTTATTGAAGCGGAAATAGTCAGCCACATTTTGTTCGGTGGTGGTGCCGGGAAGAACGCAGACCGTTGCGCCATCCAAGCTCTTTGGCGCTTTTCACGCCAAGCTTTTTGGGAATGAGAAATCCCTGGCCGTCATAATAGTTGACCTGCACGAAATCAAGACCAAGATCTGTATCGCGGCTGAGGGTCATGGTGGCGTTCCGGGTCAGCACATCTATCTCACCGGATTGCAGTGCGGTAAAACGAGTTTTGGCAGTCAGAGGGGTGTATTTGACTTTGTCGGCATCGCCAAAGATAGCAGCTGCAACCGCCCGGGCGGTATCAACATCCAGGCCTTTCCATACACCTTTTTCGTCGGGTTTGCCAAAACCGAAAAGATCACCATTGACGCCTGCCTGGATAAAGCCTTTGGCTTTTACATCATCCAAGGTTCCGGCCATAGCCACACCTGCACTTAGACAAAATGCAGCAACAACTGTGGGAACAACTCGCTTCAATTCTCTCATTGAACATGCCTCCTTTAAAATGAAAATTGATTATTGCTGCTTCAAGACTGCGGGTCAGTTTCTATGCAACCTGGCTTACAGTCCAACAAATTAGTGGATTAGTATAAGCGAAAATGGGTGAAAGGGCTAGAAATATTGTGTTTTTCGATAAGCAGTATCTGTGATCAGGGCGTCAGGTGTCGTTGAAAATAAATTTATCAACTTCAGGATACGAAGGTCTTAAAGACGCAAAAAATACGTTTTATATATTTTAATTTCAGTGAGATACGGAAAAGTGAGCATGAGAAATAATATCTGGTGATTTCCTCCGGGAGAAAGTCGAGGAAACGGAACAGGTATTTTTCAAAGTCCAGGGTTAGATTGAAATTTTGGCGGATCAATTCTTCCTTGACAGGGTTATTGTCGCCATATCGTTCAAGGATATATTCAAGTCTGTCGATCAAGGGAGACCACCTGGTCATGGCGGACCCGTTTGTCGGCATAGTAAACTATTTCTTTGCTGCCAAAGATGCCCTGGATGTAGAGGTCTGCAGTAAAATTTTTCAACACTACATGTTCGGCAACGATCTCGCTCAGTTCCGGATATCCAAGTTCAACACAGATTTGCCGGCCGATTTCAGCATGCCGGCAATCGGTTTTTATACAGAGTGTTTTGGCAATGTCATGGAGCAGCGCTCCGGCAATAACTTCTTCTTTATCCGGCAGGGGACCGGGGCTTTTGCCGGTTCTGCTAGAGACCGTCAACCAGCGACTCGGCTACCCGGGCGACAACAAAGGAGTGTGCCCGGATATTATCAAGCATGCCGAATCTGTCGTGAAATTCAAGACACTGTTCTATGGATGGTAATCTGTTTCAATGTATCATTACAGTTGCAGGTTAAGCGCCGGCATCAATAGCTGCCTACCTGCATAAGATGCTTATCTGCTGCTCAGTTCATGGACCGCGTCAACGGCAATTTTTGCCTGCTCCGGCGGCGTGAACTGGTGGATGCCATGACCAAGATTGAAAATATGGCCATGGGCATCTTTTGCGCCATCAAGCAGCTGGCCGATTCGCTGGCGCAGCTGGTCCTCCGGCAGCAGCAGGGCAAAGGGATCAATATTGCCCTGCACGGCCTTTTTGCCGACTTTTTTTATTGCATCGCCGATATTGATACGCCAGTCAAGGCCGATCACATCGGCCCCGGAGCTGACGGAAAGATCAAGCAGGGTGGCTCCGTTGTTGGCGAAATAGATCAGCGGAATATCATACCCTTTCAGGGCGGCAATGATTTTCTGCACATAGGGCAGGGCAAACGCGCGCAAAATCACACGGAGCCAGTATTCCTGCCCAGCTGTCAAAGAGCTGCAGGGCCTGAGCTCCGGCTCTCGCCTGGGCCTGCAGGTAAAGGATGGTGCTTTCGGTAATTTTGTCCATCAGCTTGTGAAACAGCACCGGCTGAGTGAACATCATTTTCTTGGTTTCCCAGAAGACCTTGGAAGAGCCGCCTTCAATCAGATAGGTTGCACAGGTAAACGGGGCTCCGGCAAAACCAATGAGCGGCACCTTCAGTTCCCTGCGCAGCAACCTGATAGTTTCCATGACAAAACCGGTCGCTTCGTCGGCGTCTGGAATAATCAGTTTATCAAGAGCGGCCTGGCTGCGAATAGTCTCAGGAAATATCGGTCCACGTCCTTCATGAAATTCCAGGGGGGCCCCCATGGCTTCCATGAGAATGAGGATATCCGAGAAGAGAATTGCCGCATCCATACCAAGGATATCTACGGGCTGCAGGGTCACCTCGACGCAGAGTTCCGGGGATTTGCAGAGTTCCAGAAAAGTTACATTGCCGCGTACCTTCTGGTATTCGGGGAGATATCGTCCTGCCTGGCGCATCATCCAGATCGGGGTATAGTCGGTTTTTTCACCTCGGCATGCTTTAAGAAAGGTGTCGTTCATAGGGTCCATTATTGGATTGAAGTTTGGTTATCGTGAAGAGTTATTGTGTGTTGAATTCATTCAAGAACTATTTGCCTGGGTACATAGCTGCAGAAAGGTTCCTGGGCGAGGAAGTCTCCGGTCATGGAATAGGCCCTGGCCCGACATCCACCGCAAACCCCGACATATTCACATTTGCCACAGTTGTCCTTATACCCTTTAAAATCACGGAGTTGCAGGAAAAGCTTTGATTCTTCCCAGATTGTCTTAAAAGGGGTCTTTTTCACATTGCCGGCGGATTTGGCAAAATAACTGCAGGGCTGCACCTCGCCATCCACGTCGATGAGGCAGATGAGCTGCCCGGCCAGACAGCCTTTGGAGCCCCCGGTGGAAAACTGCAGGCTTCTCCGTTTATGTCTTTCGCCCTCTTCCTTATCCTTTTGGCGCACAATACGGTAATAATGAGGGGCACAGGTCGGTCGCATGAGCAGCTCATTTTCCTGTTTTTCAACTTCATAATGCCACTCCAGAATCTCATCATAGACATCTTCCGGGATCAGTTCTTCCATGATGTCTTCCCCGCGACCGGTAGGGACGATCATAAACATATACCAGGCAGTTGCACCCAGACTCTTAACCAGTCGATAAATATCAGGGATTTCTTCTCGGTTACGGACGGTAAAGGAGGAGTTAACCAGAAACGGGATGTCATATTTTTTAAAGAGTTTGATGGCATTCATGGTGCCGTCAAAGGCCCCTTTCTGGTTGCGGAAATTGTCGTGGGTCTCGGCTTTGGCGCCGTCCAGGCTCAGGGAGACCATTTTGATCTGTGCGTCTTTAATTTTCCGGCAGATATCATCTGTTACCAGGGTGCCATTGGTGGCGAGACACATGCGAAACCCTTTGCCGGTGCCGTACCTGGCTATATCAAAGACATCTTCACGAAGGAGAGGTTCGCCTCCGGAGAGCACGAGAACCGGGCTTGCGTAGGTGGCGATGTCATCCATGATCGCTTTAGCCTCGTCGAAAGAAAAATCCGGATGGCCTGGCAATATCCAGTTCCGAGGAGGAACGACAATGAACACATTTAAGGTTGCAGCGGCGGGTGATTTCCCAGGCTATCCATTTCGGTTCAAAATCCATGCATCTGCTCCAGAAGGTGTTGCGGTTATACGGCGACAGCCGCGAAATATATACAATTAAAAATGTCGAACAATCTTGTCATCTTATCTGTTGTCATGTAGCCAATGTAGAAAAACATATATCATCAAGTTTGAAAATAGTAAGTATTTTCCTGGAGAAATAAAGAGATTACATTTTTGCAGTGGAAAAAACGTCAGAGACTAAGGTACCGGATGGATTATGGCAATAGCTACTGCATCGGGTGCCATGGAAATTTGGGATTTTATGGCTATTGACAAATTCCTGTACTGTTGAACTTTATAAATTACGATAAATAGCTTATAGTGCGATCCCGTTTTCCCTCTGGTGCGGGTGAAAACAGGTTATGTTATTAAAATTGTTTTAAAATAACAGGAGATTTATGTTGCGTGGATATCTATCCTGTAATTTCTATGGCAGTAGATTCAGAGTAAAAGGAAGACTATGTTGATTTCACCGGTTGTCATTGCCAGTCAGGAAGGGGAAAAAATTGTCAATGATCTGCTTGATCGTTTCCAGGGGGCCGATAGCTCCTGTCAGCAGTCGGTTACGGAAATTTTGGAAGCAGTCAAAAATAGAAAAGATGAGGCGGTTTTGGCGTATAGCCGAAAATTTGATGCCCCGAATCTCACCGCAGGAGATTTACAGGTAAGCAGTAAGGAATTACAAAAAGCGTATACCCTGGTAGATGAGGATTTTCTTGACACACTCGGCAGGGCCATTGAGCGCATTCAGTCTTTTCATGAGCGGGAAATGGAAGATTCCTGGCTGCAGACCAGGGAAGATGGGACCATTGTCGGCCGACTGGTTCGTCCCGTTGATTCTGCCGGACTTTATGTCCCTGGAGGAAAAGGCGGGACTACGCCACTGGTTTCCTCGGTGTTGATGAACGGTATTCCAGCGGGGATCGCCGGTGTTGGCCAGCGGGTGATGGTCACACCTCCCGGAGAGGATGGTTCTGTCAGTCCGCATCTGCTGGTTGCTGCTCAGGAAATTGGCATTACCGAGATTTACAAGGCCGGATCTGCCTGGGCGATTGGTGCTCTGGCCTATGGTACCGAGACAATTCCCCGAGTGGATGTGATTGTTGGACCCGGCAATCAATATGTGACTGAAGCGAAAAGACAGGTTTCCGGCATGGTGCGAATCGATATGATCGCCGGACCATCCGAAGTTCTGATTGTCGCCGACAAGACGGCCGACGCCGCCAGCGTGGCCGCCGATATGCTGGCCCAGGCGGAGCATGATCCGCTTGCCCTGGCAATCCTTGTGACCAGCCATGAACCGCTTGCCGGTGAGGTGCTGGTTGAGCTTGAAAGACAGTTGCCGCTGCTTTCCCGGGAGACAATTGCCCGAACCTCTCTGGTCGATCGGGGGGTGATTCTCATCGCCAGCGATTTAGAAGAGGCAATTGAGCTGGCCAATGGCATAGCCATCGAACATCTTGAACTGATGATCGAAGACCCCTGGGCGCAGATCCCCCATATTCGCCATGCCGGGGCAATTTTTCTCGGCAGCAATACCCCGGAAGCAGCGGGGGATTATTTTGCCGGACCCAATCATGTTCTGCCGACCATGGGCACAGCGAAGTTTGCTTCGGCTCTGGGGGTTGAAACATTTTTAAAGAAGAGCTCTATTATCAGTTATTCGTCCAGCGGCTTTAGCCGCCGATGGAGAGCATATTATGCGCCTGGCAAAACTTGAAGGGCTTAGTGCTCATGCCGCTTCCGTTGCAGTCCGGCTTGGAAAATAATGTTTGATTTCAGTACAGCGGCTGGAAACAGGGCTGAAGGTTCTGGGGATTGCAATTTCTCCTGATGCTTTTGCCCGACTGAGTCTCTATTTCAGTGAGCTGAAAAAATGGGGTAAAAAGGTCAATCTGATCGCTAAATCGACGAGTGATGAACAGATTGTCGAAAATCATTTCCTCGATTCTCTGACCATTTTGCCGCTGCTTGAGGGGGCCGGTATACATCTTCTGGATATCGGCACCGGAGCCGGTTTTCCGGCCCTGGTCTGCAAGGCTGCATGCCCCGAGCTCGCTGTAACTCTGGTGGAACCACGGTCAAAAAGGGTAAGCTTTCTTGGCCATATAGTCAGGACCCTTGGCCTGGAAGAGGTGAAGATAATATCTTGCCGCATCGAGGATGAAAACCAGCTTCCTTCAGCGCGTGCGTTTACCCACATTACCGCAAGGGCGGTAACTGAGATTGGACCTTTTCTGCAGATGGTCGAGAGGTTTGCCATATCCGGACCGCAGCTTATTTGCATGAAGGGGCCGAAATGGCGGGAGGAACTCGCCGCTGCAGCAGATATTCTTAGTTGTTCTTCCTATAGCATTGGATCGTGTTGTGGCGTGTACTCTGCCTTTTTCAGAAGCAGAAAGGAATATTTTACTTTTTGTTCCAAAAGATAATCTCGTAAAAATATAAAATGAAGGTGACATAATGAAAAAAATTGCAGTCCTGGCCGGGGACGGCATTGGCCCTGAGGTGATGCAAGAGGCCATCAAGGTCCTTGATGCGGCGCAGAAAAAATTTTCCTTCGAACTCTCCTATGACCTACGCCGATGTCGGTGGAATTGCCATCGACAATCATGGCGAGGCCTTGCCTCCAGCAACACTTGCGCTGTGTGAAAAGAGCGATGCTATCCTGTTTGGTTCTGTCGGGGGGCCGAAATGGGAAAGCCTGCCTCCTGAACAGCAGCCGGAACGTGCAGCTCTTCTGCCTCTTAGAAAACATTTCGATCTGTTCTGCAATTTCCGGCCGGCCAAGGTCTTTACTTCGTTGACCAGCTGCCTGTCCCTTGCGTCCGGATATCGTTGGGGAAGGGTTTGACATTCTCTGCGTGCGCGAGCTGACCTCCGGTATTTATTTTGGTACCCCGAAGGGCAGAGAGGGGAGTGGTGGGGATGAGCGGGCTTTTGATACCATGGCCTATAAACGATCAGAAATTGAGCGAATTGCCAGGATGGCCTTTGACGCGGCGCGGCTCAGGAAGGGCAGAGTGACTTCAGTTGATAAGGCCAATGTTTTAACCACAATGGTGCTCTGGCGCGAGGTCGTAATTGAAATTGCTGCAGAATATCCGGATGTTAAACTGAATCATATCTATGTCGACAATGCCACCATGCAGCTGGTCCGGGACCCACATCAGTTTGATGTCATGCTGTGCGGAAATATGTTTGGCGATATCATCTCCGATGAAGCCGCCATGCTCACCGGCTCCATGGGGCTTCTCGCCTCTGCGTCACTGAACAGTGATAAGTTTGGCCTGTATGAGCCTGCGGGGGGTTCGGCGCCGGATATCGCCGGCAAGGGCATCGCCAATCCCATCGCCGAGATTCTTTCTGCGGCAATGATGCTGCGTTACAGTTTCGGTCTTGATGATGCGGCGATGGCAATCGACAATGCTGTTGCTGCAACCCTGGAGAAAGGGATTCTGACCGCCGATCTGACAAAGGATAAATCGAAGGCGGTGGGTACTGCCGCCATGGGAGATGCTATTGTCGAGGCATTGCAAGGATAAGAGCAGGTTGAGATCACCGGGATTTGGCGTATACATCAGTTCCGGTGATCGGGGAATATAACTATGACTAAAAAGGACAATGTCATTCTGGTTGCCAACCAGGCTTCTACTGAGTTAGGCAATAAGCTTGCCGAACGACTCTGGATGCCATTTACCGAAATGGAGCGTAAGCGGTTTGCTGACGGGGAGTGGTTGCATGTCTTTCCCGCAATCGATCGACGGCAAACATCTGATAATTCTTGGCGTAACCCATGATGACAGCTCGCATCAGGAATTGCTCGATTTGATCTCCGGAGCCAGGTATTGGAATGCCGCCTCGGTAAATGTTGTCATTCCCTTTTTAGGGTATTCGACAATGGAGAGAGCAAAGCATAATACTTTTGAAATCCCTAAGGGCATCACCAGAACCAGACAGATATTTCGGGCAAGGCCGAATTATGTCGCCTTTGTCGATCTGCACTCGGAGGCTGTCCTCCATGCCCATGCCGGAGAGGTGCGGACAAAACATATCTGGTCAGATGACCTGGTGGTGGATAAAATCAAAAAGAGCGGATTGACCGATTATGTTCTGGTTTCTCCTGATTATGGCTTTTCCAAGCGGGTTGCCCGGCTGGCCAGGCTGCTGAATTGCCCTCATACAGCTGCAGATAAAGATCGATATGACACTGATAAGACTATTGTCAGTCAGGTGTCCAGTGTGGTGAAGGGTAAAACTGCGATAATCTGTGATGATATGATACGGACCGGCGGTTCCATTATTCAGACCGCCGACAGATGCCTGGAGGCCGGGGCAAAAAAGGTGGTTGCCCATGCAACACATCTGGTGATGGCAGGTGATTCCATGGAGAAATTTCGCCGAGGACCGATTTCTAAGATTATGGGTTCAGACTCCTATCCCGGCATTGAAAGTGATGATCTGCTGGATGTTTATTCTATGGCTCCGCTTCTCGCTGAGGTCATAGAACAACATTTGCAGATCTGACCAACAGTTTATCCGATGATAAACTCTGATACCAGAGGTATGAAACGGGAAGTCATAGCACAAAATCTTCAGCGTGCACTTCTTTTTAAGGAGGCAACAATGCTGAGCTCTCCTCTTTCGCAGAGGTTGCCAGGGTTCAGAGTATTCCCGAGGGCCAGTATGTCTACCTGCAGGGGGACGTCAGTGAGGTCTTTTTTGTTATCGCCGAGGGAGAGGTTGAGCTGGTTCTCGGTCGTGACCATGGCCCGTCGAGGGTCGTCGGCAGAATTGGACCAGGCGGTCATTTTGGTGAAACCGGTATTCTGACCGGTAAGCCCCGTTCACTTTCGGTGCGGGCTCTTGTGCGATCTGGTGGTAATCTGTTTTGACAAAAGATATTTCCGGATCGCTTTTCTCTCCAACAGTAGAATCCATAAACAGCTCGATGCAGCCCTGGCTGAAAGGCTGAGGGTTGCCTTTGTTGATCAGGTTGACAGCAGTGAAGATGAAGTCGGCATGAGGATAATTCTACGGCCGATGAAGTCATTTTATTCAAAGACAAATCTTCTTCTGCCATTCAGCTGCGCCGCCTGGCGAGACGAAAAGATGAGGATATGCGTTCGTCAAAAGCGGCGAAAAAGACTCAGGCAATAATCGATCTTTTCGCCGCTGGTAATTCTCCCTATATGCTGACCGGGGAAGCGGGCACAGGAAAATCGATTATTGCCCGGCAGATACATGAGCAGAGCAGCCGTGCCGGAGGACAGTATCGGGAAATTGATTTGCGCGAATTTCGAGCCCAGGCAGCTTGAGCGAAAACTATTCGGTACGAAACAAAACGATTTTCCCTTTGCCCAGGCGCGTCAGGCCGGCTTTTTTGAGCAGGCCTCCGGTGGAACAATTGTTTTTACCCATATCCACCAGATGACCAGCGAACTGCAGGAAAATTAATAAGAATTATAGAGAGCAATACCTACAGCCAGGTGGACAATTCCCGACAGCTGGTCATGCAGTCAAGAATTGTCTTGATAAGCAATTTTCCCATAGACCATCTCAAAAGCACCGGGAAATTTCTGCCGGATCTTCTCGCCCTGTTTGAAACAGCACCATTTCCATGTCCCGCCGCTGCGCGAGCACAAGGAGGATCTGCCGAGACTGGTCTCGCACTACCTTGGCCGGCACAGCAAGGAATACGGCAAGAATATTCATCAGGTCAGCTCGGAAACTCTTGGGAATATTCATGAATTATGATTGGCCGGGAAACCTGACAGAGTTGTCCAGTGTTATCCGTCGGGCGGTGATGCTGGCTCAAAAAGATGAAATATTACCCGAGCAGATTTTGCTTGGCCTGCCCAAAACGGAAGGGAAATGGGAATATAATATACTGCGGATTGGCTGGATGCGAAAATTTCTGGCCAGCAGGATTTTTCCACGGGTTCCACAGGTCGTCATCGGCTGTGTGTTTCTGATTACGGTTTTTTTTCTTTTTTTTGGACCCTCAAATCCAGAGGCGAATATTGGTCTGACCCTTGGCTGGTATATTGGCTGGCCACTGTTATTTTTCTCGTTTTTTTTCCTGGCAAGAACATGGTGCAGTGTGTGTTCTTTTGCCGTGCCGGGAACTTTATTGCAAAATATTGTTAAACCAGACCCGTAAGACCCCTGAATTCATCAAGAACTATTCCGGTTGGATCATGGCTGTGCTCTGCATACTGGTGTTCTGGGTTGAGATTATCTGGGATGCATACAATAATCCCTATCTGACTGGTGGAATTATTCTCGATTATTACCCTTGGGTCGATTCTTTTCAGTGTGTTATTTTCCAGGCGAAGCTGGTGCCGTTATCTCTGCCCTTTAGGTGCCGTTAACGCAATTTTTGCCATGCCTTCGGTGGTCGAGCTGCGATCCAACAGGCATGTGTGCATGAACCGCTGCCAGAATCATGCCTGCTTTACCGGGGATACCGATGTCGCCGGATGTCCGATGTTTCGGCATCCGTACCTGGTCGATAATAACAGGGACTGCATTATGTGTGCAAAGTGCATCAAAAACTGTGACAACAGCTCTATTCAACTGAATCTACGCCTGGCACCACAGGAGTTATGGGCACTGGAGACACCAAGGCGGGCGGACAGCTTTTTGATCGTCTCCATGGGAGCTATTTTTTTTCCCTTTGCCCTGCAAAAAGAGTTTTCCGGTCTGGTAGCCTGGCTGGTATCCGCGCTATCGGATGCCGGGATACATATCCCGGAGTATGTCGTTGGCAGTTTACTCTTTTTTTTGTGGCTTCTTGTTTTTCAGATAGGCTATTACTTTATGGTGCTCTTTCAGTCCTGGTATGCGAAGATTGATAAGAATCTCCTCCTGCCGCTGTTTGGTTACGGGTGTATTCCTCTCATTCTTGGTGGCTATATGGCAGTTCATCTCGACGCTTTTGTCAGAGGTGCCGGCCGCATTGTGCCAAACCTGCAGGAGCTCTTTGGCTGGCAATATTCCTATGATAATATTCGACTGATCAGTTCCGATTCTACCTTTGTCCTCCAGTTCCTGACGGTTCTTGGTGGTTTGCTTGCATCCCTGTATGCGACCTACCGGGTGATTGACCGAGCTATGGTCGGAGAAACAGTAACTTCGAAATCCCTGGCGGTTCCTTTTAGTTTTTTAATCATTCTAGCAGGACTTTTTTCGTTCATAATTTGACAAATTGCACGGCAATAGTAGTATCCATACAATGGATAGAAGATTATCGCTCAGTGATATTTCTGGGAGATCGAGGAAACCAGGTCAATACAATGTCATAGCTTCGGGATAGCAAACTGAGGAATGATGCGCATCGAAATTTGAGTTTTCAAATTGCAGGATTTATTCGTAAAAAGGCTAATTTTACGATAAATACCAGCTGTAATTGATGCTTCATTGGTATACGCTGCAATTTACTGAAGAAGAGAAGATAAGGTCATTTTCGGGTAAAAATATGCGGTTGTCTGCTGTCTTACCAGGATGTATTGGTTGAAATTATGAACACTAAAAGCCTTATTGTCCTTCTGCCTCTGTTCATGCTGTTGTCTCCATCGGGCATCTATGGGGCTGTGGCTACTCATGTTGAGTCTATGCCCCCCGTTCCCGTTCGGGAGAGCTATCCTGATTTACTGGGAGAGGACTTGATTGATAAAGATTTGCTTGATGACGCGCCTGTTGTTCCAGTAAGTGATCCACTGGAACCGGTGAACAGGGCCTTTTTCAAGTTTAATGACGTGTTGTATGAATGGGCTCTCAAGCCGGTGGCAGACGGTTATTCATGGGTTTTGCCTTTGGAACTGCGCGAATGTTTTGGCAATGTGTTTCTCAATCTTGCAACGCCTATAAGGTTTCTAAACTCTCTTCTCCAAGGTAACATTGAGCAGGCTGGCATCGTTTTGCAGCGGTTTTTGATTAACACCACTCTTGGTGTCTGGGGGTTTAAGGATATTGCCGATGAGGAATTTGGCATCAAGCGGAGACGGGCCGATTTCGACCAAACCCTGGGTAAATGGGGTCTGGGGCCAGGTATCTATATTTGCTGGCCGGTGTTGGGACCTTCAAGTGTAAGAGGTTCGGTCGGTCTGGTTGCCGACAGCTATGCACACCCGGTACCCTTATTTTCATGAGAACAATCCGAGTGTAGTACCCTTCCTGCAGAAGGTAATGGAATGATCTTGATCTGGCCTATAATATCCACGAGAGGATTAATTATCTGTCGCTGCACCCCGATACTTATGAAGATGTGAAACAATATTCAGTTGACCCTTATGTAGCTGTACGACAAGCCTATTACGATTACCGGAAATCTCTGGTAGATCAGAAGTAAAAGTTTCAAAAAAAAATCGGGCAGAAAATACAAACTGCGTAAATTCTACCCGATTGGGGGGGCTGTGCAGAGTGTTACTCTGGAACAATATTATGCAAACACTGCGCCAGGCCGCCACTGTTCTTTTGGTTTTTATGCCGTGGTGCAGAATAGCTATCCTCCACTGGCCAATAAAGATAAAAAAGCGCAAAGATGTTGATTACATAAAAAGAGTTGCGTTACTGAAATGTAACTCGAACCCGTCCTTTGTAATTCACAGGATTGGCGCAAACATCTTTTTTCTGTTCCTCAGAAATTGCCCCTCGTTGATTTGGTTCTGATTGTTATGGCAGTCTCTTCAAGGCGGTTATTATCTGGTCATATTTATTGAGTTTGTCGAGCCAGCGGGGAGGGATTTTCTCTGTGCCGTGGTACGCCCCAAGAAGCATGCCCACAACCATGCCGCGGGCAGCGGAGTCACCGCCGGCCATTACCGTTTCAATCAGGGCTTCCTCAAGATTATCTTCATTTTTTAGAACTGTATAAACTGCTCCGGGAGTGCAGCGTTGATTGCGCACATCTGACCAAATTCCTTTACTACCTGGCTGGTACTGTTGTCTGACGGTTTAGACATTTGTCAAGTCGACGATATAAATCTGCATTGTCGGTGACATGGGTAATTGCATCCTTGAAGGCGTCACGGGGGGTGGCACCGTGGAGAATCGCATAAGCTGCTCCTGGCCAGAAACAGGGCGCCATCGACAACTCCGGGGCCGCTGTGGGTAAGAGTTGTCTGGGCCTTGACGGCAGTAAGCATTTCGTCCAGATTCTCTCTGTAACAATAGATGAGCGGGGCTATCCTTGCCGGACCTCCAAGGTCGGTGGACTGGAGCCACATGCATCGACTCCTTTGCCTGCAGCAATATTTTTCAGGGTATCTTTGCTGGCATGGTCCATATACCCCTGGTATTGGGCCATAAAGGATTGCCAGCTGCGACCATATTCGGCGGCATTGAAATGACCCCCGTTGGCAGCGAGATACTCAAGCAGGTGATAAGCCTGGTCTCCGTAATGGGTAAAATCGCCCAGTTTTTTCGATGGATGATATGTTCCTTCATGGGGAGGCAGCAGAGAGGTTATTCTGCCAAATTGTTGTTCTATTTTGGATGTATCATAGATCCAATGCGTTCCGAGAGCGAAAGAATCTGCGGCAAAAGAGGCGAGCACCATGGACTTGGCATGTTCTTGCATAAGATATTCTCCGAAAATTTTCAGACACCAATTCTTTGCCTGCCCAGATTAATCGAAAAAGATGCTGGCTGGAAATGGTTGGTGATCGTTGATGACAGTTATCCTTTAGTTAAGAAAGGTAAAAACGAAGAATGCGTCTGTCAAAAATTACCGGGACTATTATGGACGGTTTTTACGAAGCCATCAATGTTGCTGGAGAAGAATATTATGTGCGGCTCAGCATGCCGTCTTTGAGGGTGAGGCAGTGGTCCATCTTTTCGGCGAGTTTGATATTGTGGGTGACCATGATTGTTGAGAGTTGGCGATCACGACACAGCTCGTGCAGCAGATTCAAAAACAAGATCTCCGGCTCTGGAGTCAAGATTGCCGGTCGGTTCATCGGCCAGCAAAAGCTCAGGGTTCATGACCAGGGCTCTGGCAAGAGCTGCCCTCTGCTGTTCACCGCCTGAGAGATTTCCGACCTTGTGATGCAGGCGATGACCAAGTTCAACATGTTCGAGGAGTTTCTTGGCCGGTTCCATCATGTCCTTTTTGTTCCTCCCGCCAATCAGTGCCGGCATCATGACATTTTCAAGGGTTGTGAAATCGGGCAGCAGGTGATGGAACTGGAAGATGAAACCAACCGATGTATTCCGAAATTCGGCCAGCTCCTTGGGACTTTTTTTCAGCAAGGGTTTATCCCGGTAGAAAAGTTCACCGCCGGAGGGCTGGTCAAGGGTTCCAAGAATCTGTAACAGGGTTGTTTTGCCTGAGCCTGAGGCCCCGATGATGGCGGTCATTTCTCCCGGTTCGACTGAGAGGTGGACATCTCTTCAGTACGGTCAGTGAGGTTGACCCGCTGCCATAGATTTTGGTGATGTTTTCCGCACTGAACAGGGCCATTAGGAGAGTACCTCGGCCGGATGGACGGTGGAGGCCTTCCAGGAAGGATAAAGAGTTGCCAGCAGGGTTATGACAATCGAGCTCACGGCGATTATCGTGACATCCATCGGCAGCACCTTAATGGGCAGGGTGGTCATCGGGTAGACATTGGACGGGAGTTCGATAAACTGATAGCGTGAGAGCAGTTCGCATAAGCCAAGTCCTCCGGCAACGCCAAGGGTCGTGCCGGCAATGGCGATAACCAGTCCCTGCAGAAAAAAAATCTTCATGATCGAGCCGGAGGTCGCCCCCATTGATTTAAGAATGGCAATATCCTTGCTCTTTTCCATGACAACCATAACCAGGGCGCTGATGATATTGAGTGCCGCCACTAGAATGATGAGGGCCATGGCAATGAACATGCCGATTTTTTCCAGCTTGAAGGCGGCAAACAGGTTGCTGTTCATCATCATCCAGTCTTTGGCAATAAAGCCCGGACCAGCTTTTCGGCGATCTGTTTGGCAATCTGATCGGCATTTCCCAGTGCACTTTTTGTCACCGCCACTTCGATTCCGTGGGCAACATCGCCCACTCCAAGAAAATCCTGGACATTGCGAAGAGACATATATGCCAGTGTCGAATCGTACTCAAACATGCCGGTTTCAAATATTCCCGATACCCGGCAGGTTTTGACTTTGGGGATGATGCCCATGGGGGTGAGAGGACCTGAAGGGGAAATGAGCCGCACCCGGTCATCGACACCAACCCTGAGATCGGCGGCCAGATTTTTGCCGAGGATGATATTGGGTACCCGCACTGCTTTGTCCTGATCAAGGTCGTGGATGGATCCTTTGATCATCTGTTTCGAGAGTCCGACGACGTTTTCAGCGGTGGCCGGATCCATGCCCCGCAGGACGACTCCGTTGCCGCCGCTGGAGCCGCTCAGCAGGGTTTGGGCGTAGAGATAAGGGGTGGCGCCGGTGACATCTTTGACGGTCAGGATCCGATCTCTTGCCAGTTGATAGTTGCTGATGGAACCACCAAGCTGCTGGACAATGATATGGGAATTGACCCCCAGGATCTGATCGCGCAGTCCGTCGGTAAAGCCTGAGTAGACGGCCAGCACCACGATGAGGGCAATGACCCCCACGGTGATTCCGGCAACAGATATCAGCGAGATGAGCGAGATGAAGCCATGCTTATGTTTTGCCCTGAGATATCTCAGGCCGACGAACCATTCAAACATATTTACCCTGTAATCGTGGGTGGAGAAGTGAAGCTTAGTCTTCTTTTTCCTGTGTTTTTTTGTCTCGGGTTTGAGGTGAGGAAAGAGGATAACATCGCGAATCGACGGCGCATCGGTAAGGAGCATCACCAGCCGGTCAATGCCGATGCCTTCACCGGCAGCTGAGGGCATGCCGTATTCCAGTGCGCGGATATAGTCAGAGTCCAGTTCGGGATAAATTTCGTCGTCGTCGCCCCGGTCGGCGATCTGTTTTTCAAAACGTTCAAGCTGATCGATTGGATCGTTTAACTCACTGAAGCCGTTGGCCAGCTCACGTCCGGTAATAAACAGTTCAAAGCGATCGGTGACTGTCGGATCCTGTTCGTTTCTTCTGGCCAGTGGTGAAACCTCGGTAGGATAGGAGGTGATGAAGGTCGGATTGATAAGTTTTTCTTCAACGAGCAGTTCGAACAGTTCGGTCTTGGCTTTGCCCGGTCCCGCCTGTTCTTCAAGTTGGATGCCTTTTTCTTTGGCCAGCGCTATCACTTTGTCATCGTCTGCCAATGTCTCTTTGTCGATTCCGCCAACTTCTACCAGGGCCTCTTCCATGGTCAGTGTTTTCCAGGGTGGCGTCAGATCGACCTCGGTTCCCTGATAGGTGATTTTCATCGTGCCGTTAATTTTCTGGCAGATGGATGAGATCATCTCCTCGGTAAGTGTTATCAGATCGTCATAGGTAGCATAGGCCTGATAGAATTCCAGCATGGTGAATTCCGGATTATGGCGGGTAGAGAGTCCTTCGTTGCGAAAATTCCGGTTTATTTCAAAAACCCGCTCAAAGCCGCCGACCAGCAGCCGTTTAAGATAGAGCTCCGGGGCAATACGGAGATAGAGCTCCATGTCCAGGGCGTTATGGTAGGTTTGAAACGGTTTGGCCGTTGCCCCGCCGGGAATTGGCTGCATCATTGGTGTCTCAACTTCCATAAAGTCTTTGCCGTTCAGGTAATTACGGACAAGACGAATGATTTCCACGCGTTTTTGGAATGTCTCCCTGGTTTCCGGGGTAACAATGAGATCGACATATCGCTGACGGTAGCGGGTTTCAACATCGGTCAGGCCATGCCATTTATCAGGGAGAGGGCGAAGGGACTTGGAAATCATGGTTATCTGCCGGGCCTGAACAGAGAGTTCCCCCACCTTGGTTTTGAACAGGGTGCCTTCAACCCCGATGATGTCACCAATATCCCATTTTTTAAAGGTCTCGAAAACCTCGTCGCCGAGAATATCTTTTTTGATATACAGCTGAATCTGGCCGGTTTTATCGGCAAGAGTGCAGAAGGCTGCTTTGCCGAATTTGCGCATGGCCATAATCCGTCCAGCGATCGAATAGTTTGCTCCGCCGGGTTCAGCTTCCTGCGGCGCCAGGCCTTCGCCTTTGGGGAGAAGTTCCTGTATTGCATTGGCGGGTTTGAAACTATTGCTGTACAAATTGACGCCAAGTTCTGCCAGGGATTCTGCTTTTTCTCTACGTTGTGCGAGGGTTTGATTTTCTTCACTCATGATAAATGCTCATAAAAATATGGGGGAGGCTATAAAAAAAGCGGCAGAAGTCTGCCGCTTGTTCGTCAATTGAAACAACACTATAGCAATTACTGGGAAATGGTCATTCTGTCAATTCTTTTCAGGAAAGACTGCCTTGAGAGAGCATGCTTGTAATACTGTTCCTCTGTGGTTCCATACTGTTCTCAGAACCAATTTTAAGAAACAGAAAACATGAAACAAAAACAAAAACTCCAGGCACTTTTTTTTGATTTTGATGGCGTAATTGTTGATTCAAACTCAACCAAAACTGCAGCTTTTCGGGCGCTGTTTAAAGATTACAAGGAGCAAGTGATAGCAGAGATCGTTGCCTATCACAGGCGCCATGGAGGTATCAGCAGGGTGGAAAAAATACGTTATGCCCATCAGCATATCATTAAACAGCCGTTGACCGATAAAAGAACTTGGCCGAATGGTCAGCCGGATATTCGCAACTGGTGGTGGAAAAAGTCATCGGTGTCGACTGGATTGCCGGGGCCAAGGAGTTCCTGGACAGCAACCAGGGTATGTGCCGATGTTTGTTATTTCCGGTACCCCGGAGGATGAGCTGCGATATATAGTAGAACAAAGGGAAATGGCGGGTTATTTTCGGGAAATCCATGGTTCGCCCATCAGAAAACCCGTTCATATACGCAATCTTCTTGCTGCGTACCGGCTCGACCCGGACAGCTGCATTTTTATCGGCGATGCCCTGACGGATTTTAATGCGGCGAGGGAAACCGGCCTGCATTTTATTGGCATCCAGGGCGAGGTCAATTTTCCGGAAGGAACCAGCGTACTGCCCGACTGCCGAGGGCTTGCAACGGGAGATCACTGCCTATAAGTACCTGATGGCAAATTTTAATGAGTAATGTGGTTCTGGTATGTATACGCATCCCGTGGCGATTGATATCCATTTGCGGGGTGTTTTTTTAAGATTTTCAAAAACAGTTTTGAATCGGCAATGTCTGTGCTGTAAAGCTAAATCATTGGTTATTCTTTAGGGGGTGAGTTTGTCGTTTGGAATTACTTCAACTCTTCGTCGGTCACTTCCGACAGACTTTTTGATAGATCAAATTCCTGTTTGTCCAATGTCTCTACCATGTCAATGAGCATGCCTTCCAGCACGTCAGGTGCAATGTAAGGATCAAAAGGCTCAGTATCGCCGACATGGTGCCAGAGATTAGCGTTTAAGCGGAAACACGAAGCAAAAATAGATGTTATTTCGTTATTCAATCTGAGGGCGGTTTGTCCTGATTTGGATTTATATATGGTCATAATTCTCTGTTTTTTCCGTTTTGAGTATTTTTCTTCCAATTTGATCAGCAGTACCTTTATGAATACGTGACTGCTTATGTTTAAATCTAATGACTGGTGAATAGCAAATACTTTTAGAAAAAAAATGATATCGTAGCAGGGAAAGTCCTGCTGATCGAATATTCTATTGATAATTAACGAACAATGGGATCAAAAAGAGTAAGGGGATACAACAGGACGAAAAATAAACGGAGACGTATGCAAAAAGCAAGGTCAAAAACTCTCAAACTGCTGATCATTGCAAGTCTGTTTGTTGCAATATGTCTGATTTTACTCCTAGCCGGCATCAGTCCCATGGTTGTGTTCATATCTGTTTCGGCCTTAGGGCTTCTCTTATGGTGGTTTACCCGAAGGACACCACCGGAAGGGGAGATGCCCTGTGCGTCAGTCAGCTGCTGCCATTACTTAAAGGATGGGGAAGAAGAGAAACAGCAATAAGGTGATCTCAGAGAGTCTCTGCCGAATTATAGGGGAGAAATATGATATATTAAAATAGACAGCAACACTGAGATTGATACGGATAGGATCTCAGCTCCGAGGAACGACATGTTCTTCAGAAATTGTTTGGCTGGAAAACCATGGTGGACTCGGTGGCCGAGTTTCGGCAGAAAAAAGAGTCGGCACTGTTTGTCGGCTGGAACAATTCTGGTCCCATCCGTGAATCCAGGGCTTTGGCGCTTGTGATTCAACAGCTGGAAAAAGAGTTGCGTCTGCGTTTAGCAAATATCAAACCCGGGAAACAGGAGGAAAATCAGGGTGAGTAGCTTGAGTCAGATTGCTTGAGGGCGAAAAAAATAATCTGCAAGGTGATAAAAGATGCCAACAGGAAGAAACAGCAATGACCCAGTTAATACAACCTCAGAATCTTGATGACTGGAACAACTTTGGCAGGGAGTATTTACCAGGTCTTGTAGGGGTAGAGATCCTGTCGGTTGAACCGGATGAATTGAGAGCACGTATGCGAGTTACCAGGAAGATATGCGCACCTAACGGATTTTTGCATGCCGCTTCTGTTGTTGCACTCGCCGATACGGCCTGCGGGTATGCAACGGTTAACAATCTCCCAAATGGAGCAAAAGGATTCACAACTATTGAACTGAAAACTAACTTTATCGGCACGGCCTTGAAGGGAGATGTGAGTTGCATCGCCAGACTGCTGCATAAAGGTCGGACAACCCAGGTTTGGGATGCAGAAGTCAGTGCAGAAGAAACTGGAAAGAAGATCGCATTTTTCCGTTGTACCCAGATGATACTTTGGCCCTCCAAATAAGCTGGCGTGAAATTGATCGGCAGGGTCCAGGTCGACTGTTATCTGCTGCTCAAGACAAGGCACGCCAACTTCTACTGATGACAGCACCTCTATCTTTTCCTTTCCGTGCCAGAGATTTGAGACAGGTCGATGGCTTTAAATTGTATTGCCGAGAATCCTGTTGAGTCGAGCGGTCATTTTATCGAGATGGCTGCCATGCCAGTAAATTTTGTTGCATCCGGTGCACTGATGGAATCGGTGGTAATATTTTTTGGTGAGCGGCAGAAGCCGGTCGATGATTGATTCTTTTTCCACCCTGGTCAACAGACCGTTGCAGACGATACAGCGGGAAAAGGGCCGGAGTTGGTCCTGCAGACCATAGAGGTTGACGATTTCCTGCAGTTGCTGCTCCGGGTCTTGGCTTCGGACAAGACGGCCGAAAACAAGCCTGCGCTGTTTGAGCAGATTTCTGTTTCGTGTGAGAAGAATACGTTTTTCGTCTATTGCTCTTTGAACTACTGTTGGTGCTGGTATTATCAGGGCCGACATCCTCCGCGTTGATCCCGGCCATCCGCAACATTCCCGCCAAGCCTGCCGACATTGATATCCACCAGAAAAATGGTGTCATCAAGAGGATCCCGGACGAAGGATAGTCGCCTGCGTCGGCGGGATTTCCGGTGCCAGCGGATAAACTATGAAATGCTCGCCGTTCCGGGCAATTTTCTCGAAGGTCTGCTCCCGCCCATCAAGGATAATCCGGCCAACTTCGGTATGGGGCACACCGAGAGCTTTCCAGGATATCCTTAATCGAGGCCCGGCGGGACAGTGGATAGATGATGGTCCTGCTGCCGTCTGGATTTCTGCGCAGCAGATCCACCGTGTCACCGTGAAAGGTGAGAAAAAGGCGGCTGGCAGGGGTGGAAGTGTCTCTTACTTTTTCCAAAAGAACCATGTTTGTGACAATGTGGCTTCCATTAGGGGTCATTCTTCAATTGTCTTTCCCTCACATTATGTGAATTCCAGACGTAATAATCAACGGTTCAATGAACGCATCATTTTTGCTGGAAGAGAGGTTGCAAAAGAACGGGCCCTCTTCTCTCTTTCCTATGCGAGGCATTGCATAATGATTATCTTAATCATTATGAACGATAAACTCTCTGATATGCCAAAGTTACGTCAGAAAATACGAGTTTTTCAGGATCGGCAAGATGCCGGTCGGATATTGGCGGATATGCTGCATGAATGGAAGGGCAGCAGGGCAGTAGTTCTGGCAATTCCCTCGGGTGGTATACCGGTCGCCGTAGAGGTCACCGGCGCTCTCAACCTGACCCTTGATGTGGCTGTCGTAAGCAAGATATTACTGCCCTGGAATACAGAGTCAGGTTTCGGGCTGTCGATTTGATGGGTCGTCTGGATCAACCAGGAGTATGTCGCCTATTACCAACTGGATCAGTCGATTATAGAGCAGCAAACACAGGCAGCTTTAGATAAAGTACAGCGACGGGTCACGCTTTTTCGTGGTGACAGGCCATGGTATGATCTGCAGATTCACCCCGTTATCATTGTCGATGACGGTATAGCTGCTGGTTCTACCCTACGGGTAGCCGCTCAGGCATTGCGAAATAGTGGCGCGGTTTCGATCATAGCTGCGGTGCCCACCGGTCACGAGGAATCCGTTAAGCGAATAATGAACGGGATTGATAGACTCTATTGTGCCAATATCCGTAGCGGACCTCAATTTTCCGTAGCTTCTGCTTACCAGTATTGGGATGATGTTGAAGAGACTGACGCTCTGGAAATGTTTACTTCATTTCGAAAGAACCAGTCGATAGTGGCACACAATAAACGGATACTTTGATGAGAGAGTAAAGAGAAAGGGGGGGCCATGAAAGAGGCCATGTTCTATAAAGCTGGCAGAGGAACAGAAATTATCTGTGAACTCTGCAGTCATCGCTGTCACATAAAAGACGGGAAACGCGGCATCTGCGGGGTCAGGGGCAATCAGGGAGGCGTTTTATACAGTTTGAACTACGGCCGGTTAATCGCCGAAAGCATTGACCCCATCGAAAAAAAACCTCTGCTGCATTTTTTGCCGGGCACTACGGCCTATTCCATCGCTACTGTCGGCTGTAATTTCCATTGCCTCCATTGTCAAAATTACGATATTTCACAATCTCCACATAAAAATAGCGTTGAGATCACCGGCAGGGAGCGCACAGCCCAGGCTGTGGTCGACAACGCTGAAAGCAGCCGGATGCGCAAGTATCTGTTACACATATGTGGAACCGACAATTTTTTATGAATTCGCCCATGACTGTTCCGTGCTTGCCCACCAAAAGGGCCTGAAAAATGTCTTTGTCAGCAATGGCTATATGACCCCGGAGGTTACGCGCCAGCTGGCACCTCTTTTGGATGGCATTAATATTGATGTTAAGGCGTTTACCGATGATTTCTATAAGAAAGTCTGCAAGGCCAGGTTGCAGCCAGTGCTTGACAATGTCAAACTTATGCATGAACTCGGGGTATGGGTTGAGGTGACCACACTTTTAATTCCGGGTCTCAATGATTCGCCGGAAGAGTTGCGCGATATAGCCCGGTTCGTCAAATTGGTGTCACCGGAAATGGTGTGGCATGTGACAGCATTTTATCCCACCTATAAAATGCTGGACCGGAACCCCACATCGGTGGCCACCCTGCGAAAGGCAAGAGAGATTGGCCTTGAAGAAGGGTTGCATTATGTTTACGAGGGCAATATTCCCGGGGAAGGCGGGGAAAATACCTACTGCCCCGGCTGTGGTACCGAGGTGATCAGCCGCTATGGTTTCAGTATCCGGCGGAACAACCTGGTCAACGGTCACTGCCAAAGCTGTGGCCAACAGATCGCTGGTGTCTGGAGCTGACTCGCCGAATCTAAAGAATGTTTTGTACAAATAATACCGCAGAGCATCAGAACTTTTGCAGGTGTTCATCTGCCAACCTTAGTTTATGGAAAAAACCTTAATGGGCCGATTCTAACTGGCCAAGGTGCGAAATTCCGCCCATCAACTCCCCCATGAGCGAACTGGCCTGATGATTTCAGCGAAAACTGTCTCTTTACAGGGCGATCTCCATGAATGAGGTTGAAACCGGCGACAGCTGGTGTATCTCAGGAGGAAGCGAATGCACCCACTGGAAAGAATCATGGATATAACCGAACAAGATGAGGGAGCTCTATAACAACAACCGGTGTTCACATTGCCCGCCGTATTGGCAATGCGCTTTCACAAGCCTATAAAGGCGACCTGTCATTCACCTATGGTGACGGTGAAAAAACAATCTGCATGTTGTGGGATCTCCCTGAGTCAAATGGAAATTATTTCACAGTGGTTCGGTAAGCTTTTTTTGCCTCCAATGACACAAACATCCCCTTGAGTAAACCTGACAGCAGATTTCAGGAAAAATTGCTTGATACAGTCGACAACAGAGAGCGTAAAGTTGTAAACGGAGGATAGCTGGTGTATACCTATCCAAACGAAAGTGGATATTCTATCACTCACCTTGTCTATTGTACAGGAGAGGAGTATCAGCATGATTAAAACTGCAGATCTTTACGACATTTACGAAGAAAAGACTTACAGGTATGTGAGCCTGGTTTTAAGCACTTTGGCGGGCATCGGTCATTTCACGGTCAGATAGCAACTCTCAAATGTTTTGAGGACAATTCTCTGGTCAGTAAGCAACTGGGGCAACCGGGTAAAGGACGGATCCTGGTGGTTGATGCCGGAGGCTCTCTTCGTTGTGCAATGCTTGGAGATATCTTGGCCCAGAAAGCTGTTGACAACGGCTGGGCCGGTGTTTTGATGTTTGGTTGCATTCGTGACCGGGAAGAAATTGGCAAGATGCCGCTTGGTGTTCTTGCGCTGGCATCCAACCCGCGAAAGAGTATCAAAAAAGGGGCGGGCGATGCCGATATTCCTGTAAATTTTGCTGGTGTTACTTTTAGACCTGGCGAATGGCTTTATGCTGACCATGATGGGGTCGTCGTGCTGCCGGAACAAGCAAAATGAAAATGAATGTTCCTCAAGGGAATGTTTTGTTATCTCCCGTCAAAAGAGGTCAACCTGCTGGAAAATCACAAAAAGTTTCTATATGGCGTTTCCTTTTTGTCTCTGTGCTGATGGTTACTCTCCTCGGTGCCATTTCCGTTACGCATTTGAGCTGGAGAAACCGGAGTGCATTGCTCCAGCCAAGCCTGGTGGGGGACACGATATCATGTGCCGGCTGTTGGCGGCATCCGTTGCCGAATCCTTGCTCATTGACATGTCTATTCGCTTTATGCCGGGAGGGATTGGGGCTCTGGCTTTTAATTATGCGGTAAGCGTCCGGGAAAAAGATGCTAATATGGTGGTTGCGGTAAGTACCGGTACTGCACTTAATCTTGCTCTGCGCAAGTTTGGCAAATATACCGAGGCTGATGTCCGTTGGCTTGGTGCCGTGGGGACTGACTACGGGGTAATCGCGGTGCGGGATGATGCGCCATGGCAATCCTTGGATGAATTGATTGCTACATTGCGGCAAAAAAATGACACAATTGTTTTGGGTGCGGCTGGTTCCATCGGCAGTCAGGACTGGATGAAAATGGCCCTGGTCCTTGATAAGGCCGGAATCGATCCCAAAATCAATACGTTATATCTCCTTTGAGGGTGGTGGTGAAGCCTCCCATGCCCTGCTTAAGGGACATATTCAGGTTTTTCCCGGTGATTTCACCGAGGTGGTCAACCATTTTGAGGCTGGAAAGGTGAGGATTCTCGCCATCTTTTCCGAAAAGAGACTGCCGGGAAAGTACAGCGACATCCCTACAGCCAGAGAACAGGGGTACGACGTGGTCTGGCCGGTCTGGCGCGGTTTTTATCTGCCGCCGCAGATTTCCAATGGTGAGTACCATTGGTGGGTAAACACGCTTTATCGTCTCGAGTCATCCGGAATTTTAGCCCGGGAAAGAGAAAAACTGCACCTTTTCCCCCTCATGATCATCGGTGAAGAGTTCGACCGGTATGTCAAATATAATGTCCAGCAGCTTCGTGAGATTGGACAAAAGTTTGGGCTGGTTCAGTGAGTGAGCGATTTTTTATTCTGTTTTTGTTCATCGGTGGAGCAGTCTACCTCTATTTCGGACTGAAGATTGAAGTCCCTTTCGCCTACGAACCTCTTGGTCCCCGAACCTTTCCAGTTTTGCTTGGTTGCTGTCTGCTCACTCTCTGCATGTTGACCTTGTTCTTTCATAATATGTCCACTATTGCAACTCAAGACGCATCGTTGTCAGGCATGGTCTGGCGGTCGTCTTCTATCTGCTGACTTTTCAGTTGCTCGGCTTCATGCTGGCTACCACCATCACTTCATATATAATAGCTCGTCTCGTCGGTTGCAGCTGGATGGAGGGACTCCTGACCGGTCTGGTGATTGCCATCGTGTTCTATGGTGTTTTTCATTTTTTCCTGGGTGTGCCACTGCCTCTGGGTTCTCTTTTTCACCTGGGCAGGTAGATGGAGACCTTACACTTCTTCCTGCAGGGGTTCGTCACTGCGGCAATGCCGATAAATCTGCTGATGCTTGTTGTCGGAATAACTCTTGGTATGCTCGTCGGGGCTATCCCCGGCATCAGTGCCGCCAATGGCATTGCCCTCATGCTGCCGGTCACCTACACCTTTGGTCTTGCTCCGGAAACGGCTTTGATTCTCTATGCCGCGATCTATTACGGTGCTAAATACAGTGGCAGGATTTCGGCAATCCTTACTGATGTTCCCGGGGATATCAGCTCATCTTCCACCAGGAATGAAGGGTACCCTCTGGCTCTTTCAGGGAATGCCGGCAAGGCATTGGCATTGACGGCGGCCAGTTCTTTTATCGGCGGCACTGTTCGCCATACTGGTATTGACGTTTACGCCACTTTTTTTGCTGATATCGGCAATTCCTTCGGACCGCCCGAATATGTAGCGCTCATCGCCTTTGTCTTTGTGCTTATTCTTAGTTTATCCTCGACCCTCTTTGTCAAAAATCTGATCTCTTTATGTCTTGGCCTGATGATGTCTGTTGTCGGGCTTGACTGGGGCACTGGAGCTTTTCGTTACACCTCGACCTTTCCAGAACTTTTTGACGGTATTGATTTCATCATTGTGGTGATCGGTGTCTTTGCTCTCAGTGAATCGTTTTTACTGATGGAGAAACCCGGCGGTGGCAGAAAATCTCTGGCAGTTACTGATAAAGTGCAAGGTTTGATTGTTCAGTTCTGGTGGGTTAAGTGGTCTTGTCTGCGTGCCTCAATTGTCGGGTTGTTGATCGGCATTTTCCTGGTGCCGGCACCTATGTGGCAAATCTTGCTGCCTATCGGTTGGAAAAAAAATTGGCAAAAGAGAATGAGACATCTTTTGGTACAGGCAATCTCAATGGGCTTATAGCTCCGGAGGCGGCCAACAGCGCCTGTGCTCTGTGTGCCTTTATCCCTCTTATGGCCCTGGGAATTCCGGGCAGTGCCACTACTGCCGTCCTGCATGGGGCTTTGCTGCAGATGAATATAGATCCGGGGCCGACCCTGTGTCGGTCCCATCCTGAAATCATCTGGACCATGGTTGCTTCCATGTATTTCGGCAATCTCTTGCTGTTGCTGATCAATATCAAGATGATCCGCCATTTTCCCAAGCTCTTGGCCATTCCCGGGTGGGTGCTCATGCCGATGATTGTGGTGGTATCCTTTGTCAGTGTCTATGCGGTGAGTCAGAGTCTTATCTCCTTGCTGATCATGGTGCTGATCGGTTTTTTTGCCTATGGTCTCAGAAAATTCAATTATCCCCTGGCACCACTTATTTTGGGCTATGTGCTCGGTAAACCTTTGAGGACAATTTTCGCCTGGCCCTGACTATTAGCGGAGGGGACGTTGCCAAGTTTTTGCAAAGTCCGGTAACGATGTTTCTGTGGAGTTGTGTCTTTTTTTCCATCCTGGTTAAAGTGGCGGTGCAGTGGAGAAGAGGTTTTCGTTCCTAGCGCCGACAAGCTCCAGTGCAAATCAAGCTGCTAATCTGTCTGCCTTGTCAAGGCGGTATTTTCGCTCAGGCCGTCCCTTGGTGCCATAATCAAGATGGATGGTGAGCATTCCTTCTGAGATAAGGTATTCCAGATATTTTCTTGCCGTCGTTCTGCTGACACCGATGGCTTGTCCCATCTCAGAGGCACTCATAACCCTGTTGCCTTCTTCTTCGAAGACAGTCAGGATAGATTTGAGGGTTATCGTATCAATGCCCTTGGGCACGTCATCACTGCCTATTGCCACCGCTGGTGCCGATTTTCGAAACAGCCGGTCGGCCTCCTCCTGGGTCAGGGTTCCTGCCGTTGCCATCTGTTTCTTGTAGTTCCGGTAATTGTTGAGGGATTCCTGGAATCGCTCAATAAAGACTGGTTTGATCATATAATCAAAGGCGCCACCCTGCAGGGCACTATGGAGCATTTCCACCTCCCGGGCGGCGGTGATGAGGATGACATCGGTGTTGTGGTGGTTGGCCCGCAGTTCTTTGAGAAATTCAATTCCATTTGATTCCGGAAAATAAATATCGAGAAGGATGAGGTCCGGTTCAAGGGTTTCCAGCAGCAATCTTGCATCGGCGATGGTGTTGGCAATGCCAGTCACCTCAAAGCCGTTGACCTTTTCGACAAAGGCCTGGTGGGTTCTGGAAACCTTTTGGTTGTCTTCAACAATTAGTACTTCAAGGAGTGTCATGACCCGTACCTTTTTTTGGCTATGATGATTTCAAAGCGAGTACCGCCCAAATCGGCCTGTTCAATTTGGATGGTTCCACCCAGTGTATCGATGGCCTTTTTGGCGAGGTAGAGTCCGTATCCCCGCTGGTTGCCATTTTTGGTTGAGACGCCTTTATCAAAAATCCTGTCGAGCAGTTCCTCCTTAATACCATCGCCGGAATCCTCTATTTCAAAGATCAGGTCATTGCCGAAATCAGACATGAAGAGACTCACTCTGGGTTTGTCTTTGCCGGCAACAGCTGCTTCGATGCCGTTGTCGATAATATTGCCGAGCAGGGTCGTCAGAGTATGGCGATCAAGCTCGTCGGGAAGATCGATCATCCTGCTTTCCGGGTCAATAAGCAGCTCGACTTTTTGCTCACTGGCGTACATGCACTTGCCGATGATCATTGACGAGAGCAGTCTGTCCGGCAGATTTTCGGCGAGAAATCTGATTAATTTTCTGTGGCCTTTTGTTTCGTCGGCAATGAACTCAAGGGCATCATCGTATGCCCCTATCTGCAGGAGACCGACAATGGTGTGCAGGGAATTGGAATATTCATGGGTTTGGGCACGCAGCATATCGGAGAAGGTCTGCACCTGGGAAAGCTCCCGGGCAATGATGTCGATTTCTTCCTTTTTCCGGAAGGTAACCACCAGTCCATGCCTCTCGCCAACCGGTTCGGCATTAACGATAATGGGAATTCCGCTGAGGATGAATTCTCTGTCGGAAACCGGTTCTCCTGTGGCGAGAATATGATGTGACATCCAGATCAGGAAAAAAAATATTCAGGTGTTTATCTTCCAACTCTGTCCGGTCCCACAAGTTAAGAGTCTTCAGAGCCGCCTCATTGACCAGCGTTATCTTGCCGTCGGCATCTGTAGAAATAATACCTTCACGGATAGATTCAAGCAGCGCTGTTCTTTCCTGGAACATATAGGCGATCTCTGATGGTTCAAGACCGAATATTACCCATTTAACGCCCTTGGCAATGAAAATTGCCGCGACCAGTCCGAGGGTTATAAAAACAAAAATGAAGAAAATAATCTTTTCGATATAGACTTCAGACACCTTGCGCATCGATTCGACCGGATATCCTGCTGAAACCATGCCGATGATTGCATAATGGCGGTCCAGAATAGGTACGGAGCCACGAATAAATCGACGGCCATTTTCAATGGTCTGCTGGGAGTAATCACTGCCGTATTTCAGGGCTCTGATAGCCAGAGGATCGGTGATTTTTGTTCCGATTGCTGTCGGGTTGGGATGATTGAGGATGATACCGTCGCTGTTGGTGATGATGATATATTCGACATCGGTCTGCATCTCAATTGTATTGCTGAGAGCCTCGAGCGAGAGAAGGTCGTTTGGCGTGTTGATGGATTCCTGCCGTTCAAGGAGAACAGCGATCTGTTTGGCGGTCTGGATGGCTCTTTTCTGCGTTTGTTTATCGACGATATCGAAGGTCATCTGAGAAAAGATGGTGCCGATGGACAATCAGCAGCACCACTACCAGGACCATGATGACAATGGTCACTGAATCAAGCAGTCGTTTGGGTCGGATAGATTGGTAAAGGTTGAGGACGACAGTCTTCATAATTTGTCAGTATAGAGAGAAATAAATTTTTTGGAAATCGTTATGTTTTCCAGTTGGCAATTATCTGCTGACAAAAGTTGCAAAAGTAGTTGGAAAACACAAAAGTACATAGAAAAAACCTTATATTGACCAATCGTTACAATGTTTTAATAATCTTGCTCAGAAAGTAATCAACAGGTGATTGATGTAGAGGGGAACGGGGCTTGATCCCGTTGCAAGTGTACATCCAAGAAACATTCAAACAGAAGGAGCACGTTATGAAATTGATGAAATTGGCAGCAGCAGCTCTACTTTGTACATCGTTTTTGGCTGGTTCGGCCTTTGGTTATGAAATTGAAAAACCTGAGTGCATCGCTCCTGCCAAACCTGGCGGTGGTTTTGACTTGACCTGTCGTGTTGCCATGCTGGGTTTGAAAAGCGAGCTTCCAGAACTTATGCAGGTGACCTTTATGCCGGGGGGGATCGGTGCGGTGGCCATCAATCTGTTCAATTCCACCCGAACCGATGATCCCAATGCCATAGTTGCCTTTTCTTCCGGATCTCTTTTAAATATTGCCACCGGAAAATATGGGGAGTGGACGGAAAATGATGTTCGCTGGCTCGCCTCCGCCGGGGCTGATTTCGGAGCGGTTATTGTCAGGGACGATTCCAAGTTCAAGACCCTGGGCGATTTGATGGAACAGTTGAAAAAGGGTGAGAACAGTGTCGTCATCGGTGCTGGAGGCTCAGTGGGTTCCCAGGATTGGATGAAGGCTGCACTGCTTATCAAGTGCAGTTGATAAGGATCCGAAAAAGATGCGCTATGTTGCCTATGATGGAGGCGGTGACGCTATTGCCGGGCTTCTTGGCGGCAGTATTGAGGCCTACATGGGTGATGTCGGCGAGATGGCTTCTCATATGGACGGCAGCTTGCGAATTCTCGCCGTAATGTCCCCCGAACGTCTGCCGGAACCTTTTGCCAAATTTCCAACCACCAAAGAACTTGGCTATGATGCCGAATGGACCATCCTGCGCGGCTACTATATGGGCAAGAACGTCTCTGATGAGGCTTATAACGCCTGGGTAGATGCTTTTAAAGCTGCCTATGCTACTGAAGAATTGGCCAAAATTCAGAAAGAGAAAGGCCTTCTGAAGCTCGATATGGCAGGCAAGGAGTTTGATGCCGATGTCAAAATGCGCGTTGAACGGATGCGTGGAATCGCCAGGGAAGCCGGTTTGATCAAGTAATTTCTGGCACATAACAACTCCCCGGTCTGAATTCGGACCGGGGTAATTCGGAGGAAAAAATGGCGGATAGAATTTTCGGCTGTATTGCCCTGGCCATTGTTCTCGGCTATGGTTTTATCGCCTTTACCATAATTGAAGCACCGTTTCAGTACGATCCACTGGGTCCTGAAACCTGGCCACAGATACTCTCGGTATTTGCCTGTCTTTGCTGTGTGTACATCATCTTCCTTCCGGACGGAACCAGGCTGAAAATCCTGGGAACGACCCTGATTCGCATTGCCATTCTTCTCATTCTGTTGTCGGCCTACGCCTATCTCTTTGAGCCGCTGGGTTTTATCTTGTCGACCACCTTGTTCTGCCTGGTGTTGTCAAAAATACTTGGTGCAACAGCATTGGAGGCTGGTTTGTTCGGTGTGGCATCAGGTGGTTTCGGCTACCTGCTCTGTGCAGTAATCTTAGATCTGAATCTGCCGGAAGGGATAATTCTAAAATTATTGCGAGGACTGTCATGAACGAAGTACTTTCTGGTCTCTATACAGGGTTTTGGTGTTGCCCTCGATCCGATGAATCTCCTCTATGTGATTGTCGGTTGTTTCTCAGGAACACTTATCGGCGCGTTGCCGGGAATCGGCCCCATCAACGGAGTGGCGATTCTTTTGCCCATCGCCTACAGTCTTGGCCTGCCACCGGAGTCGGCCCTCATCCTCCTGGCCGGGATCTATTATGGGGCGGAATATGGCGGCAGGGTTTCGTCCATACTGCTCAATGTTCCAGGCGATGCGGGTGCCGTTTTTACCACCCTGGACGGCAATCCCATGGCCAAGAACGGGGAGGCGGGCCGGGCCCTGTCCCTATCGGCCATCGCATCATTTGTCGGCGGGACTTTTGCCGTCATCCTTATGAGCCTTTTCGGGCCAATGCTGGCCTCTGTTGCCATTCATTTTAATCCATCGGATTATGTTGCCCTGATGGTTTTCGCTTTTACCTGCCTGGCCTCTCTGGTCGGCAAAAACCCCGTCAAGACCCTGCTCGCCGCGTTAATCGGCCTGATGATCGCCTCGATTGGTATTGATGCGAATACCGGTGTTGCCAGGTTCACCTTCGGTATTCCGGATATCCTGGCCGGGATTGATTTTCTGGTTATTGTCATTGGTCTTTTTGGTATGGGTGAACTGATCACCCTGGTGGAACATCAGATCACCGGCAAGTTGAAAGTTCTTCCTGTCGGCAAGAGCTTTGTGTCGATGAAGGATCTGGCAGTGGTTAAATGGACAGTTTTGCGCTGTTCACTTCTCGGGTTTTTTATCGGGGTTCTGCCGGGAACGGGTGCTTCTGTGGCCTCGGCTGTGGCCTATGGAACGGAGAAACGAATAGCCGGAAAAAGTGGTACGTTTTGGTAAAGGGGATATTCGCGGTCTTGCCGCCCCGGAAGCCGCCAATAATGCCTCGGCTGGCGGAGCCATGGTGCCCATGCTGACTCTGGGAATTCCCGGATCCGGCACGACGGCTATTCTGCTCGGTGCTCTGCTGCTATTCAATATCACACCAGGGCCTTTAATGTTTCAAAATCGTCCCGAGATTGCCTGGGGTCTGATTGCCTCAATGTATATCGGCAATATGGCACTGCTTGTCATCAACCTGCCGCTGGTCGGATTTTTCGCCCGGCTCCTGACCATTCCCCAGAAATATCTCACGCCGCTGATCGCTGTCCTTGCCTTTATCGGGGTCTACTCGGTGGTGGGCAACCCGTTTGATCTCTATCATGATTATTGGTCTTGGTCTGTTTGGCTGGCTGCTCAAGAAGATGGGGTTTTCTCTTGCCCCGGTTATTCTCGGGGTGGTTTTGGGTGGTCTGTTTGAAGATAATCTGCGGCGGGCGTTGTCCATTTCCGGCGGTGACTGGATGGTTCTTTTTGAGTCCGGAAGCAGTATTGTGATCTATGTTCTTACTGTGCTGATTCTGTTTCTGCCACCTCTGTATAGCAGGATAAAAAGAAGCAGAATGGAAAAAAAGGCAGCTGTTGAAGAGTAATATATTCCGGCATATTGGACTGGAAGGATAGATTGTATCGAGACCACCCTGCTCTGAACCTGATTTCGAACGATGTCGATCTGGGGTTATGGGCAGAGGGGTGTCACAAGCGCTTATACATAAAGAGGAACTAAAGAAGATGGGTGTTGTTATGGTGATTGAAACCAGAAAGATTTTCCGCGAAGCTAAGGCTGGTCTTCAAGATAAGGGAGATGTGGTTATCCACCTCAAACCGGGGCCGGATGGCAGTGGTATCCAGTTGGACATAAAAAGTAAGGTCATGGCGCTTTTTGGCAGCCAGATCCGTGCATCTGTCCTGGAAGAGATAGCCGCGTACGGCTTGACTGATCTGATTGTGCTGGTGACACGATGAGGGAGCCCTGGATTACGCAATCAGGGCGCGGGTGCAAACTGCAATCGAGAGAGCTCTCAGGGAGGAACAATAATGGAACGACTGAGACGCTCGAGGATTTATCTGCCTGGTAACCGGCCGAGAATGATCCAGAAAGGGCCTGGGCTTGGCGCAGATGCGGTGATACTTGACCTGGAAGACTCGGTATCCCCTGAACAGAAAGACGCAGCCCGATTTCTCGTCAGCCGTGCAATTAAAATGATCAACTTCGGGCTTTCCGAGGTGATGGTCCGGATCAACCCGATCAGTCACGGCGGTCTCATTGATCTCGCAGCAGTTCTTGCCGCAGGTCCGGATGCAGTCGTTGTCCCGAAGTGTGAGAGCAGAACTGATGTCCAGGTCGTTGAAAACGCCATCAAGGAAGCCAGATTGCCTAAGCAGATAAGTATTCTGCCAATGATCGAAACTGCAAAAGGCATTCTCAATGCCTATGAAGTGGCGTGTGCATCGCCAATGGTCGATGCCATTACCTTTGGCGGTGAGGATTTTACCCAGGATATCGGGGCCACCAGAACCAAGGCCGGGAGGGAGATCTTCTGGGGCAGGAGCATGGTTGTCATTGCCGCTAAAGCAGCCAGGGTGCAGGCTCTCGATACGGTTTTTTCTGATCTGGCAGACGAAGAAGGTCTGCATCGGGACACTATTGAAATCAAGGAAATGGGTTTTGATGGCAGGGCGGCTATCCACCCCTCCCAGATCGAGACCATCCATGAATGTTTTACCCCTACCGAAAAAGAGATGCAATTTGCAGTCAATGTCCTTTTTGCCGCTGACAAGGCAAGAAGCGAGGGGAGCGGTGTGGCGGTGGTGAAAGGGAAAATGATTGATAAACCGATCATCCAGCGAGCTGAGAAAACTATACAATATGCTGAGCGTCTTTGTGTTGCTGTTCCTGCACCGACGATTTAAGGAGGATTGTCCATGTCAAGCAATAACTTTGTGGAAAATGTCGTTGGTCGTAAAGTGCCCCTGCAGATTGATGGAAAAACGTATCGGCCATTTGCCGGTGCCTTCTCCACCCCGCCAAAGGAAGAAAAACGACGGGTTGGTCCACGGTTAGGCACAATTCTTCACCCGGGAGACAATTGTCTGGTGCCGACTCTTCGAGACGCCTTAGAACGTATCGAACTTAAAGACGGCATGACTATCTCTTTTCATCATCATTTCCGGGAAGGTGATAAGGTTCTCAATCTGGTTATGGCAGAGATAGCCGCCATGGGTATAAAAAATCTGACTCTGGCCCCCAGTTCGCTCTATTCGGTGCATGAACCACTCATCGATCATATCAAAAACGGTGTCGTAACCTGTATAGAAGGGGGGAGCGCCCGTGGCAAGGTGGGCCGTGCCATCTCCCGTGGTCTGATGGAGCGACCTATTACCATCCGCTCCCACGGCGGCAGGGTCCGTGCCATCGAGCGGGGTGATTTGCACATCGATGCTGCATTTATCGGGGCACCCTGTGCCGACGCCATCGGCAACTGCAATGGAGTGAAAGGGCCTTCCGCCTGCGGTCCGCTTGCCTATTCTCTCTGCGATGCTATCTATAGTGAAAAGACTGTCGCAATTACCAACTATATGGAAGAGACCCCGGTCATTCCCATCTCAATTTCCCAGGAGTATGTCGGAACCGTCGTAAAAATAGATGATATTGGTGATCCATCACTGATTGCTTCAAATACCCTGCAGGTAACTCGTGATCCTGTGAACTTGAATATAGCCCGCAACGCTGTCCGGGTAATAGAGAATTCTGAAGCCTTTTACAATGGCATGAGGTTTCAGACAGGTGCCGGCGGTATTTCCCTGGCCGTCACCAAATTCCTTGGCGAACGTATGGAAAAACGCGGTATTCGAGGTAGCTTTGGTATGGGAGGGACCACTGAACATATGGTTAAGTTGCTGGAGAAAGGCATACTTGACAAAATTCTCACTATCCAGGCCTTTGACCAGTATGCTATAGAATCACTGATGAAGGACTATAACCATATCGAGGTGAGTGCGGGTTTTTATGCCAATCCCCATAACCGGGGCACAGCGGTCAACCTCCTTGATGTCGTCGTGCTCGGGGCGACGGAAATAGACCTTAATTTCAATGTCAATGTTAATACCCACTCAGACGGCATGCTTCAGTATCCGACAGGTGGTCATTCAGATACCGCTGCCGGGGCAAAAATCACTATTATCACGGCACCGCTGGTCAGAGGCCGTATCCCTGTTGTCGTCGATGATGTGGTGGTGGTCTCTACTCCAGGGGAAAGTATTGATGTTCTGGTGACTGATTACGGCATTGCCGTAAATCCCAGGAGAAAAGAGCTCATCGATCGACTAAAAGATGCCGGTATCCCACTCAAAACCATCGAAGAGCTGCGGGATATTGCCTACTCCATCACTGGAAAACCAAACAAACCGGAATTCACCGATAAAATAGTAGCACTCATTGAGTACCGGGATGGAACCCTGATAGATATTCTCCGTGAAGTGCAACCTTTGCAGTAAGCCGTCTGAATCATTTCAATGGCTGCAGGCAAAAAGTAATACTCTCCGGCAGATTTAATTGAAAAGGCAGGTTGAAAACTATTGCCATGGCTCTGAAATCAATAAAGGCAGGGTTGCAGGGGAATGGCCTGTTCCAGGTCATTATAACCCTGATTATTGGTGCCGGTGGGGCAATGATTGCTTTTGCCGCCGGTCTTCCGGCAGCCGCTCTGATCGGCTCCACCCTGGCTGTTTCTACAGTCTCTTTTTGCCGGTTGCCGACAAGCGTACCCCCGTGGCTAAGAAATATGGCCTTTGCCGCTATCGGCTGTTCGCTTGCCTCGGGAGTGAGCACCGATTTTCTTGAAATGGCGGTTAAATGGCCTCTCAGTCTCAGTGGCCTGGTCCTGGTGATGGGTGCTATACTCTGCGCCAGCAGCTGGGTCTTGATCGCATTTTTTGGCCAATCTAGGGAAACTGCCATCCTTGCCGCCTCGCCTGGGGCTTTAAGCTATTCCCTGGCCATTGCGGCAGCCGGAGTGGGTGATGCCAGGGCAATCATTGTCATCCAGAGTATCAGGTTACTGTCGATCACAACCGGACTCCCTCTGGTACTTGACCTGATGGATCTGCAGCATGGCAGCGGTGGGGGTGGCCAGCAAGGCAGCATCTCTCTGGTGGCCACGGCGGGTCTCTTTCTGCTGACTTTGTTCCTTGGCTTTGTACTCGATCGCAGGAAACTGCCTGCAGCCTATTTGATCGCAGGGGTCTTGGTCAGTGGTGTTCTGCATTATCTTGGCGTTGTTTCCGGCCGGCCACAGACAGGATTTTTATGGACAGGGTTTGTCATTACCGGTTCGGTTATCGGTGCCAGATTTACCACCATTCCACTCGCCGATATAAAAAGACTGGTCAGTGCAGCACTTGTTGTGGTTGTGGTATCCAGTGCTATCGCCGCACTCTTTGCCGGGCTTGCCGCAATACTCCTGGGTATTCCTTTTGGCCAGATATGGGTTTCCTATGCGCCGGGCGGGGTAGAGGCAATGGCGGCTATGGCTTTGGCCCTTAATTATGACTCGGCCTTTGTCGCCACGCATCATCTTTTTCGGATCATTCTTTTGCTTTTTATTCTGCCCGTCCTTCTAAAATTCTTTCGGAGAACTGACGCCAAAGTCATCAAAAAAGAGTAGGATAGTGGAGAAAATAATCTCTTTATCCCCATCCACAAACAGGAAACATAATGATTGAACAATACAGGTACGAAGAAAAACTCCGATCAGTGGTCTCCTCGGCAGGCTGCCGGGTGTAGAAGAGTATTTTGCCTTTCTTGCCGGCAAATAGAGATGTTCATTAAAAAATGAGGTTAATATAAGGACAATGGAATGGCTCGAAAAAAGCTGAAACAGCATCAAATCAACCGGGACTGGTGCAAGGGCTGCGGCATCTGCGTGCAGTTCTGCCCGAAACAGGTTCTGGAACTGGATACTATGGACAAGGTAACAGCAGTGCGCCCTGAAGATTGCATCTGCTGCAAGCTCTGTGAGATCAGATGCCCTGATCTGGCAATCGAAGTCATCCTTCTTGAGGGAGAAAGCAATGAGTAAAAATATTCGTTTTGTTCAGGGCAACGAGGCCTGTGTGGAAGGAGCCCTCTATGCCGGACTGGATTTTTTTGCCGGTTATCCGATTACGCCGTCAACCGAGATAGCCGAACTCCTTTCGGCAAGATTGCCGCAGAAAGGCGGCAAGTTTATCCAGATGGAGGATGAGATCGCCTCGATGTGTGCCATCATCGGCGCCTCACTTACCGGCAACAAGGTGATGACCGCAACCAGCGGCCCGGGCTTTTCTTTGAAGCAGGAGGCCATCGGCTACGCCTGCATGGCGGAAATACCCTGCGTCATTGCCAACGTCCAGAGGGGCGGGCCTTCTACCGGCAATCCGACCCATGTCAGCCAGGGCGATATCAACCAGGCTCGGTGGGGTACCCATGGCGATCACAGTATAATCGCGCTCACCGCCTCCAACCATCAGGATGTCTTTGCCCTCACCGTTGAAGCCTTTAACTTTGCCGAGACCTACCGAACCCCGGTTATCCTGCTTCTTGACGAGGCCGTCGGCCATATGCGGGAAAAACTCGTTATCCCTGATGCGGGTGCCCTGCCGATCGTCGATCGACTGCGTACATCCCTTGGCAAAGACGTCGATTATCATCCTTACCTGCCGCGGGAGGATGGCAGGCTGCCGATGTCCGACTTTGGCGGCCATCATCGCTATAATGTCACCGGGCTATATCATGATATGTGGGGATTTCCGTCCAATAACCCCAAAACAGTGAACGAACTGCTGCGCCACCTGGTCGACAAAATCGAAAATAATGTCCATGCGATCACCCGCTATAAGGAACATTTTCTCGATGATGCCGAATATATCCTTGTCTCCTATGGCTCCTCGGCCAGGTCGGCTATCCACCTGGCTGCAGATCGGCGGGCCAAAGGAGAAAAAATCGGGGTCCTCGAGCTGCAGAGTATCTGGCCGTTTCCAGCGGAGGTGGTTCGTGAAAAATGTTCTGCAGCCAAGGCGGTTCTCGTGGTTGAGATGAATATGGGGCAGGTGATGGCCCAGGTGAAAGCCGCGGTAGAGAAACCGCAGCGGGTGTTTTTGGCCAACCGGTTCGATGGTCATTTGATCACGCCCCATGACATCAAAAGACTTTTAAGGGTTATCCAGGGAAGAGGTGTGTGATATGGCTGTTAAAGAGTATTTACGGGAACGGTTTTTCCCTCATATGTGGTGTCCGGGCTGCGGCCATGGAACTATTTTAAACTCTCTTCTTCGCGCGATTGAAGAGTTGCAGCTGGATAAGAACGACATCGTTATGACCTCCGGAATTGGCTGCTCTGCCAGGATATCCGGTTATGTTGATTTTCATTCTCTGCACACCCTGCACGGCAGAGCCCTGGCCTTTGCCACCGGAGTCAAGCTGGCCAAGCCGGAGCTGAACATTATCGTCCCCATGGGTGATGGCGATGCCCTGGCAATCGGTGGCAACCACTTTATACATGCGGCAAGAAGAAACATCGATATTACCGCCATCGTCATGAACAACCGAATTTATGGCATGACCGGAGGTCAATTTTCTCCCCTGTCTGGTCCCGGAATAAAGGCCACCACCGCACCCTATCGCACCATTGACAGTGAGTTTGATGTCGTTGCCCTGGCCACCGCCGCCGGGGCCACTTTTGTGGCGAGATCAACTGCCTATCATGCCAGAGAATCGACGGAGATACTGAAGAAAGCTATTCAGCATAAAGGGTTTTCCGTGGTAGAAATACTTTCTCAGTGTCCAACCCATTACGGCAGGAAGAATAAAGAAGGGGACGCAGTGGCCATGCTGGAGCTGCATAAAACCAATACCGCGAAACTTGGTTCTAAGGCCCTGCAGGAAAACCCAGGTCTTATTGCCAGGGGTATTTTTGTTGAGCAGGAAAAACCGGAATATTGCCGCGAGTATGACAAAATTATCCAGCAGGCCATGGCGAGGTAATTATAATGACTATGACACGATTAGTTTTTTCCGGATCCGGCGGCCAGGGTGTTATAACAGCGGCTATTATTCTTGCCGAAGCTGCGGTTATTTATGGTGGAAAAAATGCCACTCAGACCCAGGCTTACGGCGCCGCTGCCAGAGGTGGTGCCACCCGCAGCGATATTATTATCTCTGACGACGAAATTAACTACCCGGAGGTGGACCAGCCTAATATCCTCTTGACTTTAACTCAGGATGCTTATAACAGTTTCTCTGCTCTGATCAGGCCAGGCGGGCTTTTGCTCAGTGATCCCCGCTTTGTGCAGACAACCAAAAAAACTGATGCCAAAAAGCTGGAGCTGCCGATGTATGAGCAGGTGATGGACAAAATCGGCAAACCGATAGTCTACAATATCTGTACCCTGGGAACGCTTATCGGCATAACCCAGCTGATCCCGGTCGAGGCGGTTGTCAAAGTGCTGGAAAAGAGGATACCCAAGGATTTTTTGGCCATGAACCACAGAGCATTGGATATTGGGCTGGTATTAGGATCGCAATATCAGTATAAGGTATTAAACTAATACACTAATGTACCAATCTCAACCAGAACAGAGTTGGCAAATGTTATAAAAGGAACTCCGAAATGACCAAAATACAGGTGCAAAACCCAATAGTCGAGCTGGACGGAGATGAGATGACCAGAATTATCTGGGATTTCATCAAAAAGAAACTCATTCTTCCATACCTCGAGGTCGATCTTAAATATTTCGACCTGAGCATAGAGAAACGGGATGAGACCCATGACCAGATAACCATAGATGCCGCTCAATGCCATAAAGAAATACGGTGTCGGAGTCAAATGCGCGACCATTACTCCAGACGAGGCATCGGGTTAAGGAGTTTGGCCTTCAACAGATGTGGGTGTCGCCTAACGGGACCCTTAGAAATATCATTGGCGGGACGGTTTTTCGTCAACCGATTATCTGTAATAATATTCCAAAGCTGGTGCCAGGCTGGAAAAAACCAATTGTTATCGGCCGACATGCTTTTGGTGACCAGTACCGAGCTAAAGATTTTCTTGTTCCGGGAGCAGGAAAACTGACCATGAAATTTGTCCCTAAAGATGGCGGTGACCCCATTGAATACGAGGTGTTTGATTTTCCAGATAGCGGCTGTGCTTTGGGTATGTACAATCTGGATGCCTCAATTCGGGGCTTTGCCAGGTCGTGCATGAATTACGCGCTGAATCTCGGCTGGCCTGTCTATCTGTCCACCAAAAATACCATTCTCAAAAAATATGACGGCCGTTTCAAGGATATTTTTCAGGAAGTCTATGAAAAAGAATTTGCCGAAAAATTTGTTGCCGCAGGAATTACCTATGAACATCGGCTGATTGACGATATGGTGGCAGCCGTACTGAAATGGGATGGCGGCTTTGTCTGGGCATGCAAAAATTATGACGGCGATGTGCAGTCGGATGTTGTTGCTCAGGGCTTTGGGTCTCTCGGGCTCATGACCTCGGTGCTTATGACGGAAGATGGTAAAACCGTGGAGTCGGAAGCGGCCCATGGCACGGTCACCCGCCATTATCGCGAGCACCAAAAAGGCAATAAAACTTCAACCAACCCCATAGCCTCGATCTTTGCCTGGACCAGGGGAATATACTTATCGTGGAAAATTTGATGGTACACCAGAGGTGATAAAGTTTGCCGAGACCCTGGAGAGAGTCTGCGTGGAGACTGTTGAATCCGGTTTTATGACCAAGGACCTGGCACTTCTGGTTGGTGGGGATCAGGGCTTTCTCACAACAGAAGAGTTTCTGGCGAAGATCGATGATAATTTGCAAAAAGCCATGCAAAAGTAGACCGTTATAGTCTTTTCCCCTGCTCTCTCGTCCCTTCTTCGGGATGAGAGAGCAGGGAGCTAAAATAACCAGCAATTACAGCCGTTTGTTCTGGGGTGAATTGTCTGCAGTACATTTATAAAGTCGAAGACAAACCATTACCCCTTGATAATTATTTTATTTATGCCTTGGCCGTCATGACGAAGTATTTCTGGCAACATTCTTCTTATGTACATGGGCAACGATGATATCACCAATTTCTTCAATGACATCTTCAAATAATCCATGCCGCTTCATGCCATTGGTTTGTTGGCGATTATCATCGGTCGGGGTCATGTACTGAATGATGTCCGCTTTATACCGGTGTATCAAAAAGAGTTGCAGGAGAGTCATAAGCCGCTTTCTGCTCAGGTCGGTATCATAGATGATCTGGTTGCGGATAAACAGAAATACCTTGTCCTCGCGATCGCACATTTCGGTAAAAACTACTTCAGCCACCTTGTGTATTTGAACTGTCAAGAACATCAAGCTCCAGGATGTCAGAGCCCTGGCTTTGTGGCCTGAGTCGTGCCGAAAGATCACGGTTGACGTTGTTGTGTTCGGCCCATTTGGCAAGCCATCCTTCAAGGATTGAAATCGGTGGTTCGGTTTGGATAAGATGTTGAAATTGGGTGGAGCCTTTGCCCATTGCTTTGGTCGTTGCTGTTCGCCCGGAAGATGCTGAAAGCGCGCCATCGAGTCTTGGGCCACCGACCAGGGATTGCGGGGTGGTGTAGGGAGATTCAATCAGTCGAAGTTTGCGCTGTAATCGTGCCAGGGCAAGCATGCCATCCTGCTTCAGTGCGGTTGCGAGTTCTTCGCCTGCGACACCGTCTGCCTGATGGCCGCCATAGGTGATGAAGTTGAATACATAGCCAAGTTTTCCAATTTCGCTGGGAAATTGTCGCATCTCTTCATCGCTCATCCCGGTTGTATCCCAGTTAAATGAAGGCGAAAGATTATAGGCAAGCATTTTGTCCGGATAGACGGCATGGATTGCTTTGGCAAATTCAGTGGCCTCTTTTAAATTGGCTGTTTTTGTTTCCATCCAGATAAGGTCGGCAAAGGGAGCAACCGCCAGGGATTTGGCAATGGCGTAATCGATGCCGCCGCGAATCTGGAAGAAACCTTCCGTTGTTCTCGGCCGATTCCAGTCCCATGGAATATTGGCCCCAATCTCTTTAGCTTTCTGCCTTGCCATAAAGTGGGAAACTTTTTTGGCATAAGTCATCCACTCATCAACACTCATTGCTGTTTCCTGACCGTCATCCTGAAGGAGCTGTATCCGGTCGGCAACTGCTTCCGGAAAAGTCTTGATACCTGCATCACTCTCCCAGGCCTGCACCACAATGGTCATGGCCTCATCGAGCATATGCTCTAATTCGAGTCTGTCGGCTGAGACTTTCTTGGCAATTATCGTTTGTAATTTCTCATAGATGTCGGCTGATTTAAACCAATTGAGTGGCCAGTTCATACTGTTCTTCCGCCAGATCAAAGAGCAGATGACCAAGCACTTCCTTATGCCCGGATTGGTTGAACAGGCGTTGTACTGCCAATGCACAGAATTTGTAAAGAGGCACATTGATGTTTGTTGCCCCCAAGATAAAAGCATGATCCCTGCTGTCGTTATTACTATCGAGTAAGGTGGCGGCTTCTGCATCGGTCCTGGCCACGATAATGCCAGGTACCCGCATTATATCCAATTGAAAACGGGCTGTGTTCAGTCGCTTAATCTGTTCGTCGACCGGAACAAGGACCTTGCCGCCCTGGTGACCGCATTTCTTTGTTCCTGGTCGTTGATCTTCGATATGGTAGCCGGGAACGCCTACTTCCACAAAACGTCGGATCAGGTTGCGAACATGGGCATCACCACCATGGCCTGTATCGGCATCGGCAATAATATAAGGGCTGAAAGTCATATTCAGGGCTCTTCTGTCTTTGTTCTTCTGTCATGCGCGAGCGAAAGAACTTCTGGTTTCTGTCGGCAGTGAGCAGAGCTCTGACGATGGGTGCGGCCTCATCAGGAACCTGACTTAAGGGATACGAGGCCAGGTCTGCTCCAGGGTCTTCATTGATAGAACCTTTTGCCGATGTTGCCCATCCGCCCAGGTATATCCCTTCGATACCCGCTCTTTTTATGGTAACTGCCTGGCCTGGCGAATAGGGGCCGAAGGTAGTAATTGATGATTTGTTGCTGAATTTTTTTCGCAAAAGGCTGAAAAAACCTTCTGCAGCCTCCCGTGCCACAGTATAGTCATTGGCAATGGTTCCTTGCTGTTCTGCCACCTGTCGCTCAGAATAAAGTCGTTGAATCCCATCAAACCGGGAGCTGGAGAAATATTCCTGTAATTCACTGATTTGTTTTTCTAACATGTTTTTCTCCTTTTCTTTATCGTGAAAAATCCAAATTTTCTGTAATTCGCTGACCGGTTTCTCTGAATTTCTTGATATAGGCGTCAATTCGCCGTTTGCCTTCGTTTAAGTCGTGATTGTTGAGATTGATGTTCAACAAATCGATATACCAAGGGATTTTTACCTCTTCGTCGATATATCTTTTGGCCATTTCATAGACAATCGGCAAGGAAGTGGTTTTCGATTTTTCATGGACATCGCGATTATCTGCATTAAGAAGTTTGTCGTATTCTTCATCCAGGAGCCTGGCAAAAATTGCTTTTGTAAAAACTTCTCCTTTTTTATGGCCGGTATCAGGGTCATCTTCTGTGAGCACCGCACCTTTATGGACCCATTCCCAGAGGATACTCAGCCGGATCTCGCCGGTTGCCATATCTTCCATGAGATAGAGAATGTCATCGTTGCCAAAAAAGTCTGCAGGCTTCAGAGCAGCTGCCTGAAACCCCTGGGAAAAGGCATTGCCATATTGCAGGGCGACGCTGAGCAGATTTCTTGCCCCGCGAATGGTGCGGGGGGCATCTTCTAATAAAAAGAGATTGTCTGCATCTTCCTGCTCATAACTGAGGGCTGGAAAGGATCTGCCCAGTTGATTGATTCTCACCTACCTTTTCCCAGACAGGTCGGATGATATGGACCATTTTCCAATGGGCGACCCATTTTCCGCTGGCACCTGCCTTTTGTTCACGTTCTGCGCCTGCCAGGGCATTTTTCATGCTGGCCTCTACACCTTTTTGAGATCCAACGGGGATGTTAGGTTCCATTCCGCCCTGAAACAGCGCGAATCTGCCATTTTCGTCAGGGGTGTTTACACAACGTCGGACCCTGTCTTCATACATCCTCATGTAGCCATAGGTCATGCCGATTTCTTCAATGTTGGGATTAATAAAATTACTATCCCAGGCCATGGCATCGGCTACGCTGTTTATATAATCCCATCTCCCGGTGTTGAAGCCGACAAAGTGACCACCTAAGGCGGCTCGTATCTCCATAATCTGAAAGGTTGCTTCAACCTGTTCAAGAAGAACGTAAGCGAGTATCGAATTTTGCGGCAATCCCAAGACGGATTCGAGCGTGTCCAGTAATTTCTTCCAAAAGGCTGCTTCCTCTGCTGTCTGGATTTTGGGGAGGTAAAGCACCAGGGAAGAACCGCTCTTTCGCAATTCTTCATGGGTGTTGCAGAGATAGAGTGTTGTATCAACAATGGAGGCTGAGAGTCCACGGCCATTAGCATCCCTGAAATGCCGGTCATCGAGATGGAGTCCTCGAGGTCTGAATATTCTGGTGGTGAATTTGAGCTGTTCCTGCCAATCATCGATGATTGTTCTTCCAAGAAAGGATTCAGCCCATTTATTCATATCCTTTGCTACTGTCTCGGCAACATCGAGAAATAGTGGATCGTTTTGATAGGCCAGCTTGAGATTTCTAAGATTATCCAAAGACATGGTGTTGATCTGGCCCAGGGCGTCTTCTCCGTCAAACATCCAGCCATCTGCTCCGGAAAGAAGGGCATAGGCCACGTTTCTTATGCTGCTTTCAAGCGGTGCATCAGGCTTTGCGGCCGGGCCGGTACCTTGAATCCATTGTCTCTGTAAATCATCTGGAATGCGAGGTCCGCTGAACTTTCCAGCCCTTGCATCAGCCACTGTTATATTGCTGCCGCCAATGGTCGCATCACTCTTTAAAAAGGTGATTCGCTCCTGACTTGCAAATCTCTGTTGTCGTCTACGGTCCCGCTTTTCCATGAGGGCGATACGTTCACCGTTGAGTGCCGCCAGTTTTCTCAAGTGCAACGAGGGCATCAGCGATTAAGAACATCCGGATAATTTTCTTCAATTTCATTTTGGAACAACAGCCGTTTTGTGATTGATTCTGACATGCCTCCTCCTTTTTGATTTGGTTTTAACCTACGATAGGTATCACGAGATAGGACGTCAAGCGAAATTTCGCTAGATAAATATTTTCTCGAAATGTTGAAATTTCTTTCTGGAAGACATACAGTGCAAGGCATGACACAATTAATGAATGAAGAAAATTTAAAAATTATTTTCGGGATTAAGATTAAATCCTACAGAACTCGTCTGGGATTATCTTTACAGGAACTTTCAAAAAAAACCGGCATTGCGGTTTCATACCTCAGTGAGATTGAATCCGGTAAAAAGTACCCCAAACCGGAGAAATTGATCCGCCTGGCCGAAGCCCTTGAGGTAGACTATGACACATTGGTCTCTACCAAGGTCAGTAAAGACCTCGATCCCTTTGCCGCGCTTATCAACTCAGAGTTGATAAAGCAGTTTCCCTTTCATCTGTTTGGTCTTCCAGCAAGTGATATACTCGGATTGTTTAAAAATAATCCGGAAAATGCCCATGCTTTCCTGGAGACTTTTTTACAGATCAGTCGAGCATACGATATGTCTGTGGAGAACTTTTCTCTTCGCCGCGCTGCGGACCTATGTGAAGCAGTGTAAAAACTATTTTCCTGATTTGGAAAATCTGGCCAATCGCTATGCCCGTTCAATGGGAATTGACAGCCGGACACCTTCCTTTACAGAACTCAAAAAGATTCTTGAGGAAAATCATGGCATACACCGTAGAGGAAAAAGAACTTGCAGTAGCACCCTGATCTTAATCGGCTGCGTTCAGTTTTAAGGGGGAATGGGCTGCTTTCAATAAACGGTAAATTACTTTCTTCCCAGAAGGCTTTTATTCTGGCACGGGAAATTGGTTTTGTTGAAATGGAAATTACAGAACGACCCCTTACTTCTTCATGGATCAACGTGAAGAATTTTGATCAGTTGGTGAATAATTTCAAAGCATCATATTTTGGCGGAGCTCTGCTTCTGCAACAGGATCGAGTGGTCAAGGATGTAAAACGGTTGCTGGAACGAACTGAGTGGGATGGTGAATTGTTTAAGGAATTGCTTGATTTGTATCACGCCACTCCCGAAATGCTTCTTCACCGTATGAGCCAGCTGCTTCCCGGCGTCTTTGGGTTGACCAAGGTCTTTTATTTCCGGTTTATTGATGCGGCAGACCGTCTGTCGACAATTCTCACCAAGGAACTTAATATGACAGATACCCTTATTTCCTATGGTCTGGGGATTAATGAACATCACTGTCGACGGCTGCTGCCTCTTCGATTGCTTAAAAAACTGCGCCACAACAGGATGCCACTCGCTGTAGGGGTACAAAAGATTGAATTTGTGAAAAGTGGTGCACAGTTTTTTGCTGTTAAGCATGTCGCGACCATTATCATTGTCAAAAAACCGGGGGTCGGCAATTGCCCTTGGCATCAAGATTGACAAAAAGTCGAGATCGGCAATTAAGTTTATCGACGATCCCGGGATTGAAGTGGAAAAGGTCAGTGAGTCCTGCGAGCGTTGTCCATTAACGGATTGCAATGAAAGGGTTGTTGAGGCCAACCTGATTGGCAGGCAGAACTCGTTAAAAAAGCGGGAGGCGGCCCTGCAAAGCTTTATTGGTGAACATGATGGCATCTAAAAACTCATCGATAGGGCTGACCCATCAACTTCACAATTTTTCCGGATTCAGGATGTTATTGGGCGTCCGCCCATCTATACTGAAGTCGTAAGTTGTTGAGTGCATTGAAGATCTTAAGACGGCGCAGTTCGATGACAGCCGCTGCGGTATGTCCGGCTATCTTGAGATTGGCCAGTGGTTTGCCGTCTGCTATCCATGAACCGGCTGCCGGCTTTTCCTTCTTGTTCATCGGAAAGAACATCCAACCGTACCTCTACGTCTTGACGTTCCCTTAAATAGGGTGCGAGATCCGCTTCATTTAACAGTCCCTTTCCCGCATTAACGAGAATCTTTACAGAGCCTTCGAGCTGCGCTGCCGAGCATGTCCAAGGGCCTGACGGTCAACCCAGTATCGAGTCTGTGAGGTCGTTGCCGCAAGTGTTGTTACAATGTTGCTGGTTGTAAAGAGCTCGTTTTTGTCGACATACTTAACATCTATTTTTTTGCAGTAAACCTTTGCCCTGTTCTTCGCCAAACGCCTTAAACGCTCAAGTTTCTGTTGATATTTAGGTCGCTCAGGGTTTCTCTGGCAGACAATGACATTGGCACCCAGAGCCAGTACCCTTTGAACGACGGCCTCACCGATACGACCTAAGCCCTGCACGCCAAAGGTTAAACCGAACAAGTGACCGATCAAATATGCCCAAATCATGTATATACATCTTGTCGGCTAGAATATTTATCGAACTCTTGGTTTTTATTTCTCTTAAGAATTCACTTTTATAGGCAAAAGGTGTTTTAATAGTATAGGTTGCCGTTTCGATCAACTCATCCAGCTCAACGGGTTGGATGTGAATGGATAACGGACTTGTCTCTGAAACCTCGGGTAAAAGTTGCAACAAGTCATCAAGTCGAGACTTCTGTTGCGCTGAAAGCCGACTGTACTCTTCTTCCAGGATAAGAATCGTTGATACCTCATAGATCATTGCCAGTTCAATAAGAGTTACTCCCACCTCATCCAGTCCAATAATACCAATGCTGTTACATATACCCGCCTCGCTGTATTGCCCAAGCTGGTCATGATAAACTGTTGCATCTCGCCCGACACCGGTGCGTACATATTTATCTCCTGACCCGAACGTATACATGACATCCAGTTTCAATGCCCGCCTCAGCAGGGTAAACCACATAATTTGCGCAACTGTTCTTGCCTGATCTTCTCCTGAGATATCAATCTGATTCAGGGCAATTGCCCCTTCAGAAGAAGAATCTTGAACATAACGCCCATACAGCGCATCCAGAGCCATGCCAATATTCTGTTCCGTAACGGCGACGGTCGTAAACCCAGGAGAGTTGGTAACCGTTGTTCCCAGCCTGGTAGCCGTTTCTAAATCAATGTGATGGGTTGCCGTTGCAAAAAGAATGAGGCCTTTTAACCGTCCCTGTCTAAAGAACGATGCATCAAAATTCGCATTACAATATCCCAGGCAATAATCGTAATTTTTCGTTGCCACAATAGCATTCAACTTGCTGTTAATCCCTGGAGACCAGTCGCCATCGACCTCTACTAATTCTGACTCGGCAAGCAGGATATCGAAGGAGACTTCACCGAACTCCTGTTGAAGATGAAGAACAATCTCGGGAGGCAGGGGTTCAATGACAAGCACCCTTGCCTGGGGAGAAGGGACACGCATACGAAAAAATCTGAGACCTTCGAGTTCAACGATACTTTGCGTTCCCGCATTTTTTCCTTTAGTTATAGGGTTATTAACTATGTTTGGAGGAATCCTGCCGTCGATCAGGTTCCGTAAATTATCAAGAGCCTTGAATATTTTTAATTGTCTCACTTCCCGAACCGCAGCTGCGGTATGCCCCGTAACTTTAATGTTTGTCAGTGGCAGGCCGACATCATCGACAAGCTTGAGATAGGCGCCCCCTTGGTGTTCATCGACAAGGATATCCAGCCTGGCCTCGGCATCACGATTTGCTCTCAAGAATTCAATGAGCGCATCTTCATCTACAAGTCCTTTGCCGGCACTGACAAGCACCCGCACAGGACTTGAGGTCTTGTTTGCAAACTGCTCCAATCCTTTTTGGTCGACCCATTTTTGTGTCTTGGCTGTGGTCGCAGCCAAGGTTGTGATGATATTGCTTTCCCTGAAAAATTCATCCTTATCTTCAGCATAATTAACGGTAAGCGACTGGCCGACCCATTTTTGGTGATGCGCAGCGAGTTTTCTCAAGTTCTCCAGTTTTTCTTGATACTTCGGCCGGTCCGGATCTCTTTGATAGATAAGGATGGAGATACCCATATTGATCGCACGCTGCGCAACAGCCTCGCCAATACGCCCCAAACCTTGAATGCCCAGAGTGAGTTCGCGTGTGGACGAGTTATAGAAATCGAAAAGATTGCGGACAAAAATATCTTCAATATCAATATGTATTTTATCGCTCTCTGCAGCAATCGTCCACTTGCTGTAATCGTCGGTCTCCGTAGTAAAGAGATAATCCGCACGATTAAACATTTCCGCACACTTCACCGGTACGATCTGGGTAGATAGTTCCTTTTTAGGGGAAGTCTCTTTTTTAATAGAGATCAGTTCCTCAAGTCGTACCTTTTGATCCGAAGGAAGGTCTCTGTACTGGCTGTCGAGGAGATAGATAGTTGTAATTTCATGGACAATGGAAAATTCAATGATATGCAGGCCTGTCTCATTTAAGCCAATAACGCCTATACTCCTGGCAATACCGGCTTCCTTGTTTTGGCCTATTTGATCGTGATAAACGGTGGCGCGCTCGCCAACCCCGGTACGTACATACCGTTCACTTGCGCCAAAGGAAAACATTTCGTCAAGCTTTAATGTTCTCTGCAAAAGACTCAACCACATTACCTGGGCTATTGCTAAGGGAACCTTATGGAGATCATCGCTGCCATCTATTTTGACAAACCCGTCAGGCCCTTGTCCATAATGGACTGCATGGGAATAGATGGCGTCCAGCATCAAACCTATATTTTGTTCGGCAACAGTCGTTGTCGTAGGGCCGGGGGCGTTGGTGACAACAGTATGAAAACTTGTTGCAGCTTCCACATCAATGTTATGAGTGCCTGTTGATAAGAGTAAGAACCCTTTGAGCCTAGCCAGTCTGAAAAAATCTTTATCAAATGTCTCGTTCACATATCCTATCACATAATCATACCTTCTAACCTGAACCAATGCATTGAGCTTGCCATGAATGCCGGGGGTCCATTGCCCGGCACTCTCAACTACTTCCGATTCTGATTGCATGATGTCAAAAGTCACATCCTGGAATCTGCGGTGTAATTGAGCAATAATCTGGGGTCCAATGGGCTCAAGCGACCAGCACCCGAGCGCTGGGATAAGGAACCTCCAGCCGTAAAAAGCTCAAGCCCGCAAGTTCTACGTCGACAACAGCCAAGTTATCCAAAACCAAATGTATCTGCTTGGCATCTGCCGTATCACTCATACGCTGTAGTTCTTTTAAAATAGAACCGTGAAATTTTCTCGATTTCAGTCTATAGCGCGACGGGTAGGGAAAAGAATTAGGATACTGGCCATTGTGAACTTTTGCTTTTATGTCCTCCCAAAAATGCGCTGAAAAAAGATCTCCGTGAACTGCGCGAAATATGTCCCTGATACGGCTGGGGAATTTTGAAATCCTGCTCAAAGGCAGCCGGGTCAACACTGTATCGTTCCAATCCCAATGTGGCACCTTGGTGCCCGCGAAAGCGAAACAGTGCGAATATCGATCAGAGATGCATTGTCCAAATAAACAACCCGGCCCCATGACGTGAGTCCAAAATGCTCTAGTCCCAATGATTTTGGTAAAAACCCCATGGCGGCTAAATGCTTAATATTCCAGCCAACACTCAGCAATACCTGCCGAACCTCTTGCTTGCCGGCAGTACGGACGAATTCATTAACGGGTATAATCCGGCGCGCGGCATATACTCGCTTTAAAAAGATATGCGTCGAAGTGATAATCACATCTTCCGGTTGCTCGTTTTCTAATTTTTTAATCAGATCTTCAGAAAACTGGTTCCGTTCGAACTTCAAGTTCCGGTAATCAAGAGAATCCAGAATTTGTCCAAGACGATCAATCGTGTGCACCTTTATGAAATTATCGATAATACTTTGCCTGTCAGGCAGATCTCGCCTGTATCACCTTAAAGACCAGAGGGAATCCTTTTAGTCCAAAAACAAAGTCAACTGGCCCGACAGCAAGGTATCGGAATTGTTCTCCTGTTTGGCATATTTTTCTTAGCTGTTGCAGAAGAGATATTTTTGCCGGATGACTAAAACCTATTATATCAAGAATGTAGGCAGGGTTTTCACTGGAGAACAATCGCTGAAGAAAACTGTACAGCTCTCGATAATATCTTGTCGAAACAGTAAACGCGGAGCGTGTTGAAGAAAAAAGAAAACTTCTCGTCGCTTGATATCCAACTAATGCGGCATCGATTTTTATCCCTTCAGGAGAAAATACACAACTGATAACTAGAGGAATAACTTCCGCTTTTGTCCGTAATTGCCCTACCAGGTAGGCTCCTTTTCCCCGAAAGAACGGCGGCTTTAATACCTCAAGAGAGGTCAGAGCAGTTTTTCCAGCTAATTGTTCATTAATGATGTCAACGAGTACGTCAGTATCTTGAGAGATTTTCACGGAGAACGAATCTGAAAAAACAGAATCGCCAAGTGCCTTCTGGATAGTTTTACCCAGTCGACCGGACACCTTTAACGGATAATGAGTTTACTATTTCATCTGGATCGATTTGCTTATGCTCAATACCGTCAGTATCAAACTCAATGGATATTTCTTTCTGTGCGAAAACTTTTCGCATTACAGAGGTAAAATAAGTGGTTGCCAGCTCATCTTTATATTTATCCTTGAATCGTTCCCGCAGATGCTCCCAGCGGTTGCGATCATATAAGATCTCATCAAGAGTTTTTATGGCGAAAGTAACGCTCTTGTCGATCGCCAAACGATAGAGCTGGACCCTCAATAAGTCATCCTGCAGGCGATTATGCAACTGACCTGCGGTAAACAACTCAGGCGCCCGCTCGGCGATCAATAAAAAATCATTATAATATTCAAGAAATTGTTGATGAATGCTCTCGAGAACCGGATCCAGTTTTTCTGTCATATGATTGTCCTTTTCATCAAAATTTCGCCATCCTGTCAAAAATCATTGTGCCAATCAATGGTGCTGAATGACATTTTGTTGCATTTTGATATTTTTATTCCTATTGCCTGTTTTTGGCTGGGCGTTGGAATAAGTAATATCGGATTGGTGGGATGAACAACTTTTTGGGTATTTATTTTTTCATGAACTCAACAACGTAAAAGAAGAAAATGCCAGCTTCATCATTTTTCACCACCGTGATATTCATCTCATAGGCATCAGTAAATTCCCCATTAATCGATTTCCATTGAGACGGATGGTAGTGATGACTTCAGCCTGATTGTCATCGACAATATTGATATCTGTGTCATGAAAGTTGAAACTTGTCTCTGGCAGTCTTTTTTTCATCATGAGAAGCCGATCAGTGAACTCTTTCTCCCGAATTGCCGTTGATGTTCAATGATTCCATTTGGACTGTGCAGGGGTCGGTGCAAAGTTTTGCTGCAAGGGTTGCTTTTTGTAAAGTCTTATAACTGTATCAGTTTTTTCTGATGAGCAGTAATCAGCTAAAGAGTCAAGCTTGGCGCTGATTTTTTTCTCGTCACTGGGCCAAAAGAAAAATGCACTGCCCAAAGTCAGAAAATTGCCAGAAAGAGAATAATTTTATTGTTCATGGAAATACACCTCCAACAATACGATCTATAGTAACTTCACCAAACTGATGGCGGGCCATGGAGGTCCCTCGATTGTCTCCAACCACATATACATGCCCCGGGGATACTGTCCTTGGGGGAAGTTCCCAATCGGATCGATGGTGGACATAGGGCTCCTCAATGAGGTTCCCGTTCACATACAGAAATCCGTGTGCGAAACTCAACCGTCTCACCCGGTAAGGCCACAATCCGCTTGAGCAGCATAACCCGTCTCCCTGAAAAGCGAACAGTGACCACATCAAAGTGCTCTGGCGGGCGTAAAGAGATACTGTAGCCGCCAGCAAAAGGCAAAAGAGTTATTGCGGTAAGCAGGGTCCATGCTGAATCCCTGGATACGCAGAGGAATAAGGAGATGACCAAAGATGAGGTAGCAGGCAAGGGCAATAAAGAGAAGGCGGAGAAAATATCTTTTGTTCAGAGACGGGAAAGAAAAAACGATGAATGGAGAGGAAGACATGAGATACCTGCGATAATTTTAGAAGAGAGTGTTTTTGAGATCTTGTATAAATCAAATGTCTTGTATCGAAAACTTTAACCATTGAGATATTGCTCAGACAGAGAGACAGTTGCCTGCATCAACAAAACAGGTATCCAGAAACCATTGTTTTGGCAATAACTGATTATACCTTTTTAGAATGAAAATGCTGCACCCACCATTCATACCTGAGATTGGAGTGCCAAATGAAGACAAGTATCTTTTGGTATGGAAAGAAACGGCGGCAATTTTTCCTGTGCGCAAAAAGGTTGGTATACTTCTTCAAAATGTAGTTTTTATAAACAATTGCTTCATATTTGCATAGACGGCTTTTTCAAGGAAAACTGCTATGTACACCTGCAACGGCCCAGTGCTGATTGTCGAGGACGATCTCAACACAGCCACTCTGGTCAAGACCTATCTCGAACGGGAAGGATTCTCCACCCTCACTGCGGCAGATGGTGAGAAGGCTTTGCATTTGGCGAGACAAAACAATCCTGGTTTCGTCATTCTCGATATCATGTTGCCCAAACTCGACGGTTGGGAAGTCTGCCGAAGGCTGCGAACCTTCTCCGATGTGCCGGTACTGATGCTGACTGCACGGGAAGAAGAGATCGACCGGGTCACCGGCCTCTCTTTCGGCGCCGACGACTATGTCGTCAAACCCTTCAGTCCCCGAGAACTGGTGGCACGGGTCAAGGCCATCCTGCGCCGGTCCCGCCCTCTGCCGGCTGCAGATACAAGGAAACTGGTATGCGGCCCTCTGGAGCTTGACCCGGAAAAGCATCGTGTCAGTCTGAACGGCACGTCCTATAGCCCTTACCAGCTCTGAATATAAACTGCTGCAGACCCTGATGCAGGCTCCCGGAAGGGTCTTTTCCCGCAATGAATTGCTGAATGTCTTCTATCAACACGGCGAAATTGTCATTGACCGGGTCATCGATGTTCATATTGGCAAACTCCGCCAAAAAATAGAAGCCCAGCCCGCGCAGCCTCAATTCATTATCACCGTCCGTGGTTTTGGGTACAGTTTTACCGACCAGGAGGTGCAATGGCTCTGATCAAAGAGCGGCTGCTCTGGAAACTGCTGTTGATTAATGTGGTTCCGGTTATAGCCGTTATCATCACCGTCATCTGGCTGGCCATCGACCAGTTGGCCGCCGGCTATTTCATGGCTCTGATGAAAAAATACGAGATCTCCCCGACCGAGATCCACCAGATGTTTCTCACTTCTATCCACTATTATCTCCTCTGGGCCAGCCTTGCCGCACTGCTGCTGGCTTTCATCCTCAGTTATGTGCTCACCCGACGGGTGCTGAAACCGCTGGCCCAGATGAATGCTATTACCCGTGATGTGGCTGCCGGAAATTTTTCAATGCGGGTCGACGTCGTCACCCAGGACGAAGTCGGACAACTCGGCCTTTCATTTAATCGGATGGCCGACAGCCTTGAGCGTATTGAAAAACTGCGAAAAAATATGGTGGCTGACGTTGCCCACGAACTGCGCACGCCCCTCACCAACCTCCGCGGCTACCTTGAAGCACTGAACGACCAGGTTATTGCTTCCTCCCCGGATACAATAAAAATGCTTCAGGGCGAGACCCTGCGTTTGGTAAAACTGGTGGATAACCTGCAGCAGCTTGCCAGGGCGGATGCCGCCAGGCACTTTCTGAAGCGAGAAAAACTTATTCTCTCAGACCAGATAAAAGATCTCCTCAATCTCTATCGCCCCGACTTTCTCGATAAAAAGATCATCCTGCAACTCGATTTTTCAAAAGAGGCAGATACTCTATCCGTTGACCGTGATAAATTTTTGCAGGCAGTGCGTAATCTGCTCGATAACTGTCTGAAGTATACCCCGGCCCATGGGCAGATATCTATCTCGTCTTTTCGCAAAGAAAACCAAATAGAGCTGTTATTCTGCAACAGCGGGCCGGAAATATCCCAAGACGATTTGCCTTTTATTTTCGAGCGGTTTTTTCGCACCGACCGCTCACGGTCCCGCGATATTGGTGGTGCAGGGATCGGTCTGGCCATCACCAAGGAATTGCTTGAGGCCCATGGCGGGCGGATTGACGCCGAAAGTTCTCCCGAAAAAACCTGTATTCGCATCACTCTTCCTCTCTGAAACAGCCATTTCCCCTTTCTTTACCTGATCTTTACAAAAGCGTTATCCTTTCTTTACATCAGATCCATACTGTTCAGGCAACGGGGGCGAAATTGCTTCATCCCCAATCACTTGCAAAACGGGAGATATGCCATGAAAAGAAATTTTACAGTTCGATCAAGTCTGATTGCTGTTTTCGTTTTATCTCTTTTGACCTTCGGCTGCGCTGAGAAGAAAACGATGCAGCCAATGGATACAGAAATGGAGAACATGGAAACGGAACCTCTTCACAACGGGATGGACAACATGGAGAAAATGGATATGGAAAAAGACATGACTGAGCCCATGGGAACTCAGAAAACTATGTAAGTCTGGAAATAACAAAATCTGCTCTTAAGGAGATAAACATGAAAACTGCGTTTTTATTTTGGATCGTATCGTTTGTTCTTGTGATAACCCTGGCCTCTTTGTCTGGTAAGGCTGCAGAGGCAGGGCCAGAGACCGCTACCTTTGTCGTCGGCTGATACGATATCGGTCAAGACGCTCTGGTAGGGCGTCCAGGGGTACTCGATGTTGAAAAAGGCTGGCTTGGGACATCTGAGATCAATACCGTCACATATGATTCTGATAAGGTAACACTTGAACAACTTGAGTCGTGGCTTAAGAAATCAGGCACCTATGTCAGGACTGTCCCGCAAAAGAAAGTTCGAAGTGAAGCCACGGAGCAAAAATAATTACTTAACAGAGGTGAGAGACATGAAACAATTTCTTATGGTGAGTATCACAATTATCCTATTGGTGACTGCCTTTGCCTTGAGTGCCAATACTTCCGAGAAAACAGGCAACATGTCGGAAACAACAAAAAACACTGCCCAGGCCCTTTTTGCCGGGGGCTGTTTCTGGTGCATGGAAAAACCCTTTGAGATCCTGGACGGTGTTCTCTCGGTGACCTCCGGCTACGCAGGCGGGTCCACCGCATAAATCCTACCTACCACAATTATGGACGAGGCGGCCATATCGAAGTGGTTCAGATACTCTATGACCCGACAAAGATATCCTACGGAAAACTGCTTGACACCTTCTGGCGGCAGATTGACCCGACTGACGACGGCGGCCAGTTTGTTGATCGCGGTCATGAATATATTTCAGCAATCTTTGTCTACAATGCGCAGCAGCGGATGCTTGCTGAAGCGTCGAAAGAAAAACTGGCGGCAAGCGGAATACTGAAAGGTCCGGTCGTCACCGCCATTTATGATGCCCCGAAATTCTGGCCAGCCGAGGAGTATCACCAGGATTATTACAAGAAGAACCCCCTGCGTTACTCCTTCTACCGTTCACGTTCCGGTCGTGACGAGTATCTGAAAAAGACCTGGAGCGGGGTTGACATCGACCTCAGCGGAGAGGACAGCAAAGAAGACCTGAAGAAAAAACTTACTGCCTCCAGTACAAGGTGACCCAGGAAGAGGGGACAGAACCGCCATTTAACAACGAGTACTGGGACAACAAGAAAGCCGGCCTGTATGTTGATATCGTTTCTGGAGAACCGCTCTTCAGTTCTATCGATAAATTTGATTCAGGTACAGGCTGGCCAAGTTTCTCGAAACCCGTGGTCCAGGAAAATATCGTTTTGAAGACGGACAGGAGTCTTTTTTCCGTCAGAACCGAGGTGCGCAGCAAAAAAGGGGACTCCCATCTCGGCCATGTCTTCAGCGACGGCCCGCCTCCGACCGGCCTGCGTTACTGCATCAATTCGGCAGCCCTGCGTTTTGTTCCATTGGAAAACCTTGCCGAATCCGGATATCAGGAGTTTCTTCCATTTTTCAAATGAACCGCCGGTTGGGATGCGTTGCTCACTCATTTTCCTGCAGAGATTTTTGGCTCACACCAGGCCTTCGCAATAAATGTATATCGTAAAACGTCGAGATCACTCAGGCGAAGAGTTCAATATGCTCAAAGTTTAGCACTGTTGGTAAAATTCTTCAGACGTATATTATACTATCTGAAAAGCAAAGCAAAGAGCAGCAGGTTGACCAGGAATGAACAGACGCGGGTGATCTTAAGGCGACATATGCTCGGGATATACGGCTGACATTATAGCTCAGCAGAGGGTACATAACGAAGGGGTTGAATTTCTCCAGAAACCGTTTTCCCAAAATGATCCTGTCGCTAAGCTGAGAGAGTTGCTGAACTAACCAGAACACATCTGTTCCGCCCACTCTCTTTAGCTTTATAGAGAGCAGTATCAACCCGTTTTAAAAAACTGTCCCCCTCTTCATCTGTAAAATACCCACTGACCCCAAAGCTGCAGGTTATGCTGAATCCGTCCGCAAATGGAAAATTTTCAATTATCAGCCGCAGCTTTTCTGCAAAGTGGACACCGTTTTCCTGTTCTACACCAGGTATGAGAACAGCGAATTCTTCTCCACCCCAGCGGGCAAGCAGATCATTCTTTCTGATGTTTTTTTGCACCAGCGCGGTGATTTCCTGAAGGACAGTGTCACCGGCGAGATGTCCGTACGTGTCGTTTATCCGTTTGAAGTGATCAATATCAAAGAGGATCAGCGAGAGTGGTGTTACATAACGATTGGCCCGGGATATTTCCATAAAGAGGTGCTGGTTGAAATATCCCCGGTTATATGCCTTGGTCAGTGCATCAGTCTGGCTCTTTTGCTCCAGGGTTTTGTTAAGTTCTTCGAGGGATGAAAGATGTTCCTGCTGGGTACGCTTATACCGGGTAAAGATCGCCTGCAATTCATGGGAATAGAAATAGGCGACAACAAGCGCACCAATCACCGCCACAAAAAAAATGCAGCAGAGCAGGAGGATATCTTCTTTAACTTTGGTGCGGAGCTCTGCTTTCTTGGCAACAATTATCGCATCCAGGCGATCAAGGTAGACCCCACGGGCAACGACCCAGTTCCAATCGGGATAATATTTATAGTAGGACATCTTGCGGCCGATCTCCGAACCATTTGGTTTCTTGTACCAATAGACGCTTTCCGCCTCACCTTGTTCCCGGATACCCTGCAGAAACTCTTTGCGGAATTGTTTGCCGTGGATATCGGCGAATGTATCAGACAATTTTTTCCCTACGAGATCGGGCCGGTTATTATTAACAAGCATGGTGGCGAAGTCGTCGCCACCGGCAAGGTTATGTATCTCATAGAGGAAAAAATAATCATTAGATTTGACGGAGAAACTTGTTTCAAGATCTTTGGTGATGATCTCCCTGGCAAGAGCGTCAAGATTATCATAGTATTCTCCTGTGCCGATAATCCACTCCAATGGTTTGAAATAGGAGACGCACGACACCTTGGAGTAGAGTTTTTCAGAATCACCTCCAGGCTTGATCCAGTCGTAACGGTAAATACCTTTCTGGTTCTGTTGCGCCAGGCGGATAAGATTCCGGGCAACCTCAGGATTTGTTCCCGTCTCATCTGCAAAAAAATTTTTCCCCTCAATATTGCTGCTGGCAGGATAAAGAATTACATCGCCAGTGACAGAAATGATAAAAAAGTAGCCCGCTTTCTCATGAAAGCGTATGGGACGTATCGCTTCTTTAATTGTTGCTGCAATCTCATTTTTGCTCAGTTTTCCCAGAAGGCTGTCATAAATATTTTCCGCCATGATCTGCACTTCAGACACGTTGGTACTCAACTGCTGTTCCAGGCGTTTTCCCATGCTACGCCGCAGGGAATCAATCCGGTCAACCTGCTGCGCTACATCGCTGTGCAACTGTCCCCTCAGTTGATCGATGATGTCCCGTTCAAGGGTAATAAGATCATTGTTGAGGGCCTGAAATTTTTTGGCGATGAGCAGGCCGCCGGTTGTAAAGGTGAGCAGCAGCACCATGGCTATTGCATAGATAAAACTTGTGGTAGCAATATTTTCTTCACGGATATACCGCATTTCTGTTACTCCATTTATTTTACACAACGGCAGCTCATACTGCTGTTGTTCAACATAGTATCATAAGGGGGAGATGAAATAAAAGTACGCAGCAGTTTTTGTTCCAGGAAGGTAACAGGTTAAAGCAGCTATAGCGTTACCTGGGAAATTTTATTGGACACCTAGCTACAAAGAAGCAGGAGAAAATTTCAGATTTGGCAGGTCATGCATTCTCTTAGCTGGGGATGTTATCTATAGTTATTTTAGGTTACTCTTGGTGATTGCTCTTTGTTTGCTGGTTGTTTGGTGTTATTTTGTGGCAGTTTTTTTTTAGATACATTAATTAATTGAAATTCCGACTAAATTCATCGCTGAAATTGGGGTTCCAGGGACTCAAAAAAAAAGATCGTTCAGGGTTTCGATCGGGGCTTTTTATGCCGAATCATTATGCCGACTGATAAACGCGAATCACTGAGAGCAGATTCTTCTCGACAGGACTCGTTGCTCTGTCTCCGGGAAATGGCGGAGGAGCACCTTAGAGAAAAAAAGACTAGACTTCCCAAGGTGCTGGCAATTGAAGAAATTGAAGATGCCCACCGGCTTATCTTCGAGCTGCAGACGCATCAGATTGAGCTGGAGATGCAAAATGATCAACTGCGCCAAACCCAGGCGGAACTTGAAGACGCCCGGAAGCGATATTTTGATTTTTATGAGATTTCTCCGGTAGGGCATATCACACTCAGTGCAAAAGGGCTGATTCTGAAGGCCAACCTTACTGCCGCGAACCTCTTAGGTATCCCTCGAGGCTGTTCTGCTCAAACAATCATTTTCTCGTTTTATTCGTCATGAAGATCAGGACAGCTTTTACCTGATGCGTAAAAATCTACTCCAGACCGGTGAGTCGCAGTCGATCGAACTGCAGCTGAAACGTGAGGATGGTGCGTTCTTCTGGGCCAGCCTGGAGACCGGCGTTGGACTATCTGAAGGCGGGGAGACCACCGATATTGGTATTGTGCTGAGCGATATCAGCAAACGCAAACTGGCTGAAGAGTCTCTTCTTAAGATCTGCCATCAGAACAAGACGATCCTTGAAAGTATTACGGATGCCTTTATCGCCCTCTCTGCTGATATGGTTATTCACTATTTCAACGCCGCAGCAGAAGAGATGTTTGGAAAAAGGCAAAGTGAGGTAATCGGACGGAAAATATTTGATCTGTTTCCCCAGGGAAAAGGGACTATTTTCGAGGATAATTGCCTCGAGGTCATTCGGACAAAAATACCCATCTTTTTTGAAACTGAGTTTAATGTGGTTCCTCATCAGAACTGGTTGGGAATCCGGATCTATCCCAGCTCAGAGGGGATCACGATCTATCTGAAGGTTATTACTGAGCGTAAAAAGACAGAAGAAGGTAAAGCAAAATTCAAAAAAGCTGAAAGCCTTGAGAGAATGGCAGGAGCCATTGCGCATCTCTTTAACAATCATCTTCAGGTAGCGCTTGGCAACCTTGAGATGGCTCTAAATAGCCTGCCGAGTGATGCAGTTCAGCGAGATTATTTGATTAATGCAAAACAGGCCAATCAGCGTTCGTCAGAAGTGAGTGGACTGCTTCTCACATATCTTGGTCAGAAAATTGGTAAACTTGAACTTCTTGATCTTTCCCAAATCTGCCGGAGAGCTCTTTCCGGGAATGAGATAGTCATCCCGAGCACTATCACCTTTGAAGCCGATCTCCCGTCACCTGGCCCATTAATACGTGCCAATGCGAGTCAGGTTCAACAGATTTTTACCATTTTGATAGCAAATGCATGCGAGGCCATGCGGGGCCAGGCAGGCAGAGTTACGGTTGTGACAAAAACTCTTCCGGCATCCGTTATCCCCTCATCCCATGTCGCTCATATCGGGCAGACAACAGCCTCCGGGAAGTTCGCTTGTCTTGAAGTGAGCGACACAGGATGCGGGATGTCCGACGAGGAGATGGAAAAAATCTTTGATCCCTTTTATTCAACCAAGTTTACCGGCAGGGGGCTTGGCCTGGCGGTGGCTATGAGCCTTGTTAAAGCATGGTCTGGGACAATCCAAGCCTATAGCGCAGCTGGAAAAGGAAGTTGTTTCAGGGTCTTTTTACCTCTTGCCGCAGAAGTGGCTCCCTTGCAGCCTGATCTGTCGACTGAAAAAAAGACTCAGAAGGCCACAGGAACTGTGCTGTTAGTAGACGATGATCCCTTAATATATAAGGTAGTTAAAACCATAATTGAGCACCTCGGCTTTTCTGTTTTGGTTGCGGTAAGTGGGGATGAGGCTGTGTCTGTGCTTAAAAAACAGCCAAACAGCATAGACTGTCTTCTCACCGATCTGTCAATGCAGGGTATGAGCGGCTGGGAAACACTTGCTGCCTTGCGGGAAATCAGACCGGATCTTCCGGCGATACTTTCCAGCGGCTACGATGAAGCACATGTCATGAGTGGGGATCACAAAGAATTACCCCAAGCTTTCCTGCACAAACCGTATACCAAAGATGATCTGGAGAACGCTTTGAACCGAGTTCTTGGTGATGCTGCCGGCGGCGGTCCATTGAAGGGAAAAACAACCAGTCCCATTTAGCCCAGTAATTTTGAGCAAGTACCTGCTGTTCTACATACGACCTCCTCCTTAACCTGCACACCTTGTTTTTGATAGAATTAATCATGCTAAAAACATTATTTTTTTGGTGATCGTTATTGCCGGTAAGTACGCCGGTATTTGCTAGAGAAACTCAAGAGCAGAACAACGCTAGAGCTACTAAGCAGATGAACCAGACCATATTTGAGATGGAACAGGTAAGAAAATCCTGGCCTCAGAACGAGAACAAAAAAGCTAAGCAGAAAAAGAAAGGTCAGAAATGCCCAGAGGGATATACTAAATATCGTATTAGGAAGAAGAATAATACGGTATATGAGTGTAGGGAGGAGTGCAAACCCTAGCGCATAAAAGGTGGTGCTGGTTAGTAGTGCTGCAGTACCATTCCCCAGTCTTTTGTTTTGCTCGGATCGTGGTGGCAATCTTGCGGTAAGCTTATTCAGATAATGCTCAAGAAGGATGGCAAGATTTGTGGCATGGGTAAAAAGGAGATTGCCGGGGGAGCGGGTAGCTTGCTCAAAGGTATAGTTTTCATAACTTCTGTTTGTTAAAAAAATATTTCTCTTTTTGGCGTAGTCCCGTCCCTGGATTGCTCATAGACTCCCGTACCACCGACAGCAACTGTTTGCATGCGCTTTATTCCTCGAGCTGCCACAAGTACTGCAGGTGACGGCGGAAATGTCTGATGAAGAAAGTATCTTACTAGAAATCTTTCTACATCCATTACAGGACAATTTGTAAGATCGACATTTTGTTGTCCATTAATAGGTCACGTTTCTGTTTCACGGGGTGAGTCTTTCACAGTCTCGCCTATAAGCAATCGAATTTTAACATTTGAGTGGAATCCACACTGGATAGACCTTGCTTGTGTCTGTGTACCGCTGTTGCTATGGAGGACTCAAAGGGCGAAATGTTGGAAGAGGTATAAAAACATATGTTGCCGCGTTCGGAGTGTATGCAGGTCGTGATGAGCACCGGACCCGAGGGATTTCGGATGGGGCCTAATAATGTATCGGTTCCACTGGTAGTCCGTAGGCAGGCACGGGGGGAGTTTTCGCGGAAATCGCATATGAACGCTAACTCTGAATTTTGAACAAGCAGATGGATTCAACCCTTAAATACCTTTTAATGATGTGTTACCTCTGAATTGGTGCGGTGGATGAAAGGTTGCGCGAACTATTGCTGATGAGCTAAAAAAGCTATGATATCTTCAAATTGGTCAATACTTACAGCCATCTGAATTCCATCTGCCTGTGGAGCGCTTTGTTCCACCCGACGAACTTGGCAGCTTGAGGGCAGAGGTGTTAGAACTTGGTTTTCAAAGGGGTTGGCAGCATTGCCATCGTCTGAGGTTCTTTCGAAGTCGGCAGCCTCTATAATGAGGTTGTCAAATCCATCTGAGAATATTCAACTAAGAGGAGAGTGAAAAAACGAGGAAAAGAAAAGTCATTCTAAATAGAGATGGTATGGTAGCAGATTACTATACGTAAATTTTGCGATGATCTCGTGAAGAAAAGTCATTTTAATAACAATCCAAGGAGAGTGTTAATGGAATTTTTGAATACAATAGATGCTATAGTTGGAAAAATTGGGGCCTTTGCATGGGGTCCACCAATGTTGATTCTGCTTGTCGGAACTGGTTTCTGGCTCACCTTTGCCCTGCGGGGGCTCCAATTTAGAAAATTAGGTCACGCTCTCTATTTAGCACTTATTAAACGTAAAGAAGACAGCGATGAACCAGGAGATATTACACATTTTCAAGCCTTGATGACTGCTCTCTCGGCAACTGTTGGTACTGGTAACATCGCCGGTGTCGCAACAGCTATTGCCGTCGGAGGCCCCGGAGCGCTGTTTTGGATGTGGATTACTGGTTTGGTTGGAATGGCCACCAAATATGCAGAGGCGGTTCTGGCAGTAAAATACAGGGTCGTTGATGAAAAAGGTGAGATGAACGGTGGCCCTATGTATTATATTTCAAAAGGGCTGAACATGCCATGGCTTGGCACAATCTTCGCGATATTTGCCTCGGTTGCCGCTTTCGGTATTGGTAATATGGTACAGTCCAACTCAGTGGCCGATGCAGTGGAAGCAACCTATAAGATTCCTACTGTGGTGACAGGGATAGTCCTCATGGTCTTTACGGCCGCCGTAATTTTGGGTGGTATCAAAAAAATTGGTAAGGTAACTGGTTTTCTGGTTCCAATCATGATTGTGTTTTACATGCTTGGTGCAGGATACATAATTCTTACACATCTTTCTGAAGTTCCTGCCGCCCTGGTATTTATAGTTAAGCAGGCATTTAATCCAACGGCAGCCGTGGGTGGCTTTGCCGGTGCCTCTATCATGTTAGCCATCAGGATGGGTGTGGCTCGAGGTGTATTTTCCAACGAATCAGGTCTTGGTAGTGCGCCTATCGCTGCTGCCGCGGCTCAGACGAAAAATCCGATTACCCAGGCTCTGGTTTCCATGACCCAGACCTTTATCGATACTATTATTGTTTGTACGATGACGGGCCTTGTTCTGATTCTTACTGGAGTTTGGTCAAATGGTTCAACAGGAGCTGAATTGACCACTATGGCGTTTGCGGCCGGTATGCCAGGTGGAGCCCATGTTGTGACCATTGGTATAATATTGTTTGCCTATTCGACCATGCTTGGTTGGTGCTATTATGGTGAAAAGTCAATTGAATATCTCTTTGGCATAAAAGTGATTTTACCCTATCGGATAGTTTTTATCTGTTTGATCGGTGTAGGGGCTGTTGCGAAACTCAGTCTGGTTTGGAATATTTCAGATACTTTAAACGGCTTGATGGCTATTCCTAACCTAATTGCTCTGCTTCTATTGACTCCGGTAGTCGTCTCGGAAACTAAAAAATATTTCGATAAGAAAAAAGATAATTGAGGCTATTGCTCTCTTGCAACGAGGGGAGCCAGAATAGATACTCCTATACCCTTTCAAGAGATTTACTCTTATATCTGATAACAAAAGCCTCCTCGGAAAACATTTTACGCGGAGGCTTTGTAATAACCAAGACCCGGAGCAAAAAACACAGCAGGAAGTCATCTCTTCACGTTACATCTAATCGTATAGAATTCCATCAAGTGTCGACAAACACTAGAGTTTAAGCTCCCTTAGGAGAGAACTATGAATAACAGCTTTATAATGATCGCCTTGTTCATTTAGTGGCGCTCAGCGATCATATACACAGGGCTGTGAGCTGTAGGGTTTCGAGAGTAGATACCTCCTATTTCTCCCTTTTTTTGATAAGATAGTTCCATACAGAGATTTGATGGCAAGGTGTATCCATTTTTTGTATTTGGTTAACACGTTGTTATGTTTCTGCACATATGGGATTTGGCGCCTCTAAAACGGTAGAGGCCATGTCGGCGTGTTGCCCGCGTGCCCCTTGTGCATGATAAATGAGCGCTTAAGGTAGTGTTCATTAAGGCTCATTTTGATGAGATAAACAGAATGTAGATGAGAGACAATCATGTTACCCATTGTAAACTCATTGTTGCGGAGGTGGACCATGGCTGAAGTAAGCAGACTTTCTGCTGAGCAGGTCAGGGATGGAGTGATAGCAGGAAACACCCTGCTGGTATGCGCGTACGGGGATGATGCAAAATTTGAGAAATTCAGGCTCGAAGGCTCCATACCGCTGTCGGAATTCAAAGCACATGTGAATGAATATCCAAAAGATCAGAGGATTGTCTTCTATTGCGCCTGACCTGCTGAGGGCAGCGCCGCAGGACAGGCGGCCAAATACAGAAAAGAGGGATTTTCCAACACCCATGCGCTGAAAGACGGGCCGAACGGCTGGGAAAAAGCCGGCTATCCTGTTAACTGAGATGGAGTCTTCGGGCGATACTACTGTTTACTATCCATCTGGATGCCGCGTCGCTCAAGTAAACTTCCCTCTGCAAGATAGAGATTCACCAGAGCAATTCTATATTCTACGATAGCTTCAATTTCCGCAAGTCGGCTCACGAGCAAATCACGCTGGGCCTGGGCCACAAGAAGTGAGGTCGTGTCGCCGATAGAAAAGCGCTCCTGTTCTGCTTTGAGGGTTTGCTCTTCCATCTCACGGGTTACTGCACTGGCCACTATCTGCTGCCGGGTGCGTTCCGTTTCATTTGCTGCGAGTCGCACATCAAGCTGAACCATGTTCTCTAGATTTTCGACTGCCGCGATTAGCCTGGTCTCTTGAGGCCCGCGCCTCAAGATGTTTTCCCTCGGCAATTCGGTTGCCAAGATAGGAGCTGAACTCTATGCCGGTATGCAGATAATAATTATCCTTATCTATGTTTGACCAGGCAGTGGAAAATGATTCCGCATAACCGGTTTTACCCAGATCAATAAACAGGTCGAGTTTGGGCAGCAGTCCGTTGCGCGTACGCACAACCTCAAGGCTCTGTCGCTTCTGGCGAAGGCGTGCCTCGTTGAGATCGGGGCGGAGGCGAAGGGCAAGTTTCAGTCTCTGATCCAGATCGCCTAGGGGCGTTGCGTCCATCCGTGGCTTACTGGTAGGATCGATTAAGCAGTTGAAAGTGTTTCTTGTCAGTGACGTTTAAGAGGCGAAGCAGGCGTAATCGGCGTTCAATCTGCCTGCTGTTACCCTCCAGGAGAGCCTGTTCCCGCCTGGCAACTTCGGCCCTGGCGGCCGCCGCGGAATTTCTGGGTATCACCCCAATCTCAATCTGGCTTTCCACCTCGTTCAGCTGTTTTTTAGCAACGGCAAGAGACTGCTCCAGAATGGCAATGCCTTCGGTAGCCAGCACATATTGCCAATAGGCTATCTCAACTTCAGACAGCAGCGCTTCAAGGAAGCCGCGAAACTCATATAGTGAAGCCTGGGTTTCAAGTTGTGCCTGACGGACACCTACCAGGTTGACAGCGGCGCCAAAACCTCTCAAGAGAGACTGGGTAATACTGAGTCCAAGGAGGGCATCCTGCTGTTCAGGGGCCCGGTTCGATGTAGAGCGTCCGTATCCAACCGATGCCTCCAGAGCCGTACCAGCAGGGTAACTGCTGACGCACGCCCGCAACTGCCTCAACATCATCTCCTTTTACAGTGAAGTTTTCTTCTGTGCTGCGGGATGTCTCGCTGGCTGTTTCTTCTCTGTATTGGATTTCTGCAAAGAATTCCGGATCGAAAACACCTCGTTCGATCTGCTCAAAAGTTCCTGCTATAACGGGAGAATAAAGTTCAACCCGGAGTTCATGGTTGCGCTGCAGAGAAAAAAACACTGCCTGTTCAAGAGAAAGAGCGATGCGTCCATCTTTTGCCTCGGGAAGAGGCGAGTGTCTCTTGCCATGCGGTTCCGGCAGCAGCTTTTTATCCACCGGGATACTATTATTTAAGAGCAGTATTGTCCTTATACATCTTTTCAATGTCATACCAGTCTGTCAGGATTGCTGCAGCCAGATAAAAAACAGAAAAGACTCAACGAGCAGATTTGCTTTTCTTATCAGTTTCTTTTCTGTCGGCGAACTCATTGTGACCACCTTGTCTTTATCGGAGTGTACCAGTGAGAATACAACAGGTATAAGCACCAGGGTAATCAGAGTTGAAGCGGTAAGTCCCCCGACAACAGCACGAGCCAGCGGAGCCTGGGCATCGGCCCCTTCGCCGATCCCAAGTGCGAGGGGGATAAGAGCCAGGATAGTGGTCATACTGGTCATAAGAATAGGACGCAGGCGTCGGCGACCCGCCTCCATCACCGCATCTGTTACCGAATAGCCTCTTCGCTTCATCAATCGGCAGCCTGGTCTACCAGCAGGATGGCATTATTGACCACAATGCCGCCGAGCATGATACAGCCGATATAGGACTGTAAATTCAGGGTGGTATCGGTTAAAAAAGGGTGGTAAGAACACCTATCGAGGCCAGAGGGACACTCACCATGACTATGAGCGGATCACGGAAGGATTCATACTGACAGGCCAGAACCATAAACACCAGCACCAGGGAAAGAAGCAGAGATATTGTGAGCTCCCGTGATGCCTTTTCCTGCTCTTCGATATTTCCGGCAACCCGAAGTTCATAGCCTTCCGGGATAACCATGGCGCCAAGTGCATTCCGGACATCAGCCACCACTGAACTGAGATCGGTCCCTTCATAATTTGCCTTTACTGAGACGATACGTTGCTGGTCTTTTCGCTCCACCAGGGCAGGGCCGCGACTGGCTTTGGTATCTACCAGGTTGCGCAGCGTCACCTGGTTGCCATTCGGGGTACTCAGCACAGGTTGAGAATTTCATCCAGGGTTTGTGACTTCCGCATCCTTTAACTGTACGAGAATACGAGACGATTCCCCTTCGGAACGAAATTCACCTACTTTGGCGCCGACCATAGCGCTTTCCAGGGTCTTGGTGACATCGCGTAGTGTTAATCCGAGGTCCGCCACCCTGTCTCGATCGATAAGTAATATCCTGCTGAGGAACTCCGGCGTTTCGGCTGATGTCAACATCGGTTATACCAGCAACAGTTTCAATCGCCCTGCCTGCTTGTTCTGCAAGTTTATCAAGTATTTGCAGGTCAAAGCCCCGAATTTCAACAGTAATTCCCTGGTCCCCGCCAAGAATCCGCTCAAGGATAAACTGCCCCTGTGGAGCGCGGGTTCGAATCGTCATTCCGGGAATTTGACCCTCCAGCAGTTCACGAATGTCAGCAGCTATTTCGGTATTGGAACGGGTCCGCTCTGTTGCGGGAGTGAGTGATATCCGTATTTCGCCGGTTGACCTGGCATTTCTTCCGCCGGCGCTCACCTGGGTAACCGAAGAGAGCGTTTCGGGCACTGCGGGCAGTACAATTTCTTCCATCAGTCTTGTCTGTCGATCAACAAGGTCGATACGTGTACCAACTTCCATTTCGCCAGTGACTCGAACCTCTCCTTCGTCGCTGGGAGGAAGAAAGTCAGAGCCAATAAGGGGAAAGCAGCAACAGACTTGCTGCAAGCAAAGACGAGTGAGATAAAAATTACCAGCCAGCGGTGCTGCAATGAGCGGTGGAGCAAAAGCGGCATAACCATCACTCAGCTCCTGGGACACGTTACCTGTAAGGTTGAAGAGCATGCCTGCTTTTGCTGCTATCTTTATACCGTTTACTGTCTGCACTTTGAGCATTTTTGAAGCCAGCATTGGTACCAGGCTGAGTGATACGAGCAGCGAGCAGGTAAGCGAAAACATAACTGTAAACCCAATTCCTTGAAAAGCTGTCCGGACACGCCCTGCTACAAAGGCAAGAGGGACAAAGATAACCAGGGTGGTCAGGGTACTTGCAAGGATAGCTGTCCCCACCTCCTCCGCCCCGGTGGTTGAAGCGATAACGGCCGATTCCTTGTGCTCCTGGCAGCGACGAAAAATGTTTTCCAGGACAACAACAGAGCTGTCCACCATCATGCCCACACCCAGAGCCAAACCTCCCAGGGTCATCAGGTTGATGGTAAAACCGCCAAAGAAAATCATGGTAAAAGTGGCAATAATTGAAATCGGGATAGCGACTGTTATGACCAGGGTGGAGCGGATGTTGCGCAAAAATAAAAGGAGTACCAGGACGGCTAGTCCTCCGCCATAAAGAACAGATTGGCGACATTTTGTATCGATTGTTCAATAAAATTTCCCTGGTTGGTAACCGGAACCACTGTGAGCATTGGGAAATCCCGATTGATTTCTTCAATTTCTTTCAACACCCCGGCGGCAACATCAACCGTGTTTGCTCCTGGTTGTTTGCGAATGGCGATATTCAAGCCGGCATTACCGTTGAGCCGGGTGATCCTGGAACGCTTTTCGTAAGTATCACGAATCTCGCCAATCTGTCCCAGTGTGATAAAACCTCCATCACGTTTGGCCACCACAGTATCACTGATTTGTTGCAGATTATAAACTCTGCCGGAGCGCGCAGAGTAACTTGGTATTTTCCCTGGTTGATATTGCCGGCCGGCAGGTCCAGGTTGGCATCACGGGGAGCATTAAGGATATCATTAAACGGTATCCCCATTGCATTAATCTTTGGCGGGATCAAGTTCAATTCGGATTTCTCTGCTATACTGTCCCCAGGTATCAACCTGGGCAACACCCTGGAATTCGCGCCAGACGAAACCGCAGATGATTCTCAATTATCCGGGTAAGTTCAACAGGATCCATAGGGCTGGAAATACCCATGATAACTACAGGGAAACTCGCTACATCAAACTTGCTTACCCGTGGTCGCTGTATATCATCGGGCAATTCATTAATCTCGTCCTCAAGCTGGGATTGTACATCAATGGCTGCGGTATCAATGTCCGTACCCCAGTTAAATCTGACACTGACACTGCTGCTTCCTTCGGATGATTCCGACGTCAACTCCTCAACACCAGGTACGGTTGCAACAATTTCTTCAACTATCTGGGTAACCAGCCTTTCCATGACAACAGGACTTGCCCCTTCATAGCTGGTACGAACCGTGAGTGTTGGCAGCTCAATGTTTGGCAGCAGGTCGATCTGCAGACGTCCAAAAGAACTGAGTCCCAGTATGACCACGATCAAAGTCACCATAGAGGTGAAGACTGGCCGGCGTACACTGAAGTTAGGTAGATTCACTGAAGGCGTCTGCCCTCCTTTTACATTGGCAGGATTCAGCAACAATTCGAATCTTCGAACCCTCTTTAAGAAATTGCTTTCCTAGAGTGACTACCTGTCCGGAGAGTTCGGAATCTAGCAATTGCATCTGGTTCCCCACTTTTAAACCCTCGTTTCACCTCGACCCATTCCACAGAGGTAGAGTCTTCTGCCACCCTGAATACGCCGATCTGATTGTTGCGTTTGGTAATAGCCATCTCAGGTACACTGACTGCCGTCTCGACCCGGTCCAGTTCCAGGGTACAACTTATAAACATTCCGGGTTTGAGTAAGTGTTCGGGATTGGCAATATGAATTTCGATTTTGGCCTGGCGGGATGACTCTCGAAAAATCGGCGATATATGCGAAACAGTTCCAATAAAAATTTTATCTGGGAAACCATCCGCCTGCACCTCCGCCTGTTTGCCCCAGCCTGATGACTGGATAATCTTTTTCTGTTACCTGGATTACAGCTAAGTACCGGATCAATCTCGACAATCGAGAGAATTGGCGTATTGGCAGCCACGGTGTTGCCTTCATCGACAAAACGTTCCGCAACTGTTCGTTCATTGTCGCCTTGTTGCCAATCTGCTTTTACCTCGGTGTATCCCAGCCGTATTCTGGCGGCTCTTAAAAGCGCGTCTTCACGTTTAAGGTTTGCTTCCGCCACTTTGACCGCCGACTGGCCGGTTAAAAACTGTGCCTGGACAGAATCATATGCACTTTCCGATGCGATGCCTCTGGCATTAAGAGTTTTGGCACGATCAAGCTGCCGTTTGGCAATGACGAAATGATTCACGGCTTCATCTCGATTTGCCTCGGCAACTGCCAGACGGGCTTCTGCCTCTATCACTTCCTGTTTAAATTCCTCATTTTCCATCTGTACGACGACCTGCCCGCGAACCACCGGATCTGATACATCGACGAGTAATCGCTGGATCCTGCCACTGACTTTTGGTGCCACTGCGAACTGGGCACTGGGATAATGGTCCCGCTGAACGTTCTATGTAAAGAGAGGGTCCCGCGCTGCACGGCGGCGACTTCCACCGGCACCAACCGTTCGGTTTCTTCCTTTGCAATATCATTGGAATTGCTTTGTATGCGGAGGTTAACAAATAAAAATCCCAGAACAAAAAAGATTGCCCCTCCGGCGATCCAGACAATCTTGGATGTCTGTTGTGGCATAACATCTCCGTTTTTTGAACAGTTACCTGTATAAGCTCTGTGAGAGCTTTACAGCAGTGCAATACCGACCATCCTGATTAGGATATGAAAACATACTATAGATTATAGAAAAGAATAAAGCATAAATAGGTAAAAAACCTTGCCTTAATCAAATCCTAAAGGAATTTCTCGCTCCATTTTATTTAGATATTCAAATGTTGAAAAATTGTCCTCGGTACTTCTCTAAGAGGGGGGCATGAAAAGAGATTTGGGACATCTAAAAAGTTTCAAAATAAAAAAAGCGGTTACAGTAAGTACACTGTAACCGCTTGAATTTATTGGTCGGGATGAGAGGATTTGAACCTCCGGCCCCTTGTCCCCCAGACAAGTGCGCTACCAAGCTGCGCCACATCCCGACATGTGCTGTGTATCTACCACTAGTTGAAAACGCTGTCAACAATATCAGAGAGGTTCTATCCCTCTTTTTTGCTGGCAAGCAGGTTCTGCAGTTCTTTAAGTTCCTGTTTTATACTGTGCAGTGTATTCGCCACTTTGGCGATGACTGGCTTTGGTTCAGTAATTTCTTGCTCAGGCAATTGCCCGCTTTCCAACAATTTTTTGGCCCCGGCAATGGTATATCCCCGCTCGTGCAGAAGTATTTTTATGTTGAGAATAAGTTCAACATCCTGCCTTTTGTAAAGACGCTGTTTGGAGTTGGCTCTTTTCGGACTGATACCAGAAAATTCTGATTCCCAGTAGCGCAGGACATGGGTCGGCACATCGGCCATTTTTGCAACTTCGCCGATCTTAAAATAGAGCTTATCTGGAATTTTTGTCTGCATTGTGCCAGCCTCTACTCTACACCCGGGGATAAGAGAAACGTACTAGCTGTTTACCTGCTCCCTGAGCTTTTTACTTGGCCTGAAGCTTATGGCCTGACGCTTCTTTATGGTGATGGTCTCACCTGTTCGTGGATTTCGACCTTTGCGAGGAGATTTATCCCTGACCGTAAAGGTCCCGAAATGGACAAGCTTTATCGATTCCCCGTTCAGCATTGAGCTCTTCATGTTGTCGAGGAAGCTGTCAACGATCTCTGCACAGTTACTCTGTGAGAATCCAAGCTGGTTTGCTAAGGTTTCAGTAAGTTCTTTTCTCGTAAGATTACTCATGTTCGTATCATGCATTGCGGAAACTTCCCCCAAATTCATCAGTTAGCAAACGTACTATTTTTGAGTGGGATTTTTCCACATTTTTTTCCGTAAGCGTTTTGTTCTCAGATCTATAGGTTATTGTGAGGGCGACACTTTTAAAGCCTTCTGGTATCTTTTCCCCGGTAAATAAATCGAATATTTCACAACTTTCGACGAGTTTATCGCGACTGTCTTTGACCTTGGCGAGAAGTTCACCTGCCGATACCTTCTCAGAAACGACAAGAGCTATATCCCTTTTTACCGAAGGGTAGACCGGCAGAGGTGAAAATTTCTTGCTGATAGTTTTCTGCGCACAGATTGTATCATAAAAAAGATCAAAATAGTAGACATCATGTTTAATCGAGAAACGACGCAGCACCTCTGATTTTATCTTACCGAGGGAACCAAGTCGTACCGAGCCAAAAAGAATATCAAGTGAGTATCCTTTTTCTGCATAAGGTTCCATGGCTCCTTGTGCAGGAAATGCAAAATGTAGATCTTCCTTGACGCCAATTGCTCCTAGACCCATTTCTCGGAATATAAATTCAACAGCGCCTTTCACATCAAAGATATCAACAGGTTCATTTTTGAAGTAAAGCGGTGAGCTTGCTCCATGTCGGTTGCCGGAAAGCACCCCGGTCAGCATCGTTTGTTCCTTGGGCAGGTCACTGGTGCCGGCAGGCTGAAAAATTTTGCCGATCTCAAACATCTTAATGGCGGACTTCTGATAATTGATGTTTCTTTTAACGTTCTCCAGCAGTCCGGGCAAAAGCGTGGTGCGCATAACCGCCTGATCTTCGCTGAGCGGATTGAGAAGGTGTACAGCGGCAAACCGTTCGTCGTCTTTATCAATATTCAGCATCTCTACATGTTTTTCGGCGATAAAACTGTAGTTGATCGCTTCCGTATAACCAAGAGAGGTCAGTTGCTCGGCAATTGCAAGACGGCGGAGACGACTGCTGTCCTGTTCCGGATAGCTGAGGTTGACTTTAGGCAGAGTGGCCGGAATGCTGTTATAGCCATAGAGGCGGGCAACTTCTTCGATTAAATCCGCCTCGCGTTCGATGTCGATTCGAAATGAAGGACGGGTAACGACAAGATTGTCCGGATCATCATTTTTTTGACAACTGATTTCAATTGACTCAAGCAGATCAGCTATTTCCTCGGCTTTAAGGTTAATGCCGAGAAGACTGCATGTTCTGGCAGCACTTAATGTAATGGTGGCCGGTTTGGTCTTCCCGGGATAACAGTCAATACCATCATCAGGAGCATAGCCACCTGCTAATTCGCACTATTAACTGCACCGCGCGATTAAGAGCATTGATGGTGCCATCCGGATCGACCCCACGTTCGAATCGATACGATGCGTCTGTTGCCATGTTGAGTTTCCGGGCAGTTTTCCGAATGGATACCGGGTTAAAGCAGGCACTCTCTAAGAGGATATTTGTGGTCGTGCCGGAAACCTCGGAGTTAAGGCCGCCCATGACGCCGGCAACAGCGATAGGTTTTTCGCCGTCACATATCATGAGCATTTCAGAGTCGAGCTGACGGGCTGCGTCATCAAGGGTGGCAAATGTAAGCTCATCCTGACGTGGAGTACGTACAACTATTTTTTTACCGGCGAGGGTATCAAAATCGAAGGCGTGCAGTGGCTGCCCGTATTCCAGCATGACAAAATTGGTTATATCGACAATGTTGTTAATCGGCCTGAGACCAACACTTAACAGATGTTTTTTCAGCCACCAGGGGGACGGTCCGATAGTCACATCTTTGATCAGGCGTCCGGCATAACGTGGACAGAGTTCCTCCGCTTCGATCTCAACAGAAAAATCCTTGCTGACAGTATCGATACTTGCCGATTTTACCGGCAGGGTCAGGGGTTTTCGCACCACTCCCCCAATTTCCCTGGCAATCCCGATAAGAGAGGCACAGTCGGGACGATTGGGGGTAAGATCGACTTCGACAAAAGTATCATCTAACCCAAGGGCTTTGATAAAAGAACGCCCGTGCTCTATTTCTTTCGGGAGTTCCATGATGCCATCATGTTCGTTGCTCAGTTCAAGCTCGCGCTCCGAACAGATCATGCCAAACGATTCAATACCACGGATTTTTGACTTGCTGATTTTGAAATTTCCAGGAAGAACTGTTCCGGGAAGGGCGACAACAACCGCCAGTCCCTGTCGCACATTCGGGGCACCGCAGACGATCTGGTGGATTTCATCACCAATCTGCACCTGGCAGACAGTCAGTTTGTCGGCGTCTGGATGTTTATCGGCGGATAAAACCAGCCCTGTCTTCAGGGTGCCGAGCTCTTGATAGAGTGGTGCTATGCTGTCAACTTCCAGACCCAGCATGGTAAGATTTTCGGCCAGCTCATCTGGAGATAAGCTTTCAATATCTATATAGTTTTTCAACCAGTTCAGAGTAAACTTCATGGCAATTTATGTGATTGTGGTGAAACTGTCTCATCCCGGCAAAGAGGATGTGTTAAAATTGTGACAGAAAACGCTGGTCGTTTTCATAAAAAAGCCGTATGTCATCAATGCCGTATTTGAGCATGGCAATTCGTTCAATTCCGAGACCAAAGGCAAAGCCGCTATAGATCTCCGGGTCGTAACCGACCATTTTAAAAACTTCCGGATCGATCATGCCGGAGCCGAGAATTTCAAGCCATCCGGTTTTTTTACACACCCTGCACCCAGCACCATCGCACATCACGCAGGCGATATCAACCTCGGCACTGGGTTCTGTGAACGGGAAGAAAGATGGGCGAAAGCGAAGAGGTAAATCCTTTTTAAACATCTTCTGGGTAAAGACGGTCAGCACACCTTTGAGGTCGGCAAACGAGATATTCGTATCGACCAGAAACCCTTCAACCTGATGAAACATCGGGGTATGGGTAATATCCGAATCACAGCGATACACTTTACCCGGGGCAATAACCCGAAGAGGAGGCTGCTGCGCTTCCATGATGCGGGCCTGCATTGGTGAAGTGTGGGTACGCAAAAGAACGGAATCACTCACATAGAAAGTATCGTGCATGTCCCGGGCAGGATGATGCGCGGGGATGTTCAATGCTTCAAAGTTGTAGTAATCGAGCTCGATATCCGGCCCTTCGGCCACCGAAAAACCAAGATTTTCAAAAATCTCGCAGGTCTCGCGCATCACCTGGGTAACCGGATGCAGTTTGCCGGCGGCTGGATACCGACCCGGCAGGGTAAGATCTGGGCCGGTGTGGGTATCAAAACCACCGGCAGCCGTATTGAAAGCCTGCAGCTTATCTTCAAACAGTTTTTCTATTTCGGCTTTAATGCTGTTGGCCAGCTGGCCTATCCGCGGTCTGTCCTCGGCTGCGACTGTCCCGAGTTGTCGCATTATAGTGCTGAATTTACCTTTTCGGCCAAGAAAACGGATCCGGAAATCTTCCAGCAGATTTTTGTCATCGAGGTTTTGCAGACCTTGTCTGGCTTCGGTTTCTAAACTCTGTAACTCTTGTTCCATTTTAGATATGCAAGTTAGGTGCAGAAAGAAGCAACGTGCCGGTTATTGGTTGTAAAACCAAAACCGGCACGCAGTAAATAAAAACTGAGGAGGAGACCTGTTACGCGTTGGCTTCTTTGGCTATCTGAACAACTCGAGTGAAAGCCCCTGCATCAAGTATCGCCAGGTTGGCAAGTACTTTGCGGTCAAGGTCGATGTTCGCCTTTTTCAGGCCACCCATCAATTTGCTGTAGCTCATGTCGTTCATTCGAGCGCCAGCGTTTATTCTTGTTATCCAAAGACGACGAAAGTCTCTTTTTTTGGTTCGTCTGTCGCGATAGGCATAGACCAATGCGCGGTCAACCGCCTCCGTCGCTGTTTTGTAGAGACGTGAACGACCACCTCTGAATCCTTTGGCTAACTTCAGTACCCTGTTTCTTCTTCTCCGGGCTTTAAAACCCCGTGTTACGCGTGGCATCTCTTAACTCCTTCTATTCCTGCGGTCGAATTGCTGCAGGTTTTAAATACGGCACATACAAAAGCGATATTCGGTTAATTGAACAGGCGGCCCCATCTATTACAGATAAGGTAAAATCCTTTTGATTCCCTTGTGATTGGTTGCATCTACAAGGCCAGCTTGACGAAGTCCGCGCTTGCGCTTCGTTGATTTCTTGGTCAGGATATGACTGGAAAAAGCTTTATTACGTTTTATTTTTCCAGATCCTGTCAGTTTGAAACGCTTGGCCGCGCCTCTGTTCGTTTTCATTTTCGGCATAACAAAACTCCTATCTTCATTGGCTGCTTATAAAAATTCAAAAAATCAGTTGGAGAAAAATCCCCAAATCAACAGCAACTGTTTTTATAATATATCAAGATTCAAATGGTGATACGGTCATCTCATGTTTTTGGGCCAACAAACATAACCAGTTGACGACCTTCCATGCGTGGTTCCTGGAGGATGACAGCATCATCTGCGAGGGCAGCGGCAATCTTATTCATCGCCTCAACCCCGATTGTCTCGCAATAAACAATCTCCCGTCCCCGAAACCGCATGGTCAATTTTACTTTGTTTTTGGCGGCGAGGAATTTTTTAACATGATTAATTTTAAAATTGAGATCATGGTCGTCGGTTTTAGGCCGAAATTTTATCTCTTTTGTTTCAACAGTCGTTTGTTTCTTTTTCGCTTCCTGGGTCTTTTTCTTTTGCTCGTAGCGGAATTTATCGTAATTCATCACCCGGCAGACAGGCGGGTCGGCGTTTTCCGAGACAACAACCAGATCAAGACCTGCGTCGTACGCTATGTTTCGAGCTTCCTCTGTTGAAACTACGCCTAGTTGGGCGCCATCGTCACCTATGAGTCTGACGTTGGGAAAGCGGATCGCATCATTAGTTAATGCTTTTTCTTCACGTTGTACCGGACCAGTTCTTCCTCTTCTGTTAATAACTTTACCTCCCCGATTCTACGAGCTTAATATTGAGTTAGACCCCGATTGCCAGGCGAACCCTTAGCAGTTCCGGGCATCATTCCATCCAAACTAATCAACCCCGACAGATGGGAGTGTTTTTGTCCCCCTGGCGGGTATAAAATCACAAAATTATTTCTACGTCACTCAGCCTGCCCAAAAGCGTTGCTGGACTCCTTTTAGTGCCCGACTTTGCGGGACTCGTTATACTCTTTTAAGTCCCCGTGCTGTGCGGGGATAAGTTCCTTCACGAAGCATTTTTTATATCACTAATCCCGCCCAGAAGCGCTGCGGGATAAGTTCCTTCACGAAATAATTTTCTTGTAAAAAAGCTCAAGAAAATTATTTCTAAGTCACTAATATCCACGGCCATCTCTGGCTTCATCAGCGATTAAGGCTGCAAACGCTGATACACTCATCGGTGCCAGATTTTTACCATTGCGAAGACGCACAGTCACTGTATTATCAGCTTTTTCATTGTCACCGATAATAAGCATGTATGGTATTTTGGCAACTTGCGCTTCCCTGATTTTATAATTCAGTTTTTCATTGCGCAGATCTTTTTCAATCCTCACTCCGGCCTGGCGGAGTTCCTTGAAGATTTTTTCACCGTATTCAGCCTGATCATCGGTGATATTGAGGATCCGCGCCTGTACCGGGGCAAACCAGATTGGGAAACGCTCCGGCATAATGTTCTATCAACACACCGATGAAACGCTCAAGCGATCCCATAAGTGCGCGATGGATCATGATCGGCTGGTGTTCGCTATTGTCGGCACCCGTATACCCTATTTCGAAACGTTCGGGAAGGTTAAAATCGACTTGGATGGTCGAACACTGCCAGGATCGTCCCAACTGATCTTTTATCTTGATATCGATTTTCGGCCCGTAGAACACACCTTCGCCAGGATCGACCATGTACCCGAGACCCTTCTTTTCAAGCGCCAGTTTCAGGGCTTCGGTCGCTTTCTCCCAGTTGGCGTCGCTGCCGACATATTTTTCAGGGCGGGTTGAGAGATAGATGTCATATTCATCAAAACCAAAAGATTTGAGAATATGCAGGTTGAGATCGAGAATGTTGAAAATCTCATCTTCCAGCTGGTCAGGGCGACAGAAAATATGCGCATCGTCCTGGGTGAATCCGCGTACACGAAGAAGGCCGTGCAGGGCTCCGGCTCTCTCGTAGCGATAGACCGTTCCCAGTTCACACCAGCGAATAGGCAGATCCCTGTAGCTTCTTTTCTGACTGTTGTAGATGCCAATATGGAAAGGACAGTTCATCGGTTTCAGCTGATACTTGACTTCATCAATGTCCATTGATGAGTACATGTTCTCGCTGTAAAAATCGAGATGGCCTGATGTCTGCCACAGATCCTGTCTGGCTATATGCGGGGTGTAGAGCAGTTCGTAATCATGCCGGTAATGCTCATCCTTCCAGAAATCCTCGATAAGTCTGCGCAGCTGAGCCCCTTTGGGCTGCCAGAGAATAAGGCCTGGTCCGATGTCGTCCTGAATCGTGAAAAGTTCGAGCTCTTTGCCGAGTTTTCGATGATCCCTCTTTTTTGCCTCTTCCAGGGCATTGAGATGCTTGTTTAGATCTTTCTTGTCATAAAATGCCGTACCGTAAATCCGCTGCAGGACATCTCTTTTTTCATCTCCACGCCAGTAGGCTCCGGCGACGCGCAGCAACTTAAATGCTTTGATAAAGGAGGTGTTCGGCAGATGCGGGCCACGACAAAGGTCGGTGAATTCACCCACATGATAAAAAGAGACGGTGTCAGTATCCAGATCCTGTATCAGTTCAACCTTGAATTTTTCCTGTTCATCGCTGAATTTTTTTATCGCCTCATGCACTGGGCAGTTCGGTCCGATTGAAGGGAAGCGCCTGACGAACCAGCTCATTCATTCTGGCTTCAATTTTTTCAAAATCTTCCGGACTGAAGGTCTCGTCCCTTAAAAAGTCATAGTAAAAACCGTTTTCGATAGATGGCCCAATGGCTACTTTAACGTCTTTGCCGAAAACATCCCGCACTGCCAGAGCCATGATATGCGCTGTGCTGTGACGGAGGATATCAAGGGCCTCATCTGAGCCTATCTGAACCGGAGCAAGAACCGTATCGTCTGTTAAGGCGTAGTATAATCAGCAATAGCGTCGCCGATTTTGGCAGCTACAGTCATCTTGCGCTGTTTGTTGGAGAGGAGGGCGGCCAGAGCATCCTGAACGGTGGTGCCAACAGGTACCTTGACGGATTCTCCTTCAATAAGGGATACGGTAATCTCAGTCATGAATTTTTCTATATAAAAACAAAGGCTAAAGAATTAACACCCGGTAAAGAAAGTGTTGTTACTTTAGCCTTTTATCTTTGGTAGGCGCGGAGGGGATTGAACCCACGACATCCACCACGTCAAGGTGGCGCTCTCCCACTGAGCTACGCGCCTGGATAGCTGTTTTGAGCCTCGAGAATACTTGGAACTTTTACAGAACTCTTCCCAGGCATGGCAAGAGCCATTTATTAACATGATTGATTTTTCTCTGCAAGACCTTTTTAAGTCGGACAGGCGAAAAATATCCTTACTGTTGGGCGACCTGTGATACACAATTAACGGGCAGCTGGGCGACAAAATGTAATGCTAGCATCTGAAAAAAGTTTCAAGAAACTATTTATGAGTAGAAGAGCGTGCCTCAATCGCCTTGGCTAAAGTATATTTATCGGCATATTTTATGTCCATGCCCATAGGAATGCCGCAGGCTAAACGGGTAAGCCGGATAGGTTCGGCCTGGAGTACGTCAATGAGATATGAGGCAGTGACCTCACCCGGCACTGTAGAGCTGGTGGCAATGATCACCTCCCGAACTGTTCCGTTTCGTACCCGGGCTAGTAACTCTCGAATTTTGATTTCGTCGGGACCTATACCATCCATCGGGGAGATAACTCCGTGCAGGATATGATAGTGGCCACGAAAGCTGTCTGTTTTCTCAATGGCCATGAGGTCACCCGACTGCTCCACAACACAAATCGTGTCTGCCTGTCGGCGTGGGTCGCCGCAGATTGAGCAGGGATCGTTTTCCGAAAATGAAAAACAGCATGAGCAAAGCTGAATGGAGTCGTGCAGCGCAGCCAGCGCAGCCCCTAGCTCCCTGGCCAGTGTTGGTGGTCTGCGCAGAATATTCAGGGCCAGACGGGTTGCAGTTTTTCTGCCAATACCCGGCAGATGGGCAAGCTGGTCGATAAGTTTTTCGAGCGCGGGTGGGATGACCTGCATGGGAGACTCAAGGCTTCATGAAGTTGGTAAGGCCCGGGATATTGAGCCCTCCGGTAAGCTGGCCAAGTTCCTGTTTGCTCAGTTCTTTGGCCTTTCTTATCGCATCGTTGGTTGCCGCTACAATGAGGTCCTGGAGCATAACTGCCTCCTCTGGATCGATAACCGTTTTCTCGATGGCAACCGAAAGGAGGTCTCCCTGACCGTTGACGGTTACCAGTGACCATGCCGCCGCCGGCGCTGCCGGTAATGGTCTTTTTGGCGAGATCATCCTGGATTTTGGCCATTTTCTCCTGCATGGCCTTGGCCTGCTGCATAATATTACTGAGGTCCATCTTTTCCTTCCTGGTTTATAATTTTATCTGCTTCTCGGGCCAATGCGGATATCTCCAACCTGACCGTTAAAAATTTCTGCCGCCATGACAACCAGAGGGTCATTAACCAACTGCTGCCTCTTCCGGTGGGGAGATTCATCTCCATTGGCGTCGGGTGAATCATCAATCTTCGGCAGTACAAAACGTACCTTTAATGGTTTTTGAAAAAAATCCAAGGCAAATTCGGTGAGCAGCTGGTGATTTTCTCTTCTGGCGAAGCAGCGAACAGTTAGCCGGATCACTGTAGGTGAGGCGCAGTTCCCCTTCGATGTCCTGCTTGATGGCGTCTGCGCGCTGCAGGTCCTGGGCCATCCAAACCTTGCGGTCTTTGACATAGTTGATGAAATCCAGCCAGTCTTTGCGTACATCCCTCTCATGAGGGTGGATTGCCAGCGGTTTTGTCGGCGGGGATTTTTCAGTTATATCCGGTGACTTTTCCGGTTCATTCTCCTCTGGAGCAGATGATACAGGTTCAGGCTGCAGATGACTGCCGGGTGGGTCCGGTTCAGGGGCTATGGAATCAGTTTTTTTTTTACTCTCAGTCGGCTTTTTTTCTTTCAGAACCTCCTGAAGCGGTGTTGGCTTTGTGGGCAAGGCAGAAAGAACTGCATCAAGATGACCCAGCAGTGAGGCCACAGGAACGACGTTGGTTGCTTCGATTATTTTGAGAAAGGACGTCTCGAGGGTCAGGCGAGGTTGCGCTGAGAATTTGAGATCTTCCGTCATCGCCATCAGTAAAGAGAGTTTTAGATGTACTGTTTCAAGGGTATAGCCAGAGGCGAGCTCTTGAAATTGGGCCAGTTCTTCGGTGGGAAGGTCAAGCAGTTCGGTGCAGCCTTCAATCTTACACAGCAGAAGGGTCCGGAAATGGTCCATGATATCTTCGACGAAGCGTTTAAGGTCCATGCCAAAGTCAAAGATTTCTTCCAGAGTCAAAAAACACCTCCTTCTGGTACCATCAAGCAGAGCCCTGGTGAGGCGCATGAGAACTTCACGATTGACCAGCCCAAGAACCTCGACGACATCCTTGTTGGTAATTGTGGTCTCACCATAGGAAAACATCTGATCTAAAAGACTCAATCCATCACGGACAGAACCGCCGGCCTCTCGGACAATAAGAGAGAGTGCCGATGACTCTATCTCATAACCTTCAGCGTTGACGAGTCGCAGAAAGTGATCAGAGAGTTCTTTCGCCGATATCCGTTTCAACTCATATTGTTGACAGCGGGAAAGAATCGTGATGGGAATCTTATGGATTTCGGTGGTGGCAAACATGAAGTAGACATGCGCAGGGGGCTCTTCCAGCGTTTTCAGCAAGGCATTGAACGCCTCGGTGGTCAGCATGTGTACTTCGTCGATGATAATTATTTTAAATGGTGACGAAGTGGGAAGAAAACGAATTTTTTCCTTGAGTTCGCGGATCTCCTGAATTCCCCGGTTGGACGCCCCATCTATTTCATACAGATCTAAAGAAGAACCCGTGGTGATCTGCTGACATGACGCGCACTGGTTGCAGGGCCTGTCACCAGGATCTGCCTGGCAGTTTATAGCCTTGGCCATAATACGGGCAAGGGTTGTCTTGCCGACACCTCTCACCCCGGAAAAGAGAATTGCGTGGGCAACCCGGCCTCGGGTGATACTGTTTTTGAGAGTGGTGACAACCGGGCGCTGGCCGATTACCTGGTCAAATTTTGGGGCCGGGCTTTTCTGGCGAGGACGAGATAAGACATGCATCACCGGGGCTGCTAAGGATAATTAGTTGGTAAAGCGGTGAAAAGATGATAGCCGGGTTACCTGCAGCACACAAAGAGATTCGCTGCCGTTGCTTCCTTCCGGACCTGGCGGAGTTCACGATTCTTTGTTGCGCAGGGCCCGGCTATCAAAGTCGAACTCATATTTGGCGGAGAGGGTGAGATTCGAACTCACGGTACTCTCGTACACACGCGTTCCAGGCGTGCACCTTAAGCCACTCGGTCACCTCTCCTTCTCAATAGGCACTGAAAAATGTGTGGTACTATGTAAACCGTCGCTGACCTTTTAGCAATCAAAAAGTAAGCATTTTCTAAAAAAATTACTCTCTTTAAAAAGAGAGAATCGATTATTTTGCCTTCCGTCTGGCTTTGAAAAATGTCTTCAGCAGGGCGCTGCTCGCCTCGGCCAATACGCCGCCACGGACAATAATTTTGTGGTTAAGACAGCCGTCACTGCCTATAGAATAGACCGAGGCGGCGGCACCGGTCTTTAGGGTCAGCCGCACCGTAAACAAGGCGTTCAACCCGGGCATGGATCAATGCCCCCATGCACATTATACACGGCTCCAGCGTGACAAAAAGAGTTGTGCCGGCCAGTCGGTAGTTTCGTCGTTGCAGGGCCGCTTGTCTCAGGACGATTATTTCCGCATGGGCAGTTGGGTCGTGACGGCTAATCGGGCTGTTGCCCCCTGCAGCCAGCAGTCCGTTTTCGTCGATAAGTACCGCGCCTACAGGGATTTCGCCATGCAATGCGGCCTCTTTGGCGTACAACAGGGCCTGGTCGCATCCAGTAGTCATCGTGCTCATGTCGATCGTGGGCTGTATCGCAAGTGATGATCAATGAACAATATCCTTGGTGTTTTTCAGATTGTTAGAGAAAGAATCTTCCTTTTATTTGCTTTTTTTATTTATTAGCCATATAAATAAAAGAGGCTGTTACGTTTTCGAAATTTATTTTACCGTCTTGTAATTACTGCTATGTATAAAGTTCTGATTTCCGACTCCTTGGGGACGACTAAGGGCGATTTGATGGCTGCCCTTCACGACAGATGTGAGTTGACTTGTATCGCCAATGAAGCCGAATTTCAAGCAGAGATTAAAGCCCGCCAGTTTGATCTTATTTTTCTGGATACCGATTCCCTGGAAGGGAAGTCGATGACGCAGCTTGACCAGATTCACAGCAAGGATCCATTCCTGCCGATCATCATGACCAGTCAGACGGAAAAGGCGGAAATAATAGTTCAAGGCAATGAATAGCGGTGCAAGCGATTTTCTCATCCATCCAATTTCACCAACACGCATCAATATCGCGGTGGATAAAGCTCTGGAAATTCGCGATCAGAAATTTGAAATTGCCTACCATCGCCGCAAGCAGGACGTCGTCTATGATTTTAAGGACGTTATCGCCTTCAGTCCCAAGATGCGGCAGATCCTGAAGAGTCTGGCGCGTTTTGCCAAAACTGATTCGACAATTCTGATCACCGGAGATACCGGAACGGGAAAATCATTTTTGTCCGGGACGGTACATTTTAACTCCCCAAGGCGTAAAAAACCTTTTGTTAAAATAAACTGTGCAAACATCCCTGAAGATCTGCTCGAATCAGAGCTGTTCGGCCATGAAAAAGGCGCGTTTACCGGAGCTGACAAGCAGCGGATCGGCAGGTTTGAGCAGGCCAGCGGCGGTACCATCTTTCTTGATGAGATAGGCGAGATGAATATGCGCCTGCAGACCAAACTGCTCAGGGTGCTTGAGGAAAAATCATTTGAGCGGGTAGGGGGCAATAAAACAATTTATAGTGATGTCCGAATAATCGCCGCCACTAATAAAGATCTGGTGCATCAGGTTGAAATCGGCATGTTCCGCGAAGATCTGTACTACCGTATCAATGTTTTGCCGGTTCGCCTTCCGTCGCTGCGCGAAAGAAAGAACTGCATCCTTCCCCTGGCCGAACTGCTCTTGAAAAAGTGTTGCACCTCAATGCACAGCGAGATCACGGCATTTTCGGAAAATGCCAAGAAGATGATCCAGCTCTATGACTGGCCGGGCAACATCAGGCAGTTGGCGAATACCATAGAACGGGCAGTGATTCTCGAAGACAACACCATTATCCATTCCCACAATCTGGCTCTCCCGGAAAAAACGGGTAAGACACCGTCTGAAACCAAACACCAGGATGGACCTCGTGATGAATCCGCCGAGAAAGTGGTTATAGGTGAATCCTTGGCGGAGCAGGAAAAAGAGCTGATTCTGAGAATTCTTGAAGAGTGTCTGTGGGTGCAGAAAAATGCCGCCAGTAAGCTTGGTATCAGCCCAAGAGCCCTGAATTACAAGATCAACAAGCTGGGGATAACGCACCCCCATTGGCGGCGCAACAAGAAAATCGAAAAATGATGGCGATCATAAAAACGGTATCATTCAACCTTGGTCAGCATCTCCTCAATAACTTTCAGCCCGGTCTGCCAGAAAGCCGGGACTGTCGAGATCAATCCCGAAGGGCTGCAGTATGTCATATGGTGATTTTGAGCCGCCGGCCGAGAGCAGTTGCAGATATTTTTCCACAAAGGATTCCCCCTCCTGCTGATAAATGCCGTACAGAGCAAGAACCAGCAGTTCGCCAAAGGCATACGAGTAGACATAGCCGGGTGTTGACAGGAAATGGGGGATATAGGACCACCAGATCGCGTAGTCATCTCCCAGGTTTACCGAATCACCAAACATTTCCCGCTGGGTGGACAGCCAGTATTCACTTAATTGTTCACTGCTCAACTCGCCGTGTTGACGCCTTCCCTCGTGCATGAGATGTTCGAAACGATTCATTGCCGTCTGCCTGAAGACGGTGGCAAAAATGGATTCCAGTTTCTGACAGATAAAGGCGCGTCGTTCCTGGTCATCGTCAAGGAGTTCAAGTTGACTGTTGAAAACAAGGAGTTCGGCGAATACCGAGGCTGTTTCGGCCAGCGGCAAAGGGGTGTCACTGTTGAAATGGCCCTGGCTTGCGGCAAGAACCTGATGCACCCCGTGGCCGAGTTCATGGGCCACTGTGGAGACATCCCGCAGGCTGCCGGTATAGTTTACCAGCACATAGGGATGTACCTCAGGAACGCAGGGATGAGCAAAGGCTCCGCCGCGTTTGCCGGTGCCTGAGCGGGGCATGAATCCAGTTGCGAGTAAAAAACATTTCGGCAATTTCTGCCATCTGCGGGGAAAAGGCGGCAAAGGAAGAAAGGACAATTTTTTTACATGACTGCCAGTCGATTTTCTTGGTCGGTAAAGAGGGCAGGGGGGCATAGCGGTCATAATCCTCCAATCTATCCAACTCGAGCAGTTGCCGTTTGACGCGGTAGTAACGATTGACAAGGTCATAGCGCGAGGTAACCGATTCGATCAGAATGTCGACGGTTTTATCCTGCAGTTCATTGCGCAGATTCATGGAACTGACCCAGCTGGAGTGGCGGCGAAGCCGGTCGGTGATCATTTTGTCTGCGGCCAGGGTGTTGAAGATATGGGTGAGGAGATGATTGTTCTTCCTGAGTCCCTCGGTCATCTCGGCTGCTGCTGTTTGTCTGACATCCCGGTTTTCATGATACAGGTCGGTCAGAACCTCTTCCTCTGTACGCTTGTTTTCGCCAAATTCCAGCTTGCTGAGTAATTTATTAAAAAGAGTGGTCCAGGAGTTCCGGCCTACCACCTCCTTTTCAAGGAGTAGTTTTTCTTCGGCTTCGGAGAGTTGATGGGGACGATATCTTCTGAGCGCGCCAAGGTAGTGATGATATGGTGCAAGCTGCGGGCTCTCCAGCAGGGAAAGGGCCTGCTGATCGTCAACCTGGTTCCATTCCAGCTCAAAAAATACCGTTTGTGTGCCGCATTTACTGTACAGTTCATGAATTTGCTGGTCCAGTGCCCCTGCTTTGGCATTGGTCATCTGGGTCGTAAAGTTGAGAAAAGAAAAAGTGCCAAGCTTGGTTAGGGTACAATCCAGGTTTTCGAGCCTCTTGACAAGCTTCAGCAGTGCTTCAGCGTCCAATTGGGCGATCTGGCCGTAGTGGCTGTTCTTGATGTCGGCCGCCTCTGTTTCGCACCAGTCAATATCGGAGGCAATATATGGATCATCTGTTCCGGAATATAAATCATTCAGATCCCATAGTACTTCAGTTGTACCAAGACTGGCATTGAGTTTTGCTGTATCCTGCATGACATTCTCCCTGCTTTTAACGTAGCCCGCTGATAAACGGGCCAACTGCTCCCGCCCCTTCTGCATCGACCAGACGAATTGTTTCCGAGCCGATGACCGCCATGTCGGCTTTGCCGGTAATAGCCGCGACATCCTTGCTGTTGCGGATACCAAATCCCACGGCAAGAGGCAGGGAGGTCGCTGCCCTGCATCTGGAAAGATAAGCGTTGAATTCGTCATCGAACTCTGATTTTTTCCCGGTTACCCCCCGGCGGGCGACACAATAGATAAAACCGGAAGATGATTTGTTCAGTTCAGCCATGCGTGCATCCGTTGAGGTCGGGGCAAAAATCAGGATCGGGGCAACCTGATATTGTGTTGCCAGTTGGAAAAAATTCTCACCCATTTCCGGCGGCAGGTCGGGAATGATCAGACCCTGGATGCCGGCACTCTGGCAGTCTTTGAAAAACCTTTCTTCGCCGTATTTAAAGATGATGTTGTAATAGGTCATAAAGAGAAAAGGAATGTCATGCCGTCTCGGTCATTTCGGCACCAAAGGCGATACAGTCGGCAACAGAGGTACCAAGGGCAAGGCTGTCCTGGTTGGCTTTTAAGATGACAGGACCGTCAGCCATGGGCTCGGAAAAAGGTATCTGCATTTCTATACAGTCGACGCCATTTGCCACCATCTGGTCGATTACCTGGCTGTTTGTCGCAAAGGACGGGTAGCCGAGAACAATGTGGGTCATTAACAGAATATTGTTCTTTCCCATTCGGCTGCGCAGGATTTTTTCAAGTAACATTATAGTTCCACCATCTAATTTTGTTTTATTTATCGTATTCTTTGCCGCGGGTAATAATGAACTCCTTCCAGGAAGGATCATCAAAGGCGTGGGCAATGGTGAAAATATCCTTATCCCCGCGGCCGGACTGATTGATGATAATCGCATCGTCCGGGCTTAGCAGAGGTGCTTCCTTGAAGGCCTGAACAAATCCATGGGCAGATTCAAGGGCAGGGATGATTCCCTCCATGCGCATGGTCAGGTCAAGTGCCTGCATGACCTCCTCGTCGGTGGCCGAGGCAAAACGAACCCGCTTCTTATCGGCCAGGTCGGAGAGGATTGGGCTGACTCCCACATAGTCCAGTCCCGCTGCCACCGAATGGGTTTCGAGCATCTGGCCGTCGTCGTTTTGCAGAAACATGGTTTTGTACCCCTGGGCAACACCTGGGCTGGCATCACTGCCGCAGAGCCTGGAGGCGTGTTTGCCCGACTCGATTCCTTTCCCTCCTGCCTCAACGCCAACGAGTTCTACCTCTCTGTTGTCGAGAAAACCCTGGAAAATCCCCATGGCGTTGGAACCGCCGCCGACACAGGCGTAGACCCGGGCCGGCGGTCTGCCATGCTGGGCAAGGATCTGTTTTTTGGCCTCGGTACCGATAATTGACTGGAACCAGGCAACCATCTCTGGAAAAGGTGCCGGTCCGCAGGCCGTGCCAAAGACATAATGGGTTGTGTCCACGTTGGTCACCCAATCCCTGAAGGCTTCATTTATGGCGTCCTTTAAGGTCCTGGAGCCATCCTTTACCGGAATAACCGTGGCGCCCATTTTTTCCATCCAGAAAACATTGGGGCGCTGCCGCTGGACATCGACTTCCCCCATATAGACAGTACACTCTAAACCGAATTTGGCAGCCATGGTCGCTGTGGCCATGCCATGCTGACCGGCACCGGTTTCGGCTATCACCCTTTTTTTGCCCATTCTTTTAACCAGTAATCCCTGGCCCATTACATTATTGGCTTTGTGGGCTCCGGTATGGTTGAGGTCTTCACGCTTGATATAAATCTTGGCCCCGCCAAAATGTCTGGTAAGATTTTCGGCAAAAGTCAGAGGTGTTGGTCTACAGGAGTACGTGGACATAATATCGAGATATTCCTGCCAGAACTTAGGGTCTTCCTTGGCCTTTTGGTAACTGATTGTCAGTTGCCGAAACGTCTCATGGAGGATTTCCGGGATGAATGCGCCACCCCATTTGCCAAAGAAACCGTTGTCTTTCATTATTATCTCCGTAAAGTTTTCTCATTTGAAAATACTGCCTTTCTTCATGTCGGGTATTAAAAACACCATTTTTTTTGAGGGCTTAGCTTGAATGTCGATCAGGATTTCTGCTAAGCTGATACAGGTTTAACATTTACTTTTCAGGTCAAGGAGAACAGAATGGCAAAAGATGGTGAAGCAGTGCACAACCCGATAATCGGTTCAGATAAAATATTGACCTTTCCCCACGGCATTCCAGGTTTTGAAAAATACACTACTTATGTTGTGTATCACAAGGAAGAAAATGATATCAGTGCGTTTTGGCTGGAATCCTGCGATGACCAAAGTATAACTTTTACCCTCGTCGATCCGGGACAATATGGGTTGAATTACGAGTTGGAGTTAACCGACGAGGAGCGGCATCTTCTGCAGGCCGAGAAAGCTGAAGAGCTCGGTGTTTTTATGGTGCTCAGTAAAAAAGAAAATGGTGGAAAGTCAGCATCAGCACTTAACGCCAATATTGCCGGACCGATTATAATTAATCCCCGAACCAAACGTGGTCTCCAGAAGGTAATCTTTCGTTCTCATATAAAAACCTTCATTGTCGAGGAAAAATAACGAGTGATTTTACAGTAACTGCCTCCTGCACACTGCGCTGAAATCTTCCGGGTAGTGTCCGTTGATAAAGCGCAGCTGGGCCTCGCTGAAAGCCCCGGGCGATTCCGGCAGACGGGGCAGAAAAGCATAGATCAGGGGCTGGTGCAGTGGATTTTTTTCGTTCATCCTTTTCGAATATTCAATGGTGGTGACCATTTTTGCGCCAATACCGGCGAGGGCTTTTTGGGCCATGAGAATGCCGGTATCAAGGGAGTGTCGCATGTCGGTGTTGCACTCAAAAATGTTTCCAGCCAGCCTCCCATCCCCGGCGGGCAGAGTCATGAGCTGCAGCTCCCATTGCGATGTCTGGGCCTTCGGGACAAAGAGCATAACCCTCCCATCACTCCAGACCACCAGGCTTGACTCGAGATCCGTGCGATCATCCATCCGCCGGTTGGCGCCAATTGCCTGTCGATAATCGGCAAAAAAAGTCACTATGGTGGTGAAGGTGATATTGCTCTATCAGTTCGGCTATTAAATCTCCGCAGCTATAGGCGGACATCTTTCCGACAGGCTCTTTGGTGCCATGGTGATAGCTCTCAACCTGATCTGGCACCAGAGCGTATTGCTGGTGGATCTGCTGGTGTGAGGCGTGGAGCCGGTACAGGGATGGGGCAAAATCGAAACCGAAATTCCAGCCCCAGAGAGTGGCTGGAGCAATTTCCTTCATCCTGGCTTCTTTCTTTACCGTAATTCTCAGTTGTTCCAGCTCCTCTTCATTCAAAAGTTTTTTTGAACGCGGCGTGGACGGCTGGAGACCGAGTTCTTCAGCCAGCCTGAGGTAACTGCGCTGATAATACAGGTGGCGCAAGCCCTGTTATATCATCAGAACTGAGTGCGTCGATGGAATATCGGATGGCATCATCAGCCATATTGGCCGCATAGTGACCGCCCGGGATATAGGAGTTGCGACGCAGATATTCAAAGACATGGCTGTGGGCGTCTTGGGGCCACTCCCCGACAATTTCACTGCCTCCCTGGGCGCCGGGGCGAATAACCATGGCAATTTTGTAGGCATCGGGCAGGTGCGGATTGTTGGCCACCGCCTCAAAAAGGGGATGGTTGAAGATGACCGGTCTGGCGTCCCCGGATGAGTTTTGCCGATAACGCAGGCCCGTTGGAATGTTCCCGTCTTTAATAATTGCACAGCTCAATTCAGCAAGTTTTTGCAGATCCTGCGGATCTGTTGAGCAGGTAGCCAAAGATAAAAGGACGGGCTCTGGAAGATGATCAAAGAGTGTCTGGTCAACTTTATTTTTCAGGAGGGTCTCGGTCAGTGAAACGTGGTTTGCTTTGGGCAGTCTGATCCGTTTCCGGGGTTTCGGCACTGGCGTCCGCCCATTCCTTGTCGATGTAGGTCCGGCCCTTGAAGGGGAAGGGGTTGGGAATCTCGAAAATCCAATCGGCACCGGTCACCTCGATGTTGCCTTCCGGATAGTTGCGCAAATTTTTAACCGGTGCTCCGCTCTCGGTTAGTCCGAGTGACTCAACCCTGGTGGACGGTCTGAGGTTGGTCACGGTGTAGGCAGGTTTATGGATGCCATATTGAAAACGGCCGCCGGGGATGACGCATGATTGTATTCGTTTCATGATTTCTTATTTCCTCTCCTTCCAGATGTTGAGTGCCTGTTGATAAATCTGGGACCGCGAAAGGCCAAGATCGTTGGCCAGGCGGCGGCTGACGTCTTTTAGGGAAAGATCAGAGTTGTCGCGGTACCAGGTAATGAGTTCCTCCACCGTCTGGCCCTGTACCTGCTCTTCTACCCCCGGCCAGATTATCACCACAAACTCACCGCGGTTTCGCCCCTCGCGGCTTTTTTCCAGGAGGCTGGTCAGCGTTCCGTGTCGTAAATCCTCAAACGTCTTCGTCAACTCTCTTGCCCAGAAACAGAGCCGTTCACCGAAGATGGCCAGAGCATCGCTCAGCAGTGCATCAATTCGGTGAGGCGATTCATAGAGCACAATCGGATACTCACTGGTTGCCATAGAGGAAAGCATTTTGCGCCGTTGTCCTTTTTTCGAAGGAAGAAATCCGACGAACAGAAAACCGGAGGAGGTGATTCCTGAACCGGAAAGGGCGGTGGTTAAGGCTGATGGCCCAGGGAGTGGTACCACGGTGAGGCCATTTTCCTGGACGAGTTTAACAACAACTGCGCCAGGGTCGGAGATGCAGGGTGTTCCGGCGTCACTCACCAGAGCTATGTTTTGCCCTTCCTGCAGGCGCCGCAGGATCTCTTCACTGCGCTCTGCCTCCTTTTCCCGGTAATAGCTGATCAGCGGGGTGTTGATGGCGAAGTGATTGAGCAGCCTTTTGGTATGCCTGGTATCTTCTGCCGCAATAAGGTCAACCTCCTTGAGGATCCGAAGACTCCTCAGGGTAATATCTTCAAGATTACCTATAGGGGTAGGCACGATATAGAGTGTGCCTTCTTTTGTGGGGGATTGGCGGACATGGTGGCTCGCTGTATTGGAAGATATGATGAAAATTTTGGTATCGCAGTCTTTTTGAGACAGTATGCTCAATTGCCGAAATAATTGCATCTGCTTTTCTTGACTGGATCAGGGTCTGTGTATATGAATATATGATCAGATATAAATAAAGGAGGGGTGATGAAGAATGAGCAGTGTGGTAATCGGATTGTCCACCAGGAAAAAGTAGATTTAGCCCGGTCGCAAGATCTGGATCCAGGTGAAGTGGAACAATTAAGTCTAGCTGTTTAAGGCTTTTTCGGAACCGGGCCGAATACGGATACTCCATGCCCTGCTCCAGCAGGAGATGTGTGTCTGCGACCTTGCTGCGCTGCTGGATGTTTCTGAGTCGGCAGTCAGCCATCAACTGCGACTTCTGCGCACCATGGGGTTGGTTGTTAACAGGCGTGAGGGGACGGTGCTCTATTACCGGCCAGCTGATCGTCGGCTGATCGAATTGATCAGCTTTGCCGGGGGACTTCTTGCCGGCCGGGACGGCTCTCCGGCTGTCATTTAAAAATTTACAGGTGAAAGAGTTTTATTATGTTGGAAATATCAATGAAATTATTGCAGGAAGTGTGGCATATCCTGCTCGACTCATCGGTCTATATCCTGATGGGTATAACTATTGCCGGATTACTGCGGGTAATTCTCAACCCAAACACTGTTTTGAACCATCTGGGGCGGGGCCGCTACAGCTCTGTTGTCAAGGCGGCGTTGCTTGGGGTACCGCTGCCTCTCTGATCGTGTGGTGTGCTGCCGGCGGCAGCATCACTCAGCAAGCAGGGGGCGAATAAAGGAGCCACTACCGCCTTTCTTATTTCCACACCGGAATCCGGGGTGGATTCCATTGCTATCACCTACGCTCTTTTGGATCCGGTCCTTACGGTTATTCGTCCGATTGCCGCGTTTCTGACGGCAATGTGTGCCGGGTTTGCTGAAAATTTGTTCTTCTGGAAAAAAAACAACGAGGAGATACGCGTCGATCGAAGCTGTCCGGTGGATAATTGCTGTGATGGGATTGACTGTCCCGACGAGGTCCACAAAAAGCATCATACCTGGATCGAAAAAATGGTATCCGGGGTGCGCTTTGGCTATCAGGAGGTCTGGGGAGACATAGTTGGTTGGTTTTTTATCGGAGTATTTCTGGCGGGACTGATTACCACTCTGGTTCCTGATGATCTGATGGCGACTCTGTTTAGGCGGCGGACTCAGTTCAATGCTGGTCATGCTGGTGGTGGGGGTACCGCTCTATATCTGCGCGACAGCCTCGACCCCGGTGGCTGCTGCACTCATCATGAAAGGGGTAAGTCCTGGAGCCGCGCTGGTCTTTTTGCTTGTTGGGCCCGCCACCAATATCACCTCCTTGTCGGTTTTGACAGGGGTTCTTGGCAAAAAGAGTACCTTGTTGTATCTCTGGTATTCTCTCAGTTTGTGCGGTGCTTTTTGGACTTGGGGTTGATGCTTTCTATAAATTTGCCGGCATCTCGCCGCGGGCAATTATTGGTGATGCCGCGGAGTTGATTCCGGAAAGTGTTAAACTGATCGCCGTCGTGGTGTTGCTTGGAATCTCAATTAAACCACTGTTTCTTGCGATTAGGAAAAAAATTGCTGCAAAACAGGTGCCAAACCACCTTTATCAGCCCTTTCCCGCCGCTTCAGACGCACCTGAAAAACAGCAATAAAAAGACAGGTAAAGACGAGCCAGATCATTGCAGTTGCTGCAAATAACAGGGCATACTGTTGGTGTTTATGTATACAACTAACGTTTGATGGCGTCGTAAAAACACTTCATCTTGGTCGTTGTCACAATTTTTTATATCATTACGACGTACCCTATGTACGCCGAAATAATAAAAAAATTGCACGCCTCCAATATGAAGCTTTTTACTTATCCATCAAAAATTTAGGTTTTTACGGACTTGTCACGTGTGATATTATTATACAGAGTGGGCATAATGTGGTCAGGTTTCCACCACAAAAATGTTAACAGATTACTAAAGAGGGAAGATGAGTAAGCATATCGGAATATTAACTGCTGGGGGAGACAGTCCCGGCCTGAATGCCGCCATTAGAGGGATCGGTAAATCGGCGCTGGCTACAGGGAAAATGCATATTGTCGGTTTTCGTGATGGGTTTCGAGGCCTTATGGAAAACAGGACAATGCGTCTGGACCGGGAGACACTCTCATCCATTCTGACCAGAGGGGGGACGATTCTTGGCACAAGCCGTGATAAACCGCACAAGATGCCGGTCGGTAGCGAGGTAATGGATATGACCGAGGTGATCTGTGATAATTATCAGCGGCATAGCCTCGACGGCCTGATCTGCATTGGTGGTGGGGGAACACAGAAAAATGCCTATCGACTGGCCCAGAAAGGACTCAATATCCTGACTCTGCCAAAGACTATTGATAATGATGTGGCCATGACCGATGTCACCTTTGGCTTTCATACTGCGATGGAGATAGCCACAGAGGCCATTGACCGTCTCCATTCCACCGCCCATAGCCATCATCGCATAATTGTTGTTGAGGTTATGGGGCATAATGCCGGCTGGCTGGCACTGGGAGCCGGTGTTGCCGGCGGGGCCGATGTTATCCTTATTCCGGAAATCCCCTATGATCTGCAGTCCACCGCCAACGCCATCCGCAAACGCCAGCAGCGGGGCACCAATTTCAGTATTGTTGCTGTTGCCGAGGGTGCCCTTAGCGTGGAAGATCACGCCAAATTGACAGCGTTAAAACAAAAGAAAGCCAAAGCCAAAGAAAAAGGTGACGGGAAAGCGCAGAAAAAAGCCGAAGAGGCCCTGCGGGAATTTACCCGCCTGCAGGGGAGCAACACCCTCAGGCTGACCCAGGAGCTTGAGATTATGACGGGGTTGGAGTCAAGATTGACCATTCTTGGCCATACTCAACGCGGTGGAACACCGTCTGCTGCTGACAGGATGCTGGCAACCCGGCTTGGCAGTGCCTGTGTTGATTGCATCGAAAAAGGGGAATACGGGGTAATGGTCGCAGTTCATGGTGAAGGCACTAAAACTGTTCCCTTGAAAGAAGTTGTCGGCAGGAAAAAACTGGTGCCACTGGACCACCATGGATTCGGGCCGCCCGCAATGTCGGCACTTGCCTGGGCGATTAATGATCGGTAGTTATCAGGGATTCCTGTTGAGCTGTGGCAGAAAAGCTGTCTGCCTGTATCATTGTTGTGCCTAAGGATTGCGCCGAAATTAAATCCTGACAATCCAGGTAGTCCTAATGGTTTCGTCTAATTCCATAGCTCCATAACCATTTCTCGGCTCATATCGAGATATCTGTACTGCAGATCCGGATCATTACAAAACACTTCCAAGGTGATGGTATTATCATAACCGGTCTGCCTTGTAAAGCATTAACTGCTTGTGCCAATTTACATTGCCCACTCCAAGCGGCATATGATCATCGGATCTACCCCGGTTGTCGGAAAAATGGACATGCTGGATATGTTCTCCAAGTTCCCGGCAAAAAATTTCATGGTTATCCCGGCCGAAATTTGCGTGACCAAAATCAAGATGCAGTTGTAAACCCGGTACCGCTGCCAACAGCTTTTAAAAGTGGAGACCCGGTCAAAAGGGGCTTTGAAGTTTTCAAATACCATCGTGAGTCCATGGGCTGCGGCCATGGCAACGATTGGTTTCAGTGCCTCGATATTGAATGCGACCAAGATTTTTTTTCATAGCCGGTGGACAAAAATAGCAGGGATGGATGTTCATTATTTTTGCTCCCAGACTGGAAAATATTTTGGCACACCGTTCCAATTCCAGCAAGACAAGCATCACGGATAGTTTGAACTGGATATGCATATGGCAGACAAGGGTCGGTGTGGCCTGTGATGGTGAGGCCATAGTAGTCAAGGATTGCCCGTAAGCGGGCAATATCTACATGGCGGCCTGAGGCCCTTCAATAGTCAGATCCAAAAAATCAAATCCACTTTACCGCAGAATTCTGCCTCGTCATAGAGTGATTTTCCAGGATTATTCATTAAGCCGATTTTCATGGTGTGTACTCTTTGTCTGAGGATGTTTGGTGAGAAGCACCTATCGGCAGAAAACTTAACCACTTATTATACGAGATGAAGGAAAAGATTTTACCATTTCTAGGTATGGGAAAAAGGGCATATTCCGACAGGCTCCTTGTTTCAGGATAGAAATTCTCTTGCAGAACAGGGGGAATTTATTCGCAGCACCACGTGAAATTGAAAAGTTTGCCTTCAGGTAAATAGTGATTAAAGTTGTGCAGATTTCGCAAATTTGCCGAGTACACAACGAGTAGAATACATTAAACAAACATGGAGGATGAGAGATGGACAACAAACAGATCGCCAAGCAGATGGTTCAGTTCAATAAAACCGCATTTGAGAGCAGTTTCAGTACCCTGACCATGATGTACGAACAGAATGAGAAAATGCTTGAGACCTTTCTTAATCAAGCCACCGGGTTGCCGGAAGAAGGTAAAAAGGCCATAAGAGATTGGATGTCTGCCTACAGTAAAGGCTGCAAGGATTTTAAAAAAATTGTTGATGAGAATTATGCCAAGGTCGAAGAGTTTTTTGATAAAGAGTAACCTCGTATCCGGGCAGTGTGCAGAGCGCTGCCCATGACTCACCCTCTCACCGGCACCAAAGGTGCTCTGTTCTGGAATGGAGTTTGGTATGAGCGATACAAATCAACTGAGTACTAAATCTGCTGTACAGTCTGAATCTTTCGGTGACGGTCTGGCTTTGCTGGGTGATCTGTTTTCTGCAACCCAGGCCTACCTGACTGGCATGGCAAAATACACTGCGGACTTTTATATTCCTTACTCTTCTGGCCAGTCAGTACTTTCAGCGGGTTGAACTGCAGCGTCTCGGTAAAGAGAATCCGGACGAGAGCTTAATGGCCTATCTCCAACTGCTGGAAAATAATATTGAACTGGCAAATCGCAGCATGCAGGGTACTGTCGAGATGATGTCGACCTATGCTCAGCGGGAAATGCCTGGTTTTATCGAGGCAATGCAGGAAAGCCTCTTTACCTTTAAGCACGATAAGCTTATCAATTACACCGGGCGCCAATCCGACCTGCTGAACATGGTGGTCCATGGATATCCCCGCTCCATTGATGAGATAAAGCCGGAGTTTGGGTTTCACTTCGAACGCGGCGAACATACACTCTTTGATGAAACAGATCGCTTTCTGCTCTATCGTATCGCCCCATCTCTTCCGCAGGTCAAGACGCGCCTTGACGCAAAACCGGTTCTGATCCTTCCGCCTTTTGTCCTGGGGGCAAATATCCTGGGCTTTCTTCCAGGGGAGCAGCGAAGCTATACGCATTGTTTTGCCAATCAGGGTTTTCCCACCTATATTCGCATTCTCAAAGACATTGGAGCATCTCCGGCTCTGCAGAACATGACCGGCGATGATGATGCCAGGGACACCCGCAGATTCTGTGCGGCGATTATGAAGGCTCACGGTAGGCCTGTTACTTTGAACGGCTACTGTCAGGGAGGGTTCAGCGGGCTGTGTAATCTGCTGAGTGGTGAATTGGATGGATTGGTTGATGCCTTTATCACCTGTGTGTCGCCAATTGATGGTACCCGCAGCAAAGGACTGGCCCGTTTTCTGGCCAGATTGCCCCAGCGGTTCAATGATTTGGATTACGGCACCAAAATTCTCGCTAATGGCAACCGGGTCGCTGACGGCAAACTCATGGGCTGGGTCTATAAAATCAAAAGTATCGAACAGGAGATTCCCGCAGCTGCTTTCTTTCGTGACCTGATGATGTTCGCCAATCAAAAAGACGGACAGTACCGGGTCAGTAAAACTGCGGCAGCTCTGAATTACTGGCTGCAGAACGAGCGCAACGATCTGCCGCTGGAGATCACCCGCATGAGTTTTGCTTCTTACAGCACGCCCATAACCGATGATGGTACCTTGCCGGTTCGACTTTTCGGAAAAAAATTAAACCTCAAGCGTCTGCAGGAAAAAAAGATCCCCTGGCTGATCTGTTACGGCAGCCATGATGATCTTGTGGAGAAGGAAACAGCTCTCGCACCCCTTGACTATATAGAGGCCGAGGTCACTCCATTCCCCAAGGGGCATGTAGCCATTGCCACCTCCTGGTCGGCTCCCGATTCTGCCTGTGCTCTACATACAAGATTTGGTGAAGGCAACTATCGTGGACCGGTACTGTTTCATATGGATCTTGATGCGGAAATGACTAAAAAAAAGGCAACAGAACCCAGCTCGGCAAAGGCGGTCAAGTCAGCCAAAGAGCTTGTATCGCCAGATGATAAGAAAGCTGTGCGAGGCAGAGCAAAGGCTGCAATAAAACCGTCCACGACTCGTAAGAAGGTTGTGAAAAAAGACCAGGACTGACGGGTACTATCAAGCCTCACCAGTCCAGTGCCCTGGCGACGCCGGAATCCATGGCGGCACTGCTGAAAGGCGGGGACAATGGCTGAGTTGTTGAGGAAGGTGGCCCCGCCATTGCTCGGGAGTTGTCTTGAAATGCAGCGCAAGATGGTGAAGCGGTTGAGTCACGTGGGCAGTCAGGACACGGAGGGACTCTCTCGACACCGGGCAAATCGGTATCTATGTCAGTTCGAAATTTCAGGCGAAATTTGCTCCCGAAGATCGCTTACTGGTTACAAGAACGAGACCGGATTCCCAGGAAAAATCGCCGCGACAAGGTACCTTAGTCCGGTAAGCTGCTGCGGCCAGGCAGAAATCTCCGGCGAAGCCAAAGCAGCCTCCAGCGTTAAAAAAAGAGAGCAGCAGAGAACTGCCTATCGGAAGAGTGGCAGTCTGGTCAGCACAGGAGAGGCATTCACACACAATCACCAGGAGGAAACCCCGATGCCAAGGGAAACAGATTATTTCAAGTCTTTTTGCAAGATCAGTAAAGCGTTTGGTACGGCAGCAGGCAGGGATGAACTGCTGAAGCTGATTGTCGAGAGCGCCATTACCTCAATGGATGGCAAAGCGGCCTGCCTTTTTCTGGAGGATAAGCGTCAGGATATATTTGTGGTCGTGGCTCAGGCCGGTCTTTCGGACAAATACCTCCATGCCAACCCAATAAAGGCGGCAAAATTAGTCGCTGCTTTGGATGAAAAGGGCTATTTGGCTTTTCCCGACGCCACCAGTGACCCAAAACTGGAAAATCACCAAGCCAAAAAAAACGAGGGCATCGCCTCGATCCTCACTGTTCCGGTAAGGTTAAGGACCGGAATATCGGCATACTTTCCCTTTATACAGCCACTCGGCGCGAGTTTAGTCTGGAAGAGGTCGAGTTTTTATGTGCACTGGCTGATCAGGGCGGCATCGCTATCGAAAACAACCGACTGCACCGGAGAATGCAAAAAAATGCCATGCTTTTTCTGGAGTTGGCGACCAGCATCAATTCCTCCCTGGATATTGGCCAGATCCTGAACAATATGACGGTTAATATCTCCGAAAAGCTGGGCATGAAAGGTGCTGTTTTACGCCTGCTGGATGATGATAGCAATGAATTGAAACTGGTTGCCAGTCATGGACTCAGTGAGGAATTTCTGAAAAGGGTGCGCACAACGACGACAGAAACCGCCCGGCGCGCCTTAAAAGGCGAGACCTTTGTTATCAGCGACACCACCACCGACGCGAGCATTACCCATAAAAAAGCATGAAGGATGAAGGGCGTGGTTTCCATGATAGTTACCCCGCTTGTGGCGCGTGATAAAGTCATTGGCGTCCTGCGCCTGTACAGTGACGTGCAGCGCCAATTTCCCGAAGATGTTATTCTTATGGTTAAAGCCCTGGCTCATCAGGGTGGGCTGGCCATTCAAAATGCCTCGATGTACTTGCAGCTCCAGGCGGATAAAAAATCTCTTGAAGAAGACATCTGGAGTTATCGCTCCTGGTTTTGACTATTGACTGCCGGTTAAGAATGTAATCTATGGCAGCATCAGCCGAATCTTGCGGTCATTGGCAAGGGCCGGCTGGTATTTTTTACAGCATAAATGGGGTCTTATCTTCAAACCCCTGGAAACTTTGATCGATGGAGCTGAAAATCTTCAAAATCTTGTCTTTGGTCTCCATGGTATTTTCAACAGTTTCCTGTTCGTCAAGATGACGAAGCTGCACTATCGCAGAATCTATTGTTGACTTGAGCTGCTCAAATTGTGAACTGAGTCTTGCTTTGGTGTCAGAAGTGGCTTTTTCGGTAAGGGGTTCAAATTTTCGCAAGTTGCTCTGCCACTCAGCTATCTTGTCATCAATGATATCTTTGTAAGTCAATGATTGCATGAAAATCCTCCTTTATTGTTCAATTCAGAAATCACCTGCGTTGGGCATACGTTCTTTCCCTACTCCATTACTATAAGTCGAGTTGTAATGTTGGGAAAATATTTGTTCGTGGTTGACAAAAAAAAGATCACCCCCGCTACCGCTCAGATTTTTGTCTCTGTTGTCCTGGCTTATGGTCAATTCAGGAGATAGTGGGGTTAAGCGTCCATTTAATAAACCAGTCCGGATTAAGATCGGCCCCATGCTGCACATCCAGGCAGACAATCCCCGAATTCTGAAACCTGTAGACCCTTGTATCCGGGGCGCCTGTGGTCAGAAAGGAAACAAGCCGCTCCATAAATGGCAGGTGACCGACCACCAACAGGTTATCTTCCGGCTTGATAGTGGTGGCAAAGAGCTGGACGTCATCCATCGGGTTTATTCCGGAAATCGCTTCGATAGGATTTTTCACTGCTAACGCCTCCTGGTAGATGACTGCGGTCTGTTCCGCCCTGTTCTTGCCGGAGTGGACGATCCTCTGCACGGGGATCCGGTACTCCTTGGCTACCGCCGCCATACGTTTTGTCTCTTCTCTGCCCAGATCGGTAAGCCCTTTGCGGGGATCAATATCCTTTGCTGCACTGCGGCCGTGTTGCACAAGAAATAATGCCATGTCCCTTCCTCCTCTGACTCTTTTATATCGATTTCGGAACCACTTCAATACATTTCTGGCAGGAATAGCGAATCACGCTTGGCGAGGTAGAGAGTGGGGCTGACAGCTCAAATCATCAAACCTTTCTTTTCACCAAGAATATAAAGCTGAAAGCAGCAACAGTCTATTGGCCGATCTTTTTCTTTGTTTCGACAATGGGCGCACTTTTTATTTTCTGCCCTATCGCGATAAAAGTTTGTTGCTTGAGTTATGTAGGCCTGCTCAAAAAAGGTGGGCCAAGGCCGGGAAAGCTGAAATCGAAACGTATGATATTGAATTTTAATTGATTTTCTTGATACTATAGCATTTTCGGGTGCGCACACGGTGTCGTTTTTGGTCATTTCGCCTTTGATTTCTGGGTAATTCGCTGTATAAATGTATCATGCTGTTACAATGTAGCTTATGAGCAGGTATATATGCAGTCAATATCTGGCAAACTGTTAAGATAGCTACACTACAGTGTAGATATTCGATTTTCCATTGCAATTCCTTAGGTTTATGGTTTTTTGCGGAGAGACTTTTAGCGAATTGATCTTGATCGGGCAAGTCGATTACGAGAATCGGGCAAATCGATTACGAGAAAAATAATGTCACGAAAAGAAAAGAAACCATTTGTCTGGGTATCATATTTAGATAGGATACATACAGGGAGTTTAAACTCAAAAGCCTCAGATGCCTTTTTCTCTTGCCCTCGAAGGCAATTTCTGACCACATAGCATCAATTGCAGTAAAATGGATAGTATGAAAATCTTATTATTGAATTATGAGTTCCCCCCGATGGGTGGCGGTGCAGGCAGAGCCACGTATAATATTGCCAGGGAACTTGTCCAGCTAGGCCATGATGTTGATGTCTTAACCTCGGGAATGATTGGTTTTCAAAGCATCGAGGATCTTGAAGGGGTAACACTCTATAGAGTGAAGGCCTGGCGAAAAAATATTCATGACTGCGGTCTCTTCGGTGCATTCATTTATGTTTTTTTCGCGTACTTCAAACTGCTAAAACTAGCAAGTAAGAATGATTACGATATCCTGCATTATTTTTTCAGCATGCCGACAGGTCTTTTGACACTCCTTCCCGGAAAGCATAGAAAAATTCCCTACATCGTATCCCTCAGAGGATCTGATGTTCCACATTATGATCGGTTCAACCGGCCGCTTGAGCTTATTCACTGTTTTTTAAAACCTTTGACCAAAAGGATCTGGAGAAAGGCAAAGGCTGTTGTTGCGCTCAGCAAAAGCCTGCGTGAGACTGCACTGGAAACAAGTCCAAAACAGCAGATAGATGTGATTCGAAATGGTATTAATACTAAAATGTTTAAACCGTTGGTATCCGGCAAGACCGGCGATTCGCTAAAATTAGTAACAGTTTGCCGCTTACTGGAACGAAAGGGGATTCAATATGTTTTGGCGGCAATGGCCGAACTCTCTGATCCCGCCATTTCCCTGAAGATAGTCGGCCTTGGCAACTATCAGAACGAATTAAAAAAACTTTGCAGTTCTTATTCATTAGAATCGGTTGTTTCCTTTCACGGATACTGTGTCAACGAGGAGTTGCCTCTTTTGTTTAAAGACAGTGATGTCTTTATTCTGACGTCACTGGCAGAATCCTTTGGCATAGTATTTCTGGAAGCCATGTCATGCTCCCTGCCGATAATTGGCGGACGTACCGGTGGAATACCAGGGATTATTTCAAAGGAGAATGGAATTCTTGTTGAACCAACGGATGTAGAGGAAATAAAGCAAGCCATTTTGCAAATGAAGCATCATCCAGAGTTGCGCAAAGAAATCGGGCCAGAGGAATCGCCAAAAAGTAATAGAACAATTCAGCTGGCGGCATGTTGCAGAGGAATACCAGAATATATATGCCTGTTCAGTTACGGGGATCAAAAAAAAATATCAGTTTCAGAATCGTACTAAAACGACGCTTCTATCTGCAGAACCGCAATCGAGACAAAGGCAGCACCTCCAGAAAATTGCGACCACGTGCTGGCTCAAAGAAAGGTCTGAAAAAAAAATACATGACTCACTGGATTTATGATGCTTGAACGCTTCAGGAGGTATCCCTGAGTTGACACCAGTGGAACTTTCGAATCTGCGATTCAAACTTCTTAAAGAACAACTACTCAAGGCATACACAGATGTAGGTTATTACCGGGCCGCATTCAAGCAGCGTGGCCTTGATCCTCAATGCTTCAAAAATATCTAATGATTTAAGGGATTATCCCGTCATTGACAGGGATATTATCCAACAGGATGAATCCCTCTTTTCTGCCAGAAAATATCCATTTGAAAAGATGCCCAAAAGTCACTCAAGCGGCTCAACAGGCAAGCCCCTCTGGACATATTTTGACAAAAACACCTGGGTTCGAAAGAAATATCTGTCGAAATTACGAGCCAGAATGGAATGCGGTCTACAGCTGGGTGATAATATTGGCGATCTTTGATACGGTTCTCCCTGCGGAGCTGGCAGCACAAAACAGGAATAAATTCTTCTCAAATCCTTTTTTCCGGGTTAAATATTTTTCCATCTTTGAAGAGACAGAAAAAAATCTTGCGGGCTGCATCCAATGGGGGCGAATGACATCGATTCACCTCCGAACCATTTGTTTCGTCTCGCTCAAGAAATAGAACATAAAAAGCTCGATATCCCTTCGGTAAATAGGATATTCACAAGCTCTGAATACCTTGAACCGGGTATGAGGAAGTTTATTGAAGAGGCTTTCGGTGCGGAGGTGTTTGATATATATGGATGCACTGAAATGAAGGAAATTGCCTGGGAGTGCGAAAAGCATGAAGGGTATCATATAAATGAAGATGATGTCTACGTAGAAATACTTCAGGGATGAATCTCCCGCTAAACCGGGGGAGGTCGGGGATATCGTTCTCACTGACCTGAGGAATAGAGCAATGCCGCTCATTCGTTACCGGATAGGAGATCGAGGGGTGCTGATCAAAGGCAATTGCAGTTGTGGCCGTTCTTTCTCTCTCATGGCTCCTGTGAGCGGTCGGGCTTCTGAATATATCACCACTAAAGAGCGGCGATAAAATCTCACCTTTCCGACTCACCACCGCGATAGAAAAAAACAATGGGCCTTTTACAGTACCAGTTTCTTCAGGAAAATATCAATTCAATAACTGTCAAAGTAATACTGACTGGACAGCAGAATGATGAGGTAATCCAGACAATTTCCACAATAACCCAGGAAGCTCTTGGAGAAGATATGTCTATTCATGTGAGAAGTATGTGATGATAAATTCTTTAAAAAAACGGTAAGTACAAAGTTGTAAAGAACCTAATAGACTGTTCATTGATCAGCAAAGGGCCAGGGCCTGTGGAGAGCTTAAATTCATTTCCGAAGGATAGTATCAATGCTTAACTCTATGCCATATGGCGTTACCGGAAAAAAAGTACTTGTTACCGGTGGCTCCGGATTTATGGGCCGTTATATGGTTCAACAACTATCCGAGGCCGGCAACGATGTCAGAGTCCTGACTAGAAGAAACAGCAACACAGGATCTTTTTCGAAACTGAACAATGCTTCCATCGTAAAAGGGGATATCTGGTGATCCGTCTTCCATTGTGTGCAGCTGTTAAGGGCGTTGAAATTGTGTACCACCTTGCAGCGTTGCTCCATCTGCCACATGACACCTGCACCCAGGATCTTCGGAAGGTAAATGTTGTCGGGACGAAAAAATATCCTTGAAGCATGCAGACAAAACGGGGTTGTAGAAATTTGTTTATTTCAGTACTGCCGGAGTGCCGACTGTCGACAAATTAGTAAATGACCTTGATCCGAATTTCAGCACGCCTCTTTACTATGGGGAGAGTAAACTTGCTGGAGAAAACCTGGTTAATGAATTTCACCTTAAATACAGTATGAACACGACAATTCTTAGAGACCAGTTGTTGTTTTATGGTTATGGTGACCGGGGAAATATGGTTAAACTTATAAACGCGGTTCGAAAGAAATTCTTTGTTTTGATTGGTGGTGGTGCTGCCAAAAGACCATGGTATACGTCAAAAACGTTATACGTGCTGCCTTTTGCGTCACCCTGAATCCAACGAGCCAACGGTGAAAATTTATTGTGTTGCCGATGGAAAACCGCTTTCGATAGGAGAGAAATTGCCGAAAAGTGGCTTCGGATAATTTAACATTTCTCTCCTTCCTTTCGGGTCCGCTCTGGCTCGCACACCCGATAGCCTTGGCCTGTGAACTTGTTCAGAAAATAATAAGAACTGAACTTCCATATAATATGGATATATACTCGAGAATTACATACAATCAGGAAATTTCTTCCAGGTTGATCGGGGAAAAGTTGGGATTTACTCCCATACAGTTCAGCGATGGTATAGCTGAAACTATTAAAGAGATGGAGGCCCAGACAAGCAAAGCATGACAGGACGTGGTGCCCCCGTTAAGCGTCAGAAGGTTCCTGCTATATTCCTTTTCCCAGAAACTTCATTTTCAATGCGAAAATGACTGCAAAAATAATGGTTTTATAATGCCGACCTTAACTGATTTAACAAAATACGTTGGTTTAGCAAAAGACATTTTATTAAAGCCATGCGGTGGGGTTAATATGCCGCGACACATACAAGTCGAAGTAACAAACTATTGCAACATGAACTGCCTGTCGTGCGGTAGAAGATATATAGTCAAAAAACCAAAGCATATGGCTTTTGAGGAATTAAAAACAATTTATGACGCAATAAGACCGAGTAACATTAATTTAAGCGGGCTTGGCGAACCCTTGCTTAACCCGGATATTTTTAGAATGATCCGGTACTGCAAAAAATACGGTTCTATAGTAAATTTCCCCACAAACTTGAATGTTTCAACAAAAATCATTGAAAAACTTGTAAGTGCAGGTCCGCAGCAGATAAAAATTTCAATCGATGCCGCCACAGCTGAAACGTATAAGCTCGTTCGCCAAAGAGACTCTTTTCATGAAGTCCTGCGAAACATCAAGCTCATAAATACTTTAAAAAAAGAGACAGAGACTCCATTTCCAGAAATTCGTTTTAATTTTGCTCTTCAAAAAGAAAACATTGATGAGTTACCTCAACTGCTTTCACTCGCTTCGGATCTTAAAGTGAATACGGTTTATATTCAGGATCTGAATTATTTTAGCGTTGAAGAGGAAAAGGTACAACTTTGTGGCATTGACAAGCACTCTTTGCAAAACATGCTTCTGCAATGCGACAAAATTGCTCGTCAAAAGAAAATAAATACGAATATCGTAACTTACTTAGACAGTTTCAGCCATTATACAATAAAATGCTTCCCAAAGCACAGTTTGAGCCAAACTCAATTCGCTGTAACTTCCCATGGGTTTCTGCATTTATCGATGTTAATGGCAATGTAAAACCATGCCCTGTTTTTGTCTGGCAGGCAGATTCTTTTACCCTCGGTAACTGTCTGGACAAACCATTTACTGAAGTTTGGAATGGTGAACAATACAGGAATCTGAGAAAATCATTCAAACAGAACGACCGAGAATGTGCGATCTGTAAAAGATGCGTCCCGCCTAATTTATTCGATATGAAGCTTATTTTTCAAAAAATGCTTCTACGCTCTTAAGGGAAGAATTGAAATGAACTTAAGATAGTAGGTGCCAAATTGTTATGCCTCACTGAAAGTTTTATACTAATTGGCTCAATATAGTAGACAGCATAGATTTATATTTCTCGCAAATGAGTAATTTCCAATGCATGGAAGGACTCAAAACGTTACAGTAACCAGTCCTTTGAGCAACCCAGAGATTCCTTTCGTGGAGTTTTAATATATCCGCCCTCAAGAATAAGCACATTTAAGTGCAGGGAATAAAAATTAATATGTCGAACGAGGTTCAGCCAGAAAATCTTGAAAAAGATATTCTACACAAATCACTATATTATTCGCTTGCTCTCTATGTGCGCATGTTTGTCAAGCTTTTAAGTGGTATTTTCATTGCAAAATTACTTGGTCCCATCCTCTGTTCGGACTTAGAAATGCATTTGAACTGTCCATTGGATTATGAATCATATTCTGATTTGGGAACATTATCAGCTCTCAATAGACAGGCTCCATATTTCCGGGGAGAAAAAGATTTTCATAAATTCAACACTGCAATAAACAGTGTTTTTAGCGTCAATATCATTTACGCAATAATTGCTGCTGTTATTGCTGATTGTAATCTCGCAATATCTGCGATTGAATGGCTATGAAGATAAATATGTCGATTTCGTCTTTTTTTCGGAGTTGATGATTTTCACAGGCAAACTAGTTATATTTTTTGCAAACCATATTGAAAATCGAGAAAAATTTTTATTTGCTCAGCAAGATCAAATATGTTGTATGGAATAACTGCTTCTGTCCTTGGCGTAGTTTTAGGATATTTCTTCGGGGATTCAGAGGTGTCCTGATAAGTCTTCTGGTAGCCGATATTGTCTGCATTGCCTCTATATCGCGATTTACGAATAAAATCATTCCTGAGTTGAACATTTCGTTTCAGATGTACTTGGAGTTACTTAAAATCGGCATACCTTTGATGATTCTATTTTTTCTTATCCTGCTACTTGCCAGCGTAGACAAAACACTTATTCTGGCCTTGATTTCAGAGGAGGCACTTGGGTATTTCGGGGTAGCGACTGTGGCAACTACGGTCATCGCGACAATTCCGCAAGCCATCCACAGTGTAACCCAGGCACCGATAATGGAAAAATTCGGTCGGACGAAAGATCGAGAAAGGGTGAAAAATTATTTTATAGAACCCATGGTTCTGATGGCCTATATTATCCCTGTATTAATTGCCTGCCTGAACTACAGTATCCATCTCCCCATTCTTTATTATCTTGATAAATACGTCCAATCGATAACCGTTATGAAGATTTTAACAATAGGGGTATTCTTTGAGGCCGTCTCAACTCCTGCCATGTCGATTGCGCTCGCCTTCAACAAACAAGTAAAGCTGATATTTTTGCTCGCCCCTTTAGTCGCTTTACACTTCGGTTTAACTTATCTCTTTATTATAAAGGGCTGGGGGCTCAACGGAGTGGCTATTGGTACGAGTATCACCTCTTTTCTCTATTTTTTGGTCCTTATTTTTTATGCTTTTAAACAATTTGGCGCTGTTTTTACTGAAGTTAGTCAAATCATTATGATGATAGTTACCCCATTTTTATATGCGCTTGCTCTGTATTTTTTTATTGAGTATTTTGTACCGGTTTCAATAAGTGGTTTCTGGTCTGATATTCTTTATACTTCACTGAAAATATTCTCTTTGTTGTGCTGTACTGTTTGATATTTTACAGGATCAGAAAACATTCCGCCTTTATCAAATTTTTAAACCATCTTCCGCTCGTTCCAAACAAACTTAAACAGCGAATTCTTCAATTGTAGCAAAAAGCTATTTTGCCGGAACCGGAATGGTAATGATTCGATAAGTTCGTCCATTTAGGCATATAAATAGCACTAAGGCTTCAATGGATATCTCTTCGTCTGTAGTTTTGTTTTGAGTTATGGCGGTTTTCTACAATTCCGATGGTAAATTGGAAATTAAGATGTTTCATCTGTTGGCACGATCGACTGCTTCCGGGTAAAGCGGTTCATTACTCGTACTCCTGCCGGTACGATAAAAAACTTCATCAAATAAAAAAGTCCCCCCCATGTATTTTTTCGCGCGACTCGGATAAATGAAATTTTTCGAACAGTGTCCGTCCATAAGAGTTTGTCGGAAAGGAATCCGCTCATAAAATCATATTCGGTAAACCCGTTCTCGATAACCCATTGGATATCATATCCGCCAATTAGAAAACCTGGAGAAAAAGAGTCATAGGAATTGTCGAATACCGTTTGCAAGAATGCATAGCGATTTCGATAAGCCAACCCTATACGACCGGTTATGGGAACTCCATCGTTACGCAGAAATAGAATATGCAGCCCCCCTCCAGCAGATAATAGTTGCGTGGAAAGTTCTCGGTAAAATGAAAACACTTTGTCATCCAGTCTGGATATGTGATTTCGTTTTCGACTTTTTTCTTGTACCGCCCGATACTCTTGGAATGCTCGATCGATTTCGTCAATTTTATGATGCCGAGTGATTGTTATCTCTCCACTTTTGTTCAGGCGATTTCTTTTATTGTTCCATTTTTTTCGATGGTTTTTTGATCGGGTCGCCAGATATTTTTCCCAGGTATCAGTTTGTTCATTGATAGTCAGATAGGGTTGCAACGGCTGTTCGACAATCTTCGTATGATATCCAGATGTTGAGTGAAAAGTTTCACGTAAAGACTCTTCGTAAGTCGAATCGAAGTCCTGTTCCGACAAATCTAAGACGTCCCACGCCGTTTGATGCTTTTTCATGAACCGAAAAACAGCGCGTAACTGTTCGGCTCTCCTTTGGGGGAACAAAAATTGCGGACGATCGCTCAGTCCGTTATGAAATATGAAACTCACCGATTTTATCGGTAATCCAGACATCTTTATCCGCTGTTGCATGAGTGGCGCCAAACCAATTACCTGATTCTTTTGATCACGCAATACCAGAATGTACAGTGAGCAGTTATTTATCTTTAAACAAGACCAGCAGGTATACAGAAATGGAAATGAATTGAATACGGATGCATCAGGAGTGTTCGCCCATATCTCGTCCCAAGTACCTGACAATTGGCACCAATCTGCAAGGTTGCGTATAACAGATATTGATATAATATTTTCCGCCTTCATGATAATACTCCAACAGTTAACCTGATTACCTCTTTAGCTCAACATGAGCACAATATCCTGAAAATTCAAATATATAGTTTAGAGTGGTGAGTTGTGGTTTGCGATAAATGCTTAGCACAGATTATTTCTAACTAAAAGATAAAATTTACAATCCTCTCGCGTGTATCATCGCCTAACCCCACTATCCTCCTCACAGCTTATTTGAAACAGTAAAAGCTTTTTCATTAGCTATCGAATAGCATTAAGCTCTCAGTGGGGGCATGGCTTGAGAGATAATGTAGCCAAAAGAATGATGACAAATCGTTTTTATTGTTTAAGAAGGTTAGGTAAAGAAAATTTGTGTGTGAAATATTTTCTGGCGACAGGAATGTGCAGGTTTAGAAACGTTTTTGACGATAGATTATGGCCTTTTATGTATAGGTATAAATTCTCTAATTGGCATCCTCTTCTTAATTTTACCTGGTAAACGCCTGGTCGAAAGTAGATAGTACTCCATCTTTCTTTTAATCCCCTAATTATGGCCTCGTAATAACAGGTATTAAAGTAGGCAAAAAAATCATCTTTCACACCATAATCTCGCCCTGTCATGAAACCGTGGGCTGTCGTTCCTGACAGCCTCAGCAAAGAAAAAGCCAAAATTTTTTTATCTAGCCAGGCGAGACATAATCTCAAGTTTTTCTTATCAGTTTCCCAAAGATTTAGCAAAAAGGAGCTATCGAACGTTGAGTCTTTCCACGAATGCTTGGTGTGGGTATTTTTATAGAGATCCATCATAACTGAATAAAGCGGACGACCTGAAACAGTTTTGTTAAGATTGTCTTCTTCAAACCATTCAAAAGATAATTTTTGGGCCTTTTTTCGTTCGCTGCGGATACTTGTGCGGAGACTTCCGGGTTGCCTTGATCCAACATATTCATCAAAACTATTCCAGTTTAATTGAAGAAATGTTGTGGGACAAACCGGAATTGATTTATAACCGTGGGCCTGAAGTTGTTTTCGTAATTCATGGGATGATTCAGGAACAAAAGTGAAACCGCTGAGACTCAATTTTCTATCGAGAGCGAGCTGATCAATATGTTTTATAAACGCCTCGTAAATTGAGCTTCTAGCCTCTTTGTTACATTCTATACCACTGTAAAATCCCCACGGAGATGAACACGCAATAGCACTACTAGTTCCCCAATTTTTAAAAATCGGCAACTCAGAAAAACGTCCTAATACTCTGTCTCTCAGAGTGCCGCACATATTCTCATTCTCAATATACGCCGGCAGAAAACCTGTTGGAACGCCATTGTTTGTCATAAGTTGATGATAGGGCATGATTTCTATCCCAGAAAACTTTTCAAAGGCACTTAACCAGTTCAGGTCATTAAAGCAGTTATCGATCAGGGATTGTGTCTCACTCAGAAATCTAAAGAGGAATGATAGGAGGAAATCTCAAGGGACATTATTTGTGATCTCCTTTGTAATTGAATCGGCGTCCTAATTGTTTTAGCATATCATAAAAAGTCCGTATCTGATCCTGTCTCGCTAAAATCCGTTGCCAAATTTGTGAATACAGGCTTCGATTAAATATCAATAATTCTTCAAGCTGGTAGCTGTCGGTGGCCCACCTTTTTTATAATCCCCCCCCATACCATAGTCAATCTCTGAGGCTCCATTGGCAAAGAAGTGTTTTAAAATGTGCCAGGCAAGCACATTCCCTGGTGAGAAAATAGAGTAGTCCTTGTCGTAGTCTGCTTTTAACGCAATAACACGACCTCCTTGCCGTAGAGACCATTCGTATCCTATAGGATGCTCTTCATGGTAAAGTATCCACAAGGTAGCTTGGCCTGCTGCAATGGTTTTTAGAAATGCCATTTCCCAAAAACCTTGATATGCCTGATTAAAAAGATCACTTCCGGCTTCAACCTTCCAGCTTTTCATTGTTATTGCTCTTAACATGTCAAGCAACTTGTCAGCTGAACCGGCATCTGTATGTGCTTCAATTCTGAAACCTCCACTTTTTTGCATTTTATTCTCGGCAGCTCTCAACATTTTCTTAAACTTCTTTGAGCGAGATCCTTCGTACTCGTTCCAGCCCATGTTGGTGCGAATTGTGTAACCGATTGAATATGGCATCCTCATGACGGTCATGCCGTGTTTTTCTGCAGAAGTGAAAACTTCTTGATAGAAGGTATTGTCTGCGAGGAGGGGTGCCAGGCGAAAAAAAGCCCACCCTTTTAAGGCCTTGATGCTCTCAAACAGCGGATCGATAGCCTTTGGTGTGAGCAGAGGCTCCTGCACACTGATATAATGACGGTCTGCGGCGGATTTTCCGGCACCTATAGATTCAATACTCTTTACCGGAAGTTTAAATCGAAAGGTTGTACCCTCAGCTAGGAGGATTATTCCTCTGCTCCTTTGTCATCTTTTGATAAAAGAAATACTTTGTTACGTCTTATGATTCGCATGGGTGTTGAACCAGATTTCTGACCACTGAGGTGATGCATAAGGATATGTCTGGAGCCAATTGATTATGGAGTCTGTGCCAGACCCTTGTCTGGTCAAGTATATCATTCCAAGAATCAACCTGATGAACAATGAACATGTGTTTTCTCTCCCTATGCGCGTTCTAAGCCAAATATTGTGATGTCCTATTTGCCTTCATTTGTGGATAATTAGTGTCACCTGAATCAATTTCATATAGTATATCATACTCGCGAGGCTAGGTTAACTGATCACAATT
>CAWDYJ010000018.1:0-40537 GCA_963806525.1 uncultured delta proteobacterium
GTGCAGAAAAGGGCCTTCCTGCTGACCGCCCGACCCAGCAGAATCAGGTTGGCAGAGACGGCGTTGCCTAGTTCTGTGGAATACTCCCGCAGCTTATCGATCCGGTCCCCTTCTCCATCTCTTACTGAATTTACAAACAGTGCTCCCCCCTCTTTTAAAAGAGAGCGATGCACGGGCAGATTTGCATCCCAGAGCAAGAGGGCCAGACCTGCCGGGGGGTACGGTATTAGGGGGGCGGCAAAATCTCCTACCTTGAGGGAATAGAGCACGGTTCCGCCCCGCTGGGCCATGCCATGGCTTTCTGAAGTAAGAACCGGAACTCCCCGATCGACTGCCACCTCGGCAATAGGGAGAAAAAGTATTCCCTGGCCGCCGATGCCGCTGACCACTATCTGCTGTTTCATAGTTCCTTTTCTCTAACAATTGCCTGGGCCGGACATACCGCGATGCAGGTGCCACAGCCGTGACAGCGATCGGGGTCGACTCTGGCGATGCCATTCTCTTCGTCCATGGACAGCGCCGGGCATTCAAAGTCTTCAACGCACCGGCCGCAGCCCAGGCAGTCTTCGGTGATGATCACCGCTGGGGCTTCCTGTTTTTTGTGAACAAGCCGGATCCATAAGGCAGCCATGGCGGGAAATAAGCACCGCGACCCCGCCATCCGCGCAGCGAGTGTGGGCGTCGGCTTTTCGGAAAAGGTTCGAAACGTTCGTGGTGATAGGGATCGCAGCTTTCAATAAAATCGACCCCGCAGGCCCTGACCAGCGGCTGAATGGCAATCGCCCTGGTTTTCCTGCCGCCGGCGGCGTATCCCATATGGGGGACCGGCTGGCCGCCGGTCATGGCCGTGGTCGCATTATCGAGAATAACAACAATTATACGGGCATCCTGCACAACGGCGTTAATAAGGGCGGGAACACCGGCATGGAAAGAGGTCGAGCGCCGATGGTAACAACCACCGTCGGCACCTCGCCGCCATCCTGTTTGTAGGACTGGTAAAAGCCTGCGCCCTGGCTGATGCAGGCCCCCATGCAATGGACGGTATGGACCGCATCAAGATTCATCCCCAGGGTGTAGCAACCGATATCGAGGGAAATATCCCGTCGGGAAATGTCTTTTTGATCGAGTAGAAGGCGGCCCGATGGGGGCAGCCGGGACAAAGGGAAGGACGCTGGCCCCGCCCTTGGGCAGGAAGCTCCTGCGCTGCTTCAAGACCCAGAAAATCGGCCAGGGCCTGATAAATCACATCGGGGGTCAGCTCTCCCTCCCGCGGCACCGCACCGGTCTGTTTGCCGCTGGCACCGGGATGGGCAAGCTGTAATTCAATGACCGGATAGGTCTCTTCAAGGATAAGCAGTCGCTCATAATCCTTATGTAAGCGTTCGATAAATTGTGGATTCAGCGGATAGGGCATCAGCACCTGATACAGATCAATGGTCCGCTTAAGTCCAATTCCTCCAGCAGATCGACCAGATTGGCGTAGGCGATGCCGGAGGCGACCAGGGCAACCTGCGGCCGGCTGTTGTTCCGGCTGTGAGGCGCGGCTGCCAGTCCGGCTCCCGGGAAATTTGGTCTAATTTTACGTTAAGACTGCGGTGCAGACCAGGCAGAAAAGCCGGGGTGGCGCACCAGCGACCGGTGTCCGGTTCAAAAGCGGAATTTCGCTCGAGCTTGACCGGCTCAGCAAGAGAACACTCTGGCGTGAATGGCAGACCCGGGTGGTCGGGCGCAGGACGATATTCATCTGATATTTTTCCGAGAGCAGGTAGGCAGGCTCAATCATCGCCTTGGCCTCGGCAGGGCTAGCCGGATCTAGCACGGGAACGCGACCCTGCAGACAAAAAAGCCTGGTATCCTGCTCGTTCTGCGAACTGTGCGGGCCCGGGTCGTCGGCAACAACCGTCAGCATGCCGCCCTTTACCCCAAGTATGCGGTGCGCATAAAGGGGTCAGCGGCGACATTGAGGCCAACCTGCTTCATCACCGCAACGGACCGTTTGCCGGTGTAACTGGCGGCCAGAGCCACCTCGAAGGCGATTTTTTCGTTGACCGACCACTCAACATGCAGTGGACCTGGCGCCTGCTCTTTTCGGTTAATGATGCTCTGGAGGATTTCCGTGGACGGCGTCCCCGGATACGCTGCAGCAACCTGACAACCGGCTTCAAGCAACCCTCGTCCGATTGCATCGTTGCCCATCATGAGTTCTTTATTTATATTCATAATTCCAATTAATATCGTAGAAATTTTTCATCTGCTTCAGCCGTATCTGATTCCCATGCGCCGCATGGCAAGGTTTTTTCTATCATTCTCATCTGCCAAGCAATCCCTTAGGTCGAATACACAGTACCAGCAGCAGGACAACAAAAGCGACCACATCTTTGTAGGCACTTGAAATATAGCCGGCGGAAAGGGATTCCAGCAACCCCAGCCCCAGGCCGCCCAGAATTGCCCCCGGGAAAGAGCCAAAACCACCCAGGATTGCTGCGGCAAAGCCTTTCAGACCAAGCAGAACCCCAACATCGTAATTAAGCGTTGTGATCGGCGTCACAAGAGCACCGGCAAGCCCGCCCAGAGCACCGGCAATAGCATAACTGGTCAGGCGCACCCGCCCCGCCGGAATGCCAACCACGGCTGCAGCGGTCGGGTTGGAGGCGACCGCCCGCATGGAGAGTCCAAGCGATGTTCGATAAAAAAACCAGGTGAGAAGCATTATGGCAATCATGGTGAGCAGGAGGATCCACAGCGCCTGGGGCAGCACACTTGCACCAAGGATATTGACCGGCTGATCAGGGGTAAGCGGAGGCAGGGCCATCCGGTTTTTTCCCCAGATCAGCTTGATAATACCGCGTAAAATGATGGAAAGACCGACGGTAAGAAAGATCAAGACCAGATGGTTGTCTGACCTGGCCGGCCGTAAGCCGAATTTTTCCACGACCATGGCCACAACTGCTACCCCGGCGACTGCCAGCAAGAGTCCCGGCACCATGGGCAGGCCGGCACCAAAAAGACAGGAGAACATCAACATGCCGCCCAGAGTGACAAAATCAACCTGAACAAAATTGACAATCCCCATGGTATTATTGACCACACAGAATCCCAGAGCGATGAGGGCATAGATCGCGCCGCTCGTCATACCGGAAAAGGTGTATTGCAGTAAATCCTGGAACATTGTGGCAACAGGCTCCCACGACGACAATTGACGCCGTGAATGACGCCAATATCAGACCGGCCACGACGATAAAACAGTTGACTCCCTATCAGGGAGTACTAGTGTACTAGTACATGGAAGCGACAGTAAAATACATTTCTTATTTAGTCAATCATTTGCTCGCCCAGAAGACTGCGCAAGAGATGGAGGAGGTGTTGCGGGAACTTCTTACTTCCAGCGAGCTGCTAGACGTAGCCAATCGGTTACAGATTTTTGCGATGCTGGAACAAGGTGTACCACAGCGGCAGATCGCCGAAAAACTCGGGGTGGGTATCGCCACCGTCACCCGGGGTTCAAACGCGATGAAGTCCCGCAAAGGACTGAAGTGATCATTGGCTGTTTACAGCTGCTCTTCGGCTGCGACCCACGCCTTACTTTGGTCCAAAATAATCCGGCTCATTGCCCGGCTTCCATTTAATATTACAGCCCATACTGGGTTGCTGCTCGACGGTGATTGGTTGTCGGGCTGTCAGCTGCTCTATCGCCGCTGTCAGGTCGGCACCGGTAATCGGTTCCTTGTTTCCTGGTCTAGCGCTGTCGAACTGTCCCCGGTAGACAAGTTTTCGCTCACCATCAAAGAGGAAAAAGTCCGGCGTGCAGGCTGCGCCATAGGCCTTTGCCACCTTTTGCTCTTCGTCGACCAGATAGGGAAAGGTGTAGCCGTGCTTCTTCGCATCAAGCTCCATGTTTTTCGGGTTGTCATCCGGATATGCCGCAAAATCGTTGCTGTTGATAGCAACCACCGTAATCCCCTGCGCCTGATACTGGCGTATCTTTTCCACCAGCTTTTGCCGGATATGAATGACATACGGGCAGTGATTGCACATAAAGATGATCAAAAGACCATTCTTTATGGAACAATCCGCCAGTGCATAGTGTTCTCCGTTTGGGTCCGGCAGAGTAAAGTCAGGGGCAGTGATGCCGAGTTCCTGCATGGTTGAAGGGGTCAGTGCCATAATCTTCTCCTTTTTATGATATATTTTCGTACCCGAAGATTTTTTACGACGCCATATTTTTCCAACGCAAGCAATTAAATCTTATGTATGCATCCCTGAAACCGGAATCAAGGTTTAGGCTTTCCCCGCACCGTACTGCGCATCACCAAACTAGAAAAAAGCTTGCCCTCCCTGAAAAAAATGACGATTATTAACCTTTTCAGGAAAGTACCCTTAAGACTTAATAATTTTTTGCAGATACACGTCTGCCAGCAGAAATAACCTAAACCAGCAAAGGCATCCCAATGAAAATTACTCTGCCCATATCCACCGGGGGCGACTATGTGGTCAACCCAAGCAAAATTGTCGCGTTGGGTCTGAACTATCTGGAACATATTAAGGAGAGCCAGTCCGTCGATGTGCAGAATTTCACCAATGAGATCCCCACTGAACCGGTGCTTTTCCCCAAAACCCCCAACGTACTGATCGGGCCTGGTGAATCGATTATTTTGCCTGCGTTTGTCGAAGACTACGGCTTTGCCAATTGCCGAACCGACCATGAAGCGGAGTTGGCGATCATCATTAAAGACCGGGTGAAAAACCTCACCGCCGAAACAGCCATGGACCATATTCTCGGCTTTACCTGTTTCAATGATATCAGCCAGCGCAATCTGCAAAAGGGTGATAAAGCCGGCTGGTACAGGGGAAAATCGCTGGACACCTACGGACCGATCGGCCCGGTCATTGTCACCCCGGAAGATATCGGCGACCCGCAGAATCTTGATATCAAGTGTCGTCTCAACGGGCAGATCGTCCAGAGCTCAAATACCCGGCATATGATCTTTAAAATTCCTGATATCCTGGTATTTATCTCCAGAAATTTCACCCTCGAGGCGGGCGACATCATTATCACCGGCACACCAAGCGGCGTCAGCCCCCTGCAGCATGGTGATATCGTTGAAGTGGAAATAGAACATATCGGCACCCTGACCAATCCGGTCAAAGCTGAATTGATGGCGCCGTAAAACTCTCTATCTGCTTTTCCTGTAAACCCAAAAAACATGCCGAAGAGAAGGGTACTATGCACACTCTGCCTGATGAAAAAATTAGGAAAAATGTTCAGCAAACTAAGACTCGATCCTGACGTCGCTCTTGAAAATGAGGAGTTGTTAAAATTGCAAACGTCTTTTACAGTTGCCAACTTCAGTTAAACAATTTATAGAGACTGCTCCTCGTTTCATTTACGTGAAAAACAGCAATATCCCCGTCACTGCAAATACTTACCAGAACCCGTCATGAAAACTAAAAACACCCTTATCCAAATTCTCTGGAACCTCTTGCTCATTACCATTGGCTCTCTGGTTTTTGCAATTGGAGCAGAAGCAGTTCTGGTGCATCACAAATTTATTATTGGTGGTTTATTCGGTACCAGTCTGTTGATTTTTTACCAAACCGGGATTTTTTCTCCAGGCATATGGTATTTTTTGCTCAATATTCCTCTCTTTATTGTCGGGTGGATTTTTCTCAGCCGACGCTTCTTTTTCTACAGCCTCTATGGCGTCAGCATTCTGACTTTCTTCACTGAGGTGATCAGTCTTGACTTCGCCATTCTCGAGCAACTCTACGCCGCTATTGCAGGCGGGGTGATCTGTGGAGTGGGCTCCGGTATTATCCTCCGGTCCAGGGGTTCCGGCGGTGGTCTCGATACTGTGGCAATTATTCTGAACCAGAAGTTTAACTTAGGTGTCGGGAGATTTTTTATGTTCTACAATGTGATCCTGTTTACTGTGGTTGCAACCCAGTACAATGCAGATATTGTCATCGCCTCGATGATCCTCACCTTTGTCAGCACACTTTCACTTGAGCAGGTCCTTTCCATGTTCAGTCAACGAAAGATTGTGTATATCCTCAGTGAGTTTTATGTAGAAATTGTTGATATCATTAAGAGGGATATGAAGCAGGGAGCAACCCTGTAAATGCCAAGGGCGCCTACTCGGGTCAGGACAAACAGATGATCATGACGGTGACCAACAATCTGCAACTGAAACGGCTTGAGGAAAAGGTGTTTGATGTGGATCCGAAGGCACTCTTCATTGTTGAGAACAGTTTCAATGTTATCGGTTCCACCTTCGGCAAGCGGAAAATCTACTGATGTCGCTGTCATCTTCATATGAACAGTGGGTTTTCTCTGCCCACTTTTTTTATCATCGGCAACTTTTCAGTTTATTTGAACACCAAAAATCTCAGAGCTAAAGAATCCATTTTGTCGTTGTGATTTTCATGCCCCGGTTCTCACCACTGTTTTTAAAAAAAGCCCCTTATCTCCAGCAAATTTTTCAGATTGTTTTTTAAACGTGCAGCCGAGCAACCTCCTTCGATTTAGTCTGAGGTGACATGCAAAGGTTCCATTTTTGTTGATTAGCTCGCTGCATTCAAATGAACATACGGGCTATCGATCTTTTATTGACGATCAATTTGGCAAAGAAGACCTCCTCCTGCCGTATCCTACACTCATATTTTTACGTCATCCGCGGCACCCTGTCCCTCGCTACCTTGACAATCCATCGTATCCAATGTAGTTTGTGCTTTCACACCAACAACACAATACCTTAAAATTCCACGACTGATTGATTTAAATATGTTCAATGGACCACCATGGTTGTCATATTATCGCACTGTGTCCAATGTATATTTCAGATTAATCGAAACAGAGATGAACCCCACATGACGACACAGACCAACGTCACCGATAATGTCCTCATCAGCTTAAGGCGAATCATCCAGGCGATTGACCTGCATTCCCGCCAACTGGTCCGGCAACATGGGATTACCACGCCCCAGCTCATTGTCCTGAGACAGATACACGGTAAAGACTCAATAACCGTAAGCGAAGTTGCCAAACAGGTCAGCCTCAAACAGACAACGGTAACCGATATTTTGAATCGTCTGGAGCGTAAAGGTCTTGTCACGCGTCACAAAGACACCGGTGATCGAAGACGTGTACTGGTAAAGGAAACAGATGTCGGGAAAAAATTACTCGAAGGGGCGCCATCTCCCCTGCAGGAAATATTTCTCAAGAAATTTGCCAATCTGGAGGATTGGCAACAAAACATGATTTTATCATCCCTCCAGCTGCTGGGCACCTTGATGACAGATGATGAGATCTCTGCTGCACCGATCCTGTCTACAGGAGCTCTTACCGAACCCGTAAGCACAGAATTTTGAGGATGATAACGGATTACCATCCGCACAGAAATAAAACGAAAAACATTCCAGCACAATATTAACCGGCTTCGGCGTGTATAAAAGAAGGGACCTACCTTGCAGGTCCCTACCGCTGTCTGCTGTTTTACCATAGCGCTTAACGTACTGCAGAGTAACGATTTGCATACTCTGCACGAGATAATTTATTCATTCAACATGGAGAAATATATGACCGGATTAGACGTACTCAAAACATTGTTCATCAAAGGAAAAGTATCCCGGAGAGAGTTTATTGCCCAGGCTGCAGCTCTTGGCGCAACAGCGGCTTTTTCCCAGTCGATCCTGGCAAAACAAGTATTTGCCGAGACCTCGGAGCCCAAACGCGGCGGTCGTTTACGGATCGGTCTCTCCGGTGGCTCGACTACCGATTCACTTGATCCCGCAACGACAACTGACATGATGAATCAGATTATTATCAATGGTCAGCTTGGCAACAATCTCGTTGAGATCAATCACAAGAGCGAACCCATCCCGGAACTGGCAGAGAGCTGGGAAAGTTCGCCCGATGCTAAAACCTGGAATTTCAAGCTGCGTAAAGGAGTGGAATTTCATAATGGTAAAACAATGGATGCCGATGATGTCATTCACTCTATCAACCATCACCGGGGAGAAGAGACCAAATCCGCCGCCAAGGTGATTGTCGACTCCATCGAAGAGATAAAAAAAGATGATAAAGACAGTGTCACCTTTGTCCTGAAAAGCGGTAATGCCGACTTCCCGTTTTCCTTGAGCGACTATCATCTTGTCATTGCCTCGGCGGAAAGCGATTTTACCGACGGTGTTTTCACTGGCGGTTATATCCTTCAGACCTACGAGCCCGGGGTACGCTGTTTCACCACCCGGAATCCTAACTACTTTAAATCTGACCGGGCCTTTTTCGATGAAGTCGAAACGCTTGGTATTAATGATGTCAATGCCAGAACCAATGCACTCAAAACCGGCCAGATCGATGTGATGAACCGGTGCGAGCTGAAAACCGTCCATTTTCTCAAGAAGATGAAAGATATCAATGTCCTCCGCCAGGATGGTTTTAAGCACTACACCTTTGCCATGCAGTGCGATGAAGCCCCCTACGACAACAATGATGTGCGGTTGGCTCTCAAATATGCCGTCGACCGAGAGCAGATGCTGAAAACCATCCTGCGCGGATACGGCTCATTAGGTAACGACCATCCCATTAGCCCGGCAAACCGATACTACGCCAAAGAACTCCCGCAGAGAACATATGATCCAGATAAGGCCAAATTTCACTTAAAAAAAGCAGGACTTGCCAATAACACCTTTAATTTACATACCGCTGAAGCCGCTTTTGTCGGCGCCACAGATGCGGCCGCCCTGTACAAAGAGAATGCGGCGAAGGCGGGAATCGATATCGAAATTGTTCGCGAACCAAACGATGGCTACTGGTCCAATGTGTGGATGAAAAAGCCATGGTGTGCAGTGTTCTGGGGTGGACGACCGACAGAGGACATGATGTTCAGCACGGCATATGCTGAAGATGCCGCCTGGAACGACACCTCCTGGAAAAACAAGCGCTTTAATGAGCTGCTCATTAAAGCAAGAGCCGAACTCGACGAAGCCAAACGACGCGCCATGTACGTAGAAATGCAGAGCATCGTCAGAGATGACGGTGGGGTCGTCGTACCGATGTTTGCCGCAGATCTTGCCGCAACTTCTGCAAAAATTGGGCATGGACCACTCGCTGCCAACTGGGAGCTTGACGGCCTCAAAGCACCGGAGAGATGGTGGTTTAAATCCTAATTATAGACTCGTAAAAAGCTCAATTACACTACGATTCCCAGGGGTTTTGGCAATGATCGAATCCCCTGCTTCGTTTTAATGAAAAACGTACAGAGTTTTCGCTATATGAATACCCTCGCATCAATGATCACCAGACGTATCGTCTTCGGTGTGCTGACATTGCTGGCCATCTCTTTGCTGATCTTTGTCGGTGTGGAGGCCCTGCCCGGCGACCTTGCTGAAGCTATCCTCGGTCAAAACGCCACCCCTGAGACGGTACAGGCGTTTCGCACAGAACTCAAACTGGATTTACCGGCTCATGTTCGTTATTTCACCTGGATAAACGCCTTTATTCACGGGGACCTTGGTAATTCGCTGGCCAATGGACGGCCCATTGCCGAAGTAATTGGCTGGCGGTTTGTAAATAGTCTCTTGCTGGCTGGGGTAACCGCGCTTTTTGCCATCCCTATAGCGATAATTCTTGGCCTGCTGGCGGCAATTTACCGCAATTCCTGGTTTGATAAGTTTATCTCGATCACCACCCTGAGTGCCATCTCCCTGCCGGAATTTTTTGTGGCCTACATCCTGATCGCTCTTTTCTCGGTAAGATCCTTCTGTTTCCGAGTATCAGCAACATCAACGACCAGATGTCCTTGCTGGAGATAGTGCATGCCATTTTCCTCCCCTGCCTGACACTCAGCCTGGTGGTTGTCGGCCATATGATGCGAATGACCCGGGCCGCGATCATCAATGTTCTCTCCAGCCCATTCATAGAGATGGCAAAACTCAAAGGCATCCCCCGTAAGCGGATTATTATCAAGCACGCCTTACCGAATGCCCTTTCTCCCATAATCAATGTGGTGATTTTGAACCTTGCTTATCTGGTGGTCGGAGTTGTGGTGGTGGAAGTCGTTTTTGTCTACCCGGGCCTCGGACAGTTACTCGTGGATGCCGTGTCAAAAAGAGACCTGCCGGTTGTTCAGGCGAGTGGTTTGATCTTTGCTACCACCTATGTTGTGCTCAATCTCAGCGCCGATGTACTCTCCATGCTCAGTAACCCGAAGCTCCGAAACCCTCGATAACAAGGAATTGTTTACGCATATGTTCACATTATTACGACAATCGCCTCTTAGCGCTCGTATCGGTATGCTCATCATTCTTATCAACCTCGCCGCCATGCTCTTTGCGCCGCAGATCGCACCGTTCGGTGAGACTGAGCTTATTGGTGAAGTATGGGAACCCATGGGGCAAGAGTATCTCCTCGGCACCGATCAACTGGGACGCGACATGTTTACCCGGGTAATTTACGGGGCCAGAAATACCATCTCCATTGCTCTGGCAATTGTCCTGCTGTCATTTATCACCGGCTGCAGCCTCGGCTTTGTCGCCGCCACTCTCGGCGGCTGGGTTGACCAGGTCATCGGCCGGCTGGTCGATGTTATTATGGCTTTTCCTACGCTCATCTTCGCACTCATGGTCCTTTCCGTCCTTGGCACCTCAATCCCCACCCTGATCGCCGTGATCGCCATCCTCGACTCTACCAGGGTGTTCCGTGTGTCACGGGCAGTAGCCATGGACATAGAAGTGATGGACTTTGTTGAGGTGGCCCGTCTGCGAGGTGAAGGGCTATGGTGGGTCATGCGGCATGAGATTCTGCCCAATGCCTTGCCGCCTCTCATTGCGGAATTTGGTCTCCGTTTCTGTTTTGTGTTCCTGTTCATCAGTTCCCTCAGTTTTCTCGGGCTTGGCATCCAGCCACCAACAGCAGACTGGGGATCCATGGTCCGTGAGAACGCCGGGGCAATATCTTTTGGCATCTTTTCACCCATGTATCCAGCTGCAGCCATAGCCTTACTGACCATCGGCGTCAACCTGGTAGTTGATTGGATGCTCAACCGCAGCAGCCTGCTGCGCAAGCCTTAAGCGCAAAGGATTACATCATGATAAAAAACTTTGAAAACCGGCTACTGGATATCAGGCAGCTCAATATAGAAGGTTTCGACGGAAAAAAATGGAAGCCAATTGTCAAGAATATCGATATGAAGTTGAAGCGGGGCGAGGTTCTTGGCCTCATCGGCGAGTCCGGCGCCGGCAAATCAACGCTTGGCCTAGCCGCCATGGGCTACGCCCAGACCGGATGCCGTTTTGGTTCCGGAAGTATCAGGTTTGACGGGATAGAGCTGACGACAATGGCGGAAAAAGAGAAAATCAAACTACGCGGCTCGCGTATTGCCTATGTTGCCCAGAGCGCGGCAGCCTCCTTCAATCCGGCCCACAGACTCATTGACCAGTTTGCCGAAGGTCCCGTACAGCATGGCCTCATGTCCTATAAAGATGCAGTGGAAAAAGCAATTGATCTCTTCAGAAGACTCGATCTTCCGAACCCGGAACAGATAGGTTTCAGATACCCTCACCAGGTGTCCGGTGGGCAGCTGCAGCGGGCTATGGTCGCTATGTCGATGGCCACAGACCCGGATATCATTATTTTTGATGAACCGACAACAGCGCTCGACGTAACCACCCAGATCGAGGTGCTTATCGCCATAAAAGACGTCATACGTGAATTTAATACCGCCGCGATTTACATTACCCACGACCTGGCGGTAGTCGCTCAGCTGGCCGACCGCATCATGGTGCTGCGCGACGGCAATCTCATCGAGGAAGGTCCTGCCCGCAGAATGCTTGCTCACCCCAAAGAAGAATATACCCGCCAGTTGCTTGCCGTCAGATCCTTTGGGGAAGAAAAAATGAACCAGAAGAAAAATCCTGATATTGTCCTTGAAATCAGCGGTGTTTCAGCGGGATACCAAAAGGGCGTGAATATTGTAAAAGACATCAGTTTGCAGGTAAGAAAACGAAAAACAGTCGCCGTCGTCGGAGAATCGGGCAGTGGTAAGACCACCGTGGCCAGAATCGTCACGGGGCTGCTCCCGGCAAATTGTGGCGAGATCACCTTCAGTGGCGAAACTCTCCCTCCTGATCTCGTCGCCAGGGACCGTGAATGTCTGCGGCGGCTGCAGATGATCTACCAGATGCCGGATGTTGCCCTGAATCCCCGCCAGAAGATAAAGACGATCATCGGTCGTCCGCTCGCCTTTTACTTTAACATGAAAGGAGCAGAAATAACCAAGAGAGTCAAAGAACTGCTCACCATGGTTGAGCTTCCGGAAAGCTATATCAATCGCTATCCGGCAGAGCTCTCTGGTGGCGAGAAGCAGCGGATATGCATCGCCCGTGCCCTTGCCGCCAACCCGGACCTCATCATCTGTGACGAGGTCACCTCTGCGCTCGACCAGCTCGTCGCGGAAGGAGTTCTCAATCTCCTGCAGCAACTGCAGAATAAACTTGGTATTTCCTATCTCTTTATTACCCACGATCTGGCTACGGTCAAAGCCATTGCAGACGAAATTGTGGTCATGTACAAGGGGCGCATAGTCGAGCAGGGCATAAAAAAAGATATCCTCAAACCGCCCCACCATGATTACACCGAACTGCTGCTTTCATCTGTACCGGAAATGGATCCGGACTGGCTTGACAACCTCCTTGAGGAAAGAGCCGCAGCCTGAGCAGGTATCGATAATGTATTGAGGGACATCTGTTATGCAAAATTTAAGTGATCTCGTTCAGGATTTTGTTCTGCATGAGGGTGCATGCCAGGCCGGAATTACAACCCTTAAGACGCTTGCGGGCGGCCCGCCCTCTTCAGACTTGACCTATGTGCTGGCAGAAGCACAGTCTGCCATTAGCTTTGCCGTACCAATTGATCAGCAAACAATTGAACCCTATTTGCAGAAGCAGGATCGGCTCGGTCTCGAGCGAGCCGTTGTCCAGGCAAATGCTGTGGCCAGCGGGATTAGTTTTCATTTAGCCAACTTCCTCAATCAAAAAGGATTTGCATCTGTTCCGGTTGCCGCAAATAACGTGTTCAGGCCACACGACCCCACTCTTTCCTCAGAATATATTGGCGATAGCTATTATCCGGATATCGCCCACCGATATCTTGCCGTACGATCCGGTATCGGACATCTGGGACTATCCGGCAATCTTATCACTCAGGAATACGGTGCAGCTGTCATTCTCGCAACGACCGTAACCTCTGCACGGCTTCGTCCGACAAAACCTCTTCCTGACCGGGAGAACTACTGTGACAACTGCCGATTATGCATGGCGGCCTGTACTGCCGGATTTATGCACCAAAAGGAGAAAACTAAACTGTCACTTGGCGGTCATCCCGTCAGCTACGCAAAGCGCCGAAATTACGGACGCTGCGATCTTGTCTGCAGCGGATATACCGGGCTGCATCCATCAGGCCGGTGGTCAACCTGGTCTCCCGGGCGCTTTGCCATTCCCGAAAGCGATGATGGCCTCTGCTCTGCCTATAACCGGCAGCAGAAGGCCCACAGCAAATGGCCCACAGAGGAAGGCGGCAGATATTTTTACTTTATGGACGACAAACTGCGGATCTCCTGCGCAAACTGTCAGATTATCTGCTGCCCGGATAAAAATGAACGCAAGGCCCGGTATAATATGCTGGTACGCTCCGGGGTCATCCTCCAGAACAGTGATGGCAGGCGGCGGGCCGTTTCACCGGAGAAAGCTCACCAGACCTTTACGTCGATGCCGGCTTGGCAAAAAAAACTTTACGAAGACGTGTAGCTCTGCCTTTCATCACGTCTTGCAATCCTTTTCACGCTGATATGTATCAGCAAAAATGTGAGAGGTACTATGGACCAAGAACTCGAAAAATCATCCGTTACAGATCGCTACGATCTCAATGGGTGCAAAACAACAATGAAAGCAGTCGTTACCAACGGCAATGGTGGATACGAACAACTCGAATACAGAGATGTGCCTGTTCCTTCACTTCGACCTGGAGAAGTACTTGTCCAGGTTCTTGCCGCCGGTGTTAACAATACCGAAATTAATACCCGCCTTGGCTGGTATTCTTCAACTGTTACTGCCGGTACAGAGGCGCTCAGTGATGCGGAGAGGCAAAAAGCCAAACAGAAGGCGGACGGAGGCTGGAATGAGGCGACCCCTTTTCCCTTTATTCAGGGAACAGATTGTTGCGGGCGTGTTGTTGCCGCAGCGCCGGGACTGAGCAAAGATATCATCGGCAGACGTGTATTGCTGCGACCGTGTATTCGCAGTAACGGGTGGGAATCCCTGGAAAACATCTGGATGGCCTCGGACTTCGATGGCGCATTCGCCCAGTTCGTGAAAATTGATGCCGCAGAAGTTTTTCCCGTTGACTGCAACTGGAGCGATGCCGAACTCGGCACGATCCCCTGCGCCTACGGTACAGCGGAAAATATGATCCATCGGGCGAAGGTGTCGAGCGGCGAACATGTGCTTGTTGCCGGTGCGTCGGGCGGTGTCGGTTCAGCTGTGGTTCAGCTGGCCAAACGGAGGGGAGCGACCGTGACGGCAATAGCCGGTCGGGAAAAAATTGAGCAGGTGCGAACAATAGGAGCTGATCGGGTGATCGCCCGCGACGAAGATATTGTCGCGGCCCTTGGCGAAAAATCCGTGCATGTTGTCGTCGATAACGTTGCCGGACCGGCTTTTGGCGGTATGTTGAAGGTCTTAAAGAGAGGAGGGAGGTACGCCTCCTCCGGGGCCATTGGCGGCCCCATGGTTACTCTTGATATGCGCGATTTTTACCTGAAAGATATTACGATGATAGGGTGCACGGCATGGGATGAACCGGTTTTTCCAAATCTTGTTTCTTATATTGAAAACGGTGAAATCAGACCACTCCTGGCGAAAAGTTTTCCCCTTGAGCAGATAGTACAAGCGCAGAAAGCATTTACCGAAAAAAAGCATGTGGGGAAATTTGTTTTAATTCCGCCAGCTCCGTCTGACAAACTCCTTGAAAGGCTCAAAACCGGATCCCGGATTTAACCAGGGTCCATCCGGAAAGAACCGGCACAATAGAGGTCATGAAAGTATCCATTTTCAAGCGACTCGAATCGATTCACTCCACCGATCCGGAAATGACCCCGGCAAACTGGTGTGTATTGCAACCGTGTAAAAAGATTACAATCGGTTCACGAGAGATTATTCTGACCCAGCCCAGCTCAAGTTTTCTGGTCTACCTTCTCGGATTTCTTACCACCGGCATCGGATTATTTTTCCTCATTACCAGAGGTGATCAGATATCCCGTCTCTGGTGGGGCATCTCACTGCTGCTGTGGGGCATAGGAGCACTTCTGGCAGGAACCAGCTACCAGGCCTTCGGCTATGAAATAAAATGTGCCGGGCGTAAAACATGTACCTGGACCAGCTGGTGGGAAGTGGTCTATCTGATATTCCAGCAGCTGAGCATGGACGCGATGCTGGTTGCGGTTGCCTACTCCTCTACGGAAGGGATATTGCGCTGGCTGCTGTTGCTCTATGCGCTGGTAACGGGAACGCTGTACACCATTTCCACCTTTCTTGGTGGGCTCGTACCAATTAAATCAGCTTATCACCTTCAGATGGATGGTTTGGGTTTCGTCCCCTGTTCTTGTTACTGTTTTCATCATAAACAGTTACAGATATTACACAAGTAACGCCCCGATGGACCTGGCGCTTGTCGTCACCTGGATGCTGCTTATCCTCACCAGTTGTATCTATAGCCTCTATGACCGGCAGAAGATCACTGAAAAACTATGGAAAGACCGAGGGATCTGGTTCAGCCAGAATGACATCCTGCATGTCTGCCTTATCTTCTGGATGATCTACATTGCAACAACGGTTACCAGCTTAATCAGGGACATCGGGTGAGAGGTTTCTGTAAAAAATTACCTGAATGTTGCAATATTAATACAAGAAAAACTCTTTTTAATTTAACCCGAAGGAGAGCGCAATTCACCAGATAATCGCCCTATGGACCCATCCCAGGTCTATTTCCACCGCTTTCGAACGCGTGATGATGGAACGTCAAGACTTCACCGTTCTGCACGAACCGTTTTCATACCTCTACTATGTCCAGAAAGAGGGGGCCACGATCGCGCAGCAGCACATCGACCCGAATCATCCCACCGACTACGCCGGTATCCGCTCACACCTTGTCGACACCGCCATCGAGCAGCCTGTCTTTTTCAAAGATATGTGTTCCCATTGTTTCAACGAGCTGCGCTCAGACAATGGCTTCCTGCGCCGATTGACCAACACCTTTTTGATTCGCGACCCGGCCAAGGCCATCGCCTCCTATTACGCCATGAACCCGGCGGTGACAATCGAAGAGATTGGCCTAAAGCAATTATCCGGAATCTATGAGCAAATAAAGTCACTCGGTGAAGTTCCCATTGTCATTGATGCCGACGATTTAGAAAACAACCCCGAGGGCATCTTCTACGCGTATTGTAAAGCCCTTGGAATTCGCTTCATTGGCGAAGCCCTGACCTGGGAACCAGAGCATAAAGAGCAATGGGAAATCTGGAAAGATTGGCACAGGGATGCATCAAAAAGTACCGGTATCAAAAAAAACGTTGAGAAATTTGCCGTCACCATCAACAACAGTGACCACCTCAGATCCTTGTACGAAGATCAAATCGTCTACTATCAGCTCCTGCATGCCAACCGTATCGAACCGCAACTGCGATAAAAGCTCATCCGTACAATATCCCAGAACGTTGATCACCATTGGCTAATTGAGGTTTTTACGACGCCATCAACGTTGACAAGGTCGTAAGAACCTCAGATTGACCTGAGAGCCTTTTCTTCTTTTCACGAAACCTCTTTCCAGAGACGCTGAAAATCGTTTCTTTCCTAAGTATTTAAAAAAAAGAAGTTTCACTTCCTTCATCTCGGCATTATTTTTTGATATAATCCCCTTTTAGGATCACGCATCTATACAGATCACCATTTTTTCTGACGATCTGAATTTCCCGGGGCAACACTAACTGGTTTTTTTAAGTTTTTATGCAAGATTTTACCAAGAGCCGGCACATCGCTCCCACACTCCCTATTCAGAAGCTTGTTAAAGATCTCACCATAGGCCAAAGATCAACCGATACCCGTAATCAGCTGTCGTCTTTTCTGCATGGACATATTTTCCCTGAACTCGACCCTTTTTGGGTTGAAATATATTACCCGGACAGTCAGTCCGACAGTTTCCTTCCTGCTCAGTTTCCGGACCAGACCTTGGACAGGCAGAGACATGTTCCGGAAAATATCCCGGGAGCTCTTTCATTAATCGGTCAATTTTTCGAAACAGGCTATCCGGCAGAACTTCCCCCCTCACAGTCAACACTCTTTTCGACCCCAACAAACAACAGCACCCATCTGCTCGTGCCTATCCATGATGGGCCTGAGCGCCTCGGTCTGCTCTATCTCGGCAGCCCCAAAATCTGGTCCTTTACTGCTGATTTTCTCGATTCAGTGCAAACGCTGGCGGCAGTCATCGGATCCCGGTTGAAAAGTATGGCCACAATCCAGCAACTGCAAGAATCCATGGATGCCCTGGAGTACGCCGATCGTCTCAGAACCGCGCTTTACCAGATCAGTGAGCTGGCCCACAATTCAGAAAACATCAACGATCTCTATGCCAGACTTCACCAGACGATGGCCCATTTAATCCACGCCGAGAATTTTTTTATCGCCCTGGTGGAAGATCGTCGCGATGGAAAATATATAAAATTTCCCTACTACGCCGACCAAAACGACACCCATTTCCAGGGCATGGAACTGCAGCTGGATCATCAAAACATGTTCTATCACCGGCTATTTACTCAAAACCAGACAACCGCTCCTGCTTACCCCGACGAATTTTGGCCGGATCTGTCAGGAACATGACATCGAATGTGTCGGGACAAAGCCCTACTCCTGGCTTGGAGCACCTTTTTTTGTCGGTCAGATCTGCGGTGTCGTGGCAATACAAAGCTATGGCGACGTAATTTATACCGAAAAAGATAAGGAATTTATGGCCTTTGTGGCCCGCCATATCGGTGACGCATTAAATCGAAAACGGGCTGTTGATGAACTGAAAAAATCAAAGGAACGGGCAGAAAGAGTCGAGAAAAACAAAAGCATCTTTCTGGCCAACATGAGCCATGAAATACGTACCCCGATGAACGGTATTCTCGGCTTGACGGACCTTGTCCTGCATTCCGATATTTCCGGCCAAAAACGGACGTATCTGGAAATGATCCATTCCTCTGCCGAACGATTATTGAAGCTTATCAATGACATTCTCGATTTTTCAAAAATTGAGGCCGGGAAACTCGAACTGGATATCGCGCCGTTCAGTCTGCGGGCCACCATCGCCGAGGCCCTGGAAATTCTCGCGGTAAGCGCCTCGAAAAAGAACATTCGTCTCACTGTTGACTGTAATGAGCATATTCCGGATATATTGCTGGGTGATGCTGATAAACTCAGCCAGATCCTGATTAACCTGGTGGGCAACGGGATTAAATTCACCAATGAGGGCCAGGTGGCCCTTACCGTCAGCCAGAAAGACGCTCGATGAAGGATTAAAAAGTCCCGTCGGGCTTCATTTTCAGATCCGTGATACCGGTATCGGCATTCCGAAATCAAAAACCAAGAATATTTTCAAGGCCTTCAGTCAGCTCGGGACAACCCGTAATTCCAGTCAGCGGGGCACTGGACTGGGTCTGGTTATCGCCGGTGAACTGGTGGAAATGATGGGAGGAAAAATTTGTGTTGAAAGTAAAGCGGGGGTTGGAACCACCTTTCATTTTACTGTTCAGTTCGCACCAGGACCAATAAAAACGAAGGATCATAAAACAACAGAGGCCACCTCAGAACATTCAGCTAGGAGCAAAACTCAGTGGAATACCACTCCAAAGTCCACTCCACATTCTCCTGGTAGAAGACGAATATATCAATCGGACCCTGGCAGCCACGGTATTGACACGTGAGGGTTGGCAGGTTACCGAGGCCGAAAACGGTATCCAGGCCATGAAAATGTTACAATCCACTGTTTTTGATCTGATTCTGATGGACATCCAGATGCCCGACCTGGATGGTTATCAGACCACCAGAGCCATCCGTCGTCTGGAAAAAAACTCCAATAAACATACACCGATCATCGCTGTGACGGCCTACGCGGTAAAAGGTGATCGGGAAAAATGTCTGGCGGCAGGAATGGATGGCTATATTTCCAAACCCATTCGTCCTGAGATACTTCGACACGAGATTGAAACTGTCTTATGCTCTGAGCCACCGATCAAGCCAACCCCCAAACCCCATAATTAGGTCCAAAAAGATCCCAGTTTTTAGTGTTCCGTGCGGAAAACCATTCCTTGAAGCGAAGATCTGTTCGGCTTCCGGCATATGGAAAACAGAGATAAAACCGGGCGTTCTCCCCCCTGTCCGGTTTTCTGCTGAGTCTCATCTGCGGATTATCTGCCTGGATCTCCTCGAGGAGCACCTCTGCTTCTTTGATGTCCTGCAAAGGGACAGTCAAGGTATAGTTGTATTCTTCTTTCATTGTCTTCCCCTCCTAAAGTTAAACCTGCTCCAATACTAACGTTTGCCGCAGACCAGGGCAATCGAATAAGCAGGTGACAGAGTTTGTTTTTACCACTACATTGCAGCTATTCATCCGGCCTCATCCACCCGCTCCTTACAATACCGGAGACCAAATGAACAAAACATCTCAACAGGATAAAAAAATCCATGGCCCAAAGACCAAGCAGGAAAACAGTGCAAAACTTGGTACCTTTGCCGGAGTCTTTACCCCCAGTATCCTGACTATCCTTGGCATTATTCTTATTTTTACGACTCGGCTATGTAACCGGCAGCGGCGGAGTAGCACGCGCCCTGATCATCATCGCAGTCGCCAATGTCATCACCATCCTCACCAGCCAATCTCTTGCGGCGATAGCCACCAATCTCAAGGTAAAAGGCGGCGGCGATTACTACCTTATATCCAGAACTCTCGGCATGGAATTTGGCGGGGCCATCGGCATCGTCCTCTATCTGGCCCAATCGGTTTCGGTGGCATTTTACTGCATCGGTTTTGCCGAGGCACTCACCGCCATCCTCGGGCCGGATTTTTTTCTCCCATCGCAGCTTATTGCCATGCTGGCAGTGGGAAGTATCTTTATCCTCGCCTGGCTGGGTGCGGACTGGGCCACCAGGTTTCAATACCTGGTCATGGGTCTTCTTGTTGCTGCCCTACTGTCATTTTTCATTGGCGGTATTCCCCAATGGCAGGGCCAGATGTTTCTGGCCAACTGGTCACCGGATGGTGTGCCGCAACCCTTCTGGATAATCTTTGCTATTTTTTTCCCGGCGGTAACCGGCTTTACCCAGGGGGTGAGTATGTCCGGCGACCTTCGGGATCCCGGGAAAAGTCTGCCCTTAGGCACATTTATGGCCGTGGGTCTCTCCATCATAATCTACTTTTCGGTAGTTATCGTCTTTGCCGGGGTGCTCCCCAACAGAGTCCTTGTTGAGGATTACCAGGCGATTAAACAGGTAGCCCGTTTTGATTTCCTAATTGATGCAGGGGTTATTGCCGCCACCCTCTCTTCTGCCATGGCCTCCTTTCTTGGCGGCCCCCGCATCCTGCAGTCGCTCGCTGCTGACAAGATTTTTCCGATTCTCACGCCCTTTGCCAAAGGTGCCGGGACAAGCAATAATCCGCGTCGTGCCGTTCTTCTTACCTGCGCCATAGCCCTTGGGGTGATTATGCTCGGGCAGTTGAATCTGGTGGCCAGGATCGTGTCGATGTTCTTTCTTATCTCCTACGGACTGCTCAATTATGCCACCTGGTATGAGGCCCATACCGAGAGCCCCTCTTTTCGCCCCCGTTTCAGGTGGTTCAATAAATATTTCAGTCTCCTGGGCTGTCTGGTCTGCGGCGGGGTTATCCTGGCCCTCGACCTGGAATACGGCCTTATCGCCATGGCCATCCTCACCGCCATTTATCTGTATGTAAAACGCCGTGCGGGTCCGGCCAGATGGGCCGACAGCGGTCGTTCCCATGCCATGCAGACTATTCGGCGGCAACTGTTGACAACCCTGGGAACACCGGAACATGATCGGGACTGGCGGCCGCATATCCTCGCTTTTACCAATGACCCTGAACGTAGAGTACTCCTGTTAAAATTTGCCGAATGGATCGGGGGAACCACCGGTCTTATCAGTGCTGTTAAAGTGGTTGATGGAGTGGGACGACAGGCAATAAAGAAGAAAGCAGTCGTGCTGACGGAACTGACTACGTGTATTCGAGAGGCAGACCTGAAGATTTTCCCGCTGGTCGTTTCCGGACAGGATATCATCCAAACCCTGGAAGCCCTTCTCCAGAGCTACGGGATCGGCCCGCTCAAAGGCAACACCATGCTCTGCAACTGGTATGGCGAGACCATGACCTCTTTCCCGGGGCTCACCGCCATGAAATTTGGCAACACCCTGAAATTAGCCTTTCGCAGCGGGTACAACCTGGTGGTTTTCCACGGCGATTTACTCAGCGCAGAGCAGCTTTTTGACAAGGAAAAAAAAGAACGAATAATCGATGTCTGGTGGAATAATGATGCCAGCAGCAGACTCATGCTGCTTCTTGCCTACCTGATGACCCGAAGCGATCTCTGGGCCCATGGGACGATACGACTCTTGACGATAGGCGAATCCACCGATCTGGCCGAAAGCATCAAGCTCCTCGAACAACAGCTCGAAGACGCCAGAATCCCTGCAGAACCGATTCTCGTACCGGACATGCAACCCGAGACGGTCGTTGAACAATCGAAAGGGGCCGATATGGTTTTTCTGCCTTTTCGGATCAAACAATCACTGCTCACCGACACCAGCGGCTTCAGTCTTGAGAGAGTTCTAACCAGGCTTCCGCCTGTCGCTCTGGTCATGGCGGCAAGAGATATCGACCTCGATGCTGAACCGGAGGAAGGGGCGGCCGGGCAGCTTGCCGAGGCGATGGACAACCTCCACGATGCAGAAAAACGACTGATGGGGGCAGAGGAGCAGCACCAAAAACTGGAGAAACAACTCCTTTCAATCCAAAAACAGCTGGAGGCCACCAACTCAGAGGATGAGGAAGGCGGTGAAAAATTGCAAAGACAACACACCCAAACTGAAGCCGACATGAAAAAATCTGCTCAAAAAGTTGCCCGGGAACAGGCAAAGTTTGATAGTGCAACGGCCCAGGTCAAACTTTTAAATGACCAACACTCAACAGCCTGAGAAATTACGGAAAAATTAATTTGCTCGTGTGGATAAATCCTCCATTGTGTCTTAACTTGCTGTTGAAGCGACTCTGCTTCTATATCATCAAGATCTAGTTTCCATCCTGAAACTAAGCTTTTTGGTCGAGATCGAGACGCGCAATATTTTTTATCACAGGCATATAACTGATATTCCGAGGATAAAAAATATTATACAACGATGAGATCGGGCGAAATGATAGTTTCAGCATGGAAACTATCTAATACTTTTAAGAAAGGAGACCAGTCATGAGGATTAAGGCAATCGGATGTTGCACTTTTGTTTCTGGCGGTGACAATCCTATCTGCTGCCACGGTTTCTGCCGCGGAAAGCAAATTGCTGCGTGGAGATGTCTGGCAGGGCATGAGTCCAGATGAGAAAGTTGCATTTCTCTGGGGTGCCGGTCAGGTTGTGCTGGTGGAAAATGAGATCATGGCGCAAATGCCTGAGTTGAAAGTGGAGAATTTTTCCGCCAAAGTAGCTGAAGCCGGATCAGATAATATTATTTTGAATGATCTGGTGGTTCGCATCGACAATTACTACGATACCTATCCAGAAAATAACTCCATGCCTGTTATCCGTGTTATCTGGGACACGACAATAAAACCCAATATTAAAACAGGGGTCGGAGGGCGTCCACTTAATTAACGGTATCGGGATTCAAAACCACTTAATATGCTAAAGGGAGTGTAAGATGAAGATTTTAAAATTGGCGGTAATTGCATTGGCCATTACCTCGGTTTTTGGGTGTACAAATATGTCGTCAACCGAACAAGGGACCTTGAGCGGGTCCGCCCTGGGCGCAGCCGCCGGAGCGGGTATTGCGGCGATCGCAGGCGGCAATGCGCTGACCGGTGCCGTCGTCGGGGGTGGAGCCGGGGCTCTGGGTGGATATTTTACGGGTAAGAAAGCACAGTAACGGCAATATCTCTTGTGGGGCTTTCGAGTTGGCGGGTCCCACGGAGAATCGGGTCCGAGACCCAGCATCCGTCAGCAGATCAGGAGACGGATGCCGGCCCGGTGGTGCCACGCATCAATCTGCAAAAATATTATGCAGCGCAGGCAGCATTGTAGTCTTAATCTCCCCCAGGTACTCATCCCAACGCTGACCGAAGCGATAAAAGGCCATTGACGCCAGTTTCTTGGTGATAATGGCATTGCGGTAAGGCTGGAGCTGTTTTGCGTTGAGGATCTCCATTATAGACGTTTGTCCAAGCTTTTCCCGCAGCACCGAAGGAATGTAGTGGACCATCACCTTCCAGACCAGTTCGTCATCTGCGAGAATTTCCTCCAGGCCGAGTTCCAGCTGGTCCTGGAGGGAAAAGATCTGTTCACTGGTTATTTCCGACAACTCAAAGAGCGGCACTGATGGATCTGCATCATACAGGCGCAGCAGAAGACCAGTTTCCATGCAGGCATAACGATCAACCAGCTGCAGAATATTCTTCGTTAAAGCCCACCTTGTCGCACTGTCATTGAGCAGTTTATCCTCATAGTCGTCCTGCAGGAGAAAGCCGGTAAGAACTTCGGCAATCGAACTGCTGAAAACCCCGCCCTTATTGGCAGTGGAATCTTTTATCTGCTTGATCTTGGTCCTGGTTGCGATATACCGTCTGGCTGCATCGTCAAAAAAGACATTGGCGCCCTCGACAATAAATTGCAACTCATTAAAGAGCTCGAGGAACCGACGGACATTACCCTGATTTACCGTATCTTTAAACCCGCCGCAGGGAATGAAGGCCCGGATATTGGCCTCCTCGATAAATTTACGATTAGCAGGATTGCTGAGAAAATTTCTGTGAAAAAGAGCGCCGTCCTCAACAACAGTGCCATCCGGGAGGGCGATATTCCTGGACCCGATCGGTACCATGAAGCCTTTACTGCTCAGTTTTTCCTTGGGAAAATTGAGGGAGTTGGCCCTTGGCGAGGAGTTGCGCATAAAAGCGAGTTTCATCAGTTCTTTTTTATCGAGCCCCTGGGGATCAAAAAGAATCGACCCGCCATCGATAATCAGACAGATTTTGCCTTTATAGCACTGGATCTGGTTGGCCCCGAGATCCCCATCCGGACCTCCGGTGATCATCAGGTTCAGCTCTTCTTCCGGTTCGTTGTAATGATTGATCAGAGTTCTGAAGGAACCCATGATGGACGTCGTGGTCATTCCGGAAACCGCGATATCTTCACCGATTTCGGCATATATCCTGTCCATGTCTTCGGTCACCACGATCGATCGACCGTCCACCTGTAGATCAACGCCCTGCTGGCCCTGGTCATAAAGACCAAAAGCCTCTCCCCCTTTGAGCAAACCATAGGTATCGTGGGGAATACCAAAGCTCTTGCCGGTGGTAATGGTCCGCCAGTACTGGTAGCCTTTCTCTCTGGCATGGTAGGCGACATCATCCATCAGCGGCGCCGTGCCTTCATCGGGGCCGAAAAAGACCATCTCCGATTTCCCGTAATAGTCAACAACGGAGCTGTCCGGCAGCATCAGATCCATGATCCCTTCAGTATAATCGTTTAACGCCTCTTTTCTGTAGCTGGCATATTGCGGCAGAGGAACAACAACCCCCTTGGAACCGCTTTCGCAGATATCTTTATGTTTCAAGCGCTGGGCTTTCGGCCCGAGGGCATAGTTGAGCAGCACGGCATTATCCAGCTCACTGTCATAGTTGGACCGCGTCACACGGATCAACCGCAATCCGCCTCGGGCAATGTCCGCTGCCCGAAGATGGGTGCCGCAGGAGTAGTGACCGTTGACAAAAAATATGCCAAAAACAAATCTGTTGAAAACCAGGGGATCGAGGATACTGTTGTCAAAGCGAAAAGCAAAAGAACGCTTTTCCGGTTTATAAAAATTGGTTTTCAGGGTGCAGGTAATGATCTTGAACATGAACTTGAAAATATCATAGCCAATGGGAAAATCGATGAACCTGCCGGCAATGATTTTATCAAACTCCACCCATTTCTGCTGCAGCTCCTCCTCGGAGATTCTCTTTGCTCCCGCCGCCTGCCTCGGTGAAAAACGACGTTCAAAAACAGTATGCAGAAATTTGATAAGATCGGGATGTCGGGTAACCGTTTCCATGATAACCGGGGCGCCATAGGTCGATTTATTTGCGCTCTGGATACGTTTGGCAAAGGCTTCCCGCTGGTCTTTACTGGTCAGGCTGTCGAGAATCTCCCGGTCGGTGAGATTCTCACTCTCTTTGAAGATGAACAGATGGGTAAAATCAATGGCGTTGCCGGCAAAGAGCATTTCCTGAAAGGTAATCCGGTTCTGCAGGTACAGTTCCTTGGTGGCGTTGACGGAAAAAGCCAGATAGGAACGAAGGTCGGTAAGGACCCCGTCCTCCTGTTTGCGGGTCAGTTCACCACTGACATAAAGGGTGCAGATCGATGAAGGAACCGAAGATTGCCCGAGATATGGTTCCCAGTAAACGCGCACCAGGGTCAGGTCATGATCGCTGAGAATTTTGCGGAGTACGGGGATCTGGGTCGATTCAAAATCGGAGTTGAACATCAACCGTGTCTCACCGGTTTCCGGCAGATTAAACACTGAAATGTGCGGAATGGTCGATCCTTCACACTCCTTTAAGACCTTTTCGTAACGCCTCCTGGTCGGTTCCGGCGTTGCGCGTATAGTCCCCGGCCAGAGTAAACAGAAAACGAGATTCCTTGAAGGCTTCTTTGGGAAAATCGGCCACAGTCTCCGGTCTGATAATATAGGTATAGTAACCGCTCGTTGGACTGTAATAATACTCCCGCCGGTGGCCGAGAATCAACTCCTCAAGCATGGCCTCCATGACATCGCGGGTTTCCTCGGTGGCAATCCGTACCCTCTGGGCGACGCTTGACTGCGTTGCATCAAAATCGATCTGGGCGACCCGGCCATACAAAATCACCTTGCCGTCAACAACCTTGATGGAAGTGGCGATGGATTGAAGGAGGTTGGCCAACGCGGCTTTCCGGATATGTTCAAAAAAATATCTGGGCAAACCGAGGTCCTCGAGCAGTATCCCGGCGGCCAGATTGATGCAATTTGCGGTGAGGAGACCCTCGGAGGACAGATCGATGACCGCCTCGTACAAAACCCTCGGATCAAGACCGACACTCTCTGCCTTGGCAATAATATCCTGGCCCCGGGTAATCGTCGAAAAGCCGGTTGAAAAAATTTCCATCGCGCCTCCCTTACTCCTGCTTCTTCTTAATCAACAGCCCCCTGACCCTGCATCTATCTACCAGTCAGGGAGCATAAAAAACTACCAGTTGTACTCCGCACCAAGCTCCATACCCAGCTCGAAAGCCCGGGTATTTAAATCGATAAAATCCTTAGGCACCTTGCTCACCACAGCGGCAAGAACGGATTTAGGTTTGATCACCTCAGTAATACTGATTAGCGTGCCAAGCATACAGATGTTGAACACCACCGGCTTGCCGATCTTTTCCATGACCTGTATCATACATCGGCAGCTCAATCTGTTTGGCGTCGACTTTCCTGGTTATCTTGACATAACGGCTGTCGGTCAGAAGGATTCCGCCCGGCCGGATGATCGAGGAATAGCTGTTATAGGCATCCTGCGTCAGGCAGACGAGGATATTAGGCTGGGTCACTTCCGGGAAATTAATTTCACTGTCGGAGATAATGATGTCACTCCGGGTCGAGCCCCCACGGGCAGCTGCCCCATAGCTCTGGGACTGGGTGGCATTCATGCCCTCATGGATAACTGCGGCTTCCGCTAAGATAATTGCCGCGGTTATCACTCCCTGCCCACCGGAGCCCGAGAATACCAGTCTTACTCTGCTCATGATGTCTTCTCCCTGCTTGCATAGGCGATTATCTTGTCATACTCCTCACAATATTCCGGACGATTTTTTTCAACAAAGATCCCCCGTGGGGTGAGGCCTGGGTTTTCAGCAAGGGCCTTGGAACCGATCTTAGCCGTATTGGTCTTGTGCAGTTCGAGCATGCTGACCGCATCGCCTTCCTTGTTCTTTCTCCCGTAATGGGTGGGACACTGGGAGAGTATCTCGACCACGGAAAAGCCCTTGTGGAGAATGGCTTTTTTCAGGATTTCGGTACTTTCTTTGACATGAAAAGCGGTGGACCGGGCGACAAAGGTTGCTCCCGCCGCTGTTGCCAGCTCAACAACGTCAAAATTACTGTCAATGGTCATGTATGGCGCCGTGGTGGCCTTTACTCCCGGCCCGGAGAGCGGTGAGAACTGGCCGCCGGTCATGCCGTAGATGCGGTTGTTCATGACAATGGCGGTTATGTTTATATTCCGCCGCGCCGCATGGATAAAATGGTTGCCGCCAATGGCCAGCGCATCGCCGTCGCCCATCGGCACGATGACATGCAGATTTGGCTTGCTGAGCTTTACGCCCGTCGCACAGGCAAGGGCCCGTCCATGCATGGTATGCAGGGAGTGGAAATCGACATAACCGGAGATCCTCGCCGAACAACCGATCCCCGAGGTCATGACAATCTCGTTTTTATTCAACTGCAGCTCTTCAACTGCGTGGATCAGCGAATTGAGAATTGTCCCGTGACCGCAGCCAGGGCACCACATATGAGGAAAAAACCTCTCGCGTAGATAATCTTTAACTGCCATATTATACTCCCCTCCCCTGGATAACCCGAAGAAGTCTTTTTATATCTGAAGGTGTGATAAGGTGACCGTCAAACCGGTTGGCAAGGAACACCCGATGCGGATTGTCAACGGCGGCTTTGACCTGGGCCATAACCTGTCCCATATTCATCTCCACCACCAGGATAGCTTTGGCATCCGCACATTTTTCCCGAACGAGATCCGCTGGGAAGGGCCAGATGGACTGCAGCTCCAGGACACCAATTTTTTCCCCCTTGGCTCTTCTGCTTTTGGCCAGATGAATCGCTGACCTGGCAGAGGAGCCGTAGGAAACCAGAACATAGTCAGCCCCATCCATAAAGTGTTCTTTATAGCGGGTAATGGCCTGAACATTGTTGTCAATCTTGTCAACGATATGTCTGAGCAGCTCATTGACTACTGTCGGATTGTTGGAGGGAAATCCCCACATATCGTGGAACAGGCCGGTGACATTGTAACGATGCTCTCCACCAAAATCAGACATCGGCAGACGTCCGTCTTCCCGAGGCAGATAAGGGTGATAATCCACCCCTTTGCCAACTGATGTCCTCAGCCGGTCGACAATTTCCAGCTCCCCTGCCTCCGGGATAACCAGTTTCTCCCGCATATGCCCGACGGCCTCGTCAAAAAGCAGGACCACCGGGGTGCGGTAGGTCTCGGCCATATTGAAGGCATGGACCGTCATGGCAAACACATCCTGATTGTTGGAGGCGGTAAGGGCAATAATCGAGTGATCCCCATGGGTACCCCAACGGGCCTGGTTGATATCCCCCTGACTGACATGGGTCGGATTCCCCGTTGACGGGCCCCCCCGCTGAACGTTGGCGATGATACAGGGTATTTCCGCCATACAGGCATAGCCGATGGCCTCCTGCTTGAGTGAAAAACCCGGCCCGCTGGTGGCCGTCATAACCTTCTTGCCGGTAAGCGAGGCACCGATGATGGCACACATGGAAGCAATCTCATCTTCCATCTGGATAAATTTACCGCCATTTTCCGGCAGACGCTGGGAAAGATGTTCGGCGATTTCTGTTGACGGGGTTATCGGGTAGCCCGCAAAAAAATCAATGCCGGCATAGATAGCTCCTTCCACACAGGCCTCATTTCCCTGAATAAACCGTATGTTTTTACTCATCCCTGTCCCCCTCCTCTGTATACACCTCGATTGCCAGATCCGGACAGCGCAATTCGCACATCCGGCAGCAAATGCAATCTTCAGGTCTGACGACTGTCGATTTATCCCGTTCGTCCAGCTCCAATACCTTGGTTGGACAGAACTTGACGCAAATGCCACAACCTTTGCACCAGTCCCGGGTAATCACAATTTCCTTCAGTTTCTGCCTGGCCATATCGTCCTCTTCATTGTTGATTATCAGCAATCAACTTTTCACTGTTTGCAGCAACCACATGCCGGGACCGTCGCCATCCAGTATACCGGTCACTACTCATTTACAGAGTTGAGGGGAGGCAAAATTTCGATCTGCCTCCCCTCAACCAGATCATTTTTCCCCAGGCCGCTACTCTTCTTCCATGTGAGGATACTCAAATTCACTGGCAGGTACAAACGTTTCCTTGACAGTCCGGGTGGAGACCCAGCGCATGAGGTTGGCCTGGGAACCGGCCTTATCGTTGGTTCCTGAGGCTCTACCGCCGCCAAATGGCTGCTGACCGACAACAGCGCCGGTGGGCTTGTCGTTGATGTAAAAATTACCCGCTGCGTGTTCAAGTGCGGCTGTAGCCACACTCACAGCTATCCTGTCTCTGCCGAAGATAGCACCGGTAAGAGCATAAGCCGAGGAACTGTTGCACAGCTCCAGGGTCTCTTCATACCTCTCATCTTCGTACACGTAGATGGTAAGCACCGGTCCAAATATTTCTTCAACCATAGTCCTAAAGTGGGGGTCAGTGGCTACAATGACCGTAGGCTCAATAAAATAGCCGATGCTGTCATCATAATTTCCGCCAATGATCACCTCGCCGTCCGCATTGTCCCTGGCATAATCTATATAGCCGGTAATGGAAGAAAAGGCCGCTTTATCGATCACTGCTCCACAGAAATTGCGGAAATCAGTCGGCGGACCCATTTTAATCATTTTTATTTGGTGCTTCAGTTCAGCTTCAACAGCCGGCCAGAGGGAACGGGGAATATAGGCACGGCTGGCCGCGGAACATTTCTGCCCCTGGTACTCAAAAGCCCCCCTGACCAGTCCGGTCACCAGCGGCTTTACTTCCGCACTGCTGTGGGCAAAGATAAAATCCTTGCCGCCCGTCTCACCAACTATTCTCGGATAGGCTTTATATGTACTGATGTTTTCTGCGATGGTTTGCCACATCTGCTGGAATACCCTGGTGGAACCGGTAAAGTGGATCCCGGCAAGATTCGGATCAGCGAGGCAGACATCACCAACACTGGCCCCTGAACCGGGAACAAAGTTAATAACCCCCGGAGGCAGTCCTGCTTCCTCCAGAATCTGCATGATCAGATAGGGAGTATAGACCAGAGAAGAGGCCGGTTTCCAGACCACAGTATTGCCCATGATGGCCGGGGCGGTGGGTAAATTGCCGGCAATAGCAGTAAAGTTAAAGGGTGTCACAGCAAAGACAAACCCCTCCAGCGGCCGGTGCTGGACAAAATTCCAAACCCCAGGGGAGGACACCGGCTGTTTTTGATAAACTTCCTGGGCATAGCGAACATTGAAGCGCAGAAAATCGATCAGTTCACATACGGCGTCAATCTCCGCCTGATGGACAGTTTTGCCACCCGCCAGCATGGCACCGCTGTTGATCAGCGATCGATACTTTACCGAGAGAAGTTCAGCAGTCTTGAGGAAGATGGCGCAGCGCTCTTCCCAGCGAAAAGACTGCCACATGGGTTGAGCGGCCACCGCCGCATCGATTGCCTGCTGCACCTCGACAGGCCCTGCTTTATGATAGGTTGCCAGGATATGCTTATGGTCATGGGGCATAACGACCTTGCCGAGATTCCCGGTTTTTATCTCTTTGCCACCAATTATAAGCGGAATCTCCAACTGCTTCGCCGACATCTCGGCCAAAGCCTGCTTTAAAGCCAATTTTTCCGGGCTTCCCGGAGCATAGCTCAAGATTGGTTCATTAATCGGTTTGGGAGTGCTGATAACTGCATTATTGACAATATTCATTGTTAAACTCCATCTATCCTTTTTTGAAGAGGGCCTTAATAATCACACCGGCCATCTTCGGGTTCTCTTTCAGCCTTCTGGTGCTGTAGCCGAACCACTGTTTGCCAAACGGCACATACACCCGCATGCGATGTCCTTTATCCAGAATCGATTGTCTCAGAGCCGGGGTTACCCCGTAGAGCATCTGAAATTCATATTTGTCCTGTGGGACATTATATTTTTCGATAAGCTTATACGCACCTTCCACCACCGGCACATCGTGGGTGGCAATGGCCGGATACATCCCCTCCTGAAACATGTATTCGATATCATCGAGGAAATGAGAATTGATTTCATGGTAATCTTTGTAAACGATTGTTTCCGGCTCGATATAGATTCCCTTGCACACCCTTAAATTCACCGGGTGTGCAGGACTGTGGATATCTTTTAACCCTTCAATATCCTTGTGGGTTCTTTTCATATAAGCCTGAACAACAAGACCGACATTGGCTGGAAACTCCTTTTTCAGTTTCCGGTACAAATCGAGCTCCATGTCGGTACAGGGAGAATCCTCCATATCAATCCTGACAAAGTTATTATATGATGCCGCGCTGGCAACAACTTCCCGAATATGCTGATAGGCCACTTCTTTATCTAAAAGCAGGCCGAAGAAAGTGGGCTTTAAGGAATAATTGCCGTTGACCCCGGCCTTCTCAGCCTCTTCGATGACCTGGAGATACTCTTCCTTATTCGCCTTTGCTTCTTCCAGAGTGGTAATAAACTCACCCAGAACGTCGATGGTGGTTAGAATACCTTCTGCATTCAATTTCTTTGCGTTGGCAATTGCCTCGTCCAGCGTTTCTCCGGCGATATATTCCTTGGAAAATACCCACACTAATTTTTTGGGCATATGTGGCAGAAGGCTGGCAATCATTTTATTAAACATATCAATTCCATTTGGCTTAAATTGTAGGATATTTGCGCCGTCTTAAAACAACCGTTTCTCGCATTGCCTGGTATAGTGTATACAATATTTGCACACAATTAACATGTACGACATCCATAGCTGGTATGTCAACTTTTTTTGTACTTCAAACTAAAATATTTTTCTTTTGCGCCATCGCCCTTTTCCCTACCGATGGAAACCGCATCGGCAGGGAATATATGATCAACAGAATATAACAGGATGACAGTCAACAAATCACCTGCAGGCAGGGGTGCAGATAAGAGGCAGTGGTCCTGAACTGAAAGGTTCACCACCTTAGCAGATGTTCACAACAGGAAGAGCGTTTATGGAAAAAATGGTGAGCAAGGTATCTGCTTTTGTCCGGCTGGTTGTCTGTGTCATTTTTTACCCAGCCGGAAGGACAGATTATTTCACTGAAACCACCGGGCACATTGCTTTAAGGATGACAAACTGGGCAGTGGATCCAAAGAGAATTTTTCCGACCTTGCTCCTGCTTTTCACGCCGAGAACAATTTCATAACAATTATTTTGCGCGGCAAAATCGACAATATCCTCTCCGGCGGTTTTCCCGCGTATAAGAAGATGGGTTTCATTTTTTATCCCCTGTTCATCAAGGAACAATTTTGCTTCATCAAGTTTTTTTTCAGCTTCAATGACCTGATCACGAGTGGTTTTTTCACCCCCGGGCATTGAGGTGACTAAAAGTACTTCCGCGCCAAAGGCTTTTGCATGTTCAGCTGCGAGTCTCAGTAAGTCCCTGCCGACATTGGTTCCGCGATACCCTACAAGAATTTTCATGAACGAGTTCCTCTGTTTTAGGAGCCTGTCGGATTATGCCCTTTTTCCTCATATCTTCGTTGTTTGCAAAAATTAATGCTCGCGATATTAAATATATGGCTGTGCTTAATTTTCAAAAACGTCTCGATCTAAGAAAAAAATGCCTATAATCCCACAGGCTCCTAGGAGAATGAGTTAAAATGAGTTAATATTGTATACAACAATACCACACCAAAACGGTGTGCACAAATTGTGTTTTCATTGCCCTGCTATGGAAAGTGAGAACAAAATTTTATCCGATGCAGCCGTCAATGATTGCTGACATAAAAATCTTTCTATCATTGTCCGCTAAATTGTATACAGTATTTGCACGAAATAATAAATTAAGGTATGCAACACAGGCCTCTTCCTGTTTATGACCACCTTATATTTCTGAAACAGATGAAATGCACCACTTTACGACGGCATGAAATGAGTGCTTTTCGGTTAAATGACCAGCGCACAGGATGCACACCGCACCAGACAACTATACCTAAAGATATCGGCAAGAGATGATAAAACCAACAAAGAAAATGAATTCAGAAGATTCTGTTTACCGGAAACTGAAAACAGCCATCCGTAAAAGATACATCAGGCAGGGAAGCCAGCTGGTGGAAGTCGCCCTGGCCCAGCAATTAGGTGTCAGCCGCACCCCCGTAAGAAGTGCCATTAAGCGTCTTGAGGCTGAAGGACTGGTCAACAGCATTCCGAACCGGGGAGCCTTTGTCATCACTCCGACCCAGCGGGAGATTAAAGAAACCTTCCTGGTCCGTGCCCAGCTGGAAATTATGGCGACCAGGCTCACCGCCACCACCATCACCGCAGAACAGATCCAGGAACTTCGCGACCTCACCCTGACCGAGACAACCATCTTTGATAAAAACAATCTAGATGAATACTACGCAGCAAATGATGCATTACATCTGAAAATAGCCGAATTTTCCGGCAACCGTGTGCTGTATTCCTACATCAACGAACTCCTTGATCGTACACGGATTTTTCTTATCCTCTATGACCCTTTCTATAAGATAGAATATAGCCCGACCAAAGAACACGAGACAATTGTAGACGCTATTGCCGACCACAATCCTGATCGGGCCAGTGCTGCGGTGGAGGAACATATCAACAGCTCCATAAACGGCCTCGAGGCAGCCGGCCAGCTCCCGGAGGATTATCTGTCTCTGTAAGTATACAAGCTCCGGCTTACGCTCAGTTCACCGGTTTTTTTTGCTGTTGCCCAGCGACCATTTTTCCACGACCCGGTGGTACTGCTCCGGAGTATCAATATCGCAGAACTCTTCCCCCGAGGCAAAGGGTAGATAGCAAACCCGGTCAGGCTGTCGACCAAGCAGCTCCCGCCCCCCGGAGTCACCCTGCAGTGCCGCCAATTCATCGCGGCACGCGGTGGGGAAAATAACCGGATTGGCAGGTGTACCCTGCACTTTCGGAACAATAATTTTCTGGCATTGGTTTTTATAAAAAACCTCGATCAAGCTGGCAATGATGAAACCGGTCAACAGCGGCTGATCGGCCACACCAAACAGAATACCGTCTTCGGCTGTGCTCACCGATAAGCCCAGGTGGATGGAATGGCTTTTGCCCGCTTCGGGATTTTGATTGTGGCAAAGAACGACAGGGTATCTTCTGGCGATTGCAGCGACTTCCCCATCTCCGTGTACCACAATCACATTTTCAAAGAGACCATAGGGAAAACCGGACAAAAACTGACCGAGTACGGTGGAGCCGCCCAAGGGCAGGAGCAGTTTATTACAACCCATGCGCCTGGAAAGACCGGATGCCAGGATAACGGCATCGACGCTACCCATAGATCCTCTCCTGCTGGACACTCCCCGCCACAATGTGGAGATTTTTTAGCCTTGCCCGCAACCTGTTGACATTGCACCGGTCAACCGCCGACTCGACCTTGTTGATATAAAGAATCTTCGTCCCCTGCGCCCCGGTAAACAGGCCCTCACTATGACTCACCACCCGGGCGAGATGTTCTATGGTAACAGCGTCACCAGTCTTGCCGCCTGTCAGCCCGGTAAAAATCTCCAGGCGATGCACCAGTGCCGCGTCAATTATCCGGCCGATAGTCTCTATATCGAGAACACCAATGGTTTTCGTGGTAAACAGAGGGATAACAGGCTCCGTACTGCTCCACCCTTTGAGCGGTTTTGCGGCCGCCCCGTCGGCTTCAATCAACACCAGGTCAAAGAGCTTTCGCCGTGAGGCAAGAGCCATACCAGGTCCGGCCATTTTACCGGGAACAGGTGCCGGCACACCACCAACATAGATGCCAGAATCACGCACTCCCCCTCGAAAAAGAGTGTACCGCTCAGATCAAGCCGGTCATACTGGGTGCTATCGGGCACGAATATTTTCGTACTGGTGGTGACCAGGACCTTAAAGCCCAACCCTTTTGCTTCCTCAGCCAGACGAAACATAAGCGATGTTTTACCGCCCGCCCCGGCAATAGAAACCACATCATTTTTTTCTATGCCAAGGGCCTGGAGAAAACAGCTTTTTTCCATAGCATCAGACCAGCTCAGCCATGATCCGGTTGGAGAGTGGCCATCCCTTTGGGGTTATACGCAGGTGGCTTTCCGTTAATTCTACCAGCCCCAGATCAAGCAGTTTATTCAGGGTCAATCCGTAATATTTTTTAACCTCATAACCGTACCTCTCATGCAGAGTAGCACACGAAACTCCCTCCACCATCCGCAGGCCCATAATCACCGTTTCCCGGAAAGAATCCTCCCGATCCAGACACTCTCTTTCTATGACAATCGTTTCGTGCTGCCTGACTCGACGAATATATTCGTCCGGCTCACCAACCCGCCGCTCACGCACCCCCTGCAAACAGCTCACCGCCGATGCCCCGGCGGCCAGGTAATCATTATTGCGCCAATAGTTAATATTATGCCGGCATTGACGCCCCGTGACCGCGTAGTTGGAAGTTTCATACTGGTGCAGCCCGGCGGATTTGCAGAGTGCCTCTGTAATCTCATCCATCTCCAGGATCTCTTCTTCTCCCGGAAGGCTGAGAGTGTTGTTGTACACAGAAGTGTAAAATAAAGTGTTTGGTTCAATCGTCAACTGATACAAAGAGAGATGCTCCGCACCCAGCTGGAGCCCCTGCGTAAGACTCTTTCGCCAGGAATCGGGCGTCTGTCCCGGCAGCCCATACATCAGATCGAGATTGATATTTTCAAACCCGGCTGCTCTGGCCGCGGTAAATGCCGCACAGGCCTGCTCTTGATTGTGGATCCGGCCGATCAGACCGAGCTCCCGGTCAGCAAATGACTGAACCCCAAGAGAGAGCCGATTCACCCCCCCTGCAACAAGTAACTCCAGATACCGGCTGTCAACTGTCCCGGGATTGGCCTCAACACTGATCTCTCCGCCTACACGGACACCAAAAAGATCAAGAGCAAAACGTATTGCTCTCTGCAGCAACTCACTCGGCAGGCAGGTTGGAGTTCCACCTCCGACAAACAGACTATCCAGGCCCGGTTTGCCGGCGGTTGCCTGGTTTATTGCGGCGAGAGCGGTGAGCTCCAGGAGCAAAGCATCAACATAGGGACCATACAGCTCCTGACCACCAGCCCGGGAGTTAAAGGAGCAATAGTGGCACTTAGAAAGACAAAAGGGAATATGCAGATAAAGAGCGGTCATTATCTGCCCAAGGACGTCATAACCGTCTGACACTCCTCTCTCATGGAGTCCATTAGGCCATGATCGGCAAAACTGTAGGATCCGTCACCGATGATCAGATGATCCAACAGCTGGAGCTGCATATAGGTACAGAGCAACACCAGTGTCCTGGTAAGTTTGATGTCCTGGGTCGAGGGCTGCAGGCTGCCGGAGGGGTGATTATGGGCTATTATCAATGCCGCTGCATGAAATTCAAGGGCTCTTTTGATAATCTCCCGGGGGTAGACGGTATTGACGTTCAGAGTGCCTTCAGCAACGATCTCCGAATCAATTATGGCATGTGACGAATCGAGATAAATGACCGTAAAAACTTCTCTTTTCAGGCCACGCATCGAGTGAATCAGGTATTCGGCCACCTCTTTGGAAGAATGGAGATACCGTTTACCACGGAGCCTCTCTTTCAAATAGTAGCCGGCAACCGCATGGATAAAATGGAGGGCAAACCCGTTCTTCGGCCCGATACCTTTGACCTCACGAAGGGACGCCATGGGAGCTTCAAAAACCTTGGCAAAAGAGCCGTATTTGGCAAGCAGCAGGCGGGCCGGTTCTTTACAGTCGGTTCGCGGGGTGCCAAAGGACAGCAGCAGCTCCAGGATCTCGACATCACTGAAGCCGTCAAGGCCTCTGGCTAAGAATCGATCACGCAGGCGCGCCCGATGGCCCTCTCCCTTTTTCTGCCAGAGCTCTTTGTCCACCCCACCTTACCGTCTGTTCAGCCAAGCTCTTTGGTAAAGAGCTCATTGGCGAGTTTCGGATTGGCCTGTCCCTTGGTTTTTTTCATCAGCTGGCCAACAAAAAAGCCCATCAGTTTGGTCTTTCCTGCGCGAAAATCCTCAGCTTGTTCCGGGTTAGCCCCGACAATCTCTTTGACCAGCGCGGTCAGTTCCCCCACGTCCGAAACCTGACCCAGATTTTTCTCCGTAACAATCGTCTCCGGGTCCTTGCCGCTTGCCATCATATCAAGGAAAACAGTTTTGGCGATTTTACCGCTGATGGTGTTTTTTTCAACCATCAGCAACAGAGCTGCCAGCTGGGGCGCTCTCACCTGACAGGAAGCAATTTCTTCGCCTTTCAGCTCCCGCATCAGCTCCGTCATAATCCAGTTGGAGGCCTTTTTGGCCGGCGCCCCACCATTGACCGTTTCCTCAAAATAATCAGCTACTTCGCGGTCTGCTGTCAACAACACCGCATCATACTCCGGCAGTTCGTATTGCTCGATAAACCGGGCTTTGCGCTGATCGGGGAGTTCCGGCAGCGAGCCGCGGACTTCTTCGATCCACTCCTCACTGATCTCAATCGGCACCAGATCCGGGCAGGGAAAATAGCGATAATCATGGGCATCTTCCTTGCCCCGCATTGATTCCGAGCAGTTGTTATCAGGATTCCAGAGCAGGGTCTCCTGGATAATTTTCCCGCCATCGAGCAACACATCCCTCTGCCGGCGAACCTCAAACTCCAGAGCACTCTGAACATTGCGGAACGAGTTCATGTTTTTTAATTCCGTTCGAATGCCAAACTCATCCTGACCAACCGGCCGAAGGGAGATATTGGCGTCACAGCGAAAGCTTCCCTCCTGCATATTGCCGTCACAGATATCGAGATAACGGAGAATCGCATGGATCTTTTTCAGGTAGGCGGCAGCCTCCTGGGGGGAACGAATATCCGGCTCAGAGACAATTTCGAGCAGCGGCGTTCCGGTACGATTGAGATCAACATGGGAGACAGGTTCAACCTCATCATGGATTAATTTGCCCGCGTCCTCCTCCATATGAATGCGGGTGATGCCGATACTCTTTTTCTGACCGTCAACCTCTATTTCGATCTGGCCACGACCGATAATCGGCAGATCGAACTGGGAAGTCTGGTACCCTTTGGGCAGATCCGGATAAAAATAGTTTTTTCGGGCAAATTGGCTATAGCGATTAATTTTTGAATGAGTGGCGAGACCGAGCTTTATGGCAAATTCAACGACCTTTTTATTCAATACCGGCAGAACCCCGGGCATGCCCAGGCATATCGGACAGGTATTGCTGTTTGGTGGAGCACCAAATTTTGTAGAACAACCGCAAAAAATCTTCGTTACTGTTTTCAGCTGAGCATGAATCTCCAGCCCTATTACCGTTTCAAACTCCATTGTTTATCCAAATACTTGTTTTATTAGATTTTAGTGCCTCATCCCTATTCTATTTTATACCTTAGGAAAGACAACTAGAAGCAGGGTAAAAACCCCCCTAAAGGGGAATCGTTTTTTTCCGGGGTTAGGTGGTTATCTCAGTCGACAACGTTTGCTGTGGCGACCCAGGCCCTGATCTTCTGCAATTCATCCCGCCACTCCGCCCCCAAACGCACGTTAAGAAACATTCTGAACAGCCCGTTGACCAGTTTGATAAGCTCCTCAAAAAGGTAGATGCGCTCAAGGGTCATTCCCTCAACCTCTTCCGGATTATCACTTTTGTCATTTTCAGTGGTTTCTGTTTTCGGCAGACGCACGTTTCTAAATTCCATAAGTGCCGCAGCCAGGGTAAAGCTGTATTCGTAGTCATTATGACCGACAACTATTCGGGCTTGTTCGAGTTTTTTCCCCATCCGCAGACCGGTTCGCGCTTCCTGCAACTCAGCCTGCAGACCGGTACAGACAATTTTTTCCGTCGACTCCCCTTCGCCGGACTCCAGCAGCATATGTTTTTCAAAGACGACGGTAATATCCCCTTCCCCCGGAAGCTCAACGCTGCCGCCCCGCTCTTCGCTTTTCCACCAGAGCCAGGTGAGAAACTCCTGGCCAAGAAACCTTTTTTCAACAATCAGATCAACTAAATCCATCACTCTTATACCACCTTGCCCGAAGTCTTACTGAAATTTTTTATAGCGCAATCATACGAAGATCTCAGGAGATATCCTCTCCAGTACCGCCAATTGTTCTTCATCGATCAGATGTTCTGCTGTTGTATACGGTATCTGCTGGCGAATAAGCAGGCCAAAGCTCTCTTTGAAAAAATCTTCCAGGATGGCATGCACCTTTTTGTTGGTTGAGAAAAAGAGCAATGTTGCATCGGAGAGACTCCAGCAGAGTTCAAATACTGAAGGAATCGGTATCGCTTTTCGCATGAGATCGACACGGACCCGCTCCTTTATTTCAACCTTCATGGCCCTGCTCAATTTCGGCAATTGCTTGTCCAGCCGAACCCGTTCCTCTTCCTTCTGGACCACTTTCTTCAGTATCGCCGGAGAGACCCTCCTCTCATCAATGCGCATGGTCAGGGTGATATAGTCACCGGCAGCGTATGATGCATACTGGAACTGGGAATCAAACATGTTGAGAATGGATACCCAGCCTATTGAGTATTCATCGTAGGTGTCGTCAATATCCTGAAAAGAAAAGGCGATTATCCTGTCTGCAATGAAGTCCAGGGTATTTTCCGGCAGCTCACCCAAAACGGAAAACCTTACAAAACTTGCAGAACCTTTTAATAAACCCATAGTAAACCAAATGGTTGAGATTGGTGGAGTTTGGTTGAGATATCGAACAGCAGATCTCTTTTTGAAAAAAAGAGCTATCCCTCTCAGCAACAAACAGATTTTTTAACAGCAGGCACCATTATAGTAGATACCGTTTAGATCTCTCATATAGCACTCCTTGCTCTGGGTCTCAACTTTTTTTATACAGAGACCCGCACCCCAATCAACCAAATGTCCACCTTTTCTTGACGCCTGAAGACACAAATGATAAAAGGAATGAAAGGCAAAAAACATATTGACACATGTCCATCGACCTTGTATATAGACTTCCTCCATGGGTCGTTAACTCAGCTGGTAGAGTATCTGACTTTTAATCAGAGAGTCGCGCGTTCGAATCGCGCACGACCCACCAGAAATTTTGTCCCCATCGTCTAGTCAGGTCCAGGACATCGGCCTTTCACGCCGACAACACCGGTTCGAATCCGGTTGGGGACGCCATA
>CAWDYJ010000019.1:0-39807 GCA_963806525.1 uncultured delta proteobacterium
GAGGACATTGATATCTTTCATCTTCTTGAGAAAATGGACGGTTTTCAGCTCGCACCGGTTCATCACATCGATCTGGCCGGTTTTGAGTGCATTGGTTCTGGCGTTGACATCATTGATACCAAGCGTTTCGACTTCATCGAAAAAGGCCCGGTCAGATTTAAAGTAGTTAGGATTCCTGGTAGTGAAACAGCGTACCCCGGGCTCGTAGGTCTGAAGGATATAACCGCCAGTGAAAACACCGTCGGTAAAATCGCTTTCCGCCGAGGCAATGACAAGATGATAGTCGCTCAAGGAAAACGGGAAGTCGGCATTACCGCTTTTCAGGACAAAGGTGACACTGTCTTTATCATCTTTTTTTATCTCTTCGATGGAGTCGACAATCACCTTGGCGGCGGATTTGGTCTCTTCTCCCCGGTGATGGTTGATAGAGTGAATGACATCATCGGCATCCATTGTTTTACCATTATGAAATTCCACTCCTTTACGCAGCTTGAAATTCCAGGTTTTAGCATCGGGCGAACTTTCCCAGCTCTCTGCCAGTTCCGGGATGGGTTCGCTCTTGTGATTGATCTCAACGAGGATTGTTGCCAAGCTGACCATTGATAATAATCTGATTCATCATGTCGGTTGTCGTTGCGGGATCAAGTGAATCGGTAGTCGAGCCACCGGAGAGACCGATCCGTAAACGACCGCCGCGTTTGGCTCCGAGGTCTCGGCAAATACTTGTTTTGCCAGGATAAGACTCGGGAAAAAGCCGCTGTTGCGCCAAGAGCTGCAGCCTGGGCAATAAACTCTCTCCGGGATACTTTTCCTTTGATGAACAATGTTTTGAGTACGTCTAATCCGGTCATATATTTCTCCATGTTGAATGAATAAATTATCTCGTGCAGAGTATGCAAATCGTTACTCTGCAGTACGTTAAGCGCTATGGTAAAACAGCAGACAGCGGTAGGGACCTGCAAGGTAGGTCCCTTCTTTTATACACGCCGAAGCAGGTAATATTGTCATGAAATATTTTTCGTTTTATTTCTGTGCGGATGGTAATCCGTTATCATCCTCAAAATTCTGTGCTACGGGTTCAGGAAGAGCTCCTGTAGACGGGATAGGTGCAGCAGAGATCTCATCATCTGTCATCAAGGTGCCCAGCAGCTGGAGGGATGATAAAATCATGTTTTGTTGCCAATCCTCCAGATTGGCAAATTTCTTGAGAATATTCCTCCAGGGGAGATGGCGCCCCTTCGAGTAATTTTTTCCCGACATCTGTTTCCTTTACCAGTACACGTCTTCGATCACCGGTGTCTTTGTGACGCGTGACAAGACCTTTACGTTCCAGACGATTCAAAATATCGGTTACCGTTGTCTGTTTGAGGCTGACCTGTTTGGCAACTTCGCTTACGGTTATTGAGTCTTTACCGTGTATCTGTCTCAGGACAATGAGCTGGGGCGTGGTAATCCCATGTTGCCGGACCAGTTGGCGGGAATGCAGGTCAATCGCCTGGATGATTCGCCTTAAGCTGATGAGGACATTATCGGTGACGTTGGTCTGTGTCGTCATGTGGGGTTCATCTCTGTTTCGATTAATCTGAAATATACATTGGACACAGTGCGATAATATGACAACCATGGTGGTCGATTGAACGTATTTAAATCAATCAGTCGTGGAATTTTAAGGTATTGTGTTGTTGGTGTGAAAGCACAAACTACATTGGATACGATGGATTGTCAAGGTAGCGGGGGGCAGGGTGCCGCGGATGACGTAAAAATATGAGTGTAGGATAAGGCAGGAGGAGGTCTTCTTTGCCAAATTGATCGTCAATAAAAGATCGATAGCCCGACTCTTTTTTCATTTGAATGCAGCGAGCTAATCAACAGAAATAACAATCTGAAAAATTTGCTGGAGATAAGGGGCTTTTTTTGAAAACAGTGGTGAGAACCGGGGCATGAAAATCGCAACGACAAAATGGATTCTTTAGCTCTGAGATTTTTGGTGTTCAAATAAACTGAAAAGTTGCCGATGTTAAAAAAGTGGGCAGAAAAACCCACTGTTCATATGAAGATGACAGCGACATCAGTAGATTTTGCGCTTGCCGAAGGTGGAACCGATAACATTGAAACTGTTCTCAACAATGAAGAGTGCCTTAGGATCCACATCAAACACCTTTTCCTCAAGCCGTTTCAGTTGCAGATTGTTGGTCACCGTCATGATCATCTGTTTGTCCTGACCCGAGTAGGCGCCCTTGGCATTTAACAGGGTTGCTCCCTGCTTCATATCCCTCTTAATGATATCAACAATTTCTACATAAAACTCACTGAGGATATACACAATCTTTCCGTTGACTGAACATGGAAAGGACCTGCTCAAGTGAAAGTGTGCTGACAAAGGTGAGGATCATCGAGGCGATGACAATATCTGCATTGTACTGGGTTGCAACCACAGTAAACAGGATCACATTGTAGGAACATAAAAAATCTCCCGACACCTAAGTTAAACTTCTGGTTCAGAATAATTGCCACAGTATCGAGACCACCGCCGGAACCCCTGGACCGGAGGATCATACCGGAGCCCACTCCACAGATCACCCCGCCTGCAATAGCGGCGTAGAGTTGCTCGAGAATGGCGAAGTCAAGACTGATCACCTCAGTGAAGAAAGTCAGAATGCTGACGCCATAGAGGCTGTAGAAAAAGAAGCGTCGGCTGAGAAAAATCCACCCGACAATAAAGAGAGGAATATTGAGCAAAAAATACCATATGCCTGGAGAAAAAATCCCGGTTTGGTAAAAAATCAACAGACTGGTACCGAATAAACCACCAATAATAAATTTGTGATGCACCAGAACTGCTTCTGCTCCAATTGCAAAAACCAGAGAGCCAATGGTAATGAGCAAGAGGTTCCAGAGAATTTGGATAAGGGTGTTTTTAGTTTTCATGACGGGTTCTGGTAAGTATTTGCAGTGACGGGGATATTGCTGTTTTTCACGTAAATGAAACGAGGAGCAGTCTCTATAAATTGTTTAACTGAAGTTGGCAACTGTAAAAGACGTTTGCTATTTTAACAACTCCTCATTTTCAAGAGCGACGTCAGGATCGAGTCTTAGTTTGCTGAACATTTTTCCTAATTTTTTCATCAGGCAGAGTGTGCATAGTACCCTTCTCTCTTTTCGGCATGTTTTTTGGGTTTACAGGAAAAGCAGGCATATAATTTCAAGGCGCCAGCAACTCTGCTTTGACCGGATTGGTCAGGGTTCCGATGTGTTCTATTTCCACTTCAACGATATCACCATTTTGCAAGGGACTGACCCCGCTTGGTGTACCGGTGATAATGATGTCGCCCGGCTCGAGAGTGAAATTTTTAGAGATAAATACCAAGATATCAGGAATTTTAAAGATCATATGCCGGGTATTTGAGCTCTGGACGATCTGCCCGTTGAGACGACACTTAATATCAAGATTCTGCGGATCGCCGATATCTTCCGGTGTTACAATGACCGGGCCGATAGGCCCAAAGGTGTCCAGCGATTTTCCCCGATACCAGCCTGCTTTGTCGCCCTTTTGCAGATTGCGCTGACTGATATCATTGAAACAGGTAAATCCGAGAATATGGTCCATGGCTGTCTCGGCGGTGAGATTTTTCGCCCGGTCTTTTATGATGATCGCCAGCTCCGCTTCATGGTCGGTTCGGCAATTGGCAAAGCCATACTCCTGGACAAATGCAGGTAAAATAATCGATTCACCGGGCCCGATCAGTACGTTTGGGGTTTTTGGGAAAAGCACTGGTTCGGTGGGGATCTCATTGGTGAAATTCTGCACATCAACCGACTGGCTTTCCTTGATATGTTCCAGATAATTCAAGCCCAGCGCGACAATTTTGCTCGGATTAACCACATAGTTGCCTCCGTTGGACATGGGCAGAGTAATTTTCATTGGGATCCCTTTGCTGATCTAGGTATTTTTGCTGAGAGATGTGCATTGCCACAAATTTTCAAGGCTCAACGTACCATATTTTCCGGGAACAAATCATCTTCCTTTTCCTAAGGACCACAAGTTTTTTGACGATTTGGCTGTGTTTCGAGACAATTACCTCGGCTGCGGCGCGACCTCAAGGCCTAAGACTTGATTCCGGTTTCAGAGATGCATACATAAACTTTAGTTTCCTTCGTTAGGAAAAATCGGCCTGGATCAGAAAATCTTCCGAAAAACATTATAACTATAGGGGAATATTATGGCACTGACACCTTCCACCATGCAGGAACTTGGCATCACAGCACCTGACTTTACTCTTCCAGACCCGGCCGGAGAGCTTTTTGCGCTGGGGGATTGTTCCGTAAAAAATGGCTTATTGATCATCTTTATGTGTAATCACTGTCCGTATGTTATTCATATTCGTCCAAAACTGGTGGAAAAGATACGACATTATCAGGCGCAGGGGATTACGGTAGTGGCTATTAACAGCAATGATTTTGCAGCATATCCGGATGACAACCCGAAAAACATGGAGCTTGATGCGAAGAAGCACGGCTACACTTTTCCCTATCTGGTCGACGAGCAGCAAAAGGTGGCAAAAGCCTATGGCGCAGCCTGCACGCCGGACTTTTTTCTCTTCGATGCAGAGCGAAAACTTGTCTATCGGGGACAGTTCGACAGTGCGAGACCAGGAAACCAGGAACCGGTCACCGGTGCAGACCTGTCATTGGCGATGGAACAGCTGATTGCCCGAAAACCAATCACAGTGGAGCAGCGACCCAGCATGGGCTGCAATATTAAATGGAAGCCGGGTAATGAACCGGATTATTTTGGACCAAAGTAAGGAGTGCAGCCAGGGTAACAGCTATAAAAATCCGTGACATTCGCGGATTGCAGACAATCACTTCAGCTCCTTGCGGGACTTCATCGCATTTGAACCCCGGGTGACGGTGGCGATGCCCACCCCGAGTTTTTCAGCGATCTGCCGCTGCGGCACACCCTGTTTCAGCATCTCAAATATCTGCAGTCGGTTGGCTATCTCAAGCAGCTCGCTGGAAGTAAGAAGTTCTCGCAGCACCTCTTCCATCTCTTCCGCAGTCTTCTGGGCGAGCAAATGATTGACTAAATGAGAAATGTATTTTACTGTCGCTTCCATGTACTAGCATACTAGTACGCACTGTTGGACAGTCAACTGTTTTATCGTCGTGGCCGGTCTGATATTGGCTTTACTCACGACGTCAATTGTCGTCGTGGGAGTCTGTTGCCGCAATGTTTCAGGATTTACTGCAATACACTTTTTCCGGTATGACGAGCGGCGCGATCTATGCCCTCATCGCTCTGGGGTTTTGTGTGGTCAACAACACCATGGGGATTGTCAATTTCGTTCAGGTTGACTTTGTCACTCTTGGCGGCATGTTGATGTTCTCCTGTCTTTTTGGTGCCGGCTTGCCGATGGTACCGGGACTGTTTCTGGCAGTCGCCGGGGTAGCCCTTGTGGCCATGGTCGTGGAACGATTCGGCTTACGCCCGGCCAGGTCAAATAACCATCTGGTATTGATCTTTCTTACCGTTGGTCTTTCGATCATTTTACGCGGCATTATTAAGCTGATCTGGGGAAAAAACCGGATGGCCCTGCCACCGCTTACCCCTGATCAACCGGTCAATATTCTGGGCGCAAGTGTGCTGCCCCAGGCACTGTGGATCCTCCTGCTCACCGTGGTCGCCATTACTCTTCTCACCTGGTTTTTTTATCGAACTTCTCTCGGGCTCTCCATGCGGGCAGTTGCCTCCAACCCGACCGCTGCGGCCGTTGTTGGTATTCCGGCCGGCCGGGTGCGCCTGACCAGTTATGCCATCGCCGGTGCTCTGGGCGGGCTTGCCGGTGTCCTTGTGACGCCGATCACAACGCTCAATTACGACGTTGGGGTTCTGCTCGGTCTGAAAGGTTTTGCCGCCGCAATCCTGGGTGGTTTTGGTTCTTTTCCGGGGGCAATTCTGGGCGGGCTCGGCCTGGGATTGCTGGAATCCCTTTCCGCCGGCTATATTTCAAGTGCCTATAAAGATGTAGTTGCTTTTGTTGTTTTACTGCTGGTGCTGTGTATTCGACCGAAAGGATTATTTGGCAAATGAGAATTGATGGTGTCGTAAAAACTCTTGAAACTGGTTTCCATGCGTCGCATGGAAACCAGCTGATAGATAAATATGAAAAATTAAAATTTGGATGGCTAGGTAGATAATGAATTTTTACGCCGCATTAAAGAAATATGATGAATAAAGAACTCATGATGGGAAACGATGCAATCGGGCGAGGGCTGATTGAAGCCGGCTGCCAGGTTGCTGCAGCGTATCCGGGGACGCCGTCCACGGAAATCCTCCAGAGCGTAATCAATCGAAAAGAGCAGGCGGTCAATCCCCTGCATGTTGAGTGGTCGGTAAACGAAAAGATCGCCTTTGAGGTGGCTCTGGCCGCCAGTTACACCGGCAAACGTTCCGTTGCGGTGATGAAGCAGGTTGGTCTCAATGTCGCCGCTGACCCTTTTATGCGGACGGCGTATCTCGGCGTAAAGGGCGGCATGCTCACTATTGTTGCCGATGATCCGGGCCCGCATAGTTCTCAAAACGAGCAGGACACCAGACTTTTTTGCCTTCAGGGGCGGGTTCCCGTGCTTGATCCATCAAGCCCTGCCGAAGCCAAGGCGATGATCGAGCCGGCCTATCTGCTCTCGGAAAAATACCAGATGAATATTGTTTTGCGCCCGACCACCCGGGTCTGCCACTCACGGCAAAGTGTGTCTCTTGCTGAACCGGTTAAGCTGGAACGAAGTGCAGCTTTTGAACCGGACACCGGCCGCTGGTGTGCCACCCCGGCTTTTTTGCCTGGTCTGCACCGCAGTCTTAACGTGAAATTAGAACAGATTGCCCGGGAGCCTGACTGGCAGCCGCGACTGACAGCCGGAGATAACAGTCAGCCACAGGTTGCTCTGGTTGCCTCCGGCATCGCCTACGCCAATCTGGTCGATCTTCTGGAGGAATTGGGCTCAGCGGTACCATCGACCTCTATCAGGTGCGGATGCCCTATCCGTTGAATCCACAATTTATAGAACACTTGCATAAGGATTACAGGCGGCTGCTTATTCTTGAAGAGACCTATCCGGTAATTGAATTACAGCTTGCCCATCCCGGTGCAAGCGGCAAACAGACCGGTGCGGTGCCGCGGGAAGGAGAGCTGACCCCCGATGTTCTCTACCAGGCCCTGGCCGATTTTCTGGGTCTTGAAGCAGCGCAGCAGAATCTTCCTGCAGAAGGGCGGGGTCAGCGTCCTTCTCTTTGCCCTGGCTGCCCCCATCGGGCTGCTTTCTACTCGATCAAAAAGATATTTCCCGACGGAATATTTCCATCTGATATCGGTTGCTACACCCTGGGGATGAACCTTGATGCGGTCCACACCGTACATTGCATGGGCGCCTGCATCAGCCAGGGGGCCGGTTTTTATCAATCCTACAAACAGGATGGCGGCAAGGTGCCTACCGTGGTTGTTACCATCGGTGACTCGACCTTTTTCCATGCCGGCCTCCCGGCCCTTATTAACGCTGTTCTCCAGGATGCCCGTATAATTGTCGTTATTCTCGATAATGCCACTACGGCCATGACCGGCGGCCAGCCGGTCCCGCATATGGGATGCACCGCTGATGGACGAAAAACCAGGGCGATTGCCATCGAGCCGCTGGTGAAGGCATGCGGGGTCGATTTTATTGAAAGTTGCGATCCTTACCAGCATGAACGTTTCGAGAGCCTGCTCAAAAAAGCCGATGCCCATATCCGCAGTGCTGATGGCGGCGTTGCGGTGCTTATCTCCCGCCATGGCTGCCTGATGGATCCGCTTGTCCGAAAAAAGCAGGAGGCCCCGGCAGTGACCATCACCGAAGAATGCCTCGGCTGCGGCCAATGTGTCGAGGATTTTGAATGTCCGGCGCTGTCCATGGACGAGGAGAATGGAGTCGCCAGGGTCGACACCGATCGGTGTCACGGCTGCGGAACCTGCATTGCGGTATGCCCTGCCCAGGCAATTGTCTAAGAGGAGGAGCTATGAAGCAGCAGATAGTCGTCAGTGGCATCGGTGGCCAGGGGGTTCTTTTTCTTACCCGGGTTATTGCCCAGGTGGCAGTTGATCAGGGAATTCCCGTACTCACTTCAGAAAGCCATGGCATGGCCCAGCGCGGCGGAACCGTACTCTCTACCCTCAAGGTAGGAGATTTTGCCGCCCCCCTGATCCGTACCGGCCAGGCTGATGTGGCTCTCTTGCTCTGGGATGCAAATCTTCCTGTGCATCGTTCTCTTTTAAAAGAGGGGGGAGCACTGCTTATAAATTCAGCCAAGAGATGGTGAAGGGGACCGGATCGATGGCTCCGGGAATTGCCCGAAAACTCGGCAACGCCGTACTCTCCAACCTGATTCTGCTGGGTCGGGCGGTCAGCAGGAAGGCCCTTTTCTGCAGTGAGGAGGAGTGTATCGCGGCTATTCGGCAAACTTGCTCCGGCCAAATTTGTCGAGCAAAATATCCAGGCCTTTCAAACCGGCATCAAAAGTTAAGGACATGATGTCTGCACGCGACAAATTTTTCTATTTCATCTACCTGCACCGAACCGGGCTGACAGTAATACTGCTGTCAACTGTTCTGCTGCTCTATCCCCTCTATGAGAACAATCCCTACACCCTGGGGGTGACCAATCTTATTGCCATCAACACCATTGTCGTGCTGGGGCTCAATCTCTTTATCGGCTATGCCGGGCAGATCTCCCTGGGGCATGCCGCCTTTTTCGGCCTTGGGGCCTACGGCTCAGCCATCGCGACGGCGACCTGGGGTCTGCCGCCCTGGCCCTCCATGGTCTGTGGTCGCGTTGCTGGTCGGCCTTGTCGCCCTGTTGATCGGAGTACCCATCCTGCGCTTGTCCGGCCACTATCTGGCCATGGCAACCCTTGGTTTCAACTTCGTGGTTCATAGCGTGCTGCTTGAGTGGGATGTGGTTACCGGCGGTCCCAGCGGTCTTTCCGGTATCCCTTATTTGAGTTTCGGCGATTTTTCTTTTGACGATGAAGTTCGCCTCCATTACCTGCTCTGGGGCTTTACCATGCTTTGCCTGCTGCTCTGCCTCAACCTGGTGCGCAGCGGCGTCGGTCGGGGGCTGGCCGCGCTGGCTGAAGATGAAACAGCCGCTGCCGCACTGGGCGTCGATACCCGCAGGGCCAAGATCAAGGTGTTTGTGCTCTCTGCCGTCATGGCCTCGGTTGCCGGCAGCCTTTTTGCCCATACGTATGCCTATATCAGTCCCGATTCTTTTGGCATCTTCACCTCCACAGATATGGTTATCATGGTTGTTGTCGGCGGGATGGGATCGATCTGGGGGTCACTGTTCGGTGCGGGACTGCTCACCCTGTTGCCTGAGTTGATAGGGATTTTTGAAACCTATAAGGATTTTGTCCATGGCGCCATTCTTGTCCTTGTCCTGATGTTTTTGCCCCAGGGGCTGGTCACCGGTCTGCTTGATATGCTCAAGGTCCGGCTGGCCCTGCGCAAGCGGGAGGCGTGATAATGCTGCAACTTCGACTGGTGAGCAAACAATTTGGCGGCCTGCCCGCGCTGAGCGATGTCACGTTTCGCGTACCCAAAGGCCGGTTGACCGCCCTCATTGGCCCCAACGGTGCTGGAAAGTCGACGCTGATCAATTGCATTACCGGGGTGCTGCCGGCAACCAGCGGCTCGGTGACCTTTCAGGGGCAGGAGATTGCCGGGCTTCCGGCCCACGAGATCAGCCGGCTGGGGATCAGCCGCACCTTTCAGAACCTGCGGCTTTTTCCGCGCCTTACTGTGCTGGATAATGTCTTGACCGGTCTGACCTGCAAGGGCGGACGATCCATGGTCATGGCCATGCTGCGGCTCCCCTATCTGCGCCATCGTGAGCGACAGCTCAAGCTGCGCGTCGCTGGAAGCGCTGGATCGCTTTGGGCTCAGCGATAAGAGCAGCTGGCCGGCGGGAGTTCTCGCCTATGGCGATAAAAAACGGGTCGAGCTGGCCCGTGCCACCGTTGGCCAGCCTGAGCTGCTGCTGCTCGACGAACCGGTAGCCGGATTAAATGGCGAAGAGACGGCCGCCGTTGGCGAGCAGCTGAAACTTTTGCGCCGGGCAGGCCACACTCTGCTGCTGGTCGAGCATGATATGGACCTGGTGATGGAGATTGCCGATCAGGTAGTGGTGCTCGACAGCGGCCGGTGCATTGCTGCCGGAACACCCGAGGAGGTGCGCAGAAACCCTCTGGTGCTCGAAGCATATCTTGGCCGGATGGAGGCCACCGCCTGATGCTGATTATTAACAGTCTCACAGCACACTACGGTGCGGCACAGGCCCTCTTCGGTATCGACATGACCATCGCCGCCGGCGAAACCGTGGCTCTGGTTGGCGCCAACGGTGCCGGCAAAAGCACCCTGCTCAAAGTGTTTGCTCGGGCTGCAGAAACCGAGCCGCCGGCACCATTCTTCTGGACGGCAGGGACATAACCAGGACAAGCCCGGCAGACATGGTGCGGTTTGGCGTCGCATTGTCACCGGAAGGCCGGGAGGTGTTCGGTCATCTGTCGGTAGTGGAAAATCTGCAGCTGGGAGCCATCCCCCTCAAGCTGGGAAAAAGCGAAGAAGCTCGCCGCATGGACGAGGTCTTTGCCCGCTTCCCGAAACTGCAGGAGAGAAAGGATCAGCTGGCCGGGACCCTTTCCGGAGGCGAACAGCAGATGCTCTCCATGGGCCGGGCGCTGATGGCCAAGCCGCGCCTGCTGCTGCTTGATGAACCGAGTCTTGGGCTGGCGCCTCGTATCATGGACGATATTTTTGCCATAATACGGCAGCTTGCCCGGGGCGGAACGACCATCCTGCTGGTGGAACAGAATGCCGCCCGGGCCCTGTCTGCTTCTGATAAGGCCTATTTAATGGCCAACGGCCGGATCGTGGAGGAGGGGAAAAGCGATCAGCTCCTCAATGATCCAATGCTGCGCGCCGCCTTTCTTGGTGCGGCAAGTGATGAAAATCCTGCAGCCAGCCGTCTTGGCGCTGCCGGTCTGACCAATATACGTTTGGAGAAACCCGCAATGCACACACGCGATTTTATGCCCGCCTTTCAAACTGAACAGGAACTTGAACGACCATCAGCTGCAAGGTCTGCAATGGACAGTTGCCCATGCCTATGAAGGGTCGTCGCATTACCGGGAAAAGTTTGAGGACGGCAGGTGTCGCTCCGGATGCTGATCCGCACGCCTGGCCGATCTGCAAAAACTGCCCTTTACCACCGCCGACGATCTGCGCACCGGCTACCCTTTTCCGCTTCGTGCGGTGCCCTTCGAACAGATCGTCCGCGTTCACGCCAGTTCGGGAACCACCGGGAAACGAAAGGTACTCAGCTACACGCAGAAGGATCTGGACGACTGGGTCGGTTTCTTTGCCCGCTGCTACCAGATGGCCGGGGTTACCCCGCTTGACCGGGTACAGATCGCGGTTGGCTATGGCGTGTGGACGGCAGGTATGGGGTTTCAGCTCGGCGCTGAGAAGATCGGGGCCATGGCCGTGCCGGTCGGTCCGGGCAATATCGACATGCAGATCCAGTTTCTCCTCGATTTCCAGTCAACCGTGTTCTGTTCAACCGCCTCCATGGCTCTGCTGATGGCGGAGGAAATCCATCAGCGCGGCATCGCCGACAAAATAAACGTCAAAAAGATCATTTATGGCTCTGAGCGCTCCAGCCGCTCCATGCGCCGGAAAATCTCTGATCTGTTCGGCGGCGCCGAACTGTTCGACATCACCGGTCTGACCGAGCTGTACGGTCCGGGAACCGGAATCGAATGCTCCGATCATGACTGTATCCATTACTGGGCGGACTATTACCTGCTGGAGATTCTCGATCCGGACACCCTGCAGCCTGCTGCCGGACGGGGAGTGGGGGGAGATGGTGGTGACCAGTCTCTGCAAGGAGGGTGCTCCGCTTATCCGGTACCGTACCCGCGATATTACCCGCATTATTCCCGGCCGCTGCTCCTGCGGCAATATCCTGCCGCGCCACTCCCGGATCAGGGGGCGCTCCGATGACACCATTAAATTTCGCGGCGTCAACATCTACCCAAGTACGATCGACACCATCCTCTCCGCGGTGCCCGGCTTGGGCTCTGAATACCAGATTCATCTCAAAAGAGATGATGCCGAACGCGACCACATGAATTTAATAGTGGAACGTGCTGAAGGAGTGGACGGCAGCCGGACACCTGAACTGGTTCACGAGGTGATCCACCAGATAAAAAAACAGGTGCTGGTTTCGGTACAGACAGAGCTGGTGGACTACGGAACCTTGCCGCGTTCAGAGAAAAAAATAAAGCGTGTATTTGATAACCGGATACAGGATGAGATCGTCTAACAACTAACCTAAACAGGAGGAGAGAGACCACAATGAAAAAAATATTAGCCGCTTTGACCATTATGAGCCTGTTCGCGCCGGCCGTCTACGCTGCGGAGACAATCAAACTGGGAGCGTTCTTTGACCTCTCGGGCCGGGCTGCATTTATCGGTACTCCCACCAAGCTCGTGGCGGAAATGGCGGTGGAAAAAATCAACGCCGAAGGCGGCATCAATGGCCAGCAGCTGGAGCTGATCATCGCCGATACCGAGGCGAATCCAGCAAAAAGTGCTTCGATTGCCAAGAAGTTCATCCATAAAGACGGCGTTGTCGCCATCATCGGACCAACGCTCACCGACACCGGAATGAACGTCAAAAAAGTCGTCGAGGACGGACAGACTCCCACCTTTATGACGGTTGGCGGGGACCCTGTCATCATGGGCGGCAAATTCGGCACATACAAATATGTCTTTAAATCACCCCAGCGCTCCAGTATTGCTGTGGAGCGGTTGTTCATCTATCTGAAAGAAAAGGGTCTGACCAGGGTTGCCCTGCTTTCCGCCGCTGATGGTTTCGGCAAAGACGGCGCACGGTGGATGGAAAAACTTGCCCCCGAATACGGTATCGAGATTATCGCCAAGGAGTCGTTCGGCACCCGTGACACCGACATGACCGCCCAGCTCACCAAGGTGAAAAATGCCAATCCCCAGGCAATTATTGCCTGGACCATCGGACCAGCCGGCTCGATCATCGCCAAAAATAAAGTTCAGCTGGGCATTGACCTGCCGCTGTTTCAGTGCCATGGTCTGCCTGATCCCAAATATGTCGAGCTGGCCGGAGCAGCAAGTGAAGGAGACCGCATGCCCGCAACTAAGCTGATGGTTGTCAATGAACTGCCGGACAGTGATCCGCAGAAAGAGGTCATTCTGGAGTTTGTCAAGCTGTATACCGAAAAAGGCTACGACAAACAGTTCCCGATCAACACCCACTCCGGCTATGCCTGGGATGCCATCATGATGGTTGCAAATGGTATGAAGAAGGTGGGAACCGATAAGGAAGCCTTGCGCAATGAGCTGGAAGCGACCAAAAATTATGTCGGTATTTCCGGAACGTACAATATAACTGAAGAAGACCATAACGGTCTGGATGTTGATTCCATGGTGATGGTTGAGGTGAAAGACGGTACGTTCACTCTTGGCGAAATAATACAGCACCTGTGATGTGGAAATGGTTTTGCTGATTTTAATGCAGACCATTTCCGCACATCAATGGTCTAAGTAGAGGCAACTACAGTTCAGAATAAAGATGTTCGTCCGTTCAGCAGGTAACAAAAAAGTGAAATTAATCGCATGACTATTACGTTATTGTCGTGACCTTACTGCCACTTTGTAATAGTAAGCATCGGGATGATGTGGAATTGGTCCGGTACAGAGTGACGGGGAACACTATAATTGGCTGGCATATATTTTGCTTTTGATTCTGCGACAACGAGCGGTCTTTTAAAAAATAATCTTAGACTAGAGGTGCATAATGAAGTTGAAAGCATTTTGTTGGGTTGTAATGATCTCCCTGGTAACCCTGCTGAGTATACCCAGTGCGGTTTTTGCCGAAAAAATTAAAGTTGCCGGTATTTACACCCAGCCGATCCAGCAGAAATGGGACGCCACTCTGCATAAAGCTCTGCAGAAACTCGCCGACGCCGGAGAAATTGAATACGTCTATTCCGAGAAAGTTTCCAACACCGATTATATCCGCGTGCTGCGGGAGTATTCGGAGGCCGGAGTCCAGCTCATAGTCGGCGAAGCGTTTGGCATTTCAAAAGATGTCCGCAAGGTAGCAGACGACTACCCGGAGGTGGCGTACTTGATGGGTGATTCCTTTGGACCCTATGGCAAGAACATGTCGGTTTTCGACAACTTCATTCATGAGCCCTGTTATCTCATGGGCATGCTGGCCGGCAAGATGACCAAAACCAACAAGATCGGTATGGTTGGAGGGTATCCGATCGGTGAGGTTAACCGCTTGTTCAACGCTTTTATGGCGGGTGCCATGTCGGTTAATCCCGAGGCGCAATTTAAAGTATCCTTTATCGGTTCCTGGTATGATCCGCCAAAAGCGAAAGAATTTGCCTTTGCCCAGGTCGAGGCGGGCGTTGATGTGCTGTATGCCGAGCGGGCAGGCGTGGTTGATTCTGCCCGGGAGAAAGGTATAATTGCCTTTGGTAACGTCAATGATATGAATAAAGAAGAAAATGGTACCGATGTTGTGGTCACCTCTGCCCTGTGGAATATGGATGCGGCAATCGGCCACGCTGTTGCCGAGGTGAAAGCAGGAACGTTTTCCGCTGAGGATTACCGGGACTATACCATGATGGCCAAGGGTGGTTCTTCTCTTGCACCCTATTATGAGTTTGAAACGAAAATTCCAGCAGACATGCAGGCAAAAGTGGAAGAGGTTGTCTGCTGCTATTATTTCCGGTGACATGGTTATCGAGATTGACGACAGTGAGCCGAAATCTACATTTTGACAAATAAAAAATCAAACCGGGAACTGTAAGTCCATCTCTCATGCCCTTTAGGGGGAGGAGATGGACTTTTTAATTTGATCAGACAATGACCTCAGACTATACCGCATTGCAGCTCACAGGAATTACCAAGACCTTTGGTAAACTGGTAGCTAACGAAAATATTTCGCTGCATCTTCGCACAGGAGAAATTCTGGCCCTTCTCGGTGAGAACGGTGCCGGCAAGACGACGCTGATGAATATTCTTTTTGGCCACTATGTGGCTGACAGCGGCTCTATAGAGGTCTTTGGTGAACCACTTCCTCCCGGTTCACCTAATGCGGCTCTTCTGCACGGATTCGGCATGGTCCATCAGCATTTTACCCTGGCGGATAATATGACAGTGCTGGACAATATCACCCTCGGTACAGAGCCGCTGTTTGCCATAAAAAGAGGCAGCAGGGCGGCACGAAAAAAGATTCTCAACCTGGTTGCCAGATTCGGTCTTGAGGTCGATCCGAACATCCTGGTAAAGCATCTCTCTGTTGGTGAGCGGCAACGCGTTGAAATCCTCAAGGCCCTCTACCGGGACAGCCGTATTTTGATTCTCGACGAACCCACCGCAGTTCTCACCCCACAGGAGAGTGAGAATCTGTTCATTACCCTGAAACTGCTTGCCGGGCAGGGCCTTGCGGTTATTTTTATCAGCCATAAGCTGAAGGAAGTCATCAGTGCCAGCGACAGGTGCTGCGTGCTTCGTCATGGGCGGGTGGTTTTTGAATCACAAACATCCATGACCTCAGCAGAAAAGCTTGCCGCCGCCATGGTTGGCGGTGAGATCCCGGAAACTTCCAGGGTGGTTCAGGAGGTCGGGGCTGAGGTTCTCAGGCTCGAGGCGGTCAGCATCAGAGGAAAGGACGGAAGCACCTATCTGGACAGCATCAACCTAAATCTTCATCAGGGAGAGATTCTTGGTATTGCCGGGGTGGCCGGCAATGGTCAGGCCTACCTGACTGATCTTATTTCCGGCATGATCGCCCCTGATTCAGGCAAATTTTTTCTGGCAGGGGAGCAGGTAAAAAAAATAACCCCTGCGGCAATGGTCGCCAAAGGTATCGGCCGGATTCCCCAGGACAGAACGACCACCGGCCTTATCGGAGATATGACCATCCAGGAGAATATGGTCCTGGAAAACTATACGCAGCACAACTATTCTACTTTTGGCCTGCTGCGGTTTAGAAATATCAAGAAACGGGCAATTGAGCTGATTGAGCGATTTGATATCCGTTGTCCGGGCCCGTTCGCTGCGACCAGACAGCTGTCCGGCGGCAACATGCAAAAGCTGATCCTGGCTCGGGTCCTTGGTGAAAACCCGAAAATTATTCTCGCCTGTCAACCGACCTGGGGCCTGGATGTGGGGGCGGCAAACTTTGTTCACAACCAGCTGCTGGCGGCCAAAACGAGGGGTGCGGCAATCCTCCTTGTGTCGGAAGATCTGGACGAATTACTCTCCATAGCAGACCGCATACATGTTATCTATCACGGCCGATTGACTCCCGCGGTAAGCCCTGAAGAGACAGATGTCGCCGCCTTTGGGCTGGCCATGAGCGGTCATGCCGACATCGTTTCCCGGCGCAGAACTGCAAGCGGATCACGCCCGAATGTCGGTCAGGTGATTCCGTGAGAATAGAGGCCCGGGAAAATGTCTCCTGGCTGGCAAAGCTTGCCGCTCCGGCACTTGCCGCAATTGTCGCCATGGCGGTATGCGCCGTGCTGATTCTCTGGACCGGTGCATCCCCTGTAAAGGCCTATAGCCTGCTTATTTCGGGGGCTCTGGGCGGCAAGTTTGCTCTGTCGGAGACCCTGACCCGCACCACCCCGTTAATTTTTACCGGACTGGCTGCAGCTCTCGCCTTCAGGGCAAAACTCTGGAATATCGGGGCGGAAGGGCAGCTCTACATCGGTGCCTGCATGGCGAGCTGGCTTGGTACCGGGATGCTCGACTTTCCCGCCCTGATCATGGTGCCCATACTGTTTCTGGCGGGGGCCCTGGCCGGTGGACTGTTACTCCTTGGTCCAACCTTGCTCAAGACCAGACTCGGCGTCGACGAGGTCGTCACCACCCTGCTGTTAAATTTTATTGTGGTGTTATTTGTCAACTGGCTGGTCTTTGGACCCTGGAAAGACCCCATGGCCATGGGCTGGCCCCAGGCAGCTCCGGTTGTCGATTCGGCCGCCCTTGGCCAGATTCTGCCTAAAACTAGGTTGCACTGGGGCTTTGCTATTGCCCTTTGCTGTGCTCTTTTGAGCTGGATATTCGTCCGCTTTACCAGCTGGGGGTATGAAATCCGGGCGGTCGGCCTTAACCAGTACGCCAGCCGATTTGCCGGAATCCCGGTAGACAGGGTGATCGTCAGGACAGCACTTATTTCCGGCGGCCTGGCCGGGTTTGCCGGGGTGTCGGAACTCTGCGGTTTGCGGGGTTATCTGACGCTGGATCTGTCGCCCGGCTTTGGCTACTCCGGCATTGTGGTGGCAATGCTTGCCGCCCTGCATCCGCTTGGCGTCGTGCTTTCGGCACTCTTTGTCGCGGTGATTTCCATTGGTGCGGACTCCATGAGCCGATCTCTGAATATTTCCAACTATATTGCCGAGGTGGCGACAGCTATATCGCTGCTGGCGGTGCTCGCTTCGATGTTTTTCAGTCACTATAAAATTCGCTGGAGGTAGGAAATGGATATTTTGACCTTCCTCTTTGAAACGGGGTTCTGGGTAGCTACTGTCCGTATGGCCACTCCTTTGATCTTTGGTACCCTCGGAGAGCTTATCTGTGAGAGGGCCGGCGTCCTCAACCTCGGCATTGAAGGCATTATGGCGGCAGGGTGCATGTCCGGCTGGATGTGGGTTTATCTCGGCGGTGATCTCTGGACAGGGGTGATGTTTGCCGCTTTTATCGGGGCGATGTTCGGGCTTTTGCACGCCCTTTTTACCGTGTACTGGGGGCTGTCGCAGCATGTGACGGGCCTTGGAATCACCATGCTGGCCTCTGCTGTATCGTCATTTATTTTCAGAATGATGCTGCCCAAGGCAACCACCCCGCCCAAAATTGTCCCCTTTCAGCCACTTGATATCCCGGTACTGTCGGATATTCCTTTTATCGGGGAACTACTGTTCAGTCAATCCCCGCTGACTTTACTGGCCCTAATAACCATTGCTCTGGTCTCCTATATAATCTATCGTACGCCACTGGGGCTTGCTCTCTGCATGACCGGAGAAAATCCCATGGCGGTTGAATCGCAGGGACTATCCGTTTTTGCCATTCGGACCTGTGCCGTTATGACCGGTTCGGCCCTGATGGCTGTCGGGGGTGCTTTTCTGACCCTTTCCGCCTTTGACGCCTACTATATTGGCATGGTCAATGGTCGGGGATGGATATGTATTGCCCTGGTTGTCTTTTCTTCGTGGAGACCGGGCAAGGCTCTTCTGGGGGCCCTGCTCTTTGCCGCCTTTGACGCCTTGCAGATGCGCGTCCAGCAACAGTCAGCAACTCTCGTACCGTACCAGTTTTACCTGATGATGCCGTACATTTTTTCCATAATTGCTCTTGTTATCATGTCGAGAAAAGCATCCTATCCCAAGGCTCTTCTTATGCCGTTTCGACACGGGGAGCGCTAAAGATAATCCACAGGAAACCAATAATGTTTGATCTGATAATTCGTAATGCCAGACTGACGGACGCAAAAGACCTGATGGATATTGGTATTAGGGGCGAAACCATCCTCGAGGTCACACCTGCCCTTGACGGGGACGCTGCAGAGGAAATTGATGGGGGTGGCCAACTGGTGATTCCGCCATTTGTCGACAGCCATTTCCATATGGATGCCGCACTTTCTCTGGGACGGCCGCGCTATAATACAAGTGGCACCCTGCTTGAAGGCATTCAGATATGGGGGGAGCATAAACCTCATTTGTCGGCAGAGGCACTAAAAAAGAGGGCGCTGCAATTGCTGCACTGGTCGATTGCCCGTGGGACACTGGCTATCAGAACCCATGTTGATGTGACCGATCCATCCCTGCTGGCGGTCGATGTGCTGCTTGAAGTCCGGGAGGAGATGAAACAATGGGTCGATATTCAGTTAGTAGCCTTTCCCCAGGATGGGGTGCTGCGTGCGCCGGGCGGCAAAGAGCTGTTAGTTCGAGCGCTTGACAAGGGAGTGGATGTTGTCGGGGGCATTCCCCACTTTGAAAGGACCATGGAAGAGGGGCGCCAGTCAGTGCGCTGGCTGTGTGAGCTTGCTGCGGAACGTGGCCTGATGGTTGATCTGCACTGTGATGAAAGCGACGATCCGCTTTCGCGCCATGTGGAAACCCTCGCCTTTGAAACCAACAGGCTTGGCCTTGGCGGGCGGGTGACCGGTTCACACCTTACCAGCATGCATTCCATGGATAACTATTATGTGAGCAAACTCCTGCCCTTGATGGCCGAATCGGGAATGCATGCTGTCTGCAATCCACTCATTAATATCCATCTGCAGGGTCGCCACGACACCTATCCCAAACGGAGAGGCTTGACGAGGGTCCCTGAGCTTCTTGGTGCTGGCGTGAATGTTGCTTTCGGCCACGATGACATCATGGACCCCTGGTATCCGCTGGGCAGTCATGACATGCTGGAGGTCGCCCATATGGGGGCACACTGCCTGCAGATGATGGGGACCAGTCAGCTCGAGTCCGTCCTGGCGATGGTGACTGGCCGAGGTGCGCAGGTTCTCAACCTTGAAAAATATGGCGTGCAGGCCGGTTGTACGGCTAATTTAGTTATTCTGCAGGCGAAAAACAGTATTGATGCCATCCGGTTGCGGCCAGCCAGGCTGTATGTCATCAGCCGCGGGAAGGTCGTGGCGACAACTCCACCGGTCATTTCTGCAGTGCGGTTGGGGCAGGATCATAAGGAAATTGATTTTACTCTGCCTCGCGGTTAATTTATCGTTGCATCAATGCAATGACTTACTGGGCATAGAGATATGAAACAAACTGGCTCTCAGCGGCGGTCGTAATATTTTTTATCCCCGCAATTGCCTTGTCTTCGGTCTCGGCACACCAGATCAGGCAAGGATACTCAAAACATTTTGCGATAAATTTTTGCGTGTCTTCCTTCCACTCTACGCTAAACGTGTAGTCTTCCATCTGAACCCCTCCTGTTAAGTTTTTCTTTCTTACAACTCTCAAGCCAGGCAGACCAGCCTGTCCGGTATCAGAAAGCAGCGGAGTAATATAATACGAATATAAATAATATTTATATTGCATATCAATATAATGCAAAAGACGGACCTTTCGCACATAAATTTTATATATGTAATATCAGGAAGATGGGTAGAATCTTTCTGTTTCTGGCTGGAGTCTATTCCGGAATTTCGAACATAAAATTTTGAAAAACCGGAAAGTTAGTACGGTAATGAAGGGTGGCCACGTTTTAAACCTTAGTCAGGTGGTTGTGATAAGAAATTCTTTTGGATATCTTTAAAATAATATTAAGAGATAGGCGGTAGGTTCGGAATAATATTAATCGATATACTGTCGATGCCTATTAAGCGACGAATAACTTGCCAAAAAGCCTATTCTTTGCTAATAAATGTCACTTCATGAGGAAAACGAGGAACAGTGTCTCATGAAAAATTGTAAGAATAACAGATCATCTGTTTGATGTTTGTTTTTGTGCCGTATTGTTTCAGATAGAGCCTGTTTTTAAAGGGGCTGCAATCAGGAAAATGGGAATTCAATGTATAGAGAACAAATCAAGGTAATAGACTGTACCGTCCGCGATGGCGGTCTTATGAACAAGTGGCAGTTTAGTGAAAAATTTGTCCGTAATGTCTACAATTGTTTAGCTGATGCAGCCGTCGATTATATGGAAATTGGCTATCTTAGTTCAGCAAGTGCCTTTGATGCCAAAGAATTTGGTGCATGGAAATTTTGCCATGAGGAAGATTTACAAAAAATTACCGGAGGGGGAGAAAAAAGAATCAAGCTCTCTGCCATGGCTGATATTGGCCGAATCGCCATGGACGACATTCCAATGGCTTCGGACAGTTCTCTCGATATGATCAGAATCGCCTGTTATGTCCACCAGGTCGATTCCGCTATCGCCCTGGCGCATCACTGCATAGACAAGGGGTATGAAACAACGATTAATCTCATGGCGGTATCAACCGTTGGTCTCCGGGAACTCAATGAATGTCTGGAAGATTTAAATAAAAGCAAGGTGCCGATTATTTATCTCGTCGATTCTTTCGGCGCGTTTTATTCTGAAGATATTGACACTTTGGCACAAAAATATATTGAAAGACTACCGGGCAAGGTTATCGGTGCTCATTTTCACAACAACCAGCAGCTGGCATTTGCCAACACTATCTCAGCTATCATCAACGGAGTCAATTTTCTGGACGCTACTCTTTACGGGATAGGCAGGGGCGCCGGCAACTGTCCGATTGAGTTATTGCTCTCTTTTCTAAAAAATCCCAAATTCAATGTCCGGCCACTGGTCAAGTGTATTGAACAGGACATCTTTCCCTGGTCCAAAAAAATTGATTGGGGGTATTCCATCCCCTACATGGTCACCGGAACCATGAACCAACACCCCAGAACCGCAATGGCAGTGATGGAATCAGAAAAAAAAGAAGATATCCTGGAATATTATGATTCCATTTATAATGGAGTTTCCACAATATAGTGCTCTCTTCGGCAGGCAAGCAACTTCAATGACTCAGTTCAGTGTTTCCCTAAAAGGAGATTGAACCGAGCGAAAAATCCGCCGTCACTGCAGCATTGAGCTGTAATGTTCAGGAAGCTCAACAGAGATGGACAAACGTCTTTGTCTTCCCTGTTTTGTTGCTTACCCTTTTCTAATGGCTATCGTAGGCCACAAGCCTGACGCAGAGCTTCTTTTCCAGGTCCTGAATTTTGCCCAGCACGTCCGCCTCCAGATTGGATGCGGCTGGTGGGGTGTAGTAAGCCAGGAGCCTCTTACCGGTCTCCTTTTCCAGTTCGGCGATGGCTTTGATGTCTTTATCACTGAGATAATCGGCATAGGTGTGATCGAAATCCATTTCCATTCTCCTTGTTAGCTTGGTTAATGAGCAGCTTTACCAGAAATCAGACACTAGGAAACTCAAGCCTTTTACATTAAAAAAGTGTTTTTCGTGACAATAGTGAAAATTTAAATCATCATTTGCTAAAAGCAAGGCTCTCACCAAACAGAGGTAATCTAAGATGTTTGGAAACGGATCTGTCGGCGTTGCCAAGTATGCTGACGAGTATAGAGGCAAAGGAAATAAAATCTCTTGTTCGTTCGAAATGATACTACAAACCATCAATTCTCCTTTGTAATATTCTAAAGAAAGACAGATTTCTGCTATTGTACTTGATGAGCGTAGGCTTGTGGTTAAATATGGTGCGATGTGTCGCCGGTATCAGGGAGCTGTCTCTATATTTATCCAATTGAAATGGCAGATAAATATATTACAACGAGGTGAAAAATGAAATGGCTTGATTGGCTTATAAAGACACGATGCCGTATGCGTGGCTGGTATCCTGTCACTATTGACAACAACGCTTTTCGCTGTGATCCAGAGCATATCCCTTTTTGGAAAAAGGTCAACGCGGGGCTTTGGGAGCCACAAAGCTTTGCCGTCCTCAATCGATTGCTTACCAAAGAGTCTCTTTACTGTGATGTCGGGGCCTGGATTGGTCCCACGGTACTCTATGCGGCAAAGCGCTGTCGTAAGGTCTACTGCCTTGAGCCTGACAGGGTGGCATATCAGTATCTGCTGCAGAATATAGAGATTAACAGCCTTGAAAACATCTTCCCTTCTCATCTTGCTCTATCGTCTGAAAACGGGCTGAGCAGGATGTCCAGTCCCCGTGGCAAAAGAGGGGATTCGATGACCAGCCTGATGAGGCCTGATGGTAAGCGCGCCCAGGAAGTGCTCTGTCTGGTGTGGCAGCAGTGGTTGGAACTGGTTGGGGGGCCACGTTTTGACATTATCAAGATGGATATCGAGGGTGGGGAGTTTGCTTTATTGCCGACCATGAAGGACTATCTGGCAGCAAACAGACCAAAACTGTTTTTGTCCCTGCATCCGCATCTGTTGCCGGAAACTGAGCGTTTTGAAGCGATGGGTCGATTGGCGGATATACTGAGTTTCTATGATGCTTGTTACGATAGTGGTGGGAATCGTCTGACGCTGCCGTCGTTACTGGATGGGCAGGCCGTGCATTCTGCCGGTACCTACCTGCTGCTTCCAGAATAAATATCTTCTCTCCGGGAGTGTCACCGAGAGACTATTTGAACATACTGAACATACCTTCTTCATATTCTTTAATGAAATTGATAACATCTGCTTTTATGCTGTCTCTCATAATTCTTGTTTGTTGAAGTCTGTCAATTCTGCTTTCAGCAATTTTATCCGGATCAGAATGCCCCCAGTTTAGCCGCAGTAATTGACCAGGAAAATCAGGACATTTTTCATCTAATCGTTTTGAGCAGACGGTGATCACAATGTCATAGCGTCGTCCCATTTCGAGCAGGTCGAAAACTGAGTACGGGCAATCACAATTGGACAGGTCATATCCATCCAGTTTCATTATTATAGTAACCACCGGATTTAATGGCCCGGGCTCAAATCCACCACATTCAACCGTAAAATGATCCCCGCCAAGATCCTTGAGGTATGCACTGGCAATCAGGTTTTTGCCGAAGTTGTATTCGGATACGATGAGTACATTTAACATGGCTGACCTCTTATTGAATAAACGGTTCTCGCATCGTAACAAATTCTTCAGCACTACTGGGGTGAATGCCGACGGTGCGGTCAAAGTCGGTCTTCGTGGCACCGGCTTTCAGGGCCACGGCAAATCCCTGGAGAATTTCTCCGGCATCCGGGCCCACCATATGCACACCCAAAACCCGGTCGGTGGTGCCATCTACCACGAGTTTCATAAGTGTTTGTTCATCAATTCTGCCAAGAGAATATTTCATCGGTCGAAAAACCGATTTAAAAATGACGACATGGTCGTATCGTTCCCGGGCTTGAGCCTCTGTCAGGCCAACAGTGCCAAGCGGCGGTTGGCTGAAGATCGTCGTGGGGATGTTGGAATAATCCATCGTGCGATTCTCTCCGCCGAAATGATTGGCAGCAAAGAGCCGGCCTTCATGAATAGCAACCGGAGTCAGATTGATTCTGTCGGTTACATCACCTATGGCATAAATATTTTGAACTGAAGTCTGCATCCTCTCATCAACCACAATGGCACCTGTGTCGTTTACCACCACACCAATTGCACTGAGGCCCAGACCGGCAGAATTGGGTTTGCGTCCGGTGGCAAAGAGAACTTGATCAAAGGTTTTGCTATCGCATTCTTCGCAGATAACGCGCAGACCATCAGCCGTTTTCTCAATCCTGTTGACATTGGTTGCGCACTGAATCATGATGCCCTTTTTCACCTGTTCGGCCCGCAGATGTTCAGCGAGATCCGACATCGAAACCACGAAGAAGACGAGCACAGCGTACCATCAGGGTAATATCTACACCGAGTCCATGGAAAATACCGGCAAACTCCTGGGCAATATAACCGCCGCCAATAATCGCCATCTTTTCTGGTAACTTATCGAGTAAAAAGGCGTCATCCGAGACGATTACATGTTCTCGACCGGGAAATTCGGGCACAAAAGGAGAACCGCCGGTAGCAATCATGAACCGGTCGGCAGTGATATTCTGGCCGCCAACCCGCACGGTTTTTGCGTCGATAAAACGAGCCAGCCCCTGGTAAACATGCACGTTGAATTTTTCGAGAAGGCCATCGTAGATGCCGTTGAGCCGGCGAAGCTCTGCCTGGACCCCGTTGCGCAATTCAGCCCAGTCAAATGTTGCTCCATTGCAGGTCCAACCCAGGCTTTTGGCGTTGCACAGGTCTTCTGCAGCGTGCGATGCATACATCAGGAGTTTTTTGGGCACACAGCCGCGATTAACGCATGTACCGCCCAGTCGGTCAGCCTCTGCGAGACCAACCTTGGCCCCCAGTGCTGCCGAAGTTCTCGCACAGGCAACTCCGCCTGAGCCACCTCCAATTACAAACAGATCATAATGCGGCATAGTGTTGCTCTCAGTGTAAAACGAATTCAGCTGGTTTCATATACGAGACACACTGTTCCTGCGCTCATATATCTCTTTGCTATCGTAGGATAATATCAGAAAAATGATGAAACAAACAAGTAAAACGTATTGTCGTAAGCAACACGGCTGTTGATTCAATCTGTCAGCAGAATATCAGAAGAATAAGCATTTTTCCTCAAAAGGGTTATAATTTTGCAACCAATAACCCTGCTGCTTCTCATTTTATTTTTCGCGAGTGAAAGGTTGGGAAAAATATTGCCCGTTCGCCATTCATATACCGATGCCAGCTTCTGCAGCTGATCTTTTGCTGTCTGCTGGAGAGATACGCTGCCAAATCGCCTGATATCGATTTCCGGAAGCGCTCCGTCATTAATTCTGTAAAGGTCATCTTTTCTGCCAAAGCCAAAACTTTGGTCCAGTAATCGAAAACATCTTCCAGATATTCTGTGATCTGGAAAGCACGGGAACCGGCGTCATAGATGGTGCATCTCTCTATGGGGTATGAAGGGGCTGCGAAATTTGATTCAATAAACTCCGGAGCCAACAGGGAATTGCAGCGCATCAAATCGGTACCGGTGATTTTGATTGTCACCTGCGACTCGGTTGTTGGCACGAAAAATCGACCTTCAATATAACAGACCTGTGTTCCCTCATAACGTGGAAAGTGTCGGCGACAGGCGGCGTCAGCTTCTATCAGTCTTTTCTCGCTCATGGGTCCGCCAATGGTGAAAAAAAGAATTGAGCTCAGTTCTGTCTTCTGCCTGACTGCTTCCTTTATCATTATGTCCAATCCATGTTTCAGGCTGGTTCCGGTGGCAACGACATCGCCAATAATGATCTGTGCTCTTTGCGGAAAGGTTATCTTCTTATAATCATCCTCTGTTATATGCCACAGCTCTGAGCCCTCAGTAATCCTGGCCCGCTGGGCTGTTACAAAGCAGGAGCTGTGATTATTCCAGCCAAAGGCTTTGGCCAGTGCTCCACGAAGACCAAAATTTAAGCCCCCTCGCAGGATATTGAAAACCACCGAACGGTTTTCCTGCAGTTTGATGGACGTTGTTTTGGTGAGTCGAAGATAGGTCGCACAGGCCTTCTCCAGCTTTTCGGTATAATCGTAGCCCATGACCAATGGATCATTGCAGATTGCTCTGGTTTCGGGAGTGGAGAGAATGTAGCGGTTAATCGCCGTTTCCGAATGATCCTGTATTCGATATACCACACCGTGCTATTCTCTGTTAATTTCTTTTAGCATAATGAAAATGAATGTAAAAACAGTATGTTATATATTCTTTTCAGACAAGAACAAACAATGAAAATAATCCTGCTCTGTCGCCGGTACTGCTGCGGCCAGACTATACCCAATCTGCGCGTAATGTTGTACCCTCTTATGCAGATTTTATCTCAACTTATTTAGTGAGAAGTAACAATAATTCTTGTCGGGTTTGCCAATAAATCAAGAACCACTACAAAATCATAAAGTGTTTATATGCTACAAAAATTAAACTGCATGATTAAAATATCACACACGGAAAAACAATGCGCGGGTATTGCTGCATAATCACCTGAAAAGCAGTGGCAATAGCAAAGGATTCCATCATGTATCAGGAAATTCTGAACTTCTGGTTTGAAGAGGCCCGTCCATCGCAGTGGTGGACGAAAGACGCTGCGTTTGATCAATTGATAAGGGATAGATTTTCCGATATCCACTCCAGGGCTGTACGCTGCGAACTTTTTGCATGGCGGGAAAATGCCCAGGGGAGACTGGCAGAGATTATTGTTCTGGACCAGTTTTCCCGAAATATGTTCAGAGGGTCGCCCTTGGCATTTGCCAATGACCAAATGGCCCTGGTACTGGCCCAGGAAGCAGTCTCTCTGGGAATAGACAAGTTGCTTACACCCACAGAAAGGGGCTTTGTTTATCTCCCCTTCATGCACAGTGAGTCGCTAAAAATCCATGAGGTTGCCGAAAAAATATACCGGCAAAACGGGAGTTCAGTCCGGTTTAGAGTGGGAAATCAAACATAAGGTAATTATCGAGAGATTTGGCCGTTATCCGCATAGAAATGAAATCCTGGGCAGGAAATCCACCAAAGAAGAACTCGATTTTTTACAGCAGCCGCACTCTCGCTTCTAAGATATTGGACCTGCATGCACTTATGGAAGGTTACTACCGAAGTTCCACGGCCCATGAATCAAGAGGGGGGACATCGCTGACCACTCCCTGCTCCTGCAAGAACTCTGCGAAGCGGGTATAGCGGTGTCGGTCTAAGGCCCCGGGGCGGAGGGCAAAACGCGGCAAGGTGTCTTTCCAGGCGCGCCGGTTCAATTCGTCATCAAGGTTTTTCCGTTCGCCTTTGATAAACAATTCCCAGCTTTCGTCCGGGTGGTTGACCAGATACTGCACGCCTTCTTCCAGCGCATCGACAAAACGGCGGTATTTCGAATCGTTGATTTGATCTTTATTGGCTATCAGAATCAATTCATCATAGGCCGGCACCCCATTTTCTTCGACATAGAAAGCCCGGCCAGGACGTTTTTCTATATCCATCTGGTTTAATTCAAAATTTCTGAAGGCCCCAATCACCGCATCAACCTGTCCGGAAAGAGGGAAGGTGACAGGGAAAAATTGACATTGACAAGCTTTACATCGGACAAGGCTAAGTCCTGCTTTTTCAAGCATCACCTTGAGCAATATGGTTTCAAAGCCGCCGACAGAATAGCCGATGTTTTTTCCTTTAAGATCGGCGAGGGACTCAATGGGGCCGTCACCAAGAACCACCAGTGCATTGAGCGGGGTGGCAATCAGGGTCGCTATCCTGACCAGGGGCAGTCCCTGGTCAATCTGCATCTGATGCTGGTGCTGGTAGGACACAGCGATATCGGCCTTTCCTGCGGCAACCAGCTTGGGAGGATCATTGGGATTGGACGGCGCGATAAACTCCACCTCCAAGCCATGGTCGGCAAAATAGCCTTTTTCCAGGGCCACAAATAAAGGAGCATGGTCCGGATTAACAAACCAGTCCAGTAAAACCGTCACTTTCTCTTGCGCCAGAGCTGAACTGGCCGAGCTCCATTTAGAACTGATCATCGAAGCGACCAACAAGGATCATTATTTTCATGGGTAATTTTTTCATTGTCTTATTCCTTGTGTTTGATTCCCAGAAAATGAGCTTCTCCATGGCAAAATCAATGAAAAAATAGAGAAGCAACGAGACAACAGAGAGTACCGTCAGCGCGGCAAACATGACATCGATCTGCATTCGCGCATTGGCGTGAAGCATATAAAATCCAAGTCCGGCGCTGGAGCCAACCCATTCCCCGACCACCGCACCGATTGGCGCCACCGCAGCGGCAACCCGCAAGCCTGAGGCAAAGGCCGGCAGGGCTGACGGAACAATGATATAGCGCATTATCGCCATTGGCCGTCCATCCATGATCCGTGCCAACTCCAGTAATTGCGGTTCGGTTCGCTGCATCCCGTAGTAAAAAGAAGAGGTCACAGGAAAAAAGATGATGAGCACCGCCATGGCAACTTTAGAGGCCATGCCATAGCCAAACCAAAGGACCAGAATTGGCGCGAGGGCAAAGACCGGAACAGCCTGACTGATCACCAGCACCGGCAGCATCCAGCGCTTCAGGAGCGGCAAAGAGTCATGGTGAGGGCAGTGGTCACCCCGAAAAAGCTGCCAAGCAAAATTCCAAGAACGATTTCCGTTACGGTCGTCCGGAGGTGCACCAATAAAGCTGACCAGTGACTGATGATGGCATATAAGACGGGCACTGGCCCGGGGAGTATATAATGCGGCGCACCGGTAACAAGAACCAGAGCACTGCCAGAAGAGACAGGAGGCCACAGCCAAGAATTATGAGCCTGATAACATTCAAACCGGGCTCTCATCCATGAGTTGATCCAGCAGCGCACCAAAATGGGCCTGGATTACCGGATCGTCAATATTTCGAGGCGGACGCTCCGCCAAGTGATACAATACTTTTTACCCGGGCCGGCCTTTTGGACAGGACCAAAATTTTATCGCCCATCCGCAATGCCTCCATCGGATCATGGGTTACCAGACAACACGTCGCCTTGCGGGTCAGCTGGCCGAGAGGTTCTGCAATTTCATCCTGGCGAGGGCGTCGAGAGCTGAAAAAGGTTCATCCATCAGCAGCACCGGCCGCTCTTCCATAAGCGTCCGCAACAGTGCACCTCTTTGCCGCATCCCCCCGGAAAGAGATGGCGGCAGGGCCTTCTCGTATCCGGAAAGGCCCGCCTTGTCCATCAGGTGGCGTGCCTTTACCGGAGAGCAGCAGAGTCCTCATTGCGCAGTTTTGCGCCAAGCAAAATATTATCCAGCAGTGACAGCCAGGGAAGCAGCAGATCATTTTGACTCATCCAGGCAATTTTCCCATTTTCCGCACATCTCGGGCTCAATCCTGATAGTGCCATGACAGGGAAGAGAAGTGGTGCCGGATATCATCCGCAGCAAGGTTGATTTGCCGCAACCGCTGGGGCCTAGGACACAGGTACACTGTCCGCCCGCAAAGGTCATGGACAGATTATCGAACAAGGCTTTGCCGCCCAGTGACAGTGAGACCTTGTCAAAAATTATTGATGGGCCATTTCCTGGCTGGGCAGATTTTTTCCCCCCGGGATTCGGTCACTGCTTTATCTGCTCGAATTGATAGAAATGATGGACCGGCCCATGTCCCTGGCCAAGCGAATAGCCGGCACCGGCACTAATTGCGCCGGTGATATACTCCTTTGCCCTGCGGACCGCATTGACGACATCACAGCCCTTGGCGATATTTGCAGCTATGGCCGAAGACAAGGTGCATCCGGTTCCATGATTATTGCCCGTTTCTATGCGTTTGGCCGGAAGAAAAATCACCTCATCTTTTTCTCCCAGATAAAGACAATCGTCGCTTTCTTCGCCCTCAAGATGCCCCCCTTTAATCAGCACATTGGTGCATCCCAGGCGACAAAGTTCTCTCGCTGCATCACTCGACCATGGCCAGCGTGGTTATTTCCCGACCCAAAAGCACGGAGGCTTCCGGCAGATTCGGGGTGATGAGGGTCGGCCATGGGGATCAGGTGGTTTTTTAGAGCCTCAATGGCCTCATCCTGTAAAAGTTTATCACCACTTTGCGCGATCATGACCGGGTCCAGAACAATATTGGTAACCTGAAATTTCTTGAGCTGCTCAGCAACTGTCGCAATCAACTCAGGGGAAAAGAGCATGCCGATTTTTACGGCGTCGGTACCAATATCTGCCAGCACCGCTTCCATCTGCAGGCGGACAAAATCGATGGGCACGCCATAAATGCCACTGACCCCGACAGTATTTTGCGCAGTGAGCGCGGTAATAACACTCATTCCATAGCAGCCGTTGGCGCCAATGGTTTTAAGATCCGCCTGAATCCCTGCACCTCCGCCACTGTCTGATCCGGCTATGGTTAACACCCGGTCATATTTTTTTTTGACGATCTGTTTTCATTCTCTTTCTCTGTCGAGGAGATTTTTCAATTCTGCTGCTGCTGTCTCAGCACAATCCGCAGCAACTATTGCCGACACAACCGCCACACCATCGGCCCCCGCGCCTATTACCGCCCGGATATTGCCCACATGAATACCACCAATTCCGACAAGGGGGATCCTGACTGCCTGGCGGATCCGGCGAATTCCCTCAAGCCCCAGAGGCGCTGCTGGTATCTACTTTTGTCTTTGTCGCATAGACGGGGCTTATCCCGATATAATCCGCACCTTCCTGTTCAGCGATAATGGCATCCTCGATGCTTTCTGCGGAGATGCCGATAATCATCTTATCCCCGGCAAGTCGGCGGGCATCAGCCAATATGCATATCACTCTGCCCAAGATGAACGCCATCCGCCCCTATTGCCAGGGCCACATCCAGTCGATCATTGATGATCAGGGGAATCTTGTGGTGATGGAGGAGCGGCTGCAGGCTGCGGGCTTCTCTGTATAAATTCACGGGTGGAACAGTGTTTTTCCCGCAGTTGTACACAGGTGACGCCGCCGCGCACTGCTGCACCGACTATTTCCGCACTGGACCGCCCCCGTGACAGGCTTCTGTCGGTCACTAAATAGAGCGAGTAATCTACCCCGATCCGCTGCAGATTCAGCTTTCATTGATTCGACATCCTTTCTCAAGCTGTTCCGGGGTCATGGTATACAGGGCGTCGAGAAGATGAATCATAAAAGAGCCGGGTCCTGTTGCTGCACTTCCCGCCATTTCTCCCGCCAGTCCGAAAAACGCCAGAGCGGTCGCGGCAGCAGAAAGATAATCTGAATCCACCGCAGCAAAAGCACCGATAACAGCCGTGGCGGAACAGCCGGTTCCGGTGACATAGGGCATAAGTGCATGGCCATTGGCAATATTAACAACGCGGCTCCCATCGGTCACCAGATCGACCGGCCCGGTAATGGCCAGAATGGTATCCAACTCTTTGGCAAGAAGGGAAGCCGTTAGCGCAGCATCCTGGACAGAACTGGTGGAATCAACGCCTTTTGTCGTGGACTGCTCGACTGCCAAGCGAGAGAATTTCCGAGGCGTTGCCGCGGATAACACTGACTTTGGTCTTTTCGATAATGGCCCTGGCAGAGGTGGTTCTAAAGGGTGTTGCCCCTGCGCCAACCGGATCCAGGATTATCGGTTTGTGCAATGCAGTTGCTTTTTGACCAGCTTTTACCATGGATGCAACCCAGGTATCGGTTAAGGTCCCTATATTGAGGACCAGGGCTCCGGCAAATGCGACCATATCCTCCACTTCGTTTTCGGCATGGGCCATAACCGGAGAGGCGCCCATGGCCAGCAGGACATTTGCGGTATAATTCATCACCACAAAGTTGGTGATATTATGAATAAGCGGCTTGTTTTCTCGAATTTTCTGGAGATTTTCCGCAGCCTTCAGGGAAAGATTCGACATGATTTATTCGACCGGTAAAGATTGATGGTGTCGCAAAAACATCCAACCTGGATGGTTAGTAAAGAGTTATTGCTGGAACTGCAGGGAGGGCGGAAGAGCGGACAGGTCGAAGAAATGAAAAAAAGGACAAACATTTCTGCAATTCCCTACGCTGGTGTTATCCAGGTCAGGTTCAATGGGTATTTTCTCAGGCCGCATCGCCACCCCTGCAAAAAAACAGTACGTCCGCATTCTTAGATGAATCGATAACATAAGTCAAGGCATTACTTTGCCGCAAAACGAAAGCCTGGACGTGTAAGGCAGAGCCTGACCTGGGGTCTGAATATTGATTTTTTAGTCTGAGCAAGGTATATATCTCTTCTGCAGGTGCACCTTACAGATGGTAAAAGGAAAGACGGTGAGAGTCCGTCACAAGCCAGTCCTTGCTGTATACGGAGGCTGCGGCAGCTGGGCGCACAAAATGTCTGTGCACCCAAATCCTTGCCCTTTATGGATTCGTCACTGGGAACCCCCGGGAAGGCGGCTGCTCTGCAGGATAATTCGTGAGTCAGAAAGCCTGCCTGCACAGGTGGACGCAGTGTCGGTCCACACCAGAGTTAACCACTGGAGTTCTCTGTATCTGGAATTGTATTGTCCGGTTGTTGCCAGCCGGGCAGTGCTGCGGATACGGAGACTTATCCCCATGTACAACCGCTATTCTCCGTATCCATGAATTGTGCTTTGTATCGCGCATATCAATAATCCATTCTGGAGTATTGCCATGGATCTGGAAAAAAATCAGAAGCTTGGGAGAATCATCACCCGACTGATAGATAAAGATAATATTTCACAGCAAGAATCCCATGAGGCCTTCTGCATGGTCTTGAACAATGAGGTTTCAGACATGCAGCAGGGAGCTTTTCTGGCTGCTCTTACCGCAAAAGGAGAGACCGCGGAGGAGGTGGCCGGTGGCTGGCGGGCGGTGTATGAACTGGATACCCGGAAGGTCGATCTGGCCGACCTGAAAACCGCCGATAACTGTGGCACCGGCATGGACAGCTTCAAGACCTTTAATATCAGTACCGCTGCTTCGCTGGTTGCCGCAGCGGGGGGAGTGACAATCGCCCGCCACGGGGCCCGGGCCATCACCTCGAGCTGTGGCACCGTTGACATGGCTGAATGTCTCGGTGTTGATGTCGAGTGCAGTGTCGAGCTGGTGGCCAAAAGTATCCGGCAGGCCGGTATCGGTCTTTTTAACGGGATGAGTCCGGAGGTCCACCCCATGGCCCTTGGCCGCATCCTGTCCCAGATCTGTTTTGGTTCACCCCTCAATATTGCCGCGTCACTGGCCCATCCTGCCCTGCCCAGAGTGGCGGTGCGGGGGGTCTACTCTCCGTCCCTCATCAGACCGGTGGCGGAAGTCATGCAGGCTATCGGCTATAGTGATGCCCTGGTTATTTACGGCGCTATCTCGGGCAGTGACAAGGGAATGGATGAAGGATCTGTCTGCGGTAGGACCACCGGCGTGCATCTGCAGGACGGCACGTTTACCGATGTTTCTTTTCACCCCGAGGACTGCGGGCTGAAACAACATCGTCCGCAGCTGCTGGCGGCGGACCCGGATAAAAAGAGTGCCGCCGTGAAAATGTACCAGCTGCTGGCCGGTAAGGGTGAGCAGGCGCGCATGGATGCGGTCATCTTGAACAGCGGGCTGATCTTTTATGTGCAGAATACGGTTGCGACCATCAGGGAAGGGGTGGACAAGGCCAGGGAGATTCTTTTATCCGGGCAGGCTCTGGGTGCGCTTCATCGCTGGATCGAGGTACAGAATAACGACCCGGCCGCAGGATTTGCCAGACTGGCTGATCTTAAAAGTGCGGGAGCGGCAATATGACCGAGCTCCTCATCATCAAGGCCGGTGAGGACTATTTCCGCTGCCGGGAGGACCATTTTGAACCCTGCGCCCTCAGTAAAGCCAGTGTCTTTCCCCTGGAACAGGTGGATCAGGCAAGACTGTTATGCCGGAAACTGGCGATGACCGGTGTTGCCGGGCCGGTGCTCAGGAAACTCACCATTATCGAAGAACCCTTTGAATCTGATTTTGAGCGGGAGTGATATGAAACTTGTTCTGACCCGGTGTGAAGCGTTAGAGATCCTCGAACACAGCCACTCCTCCGCCGGACCGGGATGGCAGCATCGTCCTCACTGTTGACTGCTGCGCCATCTGCCGCACCGATGCAAAAATGTGGCGCCAGGGCCACCGTGATCTTGTCCTTCCGCGGGTCCTCGGTCATGAAATTGCCGGGCGGGATCCACAAAGCGGTCAACTCTATACCGTCTGGCCGGGCCAGGCCTGTGGTGTCTGCCGGATATTGCCGCAGCGGGCGGGAAAATCTCTGTGAAGAGATGCGGATTATCGGCTTTCACAGTGATGGCGGCTTTGCCCACTCTGTTTCTGTACCCAAAGAGAGTCTGATAGCTGTTCAAGAGGAGATAAAACCACCAATTCTTACCTTTGCCGAACCGGTGGCCTGTGTTCTGAACGGACTGTCAAACATCGACATTGCTGCCAACCAGAGGGTCATTGTCTACGGTGGCGGGGTTATGGGCATGATCGCCGCCCTCATCCTCCTTGAGCAGAACTGCCAGGTGACCGTTATTGAAAGGAGTGAGGAGAAAATTGGCCGGCTGCGCTCTTTTTGCGATAAAAATAACATCGAGCTCGTGAAGGATACGGTTGCTGCCGATTTTGATATGGCCATCAACTGCTGTGCCAGCCATATCGCCTTCAGTCTCTGTATTGCCAAGCTCGGGAAAGGAGGGCGGCTGGTATTTTTCAGCGGCCTGGATAAGAACGAGGAGATAGAGACCAACCTGCTCAATCTTATCCACTATAAAGAGCTTGAAGTCTATGGCGCCTACGGACCCAGAAGAGTCGATATGGTTCGGGCCCTGCCCTTTTGCGCCCGGCAGCAGAATAATTTGGCAATGCTGATCGAAAAAGTCATCGGTCCGGAAGAGGTCGGAGCCGTTTTGCCAGCGGATCCTGGCCGGAAACAGTCTGAAATATATTGTTGATTTTGCCGCGGAGGGGCACAAAAGCGGTGATGGATGCCTCACCGGACACGGGTTTGCCAAAGAAAAAGAAAGGGCCAGATTCGCTTTCGCCATTTCTTAGGCAATTGATTGCCGGGATTGAACCTGTTGCCGAGAGTCTTAAAAGCCAGGCCCGGACAAAGGTCGATATGAAGACCAAGCCCCTCGGCGCCCTGGGGCGGATTGAAAAACTCGCCGTACAGCTGAGTGCTGTCAGAAAAAGCCTCAATCCGACTATTGGCTGCAAACGGATGTTTGTTTTTGCCGGTGATCATGGCGTCGTCGAGGAAGGTGTGTCGGCTTTCCCGGCCAGGGTGACCATCCAGATGGTGGAAAATTTCCTTGCCGGCGGGGCAGCAATCAATATCTTCTGCCGACAGTATGGCATTGAGCTGGCGGTGGTTGACATGGGCGTCAATGGCGAGTTTGACGACCACCCGATGCTGATAAAGCAGAAGGTCGCGCCGGGAACCGGTAATTTTGCCGTACGACGGGCAATGAGTACAGTGGGGGCGATCCGGGCCATTGAAAACGGGGCACGAACATTTCTGCAAAAAAATGAGCGGCAGCCCTGCGATCTGGTTGGGATGGGAGAAATGGGGATTGGCAACAGCAGCAGCGCCACGGCGATTATCTGTCGCTGCGTCAGGGCTCTCTCCGACCCAGCTGGTCGGCCGCGGTACCGGGGTTGACGATCAGGGGCTTGCCAGGAAGCGTGAAGTTCTCGACAAGGCTCTGGCCCTGCACCAAACCGGCCGGAAACGATGGGCTGGAGCTCCTCTCCATGGTGGGCGGGTTTGAGCTTGGCGGCATCTGTGGGGCTATCCTGGCTGCGGCCTCAACGGGTTGTGCCGTTGTCCTTGATGGCCTGATCTCAACGGCTGCCGGACTGCTGGCCTATCTGCTCTGCCCGGCGGTTAAAGACTATCTGATCGCCGGGCATAAATCGGTTGAGGTGGGGCAGCAGGCGGCCCTCGATATCATGGGGCTTGAACCGGTTGTCGACCTGGATATGCGCCTGGGAGAGGGGACGGGGGCGGCCATTACCATGAATCTTGCTGAGTTTCCTGCTCCATGATGCGGGAAATGGCCTCATTTGCCGAGGCCGGGGTAGATAGCGGTTCTCTCAAATAAGGATTATTTGACAAGTTCGTAAAAACCTCAAATAACGATGGATAAGTAAAAAGCTTCATATTGGAGGCGTGCAACTTTTCAAGATGTAGAACTCTATCCCTCAAGGGGGGACCTGAAATGAGTGCCTAGAAAAATTACAATCACCTTTAGTTTCTACGACGCCATCTTATTTGAGCATGGAGAGTGCTCTATCCAGATCGTCTTTCAGGTCCTGTATATCTTCAATTCCGGTTGAATAGCGAATCAGGCTCTCAGGAATTCCCATGGCCTGGCGCTCTTCTTTGCTGCACTCGACATGACTGGTGGTGGCCGGTGGCCCGACGATGGTTTCAACAGCGCCAAGATTAGCCGCCGCATGGGCATATTGAAAGCCGGAAATAACTTTGCCGACTGCATCTAAGCTTTCTTCTTGCAAGGTGAAGCTGAGCATGGCACCAAAACCTCTCATCTGTTTTTTGGCAATATCATGGCCTTCGTGGTCTGCCAAACCCGGGTAGAACACTTCTTTAACAAGTGGGTGGGCTTCCAGGTGCCTGGCAATGGCAAAGGCATTCTGGTTTTGTCTCTCTATGCGCAAAGCCAGGGTCTTCATGCCTCTTAAGAGAAGATAGGCGGACATGGGGTCAAGGGTTGCGCCGTTGATTTCCCGGTAATGATAAATCTGCTGGATGAGTTCTTTTTTGCCGCAGATGACACCGCCCAGGGCATCAGCATGCCCTCCGAGAAATTTGGTAGCCGAATGAAGAACCAGATCCGCGCCAAATTCCAGAGGCGATTGGTTGATAGGTGTGGCAAATGTATTGTCGACCACCACTATTGCGCCGACTCGTTTTCCCGCTGCGGCCAGACGTTCGAGGTCAATTATCTTAATGGTCGGATTTGTCGGTGTCTCCAGGTAAAGCAGGTCACACCCCTTGGCTATTTCCTGTTCAATAGCTTCATGATCTGTGGTGTCGCAGAGGGTGACGTCAACATTGATCCGAGGTAAAAATTCAATAAATATCTTGTTGGTTCCGCCATACGTATCTTTGACGGATACCACCCGTTTCCCGGGTGTTAAAAAGGCAAACAGGGTGCTGCTGATAATGCCCATGCCGGTTGAGGCACTGGTCGCTGCTTCGGCGCCTTCGAGCCGGCATATTTTATTCTCAAAAACCTCAACGGTTGGATTGGTATTTCGACCGTATATATGACCTTTTTTCTGACCTAGGGCAATCTGCTGCCATTCTTCTATATTTTTATAACCAAAAGAAACACTGTGTACCACCGGCACCTGGGTGGCATTTTGCATCAGATATTCTTCTTCACCCGCCCACACCGAGCTTGTGCTTTTTCCTGGTGTTTGGTTTTTCATCGTGCAAGCTCCTGTAATTGCATTAAATATATGTGTATTTCCGTCGGGGCAGTTACCGTAAGAAGAAGGTAAAACAACACGAAGAAGTTCGCCCCGGCGTGGATTCTCATCAGGCAAAAATCCCTTTCCAGCCACGCCTACTGTTACACATTGTGCGGTATACGGCAAGGTCTATAAAACATGGAGATTGGGGGGCGATAGTTTTTGTTTTCCGACATTGTCCTGAAAAAACAAAAAAATATCTTCTGGAATAATGCACTAAAGTATTGGAAATGAAAGTGCATGGATCAAAAAGAGTGAAAAAAAAAATTGTTATGATTCAATAAACTAGTTGCTATATTTTGTTATTTATTTTTGATTATCATCAAAAGAAAAAATTCTTCTTTGTGCGTAATAATAGTTGCTTGAAAAAATCAATATAGTGTCTGCCTGGGTGCATTGTTATGAATTTCAATAACTGATTTTTCCTGAAAGACCAGTGTGGAGCGCAAAATAAATCAATCTGATTGCCCCTCAAGCTCAGCCTGTAAGAGTGGAAGGGTGTGGGCTGTTCGTTTTACGGGTCTCTGTAGCCATGGACGGCTACAGCGAAGCCTCCAGGGATGGGTTTACGGCGTCCCGGAAAACGAACAGCCCACACCCTGGTTCAATAGCTGAACATTAGGGGCAATGAGATAAATCAATATGGAAGAAACATTGGATAGCATAGCCCAAAAGGTCGAAAACTTATTTGGCGAAACACTGAAACTTCGCAGAGATTTTCATAGGCATCCGGAACTTGGTTTACAAGAGCATCGAACCGGTCAAATCGTTGCTGATTACCTTCACGAACTGTGGTCTGGAGGTTTCACGGAGCAATGTTACCGGTGTTGTCGGGTTGCTGCGTGGTGCCTTCCCGGCCCCACACTGTTGATGCGGGCGGATATGGATGCCTTGCCGATACAGGAAGAAACTGGAGCTTCTTACACGTCGACAATTGACGGTGTCATGCACGCCTGTGGCCATGATGCGCATACGGCAATGCTCCTGGTGGCAGCTAAAATCCTGTCAGAAGAACAACAGCAGCTTCACGGCAATATTAAATTTGTTTTTGAACCAAACGAAGAGAATATCGGTGCCCTCGCCATGATAGAAGAAGGTGTGCTGGAAAACCCCCGGGTGGATCGTTGCATTGGCGTCCATATATGGAGCCCTCTTGCGTCTGGCAAAGTAGGTATAAAGGCTGGAGCTGTTATGGCGGGGATGCAGCATTTCAAGCTGGAGCTCTATGGCAAAGGCGGTCATACGGCCACGCCCAGAGCGCCGTTGATCCAATTCTCGCCTCGGCGGCAATCATCCAGGGGGTACAGGTCATCCAGACCAGGGAGCTCGATGTTCTGCAGGAACCCGCAGTGATCATGTTCGGCAGTATTGTCGGCGGCTCCGCGGGCAATGTGATTCCCAGCCTGGTAACTCTGCAGGGAACTATACGTTACTTGTCAGAAGGAGGGGATGAAGATGAAGGCAGCCCACTGGTCCGCTTCAGGCGCGTGGTGGATGGTATCTGTGCAGCGCATAGGATCGGCTATGATCTTGAATATTCCTTTGGTCATCCCACGCTGGTCAATGACGGATCAATGACGAAAATGTTAGCCGGTCAAGTGCTTTGCTCGTTGAGGAGCTCTCTGGAAATAGAGCCTCTCGTGACCCTTGCCCGGAGAGGATTTTTCTGAATTTGCTTCCAGGGTCCCAGGGGTATTCTATTTTCTTCGTGCAGGAAAGCCCGGGACTGAAACGTATCCCCACCATCACCCTTGCTTTGATATCGATGAAAGTGTCATGCAAAATGGTGTTGAAATACATCTGCGGGCAGCCCTGCAATTTTTTGAGAACCAGCAAAAAGATTCAAGCAAAATGTTTTAAAGTTGAAGCGTCCGTCGTTCGGCAAGAAAGAACGCAGATAACAAGAGCAATTTAAATGGAGGAAAATCGTGAAAAAAATGACGAGTTTGTTGGTAGTCCTCATCCTGAGTTTTTCAGTGGTGAATGGTTTTGCGTCTGGTTATACAGGGGAGCCGGTCAAAGCAAAATTAGCCTCGGAAGAGATTGAAGGCGATTTTATGACTGTCTGGGCCAGGAAGTTTGCCGACCGATGAAGGAATGGTCGGATGGTAAAATTGAAATTGAAGTCTATCCTTATGGAACTCTGGGAGAGGCTGGAGACATCAACGAATTATGCCAACTTGGTGTCGTACAGTTT
>CAWDYJ010000020.1:0-125120 GCA_963806525.1 uncultured delta proteobacterium
ACCTGCTACCTGGTTCAGGAGTTTACGTATACGCAAAAGATCGGCCAGGCCACTGTTTCGGACAATATTTCTGGCCAGAGCCTGGGTAAAAACCTGTCGTTTGGCAACGACAGTAACCGATTTTTTGGCCCGGGTGACCGCAGTATAAATAAGTTCCCGGCTAAGAATTCGGTTATCTTCATCGGGCAGGACGACCACCACTTCATCAAATTCGGACCCCTGACTTTTGTGGATGGTCATGGCAAAGACTGTTTCACAAGGGGGCAGACGAGAAGGAGAATAACTCTTCAGACTGCCGTCCGACCCCTCGAACCAGACCTGCACGGATTGTGCTCCCAGGGTCCGGTAAACAAATACCGATGTCGCCGTTAAAGAGATCGAGGCTGTAATCATTTCTGGTGATGAGCACCGGCCTTCCCGGATACCAACTGTCCGGCCGGCAGTCGAATCCCTGCCGGGCAAGGGACAACTCGACCCCACGGTTAATCCCCTCAACCCCCCGATTACCATAATGAACCCCGCAAAGAACCTGAAAACTGTTAAATTCAGCGAGAAATCTCTGATATGTGCAGTGCACTGGGTCGCTGCGCCTCTTCCATAAACCTGGCGTATTTTTTGCCGATATATTCGAACATATCCGACTGCAGCAGCGAAACATTGCTGGCTTTCTCATCCGCCAGAAGTGCCCAGGCGCTTTCACTGTCGCCGCCAATAATAGCTCTCAGCCAATTGTTTAATATTATCATCAAAACGATAGGTTTTCTTCAGCTCAACGGTATTTTCCGGCAGGCTTTTTATAAAATCCCCAATACTGCTCCTGACTCAACCGAGGCAAGCTGGTCTTTATCACCAAGAAGCAGCAGCCTTGCTCCGGGTTTAAGCGCATCGACGAGCTTACTCATCATGGCCAGATCGACCATGGAGGCCTCATCAACCACCACCACATCCCAGCTCATCGGGTTTTCATGGTTATGTCGAAATTTTGCCGAATGGCTGTTTTACTCCAAGCAATCGGTGCAGGGTTTTTGCCTGGGTGGGAATTGCCGCTTTATTTTTTCCGGGAGCTGCAGCCACTCCAAACTGCTGCCGATAGATTCACTGAGTCGCATTGCTGCTTTACCGGTAGGGGCTGCGAGCGCCACATCAAGATTATGTTCCGACGTCAGAAGCAAAAGTGGCGAGTATTTTTACCACGGTGGTCGTTTTTCCAGTACCCGGCCCGCCGCAAATAATAGTCAGTGCTTTTTGCAGGGCGATTTTTGCCGCCTCTTTCTGCCAGTCTGTACCGGAACCAACATCCTCGAAATAAGCTGTCGAGTTGTTTTCCTGCAATCTAGAGGAAAAGTCACCGCCGCCATTGCGCTGATCTGTCTGGCCAGTCTTGTTTCGTAGTGAAAGTACCTGTGCAGATACAATCTGCCAGTTGTGAAGCACCAGCGGCGTCTGGCCGCCATCCGATACCAGATGAAGAGTTTCAAGCAACCGTATGTCATCGTCTGAAACCGGCAGACAGCTATGGCCTGCCTCCAGTGAGATTGTCAGAGTTCTGACCAGCTGCTGCAATCTGTCTTTATCCGCACCGATCAAGCCGGACCGCTCAGCCAGAAATCTTGAAAAATGGATATCCAAGAGATGCATAGCCTGCTCACTCATTCTCCGCCCCTCCAATCGCCAGGTCAAGTTCCAGCAGTTTGTCGTAATCGGGAAGCGTTGAATAGACACCACTGCCGGGAATATCAGGGGACATACCCCGAACAAAGAGATATCTCACCCCGCCAAAATGGTGTTCATAGCGATAATCAGGCAAAAGATTTTGCAGATGACGATGCAGAACAAGAGTATAAATCCAGTACTGGAGCCCATAATTATGGGCCTGCATGGCGGCGACGAGCTGAGTCTGCGCCATAATCGGACATCATCTCCCCAAGGAAATTGGTTTTATAGTCGAGAATATAGTATTTACCGCCATACTCACAAATAAGGTCAACAAAACCGGTTAGATATCCACGCATCGTCTTGTGGCCAAGGGGGGTGAACGTCGGCTCTTCAGCCAGGATAGTATTAATCCGATCGGTTGACTGACGGCTGAGATGGAAATAGAAACCCATTTCTTTAAGACATACAGAATCGGCAAGCATGGCAAGAGAAAAACTTCCTGCGGCCAGTGGGGTCGTCACCACCAGCTCAAGCAATTTTTGTATATCTCCAGGAGCTGCATCCACCCCATAGCGCGTGCATTTCTGTCTGAGCAGTTCCACAAACGATTCCTGCTGCCCATGCCCGGCAAGAGATGAAAACGAAAGATTTTCAAGCAGATCATGAATGACATTGCCAAAATTTGGCCCTGCCGGCAAGCCAGGTAACAGGAACAGTGTGTTGGACTCAGGGCTCTTCCCGGCACCATGCGTGGACGCCGCAGTCAACGTTATGATCATATTCACTCAGTGAGGCCATAGCCGAAAAACTCGACATCTGCCAGTCGGTATGCAGAGAGCGGCCGGAAGACTGCCGCGGATGCAGCTTCCATTGCGGCTGCGATGTTCTGATAACTTACTTTTTCCACATCGAGAGCAACAGTCAAATGCTGCACTGATTTTTTTCTGGCCAACTCGGAAAACTTTTGCTGCTGTCCTGATAGTCAGAATACCCCTCCGGAAAAAGCAGATACCCAAGGGCAGAGCTGAAAGGAATCGCCGACACTGCCAAATGGCTTTACATCCGCCCAGCTGATATAACAGCGGACTTTGGCCCGGGTCAGAGCAACATACAGCAGCCGCAACTCTTCGGCCATCTCTTCCTGTGCGGCCTTTTCCCGGCGGGCTTCAAACTGATCGGACCCCAGGTCAATCACCGCCTGATGTTCATCATCATGGCAGATTATCTGATATTTTTCCCCTCTAATCCGATTACTGCTGAACCAGAGAAAGGGACAGAAAACCACCGGATATTCCAATCCTTTGGCACTGTGCATGGTCACGATACGCACCGCTTCTTCGTCGCTTTCTAGAAGCAGCTCAACATTGTCAGCACTCTGCTCGCCCTGCATCATTTCCTGCAGCCACTGGAGGATCTGGCCGATGCCGAGACTTTCTTTATTTTCCTGTTCCTGGACAAGCTCAAGCAGATGCTGAATATTGGCGATGGACCGCTCAGCCATCTTCCTGGCGGCCAGAGTCGGCAGCACGTCTTCTTCGATAAGCAGCCTGCTCATCATGGCGAGAAACCCCTGTTCCTGCCAGAGCTGATTGTACTGGAGAAAACCGACTGATGATAGTGGCTCAACCGTTCTTCATCCTGCCACAGTTCATGGAGACGGTTGCCGCTCTAGCCAAACCAGCAGATAGTCATCGCCGTCTTGAATCGACTCGTCTCGCCGGGCGCTGCAATAGCCTGGAGGAGAAGGAACATCTCCCGGCATTCCTTGGTCTGAAAAACGGATTGCCTGCTCCCGACCACCGCGGGAATTCCCGCCTCGGTCAGTGCCTGGCGATATTCTTCCGCCTGCCTGTTGCTGCGGACAAGGATGGCGATATCATGGGGAGCAAGAGATCGCTCATTCACCCCTTGACCAGAGGTTTGCAGCGAGTACGGCATGTCCCGGATCGAGAAGCCGTCCAAGCTCGGCGACGATGAACCGGCGAAACTGAGCGGCTGCTTTGCCGGAGGTCCATCGACCTTTTTTTCTTCCGGTTCAGGTCGCAGGGTACAGTAGACCATTCCGGCCAGAGACTCGCCGCCGGTTATCAAATCGACATCCCCCGGTTTTTTGCGGCTATTACCGGTCGATAATCAAGGGTGTCTTCAGCAAAGAAGAAGGGTTGGTCCTTGAACTAAAGAGCCTGTTCACCTCTTCTACCAAAAAGGGATGGGAGCGGTAGTTTTTTTCAAGGGTCAGCAACTGGCTCGCAGATTTCTCTGGCCAGAAAATAGGAATGGATATCGGCGCCGCGAAATTTATAGATCGCCTGTTTGGGGTCACCGATCAGGTAGAGATAATGGTCGATACCAGTCAATCCACCAAAAATTGTGGAAAAAATATGCCACTGGCTATTGTCGGTATCCTGGAACTCATCGATCAGAGCCACCGAGAACCGTTCACCAAGAATCTGTTTCAGAAATCGCCCCTGATCGCCCTGCAATGCTGTTGCCAAGCGCTGAATCAGGTCATTAAAGCCCATGGTTCCCTGCTGCTCAAGACGACGACTTACTTCACTGCGCAACTCCTCGGCAAGCTCAACTCGAAAGGTGAGAATCAAACTGGTCGATTGCTGCTCAGCAACTGCTCAATCTCCCTGTCCGGAAGCGGCCAGTCGGCCAGATAGGCCTGTTTTTTTGCATCACCACGGATTTTATTACCATTGAGCTCACTGACAAGTTGTTCCCTGCCCAGCAAATGGATATTGTCGGGAACGCAATGACTTTCTACCGTTCAAAAAATTAGTGAGGGAATGAAACCAGGTCTCAAAATTTTCACTGAATGCTTTCTTGAAATTTCCTTCAGCCAAACCGGCAGAAAAACAGTCGTATAAGCTGGTGCTATGTTCGGACCACCAGGACGCCACTCCATCCATTGCCGAGGTTAAGTTGGCAAGGACATCCTCAGCCGGGCCGATCTGTGGCTCGATCCGCCCATTATCAGCTAAAACTGCTGAGACACTGGCCAGTAAATTTTCAGGAGACGCAAAACATCGGGTAAGAAGAGAACAGGGCAAGGGACTCAAGAGAATATATTCGGCTGCGCCAGAAGTCATCGGCCACCTGATTGCGGACATGATTGATATCGGTCAGCAACTCGACGTCAAAGAGTTGTCCGCTCTCAAGAGCCTGCTCCACCAACATGCGCTGACAAAAACCATGGATGGTAAAGATTCCGGCCCGGTCAATATCATAGAGAGCTAGTTGCAAAAGATTAACTGCTGCCTGGTGATCTTTGACGGTCAATACCCAGTCAAGAAGAGTTTTATCGACATTCCTCGCAGGCTAGTTGCCCCTTTGTCTTTGAGCAGATCTCTCGCCTCAACCAGTCTCGCCCGGATGCGTGTTTTCAGCTCCTCGGTGGCGGCTTTGGTAAAAGTGACGATCAGGATTTTTTCGATAGGCACACGCAATTCTACCAGAGCCCGCAAAACCAGCATGCCGATAGCATAGGTTTTCCCGGTGCCGGCGCTTGCCTCAACAAGGTTGATCCCCTTTTTAATTCAAGCCGCGCAGCATCAAATATTTCATACTGCTAGCTGTCATCGAGCCTAGCACTCCAATACCGGACACATTATTTCCTGAGCAGAGAAAGTCGCTCAAAATCTCGACAGTCCCGAGCTCAGACCTCTTCCCCACTACTCGCTCGAAGCAACAATTAGCCCATTCCGGTTCATAGCCATTTTCAAGCCGTTTTTTCAGGGTCTGCACGGCCTTATCGAGAGGTGAGAGTCGTGATCGCGTATTTGTCAGCTGTCTGGCATAGGCAAAGGCCGGTTCGATAAAAAGCATGAAGGAGCCTGACAACCTGCAGCAAAGTGATTCAGTAACATCTCAAGATCCGGCCCCTCGGCGGCATCGTTAAAACCAATCACCGTATCCATGGCCACAATTCTGGTTTTCGCAGACGGCACAAGGTGGCCAATACCAGATGGTGGATCCAGCCCGACAGGAGATCTCGTCCCCGCAGCTTGCCATAGCGACCAGCATGACCCCGTTTTCATACACATTGGACATCGTCCCCAGTGAGACGATAGTTCCCTACAGACGAAATCGAACGGTACATCGCTGCAACGTGCCCCCATCTGCTGCTCGTGTACCTTGTTTATAAACGTTTCAACGCCATGCTGTTTTTCCGCAAAGGCAAGCTGGCCTGAAGTACCGAGTGGCCATTGCCCTTCGGTTTGCATTTTTTTAAAGACATCGTCCATTTTGCCAGCAAGCCCCGAGTGAACCATTTCCTCTTCGACATAATATTTATCGAGCCCCGAAACCTCGAACATCTCCCGATCATCGGGAAGACTTTCGCCTGGAGTCCAACCGGATATCCAGACAATCTTTAACAAAAAATTTCTGCGGATTGATGTAAAACCGAAGCAGATCAGAAAGAACCACCTTGTTTATTTTCCATCCAGCTCCCCCTGCCACCATTCAGCAGGTGGTTGCGGTCCCCTTCTGCAGAATCTCAGCGGTTTTGCAGTAATAGCTGCTCATAGCTGAACAACTTTTGCTTCGCCTTCATGACAAAATATTTTTTACTGAACGGGTGAAGGGGATGGCGGACGACGATGTCTTTTGCACCATATCCGTTTTCCAGCACTTCAAGAAATTCAGTCACCACAACCGAGGGAGGAATAACTTCATTGGTTCGAATCGATTGGCCGATATAGCTGAGATAGAGGTGCGATCTTGCGGCCAGCAGCGCCTCCAAAAACTGGTATCGATCATCGGCACGGGGCGAACGATCCCCCGGACGAAAGTCTGTTCCCATCAGGTCAAAGGTGTCGTGGTTATCGTTTTTCGGAAAGACTCCATCGTTTAAGCCTACAAGACAGACCACCTTAAAAGGAATCGAACGCATCGGCAGCATCGAACAAAAAGTGAGCTGGCCACGCAGAAACCCGCTGCTGGAGCGACTCTCTTTAGCCGATTGGTTGAACCATTCACGAATCACCTTAAAGCCGACCTCGCCGGAATGAAACGGACTGATTGTCTCAGAGAGTTCCGCGACAATGGCCTGCAGTTCCACCAAGCTCCTGATTATATTCATCACCAAAGAGCTGTTGAACGATGGTCTGGAGCGTATCCGACCAATCACCAACTGCGCGACTCTGCTGAAAATCACTCCGCGCTTCCTCAACAAGTCCGATAAAGTGGCAGAGACCTCCCAAAGCGTACGCTGCTCTCCCCTCAATATCGGCAAAAGGAAGCACGCCATCGATAAATTCGTCGGACTCTATTGCATAGCCCATAAGCATTCGGTCAAGTCCCGCCTGCCAGCTGGTTTCATCAAAACCGGCCAGCCCAGCTTCACTGCGCTGCCGTCCGGACAAGCCCCAGCGGATTCCGGACCTGATCACCCATTGCTGCAGGGTGTCGAGCATCAGTCATGGTAAGCTGGAACTGGGGAAATATAACAGGCTGTCGCAGCACATCGAGTAGTTCACTCCAGCCGAACCTGCCGTTAAAAAGATCAAGAAAACTGAGAAATGCGGCAACGATGGAATTGCGTCTGCCGGATACTGCGATCGGCAATGGAATGCTGGATATCTTCAAAAACAGCCGGGATAAGCGGCGCATATTCCTGTATATCCGGGGCCATGACGATTATGTCCCGCAACTCCAGCTCCGGATCGTGGTGCAGAAAGATGCAGAAGATGATCCTTCAAGACGGTTATTTCCCTGAGTTTTGAATGGCAGGAAACCACCTGGATGGAGTCATCCTCAGCGGCTGGAGAGCGATTTTTGCTGGCCGTCCATCCGGCAACCTGCCCTCGAGCAGATCTGCCTGCAGTTGTTGCAAAAGTGAACCATCAGCAAACTCTCTGCCTTCAAGGGGATCATCATAGCTGGCAAACTCCAGGGCAAAACTGGCATCGTCCAGCATCATATTCTGCAAATCACGTCCCTGTCTGCCAAGGACTGCCAGAAGCGGATGGTGCGATTCCACCTGCGGGTTGGTTTGCTCGGAGGTTTTCTGGCCCATCCGTTTCAACAGTGCTCTCTGGCTCTCCACATTTCCCCAGTAGTTGCGACATGGTGAAAGGAGAAAGAGATGGACATCCATGTGGCTGGACAAGGCTATTGAGATAATTTAGGAAAATTGGCGGAAGAGTGTGCAAACCTATAACGGAAATACGCTTGGCAAAGGTTCGGCAAGATCTTTTTCATCTTTCAGCCGTCAATTACCTGGCTGAACTGCATGCCGCGATGCACATCTCCGCCGGGTTGAGCCAGCAGTCTTTGCCATAGATCCATCTGCCAGCTTTCCGCAGGATGGTCGGTGGCAAGCACGCCACGTTCCCACTTTTCATAGCATGTCAGGCCGCATTACCTGATACTGATCAAAAATATTTGCCAGACGACGAGCAAGCTGGAATCGTTTCAAGCTCACTATTTTCCCCGGACAAGATAGGTGACGATGGGACAGATAGACTTCCCCGGAAAGATCTGCGCAGCAATCCATCAATTCGCCAGGTAAGAATTTGCCGCTGGAAACCATCAGGGCTTATCCCCATCCCCAGGCTGTCCGCAACAAAACCGAGGAAGTCGAGGGGAAGAAAAAATTTGAAATTGCAGAAACAGCGAAATTCGTCGGCCAGGGTTTGCGCAATCATTCGCTCCATCCCCTGACTCTGAATCAGAAACAGTTCCTTGGCAAAAAGATCCGGTTGTCTGTCGACCCGAATGACCTCAGCCATGTGGCGCAAAAGATTTTCAGTACGGTTAGAGACATGAAGATAGAACATAGGACAAACCAGATATTTAATGACTGATCAGAAATTCCCGGCCAGGGACCTAGCTACTTACACAGCAGGCCGTTTCTTTTATTTACAGAGTGACAGAGTGTGTCAGTCCAGGTATTATTTAGTGCCAACGTCCACTCCGGCATATTCATATATGCCGTAGAAGAGTCCGGCCATGATCCCGAGTGCAAAAAACAACCGCAACCGCCTGTCCCATGGAAGTTTTTCGCCATCTGCCATATATTGCAGAAGGGCGATAATCACATACGTGATTCCGGCTACATAGGGCGCAGTCTGGAGAATCTGCCAGAAAGTCGCTTTCAGGGTTGCAATGCTATCAGCTCCCAATACGCAGATTAAACAGCAGATACAGTACAGCTGAAAGATAAAACGAAAATTTTCCTTTAATACTTTGCATATGAACTCACTCAATACTCTCTATTTTCCGGGAACGGATATCTATTCGATACGCCAGTATCCGATTTTTCTGTTATTTCAGAAGATTCACCTCATCAAACCGGTCGAAGAAGATCCTGCGGACTCCGGCGAAGAATCCTCAGATAGTTTCATTAAAACCGGATTCTGTCAAGTACATACTCCCTGTCCCTTGGGTGAGAACCGGGATCGATTTCCTGCATTTGGTTGAAGACATCAGAAATCGCAAGGATGATTACGCCGCCCAGCTGAGCTCTCTGATTCTCGCCTCCAAATCCGGTTCCACCGCAGAGATCGAGGATTCCGAGCAGTCCATCATGGACTCTCTGGTCACCCCAAAAGATCTACAGGAAAAATCGTTGCTGGCTGCCAAAGAAGAAAAACTCTGGCAGGCAAGACTGGTTCTGGCCATCGGTGAGATTCTTGACCAGGAGGAAGAAGAAATTGCCCGCAACCTGGCAATGCTTGATGATGATCAGGCCGAACTTTTAAGAGCTGCATGGTGACAGTGACGGCGATGGAGGAGGACAACCCTTTCGCCGAACTCAGTCAGGTAGAGAGGAATTTGGGTGCGGCCAAATCGGGAAATATCAAAAAACGATTCAATGGCTGGAAAACCCTTTTTCTTGAAGGTGAGATCCGCAGGAATGCGAGATATTTCTGACCACCAGCCAGGACAGCGGAGATCTTCTGATGGAATTATACGAGAAAAAAACAAATCTGTCAGCGCCGCTTGCTGCCAGTCTTGAGCTTCCCGGCCTTATCGGCTGGAACAGCGCTGAAGCCTTTCAAGCAGTTGTCGCATTCTGTGAGAAAAATAAAGATCTTTTGTCACAGATTAATGAAAATCTTTCTAGCTTCTTCATAACAAAAGACACCATCACTGAACAGAGACAGACAGAGAACAATAACGCCTTTGCTGCAATGACCGAGCAATGGACTGAGGCAACTTGAAACCGTTTTTCCGGCAAAACAATATGGCAGAATTCCGGTCAAGTTCTATATTTTCCCAGGACCTTGCCTGTTCTGCACTCATCGGCAAAAACTCAACCTGAAATCGTCGAGCCGGAAAATGGATTGTTGGTCGTGGTCGGCTGATCGATCATAATCGAGACTACCCGTCCTAGCTCTCGACTCTATCTGCAGCAGGTATAGGGATTAATGGTCATAACCGGACAGGCGGCGGCACGCACAACCTTGTCAGCCACAGAGCCAAACATAATCTTTTCAAGTCCTTTATAGCCATGGGTGCCCATGACGATGAGATCGGCTTCAATCTCGTTGGCATATTCGACAATTTTTTCACCAACATCACCCATGAACACTTTGTATTCAAGCTCTTTCACCCCGGCTTCTTCACAAAATTTGACCATTTCCTCACAAAATGATGCCATTTTCACTTCAGCGCTCTCGGCGAGTTCTCCTTCCAGGGTCGGCATGGTCATCTGAGGAACAAAAAATCCGGAATAATCTTCAAAGTTCTGAACGACGAAAACAAGATACATCGATGCCCCAAATTTTCCGGCGAGATACCCGGCAGACTCAGCAATCAATTTTGAATTATCAGAGAAATCAACAGGAACCACAACTTTTTTAATTTCATTCATAAAGCTCATAATCCCCCCTTCTGCGAAATTGAAAAAACGAAATTCATCTCTTACTTAAATTCTCTCACAGGACTTCTGATCAACACAAGTTTCCCGCACAGGGTACAGTATCAGGCCAGCGGACAGAGCCTCTTTACCCATATCGGCAAGTTGCCTAACAGCATAAATGTTACGATATCTTCCGTCAATGAAAGTCACCGGTACAACCCATGAATATGATCAATCAAGACCAGCTGATCCGAGTTGTCTGTCAAGAACAGCTTTTCTTCCCCTGGCGAGTGGTGTAGTTTACCCACTTTTCTATAGATTTTTATTACGTCAATCCTCATTCAATGATTGCTGTCGCTCTACTATGACAATAAAACACAAAACAGAATACGCCATACTGAGAAGCACCATATTTTTTATCAATCTTTTGCCTGTTCCGGTCGTTCTCTTTATTTCCACTGCCATTGGATATCTGGCCTGGGTATTCTTTCCTTTTCGTCTCAATGTTGCCTATAAAAATCTTTCAACCGTCTTTCCTGAAATGGACCATCCTTCCAAAATACGCTTACTGAGACGGGTTTACCTGCAGTTCTCCAGAACATTCGGGCTGGTATTCATCCTCCATCGCAAACGCCTTACAAAGTTGGTTGAAAATGCCAGGATAACCGGACGGGAAAAACTGGACAAGGCACTCAGCCAGGGAAAAGGAGTGATTCTGACCACAATCCATGCCACATGGTTTGAAGCCTACTTTGCCTGGTTTAATATGTCCGGTCTGCCAACAAGCCTTATCTACAAAAAACAAAGCAATCCCCTTTCCGACCGCTTTTTCATCCGGCGGAGGAGACACTACGGAACAAGCCTGCAGCAACTGAGCAGCCGTGAGGGCATGAAGGTCTACCAGCAGGCACTGGCAGATAACAGGCTGCTCATCGTCAGTCTGGACCAGAGGTATTCTCGCACCGGCACCAGTGTTGTCTTTTTCAACCGACCCGTGTCCTGCGCCAAGGGAACGGCAATGCTGCACCTGCGATCAGGGGCTCCGGTCATGACCAGCGTCTACTATATGAAAGATGGTCAATTGCATATAGACTTTGACGAGGTCGAGCTCCCCCAATACCATGAAATAACCGATGAAAATATTAGCGATATTTCCACCAGATGCATGCACCTGTATGAACCTTTCATCAGGCAATATCCGGAACAATGGTTTAGCCTTTTTCATCGTCTCTGGAGTAAAAAGGGATATTCCAAGGTGAAGAGATCATTGCGCAGATATTCTTGTAAACCCGTAACGAAAACAGATCGGATTCTATGCCCTCTTGGTACTCTTTTAGTCGAGTTCAGTAAATATTTCTTCGATAATTCATGCGGCTTGATGTTAATAATAATGCGCATTTTTTGATTTTTATGGCGTCGTCCTCCGTAAAGGAGGAAAGCACTACCCAAAGGGCATTCAGTATTCAGTCCGCCTTGGGGGGATAAAAATCTTCATCTGTCCGCTGTTACAATGTTGAGCAATGCAATATCCCTTGTGGGGACCATTTTATTTTTTGAAACTCTCATGACCAACAAAGAAATCCTCAGGCGATTATATGAAGTAATAAAACCGTATCAGGTAAAGCTGCTGGTTGCCATGCTGGCGATGATCTGTGTTTCCGCTGGAACAGGTGCTCAGACATGGCTGGTAAAAGACGTTCTTGATAAAATATTTATTGAAAAAAACACCTTTTACCTGAAAGTTTTACCCCTGGTTCTTCTGCTTATATTTTTCCTTAAAGGGTTGGTCTATTACATCTATTCAATGCTGCTGCAACAGGTCGGTCAATCGGTTATTCGTGACTTTCGTCAGCGTATATTCGACCATATCCATAGACAATCGCTCACTTTTTTCAATAAGATGCCTACCGGCACTTTGATGTCCCGGATAATTTCCGATGTCGCTCTCCTGCAGCAGACGGTATCCAATACCCTTGTCGGAGCGGTCCGCGACTTTTTTCAGGTACTGATCCTGCTCGGTATCGTGTTTTCACATGAACTGGCGGCTGGCGATGATCACTTTTATCGTGCTGCCTGTAGCGGCATATCCAATAGTAAAATTTGGTCGTTTATTCAGAAAAATAAGTACGAGAACCCAGGAAGAAGTTGCCCATGTCTCCAATATTCTCCATGAGACAATCACCGGAAACCGCATAGTTAAAGCATTCACCAAAGAGGAGTATGAGAGCAAACGATTTTTCGACCAGATCACCCGCCTCTTTATCCTGACCATGAAGGATGCCAAATATCGCTGTCTGCAGCATCCGATGATGGAATTTATCGGCGGTGTGCGCCATTGCCATGATTATCTGGTTTGGCGGGAAAGAGGTCATTGGCGGACATATGACTCCGGGTACATTTTTTGCTTTTCTGACAGCTCTTATTGCCGCCTACGAACCGGTGAAAGGGGTGACAAAAATCAACTCGACAATCCAGCAGGGACTGGCTGCCGCAACCCGTGTTTTTGCCATTCTGGATGTTGAACCGGAAATCCAGGACAAAAAAGACGCCATCAAACTCGCTCCTTTTTCCCGCCAGATAGAATGTAAAAATATTAATTTCCGCTACGACGAGGAAGCGCTGGTTCTGTCTGATATCAATCTCACCGTTCCGGCCGGTGAAGCCCTCGCCATCGTTGGACCAAGCGGCGGCGGCAAGACGACGCTCACCAACCTTATCCCCCGTTTTCTTGACCTCAAGGAAGGGAGTATTCTGATTGATGGAATAGATATCCGGGATGTCACCGTGGCGTCGCTGAGAAGTCAAATCGCCATGGTCACCCAGCAGACCATTCTCTTCAACGATACGGTCCGCAATAACATCGCCTATGGCGACCAGCAGGCTGACGATCAGCAGATCCACGATGCTGCCAGGGCGGCTCATGCCTATGATTTTATCCAGGCACTGCCCAACGGATTTGATACAATTATCGGCGAAGGCGGCGCCCGTTTATCCGGAGGTCAACGCCAGCGTATATCAATTGCCAGGGCCATTCTTAAAAATGCACCGATTCTTATCCTTGACGAAGCCACCTCCGCTCTCGATACCGAATCAGAACGGGAGGTGCAAAAGGCCCTGGAAAACCTGATGAAGGACCGAACGACTCTGGTCATTGCCCACCGCCTCTCGACTATTAAAAATGCTGACAGGATAATAGTTATAAAACACGGTGTAATCGTTGAACAGGGCACCCATGAGACACTTCTTAAACATAAGGGCGAATATGAAATGCTCTATAATATGCAGTATAAATAATGAGTGTTCAGGATATTGAAAGTGGTAAAAAGGTATTGCAATCTCTTTTCAGGCCCGATAAATATTTTCACCCAGGAGGACAGTTTAAAATGTTAGGTAAAATTATAACTTTTAAAATGATCGGTATTTTTGTGATTTTGTGTCTGTTCAGCAGCTTTGAAATTGCCCGAGGCAGGTAAACAGTTTTCACGTAACATGCAGGCTATTCAAGGGAGTTGGGCACGGACGGACGGCCACTATCAGATTGAAATCCACCGGGGTCAGGATGGTTCGCTGCAGGCCAAAGTACTTCAATCCGCAGCCAATACATGTCGCAAGCACCACAACCAGAGAACAGGATGGTGTTTTATCTGTCATTATCGTCCTGCAGGATATAAACTATCAAGGTTCAACCTATACGCTCGCCTATAATCGGGATAAGGATATGCTTACAGGGAACCTACCTGCATGGCGGCAGTGGACAGCTTTATGCAGTGGAATTTACCCGCAAGGCAGATCAGTAAAGTGGGAAAATCCAGGCAATCCATAACCGATTTAATTCTCCACATCCATCCCCGAACTGTTTCCCGGGAAACACTCCGCTTTACTCTCAGTTTTGGACTGGGTGGCATGGCCGTGGTCCTGGTCGGTCTCCTGTTTTCAACCGGCATCCTGCTGCTTTTTGTCTATCAGCCGGCAATAGATCTCGCCTATTCCACGATCCTGACTCTCACGAGAGAGGTGCCCTTAGGTCCGTGGGTACGCAATATCCATCATTGGAGCGGCAACCTGCTGGTAATGATTGCCCTGCTGCACTTGCTGCGGGTGGTTCTGACCGGGGCATTCGGACCTGGCCGACGCCTCAACTGGATTATTGGTCTGCTGTTATTTTTTCTTCTGCTTGCCGCAAATTTCACCGGGTATCTTCTGCCCTGGGATCAGCTCGCCTACTGGGCGGTGACTATCTGCACCAGCATGCTTGGCTATTTTCCATTCCTTGGCATATGGCTCCAGGAACTCTTTCGGGGCGGCGCTGAGATCGGTCCAGGCCACCCTCATGAATTTTTTTGTCTTCCACGTGTCATTTATTCCCGGAAGCCTGGTCATTTTGCTGCTCTACCATTTCTGGCTGATCCGCCGAGCCAATGGCCTGGTACAGATAAGAATAAACTACTCCGGAAACGGCTACGGTGCAGCGCGTTTCGACGGTCCCTCACCTTATCATCCGAGAAGCTGCTGTCGGACTGGTGCTGGTTGCTTTTCTTTTTCTTCTGGCCATCGTCCTGGACGCTCCGCTGCAGGCGCAGGCCAACCCGGGGATGAGCCCTAACCCGGCCAAGGCTCCCTGGTATTTCCTCGGATTTCAGGAGATGCTGCTCCACCTTCATCCACTTTTTGCGGTCTGTATCTGGCCTTTGCTTGGACTTGCTGCCGCCATATTTTTGCCATTCTGGCCCGGTTCAGCACTGCCGCCCGGGAAATGGTTTGGAACTGAGCGGGGTCGTCGTCTGGCAATCTGGACCGCCGGAATCGGCGCTTTGGCGACGCTTGCCATTATTTTGACCGACAACCTGCTGCTCCAACGGCGGAGGCGCTTTGTCGGTCAATACACTCATTACCCGTGGTCTTCTGCCGACAGCGTGCTCGTTATTCTGGCGGCAGGCCTTTATGTGCTTCTGGTTTACAGATGGAAATACTCTCAGAGCCGAAGTCGTCATGGCAGGTGTCATTCTTGTGGTGGTTGTGCTGACAGTGTGTACAATCATCGGGCTCTGGTTTCGGGGGGCGGAGATGCATCTTGTGTGGCCCTGGATGCGAGTAAGCCTGCAAAATCACAAAGGCACTATGAATCAATGAATATGACGGGAAAAATTTTAAAATCAGATCGCCGCAGCTTTTTAAACCGTTTCTGGGTGTTCTGCGGAATACTTGCAGCTGCCGAATTCAGCTGGCTGGGCCTATCGTTCATGAATTTCCGTAAGAAGAGCAGCCAGCCGGTAAAAACCGAAAGTATCATCACTGCCGGTCCCGACTGCAGGTTTTTCGCCAAATACAGTTACCGCTGTTCCAAGCGGCCACTTCTACCTGGCATGTCTGCCCGATGGCGGTTTTCTCGCGCTGTCCCGTACCTGTACCCACCTGGGCTGCTCGGTCCCCTGGGACGAGACAGAAAAAAAATTTATCTGCCCCTGCCACGGTTCGACCTTTTCCCTGACCGGCCAGGTGCTCACAGCTCCGGCTCCCCGACCTCTGGACATCTTTCCCGTTCGTATCGAAAACGGTATTATCAAGGTTGACATCTCCCTGCCGAAAAAACGCCAAAAATTCGATCCGGCTCAGGTCACCAGGCTGTAAACAATGGATAATCGAACCAAACAAACCGAGCCGACCCGACATCCAGTAGAGTGACCGTTACTCTTGGTCGCTGGGAGCTGATTGCCTTCATTGCTGCTGTTGTCATCTTGTTGTCGCCGGTGCTCTACCTGCTGACCGCCAGGACAGTTGCCCCCCTGCCTGCTGCCGGCCCGGCAGTCTTTGTCGGCAGCGAGAAATGTCAGAAATGTCATGAAACAGCCTATAAAAAATGGCTCGGTTCCGACCATGATCGGGCCATGGACGAGGCAAATGACAAGACGGTGCTGGGTGATTTCAACAATGTCAGCTACACCGATCCCTACAACAATATTACCTCCCGTTTTTTTCGAAAGGACGGCAGGTTTTTCGTCGAGACCGAAGGACCGGATGGCTTGCCCGGAATTTTCGAAATTACCCACACTTTTGGCTTCCATCCGCTCCAGCAGTACCTGGTGCCATTTCCCGGGGGGCGGCTGCAGTGTCTCACCATCGCCTGGGATGTTAAGAGAAAAACCTGGTATCGTCTGCCGCCCTACGACGTAGATGGTCCCGAAGACTGGCTGCACTGGACCCGCGGTGCGCAAACATGGAATGAACATGTGCGCCGAGTGCCATTCCACTCGTCTAACCAAAGGGCTATAATCCCGACTCGGGCGAATACCAGACTACCTGGTTTGAGATTGATGTCGGGTGTGAGGCATGCCATGGACCAGGCTCAAAACACCTGGAGTGGGCGGATAAACCGCCAATGGCCAGAACCCATGCCGACAACTACGCCCTGACCGTTCATACTGGAAATCTCGATACTTCCGCGACTGATCACAATCTGTGCTCCCTGTCATTCACGTCGCTTCCAGCTCGGCGACAATCCGCATAAAGAAGGAGAATTGCTGGATATCATGGTGCCGCAGCTGTCTCAACGAAGGACTTTATTACCCGGACGGACAGATTCTTGACGAGGTCTATGTTTACGGCTCATTCGTGCAGAGCAAGATGTATCAGCATGGCGTAAAGTGCAGCGACTGTCACGACATGCACAGCCTCAAACTCCACAAAAACGGCAACGATCTCTGCAGCCAGTGCCACAGGGCTGAAGTCTATGACAGTAAAGAACACCACTTTCACCAAAAGGTCTATAAGGGCCAGCCAAGCGACGGCTATCTCTGTGTCAAATGTCATATGCCCGGGCGGATCTATATGGGTGCGGACTATCGGCCCGACCACAGTCTGCGTATTCCCCGTCCCGACCTGAGCGCCGAACTGGGCACACCTAATGCCTGTTCGGCACAAGGCTGCCATGGGGATAAACCCCTGTCGTGGACTATTGAACATTACACTAAATGGTACGGTGAGACCCGCAAGCCGCATTATGGTTTGGCCATTGCTGCCGGCCGTACAGAACAGCCGGAGGCTGAAGGTAAAGTTGATTGCTCTGGCCGAAGATCCGCTGCTGCCTGAAAATTGTGCGGGCAACCGCTCTTGCAGTTGCTGCGGTCGTATCCCACACCGGCCAGCCAATCTACTTTAGCCAAGGCGCTGGAAGACAATGATGCCCTGCTCCGTTACACGGCGATTCGCAGTCTTGAATTTTTCGATACCGACACCCGGCTGCAGCGTATTGCTCCAAAACTCTACGATCCGGTTAAAGCGGTCCGCATGGAAGCGGCATCCGTTCTCATCGACAATCCCCAAAGAACGTTTACGAAAAGACGATCGGCAGGCTTTTACCGCAGCGCTTGCTGAATACCGGGCTGCGATGCTCTATAACGCAGATTTTGCGCCGCAGCGCTATAACCTTGGCAACCTGGCAAGCAATCTCGGGGATGCAGATGCGGCTATCAGGGCGTATAAGAAAGCCATCGAAATCGATGAGCGGTTCTATCCGGCCAAGGTCAATCTGGCTATGCTGTACAACAGCCTGGGAAAAAAAAGTGCAGCGGAAAAGCTGTTGCGTGAAGTGGTCGAGCAGGAGCCGGAAGTCTATCAGGTCGCCTATTCACTTGGCCTCCTCCTCGGCGAGCTCCAGCAATACGACGATGCAGCGGTCTACCTTGGTAAAGCCGCCGCCGGGATGCCGGGAAATGCACGGGTTCACTATAACCTGGGTCAGGTTTTATTGTTCCTCAACCAGCTGGAACAGGCGGAAACCGCCTTGCTGACGGCTTTGACCACAGAGCCTGAAAACCAGGATTTTTTCATTGCTCTGGCAAATTATATATCTCAAATCCAACCAACCCGAAAAAGCCAGGGAACTGGCCCAAGAAACGCTCCGCCATTCTCCGGATCATCGGGCGGCGGCAGAACTCCTGCAATACCTGGGGAAATGACCATCCAGGATGCTTATCCGAAAATAGTCATTTTGTTCATAATTGAGGCATTTTCAGAAAATTAGCATAGTTTTCTGATATGATATTGCGAGCATTGGCTCAGGAAAATATTTGATAAAGTTCGAAGCAAGATGGAGGATTTTTACGACAGTCTCATCAGTCCTGGCAGGCTCTGCATATCATGTGGCCGCCGACCTGTGCCAACTTAGTCTGCATGACCATCTCCCCGCATAGATTGCAGGGCATTGACGGTGCACGGGGGGCTTTGGGCGGCAGGTCCAGTGCATCAATCTGCTCGATATCAAAAAAGGCCTCGGGGCCGCCGGAAAACAATCTCTCTCCCCTTGCTTCATAAATTTTCTCGTACTCTTTTTGTTTGGCGACCGTGACTTTGCCGGAAGCGATTTCCTCCGATAATTCTTTCTCACGTTCCGGAATATCAAAAATATCCGACTTGAGAATCAAACGTACCCCTCGCCCACTTGTTCTGCTCGCAAAAGTAAAGGCCATCTTGCCATAATCGCGATAAAAGAAATTTCCTTTACCAAAGGTGCATCCGGTTAAGACCTGGATAGCATCGCAGCAGCAGGCATCAGTTTCAACTATCACTATGAGCTCTTCATCTTCAGAACGCTGTTCTCCCAGCAGCTGCATGCCAAGCTTAGCCGCCAGATAACCGATAGTCACCCCCATACAGGTATGACCATGAAATTTGATACAGGCCTGGTAATCTTCCGAAGCTTGAATTGATGTTGGAATATAAATAATATCACCTCTCTAAAAAACGATTATATATTCATGTCACTTTTAGACTCTCGTGTCTAGCTGGGCAAAACAACCCGAACCTCGGTATACTCCCCAGCAACACTGCTTATCTCGATCCTCCCGCCATGTTCCTCAACTATCTTGGATGACATGGCAAGACCCAGCCCGGTGCCGTCACTTTTTGTTGTATAATATGGATCAAACAGTCGGCCAAGATTTTCCTTCTCTATGCCGATGCCGTTATCCCGGACGGTGACAACGGTTTCCCGTTGGTCATTTTCCATCAGCACGACCAGTTCACCGCCATGCTCCATGGCCTGTATTGCATTCAGAAACAGGTTCAGAAACACCTGGTTCATCTTGTCTTTATCGACCATGACCGGTGGACATACACCGACCGTCTCAACCCGGATGTCGATACCATAGGACTCTGCATCTACCTGAACAAGAGAGACGGTTTTTTCGATGATTTCCTCTAGTGATGCTGGTTCCTTGCTGAGTTGTCCAGGTTTGGCATAATCAAGAAGTTCTCCGATACTGCGATTGAGCCTTTCAACTTCCTTGACGAGAATATCGGCTGTTTCTGCCTCATTGCTCGCGACGGGAAAATGAGATTTCAGCAAGAGCTGCAAGCCCTTTGATAGAGCTCAATGGGTTGCGCAGCTCGTGGGCAACGCCGGCGGCCATTTTCCCCAAAACCGCCAACCGTTCATTGCGCTGCAGTTCTTTTTCGAGGTGCTTCACCATGGTCAGATCCCTTATGAGCAAAACTTCACCGGCAAAGCCTCCAGTATCATCAAGAACAATCACGGAGGTAAGCTGCAAAATTTTGGCCTTTTGGGGTTTGAGGTGTACATGTGACTTCCGTCTGACGTTCTTTCTGGCTGCCTTGTTTATGGCCGGTAAACATCTCGGCCAGTTGGCCTGGGCAGACACGTGTCCGGCATCATGCCGACAATTTTTTGTTCGTCCGATTCCGATGAGTTCTCGGGCAGAACTGTTATATACTTGAATAACCCCACTGCTATCTGTGGCAAGCAGACCTATTGGCAGAGAGGAAACCAGAATATCGGTAAAGGCCCGCATTTTACCAAGACGAAGCTGGGACCCCTTTAATCCTTTCAGGGTAGCAAAGGAAAGCATGCCGCCAATGCCAACAAGAAAGATGACAACCAATAAAATTATGATTTGCAGGAATTGACGTTTAAGCGGAGAATTGAACTGTTCAAAATCCAGCTGAACAATATAGATGGGTCGTAATTCACTCAATCGCGCCATTTCTTGCTGAACGATGGTAAACTGAGGATGCTGGGTAAAACGGCGCATCATCCGGTCTCCTCTCGGGCCTCTGTCGACGGCCCATGCATCCGGCCACCCATAGCCATATCAGGTGGCAGATACCAGGAGGCTATCTGAAACTTTTTATTGTCCCCCTGGTTATTATTGATTATGCGCGTTACAAATCGATCTGGCACCACTGTCACTGAGTCTTGCCACAAAATGCAGCGGTGACTGCATCCATCTTGTTATTTGGCAGAGCTGTTCCGGCACTGGCCAAAACATTACCGGCTGAATCGACAAGCACAACAAATTCAACTCCGGGCTGTTCAACCGCCTGCTGCATAGCGGTCAGCATCTGGTCTTCCCAGGGATTCCACTGCTCGGTGGAGCGAAGATTATCCCGAATCGACTCCCGCACAGAGCTGTTGATAAACCGCATCAGGGTAAGCCCTTTCTGGGTGAGGGCCTCCATCACCAGTTCCTTTTCCCTCTGATAGTTATTCACGGCAAAGATTGACAACAGCACCAACAGTAAGGTGCAGGCTGTTGCCAGAATCCAGGGAGAAAAATTAAGCAGCCGATTCCTAGTTCTTTCAGGGTGTTGCAGTGTCTTCATAATTGGTGATTTTTTCCAGGATTACTTTGGAGATCATATAGGTTGACACAATACCGTCATCCCCCATTGGTCCTGATGCCAGAGTCTGGCCGCTGATCATCGGATTATCCGATGCATAATATGCATAGCGGGTTTTCATGTCAGCCGGAATGTGCTCCTGAATAATCGCACCACTTATCGCTCTCTGGTAATGCCCGCCTTCCATTTCCAGCCCGACAGCTCGCCAGTTGGACGAGTGAAAACGCTCCAGAACATCACGATTCTGCAGCGAAGTCCCAAGGACAGTCACCATCGGTCCGGTATAGACATCAACACTGTCATCAAAATCTTTGCCACAGAGATCGTTGTCAACAATATAATTGTCTCCGGTTCCCTCAATAACATGGGCGGTGGCAAGCATGACATCCCCTTTTTTACCCGGCAAAACCCCAGCTTTGCCCATTATGGAAATCGACTTGATATTTAATGAGCCCTCTTCTCCGTTCAAAGGAAAAGGTTTGAGCAGTTCATCCATAATATCAAAGGCCTGGGTACCAAAGGCGTAATCAATCACCAGCAATACCGGCGCCGTTTCCTTCATCAAAGGAAAATTGATTTTTAAGGACGGATGGATATGCTCTGCTCAATCGCAGCAAGATCAATAATGTTGACATCTATATTTGAGCCCGAGATATCATGCTGATAAATAAAGCCCTGTTCCTTGGTAAAGACATCTGTTGATATCTCCTTGTCCCGAACTGCCCTCACCATGTCATAGAGGTTTTCAGGGACCTTGTCCCCCAGACTCAGCTAATACCTTTGGCCCAAAAAGCAGATTGCGCATGGAATGCATATTGGCACTGATCACATGCACAGGCCGGTACTGAAAGTGCAGTCGGCATAAGGTTTCTTTTAATTTTTGGGCCCAGAGTGAGGCATATTTTTGATTATCAATCATTTCATGCAGCGAAGGGGTAAAATAGATTGTCAATTCATTTTTGGCCTCAGCCTGCGCGTCCATGACCCTTTTGCCGATGCCATAAACTATATTGAAAAAGTCCATTGTTGGTATCAAATTCCCGTCTGTTCTTTTCCAGATAATCATATGTTTCCCGGGTCTCTTTATATGTCCGCCCCAGAATAATCGAGAGGTTCCAGATGGCCTGTTCCAGCTCCTCGTTTTCCGGTCTTATCATTTTCGACAATCCGTTCCAGTTCTGCCCATTCAGAGCTTATCCCGTCAACTCTAATCCTGGCCTGCTGGCAGATCTTCTGAGCCTCTATATTCAGAAAAGTTATATGGGTCAGAATGTCATATATTTCACTCTTTCCGGTGGTGATAACAAAACAGATTTCATTTCGTGAAACGGCATAAGAGACCCTCCGCCTTTTAAAGGGAACAATTTTCGCAAAAGATGTCTCCTTAAAATCTTCCTGAGCAGTGAGAATGATCCTGGTGCAATTCTCAATGCCTTTCGGCATTCTGTCAATTACATATTCCAATCCTTTGAGTTCAACAATCCTGCTGTCGGTCATCGAACCGTATATCTCCGGACTGAGCTGCTTCAACGCTTCCGCCAGTTTTTCACCAACTTTCCCGGATGGCCGGTACGATCCCTGAAGGGACAGAGAATCAGCAAGAATTTTAAAAGTTCGTATGGCATGCCGCGCCTTTTGGGATTTGGAGAGTTCCTGCATCCTTTCACCTTTTTCTTTACGACCAAGTACAGTCGCTGATATACCCACAACCGAAAAAATTCCGCTACAAGAAACGCCGATTCACTGACGTATTAATATTTTATACCACTAATATATATCTCGGAAATATAAAAAAGAGCTGCTCACTCAAAAGTACCCGATACGGGATAGAACAATCCTTCAGATACGGATTTGTTAATGATACACGGGGCAAAGAGGGCAGCAGGATGAGGAATCGCTGTCTGCAGAGGAATCGGTCGCTGCCTGGATTATGCAGTCAGAAATCGAACCAGAGCTGCCTGGAGTTCATCTCGTCCCTGGCCGGTTTTTGCAGAAAACAGCACTCTATCTCTGGCGTGGAAAGTATGGCCGGCATCAAGAAGTCGGGCATTTTTTTCTCTGATACTGCCGGAAACCTTGTCTATTTTTGTGTAAACAGGGAGACATGGAATAGAATTTTGCTTCAGCCACTGAATCAGTTGGGTATCCTGACTCTTCGGTTCATGCCGAATATCCATGATGACCACAACACAGCGCAGGGTTTTCCGCTGTTCCAGATAGCTTGAGATCAAAGACTGCCAACTATCCTGCATCGCCTTCGGGACTTTGGCAAAGCCATAACCGGGAAGATCAACCAGAAAAAATTGATCTCCCACCCTGAAAAAAATTTAACCCTTGAGTCTTTCCTGGCCGGGCACTGACTTTCACCAATTTTTTTCTTCCAGTCAGTGTATTGATAAGACTGGATTTGCCGACATTAGATCGGCCGGCAAAGGCAATTTCCGGCAGTTCAAGCGGGGGAAGCTGCTTGAGATGATGAACACTCAGGAGAAACTCAATTTTGGAAAAATCCATATTCTTCTCCTCAAGTATTAGAGATTGTTCCGGTATACCCTTCTGATTGCCGGATAACAACTCTTTTTAACAAATGACCAACTCGAAAAAGCCTAAACTTTATGATGGATAAGTTAAAAGTTTCATATGATATGAAATTCTGTGGCAATGAAGCAGATGAAAAGTTTTTACGACGCCATCAAGAAATAATTTTATTCAGAGCATATTCAATGATGCCTTCCGCCCCAATTTTCTTTAATTTGGGAATAAGATCCCTGACAATATCTTCGGAAACAACTGTTTCAACCGAATACCAGTCCTGATTATAGAGGCTGGCTACCGTCGGTGCATTGAGGGAAGGAAGAATAGCGACGATATCGTCGAGTTTATCACTGGCAACGTTCATCTTCAAGCCAACAATCCGGTCTGCATTGAGTGCACCCTGGAGCATCAAGGCAATGTTTTCAATTTTTTCCCTTTTCCAGGGATCATTCCAGGCATCTTTATTGGCAATAAGTTGGGTATTGGATTGCATCAACTCATGGATAATCCGTAATCCATGGGCCCGAATAGTGCTTTCCGTTTCAGTGACTTCGACAATGGCATCGGCCAGACCGGCGACAACCTTTGCCTCGGTTGCGCCCCAGGAAAACTCAATTTTCACATTAATATTTCTATCGGCAAAAAAGCGCTTGGTGACATTGACCAGTTCGGTGGAAATTTTTTTCCCTTCAAGATCCTCAATGGTTTTAATTGCATGAATCACCAGCCACGGCAATAACCCACCTGGTCGGTCTCCTGCTCACCTTGGAATAGACTAGATCACAGACCACGACCGTATCCGACATGTTTTCCATGGTCCAGTCTTTTCCGGTTATCCCTGCATCAAGCATCCCATCTTCCACATAACGGGACATTTCCTGAGGTCGACAAATTGAACAATCCAGCTCAGGATCGTCAATTTCAGGAAAATAGTTTCTGGCTGCCGGTTTAATAAGCCATCCGGCTTTTTCAAAAAGTTCAATCGTAGCTTTTTCCAGACTGCCTTTCGGCAATCCCAATTTCAACTGCTCCATCGTAAAATCTCCCGCAACCTTCAAATCGTATTTAAATATTTTCAACTGTTTATTTTTTCCCGTAGACTAGCGCCGGATCAAATATTTTTTCTTCTTTGGTGACCAGCTCGTCGCCTCAAGCTGTCTGAAAAAACATGATCTATGGCCGGTATGGCACGCCGCTCCACCAAGCTGTTCAACCTTATAACAACGGTATCATCGTCACAATCGACCAAAATCTGATGGATTTTTTGCACATGACCAGAGGTTTCACCTTTCAGCCACAGTTTTTTTCTTGAGCGACTCCAATAATGTGCCTTGCCGGTTTCCAGAGTTTTTTCCCATGCCAGATTATTGATATAGGCAAGCATGAGCACTTCATTGGTTTGATAATCCTGCACGATTGCCGGCAAAAGACCATCGGCTGTTTTGGTAAAATTCAGTGATATCATGGTGTTGTAATGTATAGACAATGATGTTAAATTTCTAGAAAATCACACTTTTGTGAAATGACAAATATTCAGAATTCATGCCAAAAGAGATTAAATTAGACAGCTCTTCCTGCTTTGTCAAGGACACTCACTGTTTTTACGGTTTTTATGGTATGTCGCTTGCATAAAGTTGATCATCTCCTATAGTATGCAACGTTATTTTTCAACTTTACTATATTTTAATTTTCTAGTAACTATTTACAGGACAAGGAGTTCCATTATGACCCACCCCAGCCAAAATGACATGGTAACACTCGCCTTCACAGGAAAACTGGACAATGGCGAAATTTTTATTTCCATGAGCGAGCAAGAACCTCTTCACACCAAAATCGGTGACAGCGATCTCCCGCCAACTGTCGAAGCAGCCCTCCTCCAGATGACAGTCGGCGAACGCCGGAAAGTCCGTGTACCTCCGGAAGAAGGCTTTGGCCCGCGACAGAAAGGACTTCTGCAAACTCTCGACAATCAAAAGATGATTGATACTCTCCAGCCAAAACCAGGTATGGTTCTCTCCCTGAAAATTGACAAGGATGGTGTTGAACAGAAAGTGCCAGCCACAGTTATTTCCGTTGAAGGCTCACAAATCACTGTCGATTACAATCATCCTCTTGCCGGACACCATCTGACCTATGAACTGACATTACTTGACATCCAGAAAGGTACCAACTAAGCGTCGCCGGCTTCTTTCTTCAGATCTCTATAAGATGGCGTCGTAAGTACCCAAAGGCACTCATTTAGTCCCCCTTGAGGGGATAGAAATCTTCATCTTGTTCGTTGTGACAATTTTTCTATCATTACAGGTACCGTATGTACTCGAATAATAGAAAATTGCACGCTCCAATATAAATTTTTACTTATCCATCGAAATCTGAGGTTTTACGAGTTCATCTAATATATCTCGACTCGTTACCATCAGTTGGCCATGCATATATAACGAGTCGATTTTTTTCTTTTTTTTTCTCACCTGCTCACTGTTGACATTTCCTCCCTGTTTTCTGTACTTTTTGGAGATGATTATCAAAATCACCCTCCCCTAGTATTTTTTCAAAAACTCCTGTACATAGAAGTTGCTCTATGTATAACCTTTAATAATAAACAGATTATAACTCAAATGCAGGGAGTGTGTTATGGAAATAGAAGACGACGAAATATTGCAGGGATTTATTGAGGAGTCACTGGAACACCTCGCAGATATTGAAAATGACCTTTTGGCGATTGAGGAAGGCGGAGCAAACATCGATGAAGACCTGGTCAACAAGGTTTTTCGTGCGGCCCACTCTATAAAAGGTGGTGCTGGATTTATGGGTCTTACTACAATTCAGGATCTCTCCCATGCGGCGGAAAACGTACTTGGCATGATTCGTAGTAAGAAACTTATCCCCACTCCGGAAATAATCAATGTTTTGCTTATAGCCGCCGATCCGCTGCAGAGTATGATAGAAGATATCCAGAACAGTAATGAAGTGGACATTTCGTCACACCTCACCCCACTTAATGCTATAGCTGACGGAACATTTTCCCAGCCAGCCGATGACCACGAAGATGAGTCTCGCAAACAGAAGCCTAAAAAGCCAGAACATACCTGAGCCGGTTCTCACCTTAGATACAGATGACGAAGCTTTAGGTCGAAGAGCCTGTCCCTACAGGAAATTCCGGAGCCCGAGGAAGTATCTATGAGCTGAAGAAAACGAGGCCGACGACAGAGCCAGCCCCGGTGCCAGCCATGCCCTCTCTTCTGTCGAACCGCCGGCCGGTTCCAGCTCGACTAGCGGTCAAAATCATCAGCAAGCTCCACCGACAAAAGCAGAGGCATCACTCAGAGTCCATGTCAGTCTTCTTGATTCTTTGATGAACCTGGCAGGAGAACTGGTACTCAGCAGAAACCAGTTGCTGCAGACCATCGGATCAGACGATCTGCGCAATGCAGAGGCAGTCGGTCAGCGTATCGATCTCATCACCTCCGAGCTGCAGGAAGCTATAATGCTTACCCGGATGCAGCCGATAGGTAATGTCTTTAGTAAATTTCCCCGAGTGGTAAGAGACCTTTCCAAAAAACTTAACAAAACAATTGATCTCACCATCGTCGGTAAAGATGTTGAACTCGATAAAACTATTATTGAAGCAATCAACGATCCGTTAACCCATCTCGTTCGAAATTCAGTTGATCATGGCATCGAGATGCCGAGCTGAGCGAAAGAAAGTCGGCAAATCGGAAACCGGCCTGGTTGTTCTGAAAGCCTATCATGAAGCAGGACAGGTTGTAATCGAGATCAGCGATGACGGCAAAGGCCTTGACGGGGAAGCACTTGCCGCAAGTGCTGTCAGCAAAGGGCTTATCACCAGCGAACAGGCCCAGGTCATGTCGGACAAGGAAAAAGTTAATCTTATTTTCCTGCCGGGTTTTTCAACGGCCAAAGAAGTAACTGACGTGTCCGGCCGCGGTGTCGGTATGGATGTTGTCAAAACGAACCTTGACCAGCTCGGCGGTAACGTTGATATCATTTCAGAAAAAGGTTCCGGCACCACGATTTCGATCAAACTGCCGCTGACACTGGCTATTATCCCGTGTCAAATAATCGAAACAGCCGGCGAACGTTATGCTATTCCCCAGGTAAACCTGGAAGAGCTGCTGCGCATCCCTGCCGGTCAGGTTAAAGAAAGGGTTGAAAGAGTCGGAGACGCTGAAGTCGTCCGATTGCGTGGAGTCCTGTTGCCCCTTATCCGATTGGCCGATGTAATAGGCATTGAACGAACCTATTACGACCCGGAGTCCAATGAAATGAAACCCGACAGAAGAGAAAAGATCTTCGATCGACGGGGAAAGGACTCTCCTCTTTTCAACAGCGGCAACGAGTCGGAGAATGAAGCGGCATATCGATCGAAATGAACGTCCCCGTTCAATAATTGACCGCAGATCATCCGCATCCAGTGCGCTCAATATTGTCGTGGTCTCCACAGGGTCCATGAAATATGGCCTGATCGTCGACCGCCTCCAGGACTCGGAAGAGATCGTTATCAAGCCGCTCGGCAGACATCTGCAGCAGTGCAAAGGGTATGCGGGCGCGACAATCATGGGAGATGGCCGTATTGCGCTCATTCTCGATGTCAGCAACCTTGCCAGAATGGCTCGTCTTACCTCCATTGACGGTTCCGACCGGGCATCAGAGGTGGCGAGAGCCGCCGAAGCTGCAATGAAAGCCATAAAGGACAAACAATCACTTCTTATTTTCAAGAATTCCGAAATAGAACATTTTGCCGTTCCTCTCAATCAGGTGGAACGTATTGAAAAGATCAAAAGATCGGATATTGAAGATTCTTGGCGGTAAACGGGTCATGAAATACCGTGGAGGAAGTCTCAGCCTTATCTGTGTTGACGATCTGGCCATGGTGCAACCGATGGCCGATCACGAGAGTCTTCTGGTTATCGTTTTTAATATTGCCAAACGCTCTATCGGTCTGTTAGCCATCGGGCCCATCGACGCCCTTGAAGTGAATGCCGATATTGATGACACCACACTGAGCCAGCCAGGAATAATGGGTTCAATCATCATCGATAATCAAACGACAATGCTGGTCAATGTCTTTGAAATGGTTCAGACTCTTTTCCCCCAATGGTTTGAAGAGAACAAGAAAGATTGAAGTTGAAAAAATTGATGACGGAGAGACTCCCACCATCCTCATTGCCGAAGATTCCAAATTTTTTCGAAATCAGGTCAAAGGCTACATGACTGAAGTTGGCTACAATGTTATAGAGGCTGAAGATGGGATCGAGGGCTTGGAATAAGTTGATGGAGCATGGCGATGAAATTTCCATGCTGGTCACCGATATAGAGATGCCGAACATGAATGGCTTTGAACTTACCCAGAAAATCCGTGGCTGACAGCAAGTACTCTAAACTTCCCATCATCGCCCTGACGACCTTGGCCTCGGCCGAGGATGTCGCCAAAGGTAAGGCAGTCGGCGTAGATGAGTACCACATTAAACTCGATAAAGAGCGACTCATGGTGTCGGTCCACGAATATATCAAGAAAACGCACTGAAAGACAGGTTGACATCACAATCTGAAGGGCTGTCCACACGCCTCATGAAACATAGAAACAACACAACGGAATGGACATGACAGAGACTAAATCAGCAACAGACAGCAGGAAAATTGTTGAACTTGCGACCTTTTATATTGGTGACGCACTGTGCGGCATGGATATATTAAAGATCCAGGAAATCAACAAACTTATGCAAATGACCAAGGTTCCCCAGGCCCCGGAATATGTACTCGGCATTCTTAATCTCCGGGGACAGATCATCACTATTATCGATCTTGGTCAAAAACTTGGACTTGGGAAGACCGATATCTCCCAGGACCCGCGTAATATCATCGTTAATTCAGCAGGAGGGCATGTCGGACTGCTGGTGCGAAAAATCAGCGACGTCGTTTCGGCAGACATGGCAAAAAGAGAATCAGCACCGGCCAATATGCGGGGTATTCAGGGAGAATATTTCAATGGGGTCTACAAAACTGAGACCAACCTCATTGGCATCCTGAATGTCGACAAGGTACTCAGCATTGAGGATTGAGTGGATAAATGATTGGCAGAAAAAACCTCCGTGTTCTTGTTGTCGATGATACTATTGTCTATCGCAAGGCAGTTTCTGATATTATTGAGGAGATACCTGGTGTCGAGCTGGCAGGCGTTGCCCACAACGGGAAGATTGCGCTCGTCGAAGATCAAGCCTCCTCAAACCGGATATCCTTACGCTGGATATTGAAATGCCGCAAATGAACGGCATTGAGGTATTGGCCGAAATACAGAAAAATCATCTCGGTGTCGGGGCAATCATGCTCTCGACATTGACTGCAGAAGGCAGTGAAATGACCATGCGTGCCCTTGAGTTGGGCGCCTTTGATTTTATTCTCAAACCCCAGAGCAAAAATCAAACTGAAGGGAAAAAGGAAATCAGAGCGGCTCTCGAACCAATACTAAAAGCCTTTGCCCGTTCAAAATTAAGCTCATCTCTCATTCAATCGTGCCGGCCGAATTGGTGCCAGCGCAGACACCTCTCCGAAAAACGACTTCTGCGACCAAACGGCTCCGGTACACCACACTCCTCCGCCCAGCTCCTACCAAGACCTAATAACCTGTACGGCGAGGAAAGTCGGAAATCATCGCAATAGGTATATCTACAGGAGGGCCGAACGCATTGAATCAGATGCTGCCAAGACTGCCCGGAAATTTGGGCGTTCCTGTCTTAATCGTCCAGCATATGCCGCCGGTTTTTACCAAATCACTGGCAGCAAGTCTTGACAAAAAGTGTCAGCTCACTGTCAAAGAAGCGGAAAATGGCGAAAATATTTTACCGAATGTCGTCTATATTGCCCCCGGCGGCAAACAGATGAAACTGGTTGCCGGAACTGACGGGCAGCACAGAAGGATTAAAATTACCGATGATCCTCCTGAAAATTCCTGCAAACCATCTGCTGACTATCTGTTCAGATCCGTTGGTGATTACTATGTCGGCCGAACAACGGCAGTCATTATGACCGGCATGGGTTCCGATGGCACCAAGGGTCTTGGTGTACTTAAAGGACAAGTCTGCATATATTATTGGTCAAGACGAATCTTCCTGCATTGTCTACGGAATGCCTAAGGCACCCGCGGAACTTGGCTACCTCGATGTTGTTGTTCCACTCGGCAAAATTGCCGACGAAATAGTCAAAAGTATAAAATAAGATGATTATTCCTTTTTATTAGAAATCGACTGCAAACTACGATGATTAAGATTGCTCCCGCAGAGTTAAAACTGATTTCACAATATATTCAGACCATCACTGGGATATATCTTGATCAGAGCAAATCGTATCTGTTTGAAACCCGCCTCAGTTCAATTGCTGAAGCACAAGGATGCAAATCCTATCAGGAACTGCATAATAAAGCCCGGCAGGAGCCAAGCTAAAAAAATTGAAAAAGAAATCATTGATGCTATTACCACTAATGAAACCCTATTTTTTAGAGATAAAGGACCATTTGAGCTGCTCCAGCACAAAATCCTGCCGGAGATAATCGACGCCCGTTCGACCAAATCCTCATTGAAACCGCGAATCAAGATCTGGAGTGCAGCCTCATCAACAGGGCAGGAACTCTATTCGATTGCCATCGTTATCAAAGAATTACTCAAAGATTCAACAGATTATTTGTTTACACTCTCTGGAACGGATATCTCCGACGCAGCAGTTGCCCAGGCAAGCTATGGGAAATACAACCGATTTGAAATCGAACGGGGATTGGATAAAAAATATCTGCAAAAATATTTCACCCTTTTTGGGGACTCATGGAAAATCAAGGATGAAATCAGGGCCATGGTGAATTTCAAAAAACTCAATCTGATGCAGCCTTTCACAAGTCTCGGCAAATTTGATATAATATTCTGTAGAAACGTCGCTATCTATTTCACTTTAGAGGATCGTAAAAAGCTTTTCAACAAACTGGCCGATAGTCTTGCCGATGATGGATATCTCGTCATAGGCTCAACAGAATCACTTACCGGGGTATGCCCCAGATTCGTGCCCAAACGACATCTGAGATCGATCTTTTATCAAAAGAAATAACAGAGGCATCCACATGAAAAATCTTTCCATTCTCGTTGTCGACGACGATCCTGTCATCAGACATCTCCTCACTAAACCCTGGAAATTATCGCAGAACCGTGACTGATGGCGCCATCAGTTGTTGTGCTGCATCTTTTTCCACTGCCATGGAGGAACAGGCTGCTTTTCCCTCCACAATCCCCTCTTTGACTCCCTTGCCGAAATCTTCCAGCTGCCGCCATGAGGTACAAATGTCCTTGCGGCAGAAATAGGGAGAAACCCAGGCCAGACCAGCCCGCACCAGTTCACTGTTCAGTGTGTCATCCCCATAATGAACGATGGCGACCATTCTTTCATACTTATCATAATACTCCGGCTGAACCAGCACATTGCAGCCACCCACTTTTTTCTGAACCATTTTTTTTGCAGCATTTGAAAAAGGTTGCCTGTATTCCGGGCAATCAATCCCGTAAAGACGCACTTCAATGGTTTTATGAGCGGAGACGATAAGAAGAGAATCACCATCAATAATTTTTTTCACTGAACCAACGAAGGCTTCCGAGGCAAAACCCGGCGAAACCATCACCGACAAAAGAACAGACAAGACTATGAGAAGATGTGCAGCCATGAGTTGTGATACATAAAGGATAAAATTTATATTGGAGTAATCATCAAGAGCTTATCACATAACCACCGCTTTTAGACAGCTAATTCGAGTACAAAAAAAAACCAGTATTGCTCTTTTAGGTCGTTTAGGGGAGTATGTGACCCAGAGGCAGAGCAAATCTTACTCAAAAAGTGATTTCCTGCCCTGGCCAGAACAGGATAGCCACAAGAAAACATTATTGTTTTTTCTCCTTTTGATATGATATGCTTGTAGTGAAACAGTAATTGATTCTGTGACGAGCAGCAAAAGAATGACAGCATTTATCTGACCGAGTAAAAATAATGCTACCTAAAGAGATGAGTGACAGTGAGGAAGAGACCAGATCTTTTCTTATTAATTTGCCGATTTTTTCAAGCTTCAATGTTGACGAACTGTCAGTTTTCGCCAGACATATGAGCTTCATACATTTGCAGCGGGGAGAATACCTTTTTGTTGAAGGTGATCATGGGAACATTTATGGGTTTTGTGGTAACCGGTATTCTGGAGATTCAAAAAAAAGCCGACACTGGTGAAAATATTATCTTAGCCCGTTTGACAAAAGGGAGCTCCATCGGTGAAATGGCACTTATTGACAAATCGCCAAGGTCCGCCACAGTCATAGCCAAACAAGCCACCACCATGGTAACCCTCACCGACAAGGGATTCGAACTTTTGGCTGAAAAATATCCGTCTTTAGGGATCAAAGTAATTCAAAAAATTGCCCGACTGCTCAGCCTTAATATGAGAAGAACTTCCAGTAAACTCGCCGATCTTATACATTCTTCTATCTGAACTAAAATCAATCAATAGTCTGTTGGCCTGAAAAATTACATGGTACTACACCCACAATACTTTTTGCCGATAGGGAAGCGACAGACTCTTCTGGTATTGCAGATATGCTCGACTTGCAGTTCAATGTACTAGCTTTGAACAATATATTTACTGAGCAGGACTCCCCAGGCACTCGACGCAGTCATGACAAAATAATTCGATTGAAATCCTGGTAATAGATGTATTCTTTGCCAATAACGATGATGAATTAGCCCTTATCTCACTCCATAAAAGACGAGTATCCTGACACACTCATACTGCCAATCATCCCACCGGTCGTCCCCAGCTCATCAAACAGATACTTGATCTTGATCTTTTCTATTTCCTGCACAGACCAATCGACCCGGTGGAAATGACTTTGGCGTTACAAAGAGCATACGAAACATTTCCCCTGCCCGGAAAACTGCACAAAAAGCCAGACAAACCGAAACATGTTCCATTTCACGGCATGATCGGCTCCAGTGAGCCCATTCGACAGCTCTTTGACCTCATAACCCGAGTGGCGGAAGATGATTTTTCCACTGTCCTCATCAGGGGTGAATCCGGGACCGGCAAAGAGATGGTTGCAAAGGCCATCCATGCTCAGAGCAAAAGACGTGATAAAAATTTTGTTCCGGTGAACTGTGCGGCGATACCCGACGACCTCCTTGAAAGCGAACTGTTCGGTTACACCAAAGGTGCCTTTACCGGAGCGACAGCGAACAAACCCGGCAGAATTCAATATGCAGACCAGGGAACTCTTTTTCTCGATGAAATCGGCGACATGAAATCAGCCCTTCAGGCCAAGCTGCTACAGGGTCATTCAGGAAAAGGAATTTGAACCGGTTGGTGCTTTCAAATCTATTCCCGTCAACACACGTATCCTGGCGGCTACACACTGCGACCTTGAGCAAATGGTCAGGGAAGGACGATTCAGGGAAGATCTCTACTATCGTCTCAGTGTCGTTCCTCTCACATTCCCGCCACTCAAAGAACGACCTGAAGATATTCCGTTATTGATTGATGCTTTTTTTGAAAAATATGCTGAAAATCGTGGCAGAGAACGATTTACCTTTTCACCCAGGCACTTGCCGCGATCTCCCATTACGAATGGCGAGGCAATGTACGGGAGCTTGAAAATCTTATTCAGCATATGACGATTTTATTCAGCGGCAGACAGGTCGAGTTGAATGATCTTCCTGAAAAATTCCATAATGTTGTCATCCCGCCTGAAATGGAAGGTCCGGCTATCGCATGAGGTAGCATCTGCAGATCAATCAGAGGCCCATTCCAACTCAAGAAACATCTGTTCAGCATGTAGCCTGGGATAACGGCACAGTAGATTTCAATGAACTGATCAATGATTTTGAAACCAACTCATTGTTCAGGCATTGAAACTCACCGAAGGAAACAAGAAAGAAGCAGCTCGTCTGTTAAACTTGAAGCGAACTACTTGCTTGAAAAGATAAAGAAAAAAGATATTGAGGGAGAGTGGGAGAAATAAACTTCGACTGGTGACTGAAGCTCATGCAAGAACCTCAAAACTTGAGTAAAATCATCATTTTCACAGCCATCAGGCTGCAAGCTCGAGCAGATTGTTCTGTACATTTTCCTCAATATCCTCTTCTGAAGCGGGAGTAAGAATATATCCCGCACACCATACTTACAGCTTTGATCACCTTCGTTCTCGTCCAGTCCGGTCCGGCAGCAATCAGCGGCACGGAACATGCGGAACTGACTTTGATGGCAACACCAAAAGCCTGCTCATTGACATCCTGCATAACCAGATAGATTGCCTTCAAGTTCCGGGAATATAATTATGCAGATTATCTTTAAAAGTGAGCTTTTTACCGAGTATCCAGCATTCTCGAGCAACCTTGACAATCTTTGCAGCTTCCACTTCATCATCGCCGACCACTAGAATATCAAGTGATTGCAGATCATTCTCCTTCAATCTTCTGAGCATGCTCCCTGACCTGTTTTTTCCTGATCGAGTGGAACCTGCTCCGATTGAAGGTATATTGTTTTCTGTCACTGACAACACTGTCAGGTCTCAGACCATCGAGCTCCAGGAGGTCTGCGGGAATAAGCATATTCACCTTCCGAGCTCAAGATCTCCCAGGCTAAGATCCATCCTGCTCAGGTAATAATCCTGATCCGGCAATTGGTTCATCTGCGCCAATATCGACTTTCATTGGGAGCGACCTGTTGCAGATCGTTTTTTACAAAACGAATTTTTTTGCTGTACTGCTCTTCAAAAACCGCCGTATACACTCCGGATATAATATTGGCTATTTCGCCATAGGCATCCTGGGTATCCTCGCTAAAATTTTCCTCAGCAACGACCGATTCAAGTTCTGCGGCAGGAAGCATAATCAACGTACCACCAATTCTAATGGCATCGCGCAGCCCAACTGACAGATAACTTTTTCCTTCAAGTTCACCAACCACATCCAGATTGGCAATTACCTGTTTCCCCGACACCTCCTCAAAAAAGAAGTCTTCTTTACTGACAATGAAATTTTCCGGGATTACTCAATTTGAGGTCAGTACCAAGCAGAGCACTGACCTCATCCATCATTCTATCTCTGCAGGTGGCAAGGATTTTATCAACCCGCTTTTTATGTTTGTGACATCAGGATTGAGCAACACCTGCTGCGCCACCGGAGCGTGACTTACCTCGCTTCAGCGGGCACTGCGCTCTGTTCTTTTCGGTTACGGTTCCACTATCTTCTACCTGAGACGAGCCTGCATCCTGCTCTCTCTCCGGTTTGTATCTTGTCTGCTCATCTGGAGCGTCAAGACGCAGCAGTTCTGCCGGAAAAAGCATATGCATCTTGCCAAGAGGTTTCCCATCAACAGCCATGGACAGGCTGCTGGTATAATATGCTTGTGTCTGGAAATGGTTCTGCGGATTGCCGTATCGACCTTGGCGGGAACTACATCCCGGAGTTCCTTGCGGATGAATCGGAGTTTTTGATTATACTGTTCTTCAAAAACTGCAGTATAAACACCGGATATAATGTTGGCTATTTCTCCATAAGCATCTCGGGCATCCTCACTGAAATCCTCTTCCCTGACTACATTTTCCAGCTCAGCAGGCGGGAGCATAATAAGTATCCCGCCGAGATGAATGGCATCCTTGACACTGACTGCAAGATAGCTTTTTCCCTGAATCTCACCGGCCACCTCCATATCGGCCAATACCTGGCGTCCGGCGACATGATCAAGAAAAAATTCTTCCTTCCTCAGAAATTGATTTTCCGGATCGCTCAGGGTGATGTCGGCGCCGAAAAGTGCCGCCACTTCATCTTCCATCCTCTTCTGACATTCAGCCAGAAGACGGTCTACCTTTTCTTTATGTTTTTCCGCATCAAACTTTGGTCGACAGCAGTTTATTTGGGTGGTTCAGAAGCTGGCTCCTGTAGCTGCGGTTTTGTTCTGTCTTCTTGTCCAGAAGTCATCCTTCTTCTGCCGAAACCTCTGGCTCGCCTACAACATCCGGTTCAATAGATGCGATCTTTGGTTCGTCACCAGCCTCAGTATTATTTCCTGTTCCTGCAAACCGAAGGTGGCAGCAGGCATCAGCATCGACCATATCCCCCATCTGCCGACCATCAAGAACCATAGAGGCAGAAACCTGATAATATGTCTGGTTTGCTACCGGATCTATCAGCTGTCAATCACCACCTTTGCCGGAACAATAATTTCCTGTTCCTTACGCACAAAACGACAGGATTTTGGGATACATTTCCTCAAAATCCTTGGTGAAAGAACCGGCAATAATATTTGCTATCTCACCATAAGAGTCCTCAATTTCTTCACTGTATTCCTCTCTGCCGATAACCTCCTCCAATTCGCCGGCCGGCAACATTATAAGAGTTCCGCCCAGACGAATAGCATCTTTGATGCCTATCAGCAGACAGCCTTTTCCGGTGATTTCACCGGTGATATCCATTTGAGCACAAATCTGTTTGCCCTGCAGACTATCAAAAGCATCTTCTTTGCTGACTAATTTTCTATCTCCACTGATAAGAGAAAAATCGGCACCAAGAAGAGCACCGACTTCGTTTTGTATTCTTGCCTCAACAGCCTCAAGTATCTTGTTTATTCTTTTTTGCTGATTCATGAAGAAATATGGGAGAGTAATAGATCTTTTACCTGCATCGACAAAAACACTGTGATTATATTCTTATCGGCTGAAAAACACAATGTAATTAGATAGTTTTAATGCTTAAAAATTTATGTTTTTTAGGCAATTTACATCAAAATACGATTATGTGTTGACAACATACATAAGTTCCACCCAAAAGGTATCATCAGCCATTTTAAACGGAACAATTATTCTGTCTTGCATCTGCTGATTCCACTCACATGGAATGATTCACCAACGATCGATGTCGGTATAGCCAATTCAACGTTGATATCGATTTTCGCATAGGAAACCTTAAGATTTCCTGCAACCATATTGGCAATTTCCCCAATGGCATCTTTGACATCATCGTTTAAGTTCATCGACATCCATACCAAGAAATGCACCGGTGATAGCTTTAGCCACCGAAGCAGGACAATGAACAGCCAACAATCCACGAATTCCGCCACCCAGGCCAATCATACTGGTCAGATTCGATTGAATATCACACTTCTATTTTCAATTACCGCTTCACTTTCAAGATCAACCATCAACATGGTTGAAAATACATCCTGTGTGCCGGTGATAATTTCATTACCTATATTAACCTATCGGCCATAATTCAAATCCTTATCAGTATCTGTCGCAAAAGCTATTTCCAGACAGATCCGGTTATAAAAATCACAAGGCAGAATCGAAACTTTTGATGCTGCCTTGTTATTACCTTTTACCAATTGTTATTTTTCCAACTGAAAATCGACAGCAAATTCTCCGGCATCACAGCGAAACGGAATAATAATTCTTTCAGCCTCTTTGGTCGGTTGAAAGTCATATTGCTGTCCGGTAATCGTCGAAGGAAGAGAAAGATCAATATCTCTCCCGTTTTCCGACAAAATCGACTTAACATTGCCACCGAGCATATTGGCCAATTCCCCGACCGCATCCTCTACGTCCTCATTGATTTCGTCAACATCCATCCCCAGAAAGCTGCTGGTTATGGCCATTGCAACCTTCTAGGGAATATGTATTGCCAGAACACCTTTGTGGGTACCCGCCAAACCAATGACCCCGGAAATACTCTCATTCAAGACAACATTCTGTTCATATTATCGCCGTTTACTGAAATTTCCATCATCACCATTGTGGAAAATATTTCTTTTGCGCCTCGATGATTTTTTCACTAATCTCCACACCTACTCCTCCTCCATATATCTCAAGTAATTTACAGAAGAGGACCAAGTACCTCATTCACCTTATCGGGAGTAAAAGGTTTTTTAATTGCACCGACCGCCCGAGGGATTTTGCCTCGCCAATAATATCATCACCGGTTTCAGTGGAAATCATCAAACCGGTATATTTTTGATACCGTCACGGCTCGATTTTTCCCTCAAGAAAGAAATACCATCCATATTGGGCATATTTATATCACTCAAGACAATATCAACATGCTCTTTTTCCAAAACATCCAAAGCTTCAAGCCCATCGGCTGCCTCAAAAATATGATCAAATTCAAGCCCGGCCTGCCGAAGTGAACGGCCGATGATTTTCCTCATTGTGCTTGAATCATCAACTAACAGTACATTCTTTCCCATTCTTTTCTCCTGTCTATAATCGCTCAGAAATTATTTTTCCTGCACGACTATTTCCCTCATAAGAGTATTAAATAATGCATCCCGCAACGAGCGGGATATCCGAAAAATCTATTGTACTGACATGCATAATACCCCATCATTCTACATCAAATCCAGTCATACAATGCCTTGCATAGATCATTCCAAATAAACAATCAATTCATAATATCAAGAAGTCATGATAAAAATCAAATATCTACAGGAATAAAGAGTGCGTGCTGATCTGCATTATTTCCCGCCGCTTTTCTTTTCCTCATCCATGTGTCATTATTTTGTCACTTCACCTGGTGGATATTTTACAGCACGATTTTGGTGATCGCTGACTCTTTCAGGCTAAACCATAGGTCTCACACGCAGCACAATTGGTTGGAATACTTTTTGCTAGACAAACTGTCATGCAACGAAAATTTCTCCTCATATCGTTTTTTTTAACAACTCTGAACTTGACTGGCTCTAGGCCCACGCATCTGAACTCCTTAAGGTGTCCAGAATAGACACCAAGGATATTATCCAGATCTATTTTAGCTTTGATGAAACTCCCGAGTACACCAGCATCAGAAGCGATCGACGTATTGATCTTGAGTTTTTCAAGACCACATGCTCACCGTCACTGTTTCTCGGCAAACCCGACGAGGATATTGTCAAAATTTTGCCACGCCCGGACGAGGACCGATAATCTTGTCACTTTTTTTTCGTTATCGTCCCCAACACTACAAACTGACGAAAAGCCCCGATGGCAAATTGGTGTTTGAGGTTCTGCTGGGCAATGAATACAGTAAATCCTACCAAAACCTGGCAGACAGACTTAACGGACTGACGGTACTGGAAAGGATTTCCGCCGATTCAACCAACCCTTACCTGAGTTCCCCTTAGCAAGGACTGGATGTCATTTTTCTCTCAGTATGAATCGCCTGTAAAAATCGAAGTGCCTGTCAAATTCAGCCTGCCTCCTTTTCCTGTAATCGCCTTGCTCCCTCCAGGAGGAAAGAAAAATCTTCAGCTGCTCAATTCTGAGATGTTTGCTTCTTGCCGAACAAAATCTCTGGCATCAGCTTGCCGAAAAATTACTGGCGGCGATACAAAACACCGAGGACATAGAAACAAAGAAATTGCTCGCCCTTACCTATGGTGAAGTACTGAGCAGGGGCGGTAATTTTGAGGATGCATATCAGACAACTCTATCTGTTGAAAGAACAATACAGCGATGAACTGCTGGGAACCTATGCAAAATATCTTTTAATCCACCTCCGTTCTGTTTATGAAAGCCCATATATCGCCGAAAGCGACTACCGTTTACTGGAATCATCAATCAGCAACACTCTTCCTTTGGCCCCATATTTTTTGCTTTCTCAGATAGAAACAGCCCTTGCCACCAAAAATTATAAAAGGCTCAACCACCTTCTTTTACGAGATGATGTTGCCCTGCCCAAAGAAATTGCGGAAATAGTCCAAATCCGTCAGGCCGATTACTGGTATGCCATTAATCAAGCCGATAAAGGCAAAAGCTGCATACCAAATTCAAGCCGATTCGCCAGTATTACCAACCCTGCCCTATTCTTTGTGCGGATATTGTAACATTTCTTATGAACAGAGAGAAATTCGCCGAGGCAGCAAACTGCTACGACACACTGTCGACCTTGGTTTCCGACAAAACTCTTCTGGGTCTTATCGACTACAGAAAAAATATGTCAAAACTCAAGGTTCCGATGGGGCAGCACTCATTGACGAGTTTGCGGAAATTGAAAACAATTTCCCAAGACAGAAGCAGGTTTTCGTGCTGCGATAAAAAGAAACGACCTGCTGTTTCTCCAAAATAAAACCTGGGGACGGCAGGCAATTGAAAATTATGGTGCAATTGCCCAAGCAGGCCAACTCCCGCCCTATAAGAGAAGAAGCCCTTTTCAAACAGGCCCTCGTTCACGCCATTCTTGGTGAAACGATGACGTCGATTCAGCTTCTCCAGCAATATCTCAGAGAATTTTTAACAGGAGATGTCAGAATATCGGCACAGGCGCTGCTTATTGACCTCCTGCCGGGTGAAATAAAACGACTGGTGGACAACCAGGAATACATGCAGGCACTTGTTTTAGCAAAAAAAAATAAAGATCTTTTCCAGAACAAATGGATTGACAGCAAGTTTCTGGTCGATATTGCCGAGGCCTACAATCGAATAGGCATTTATGATGAAGCCCAAAAACTCTATCTTTACCTCATTGGCATAATGCCTGTTGATCAAAAAGAAGCAATTTTTTCTCCCTATGATTCAAGCAACTTTTGATCACGGCAATTTCTCCTTGGTGGAGGATTATGCTGCTCAATACGCCTACACTTATCCAAATGGTCGTTACCGGCAGAAATACTTATTCTCCGACTGCAGTCCTTGGTGGCAGATGAACGGCTCAGCGATGCACTCCGGCTTTTGCCTGATCCCCTGCCTGAAGATATTGCTATCTATGAACTTGCTCACCGCTTTATTTTAGAACAGATAATTATCAAAAATGTCTGGAGGTATCAAGAAAACTTGCTTTCATGAAAACATTCTTTGTCGCAGCAGGAACATTTTCATGTACGCCGAGAGCCTGTACCAGGACCGGAATATTTGAAGAAGCAGAACAGGCATTTATCGCCGTCACCAAAGAAAATGATTTTTACCAACAGAGTCTGTATCGGCTTGCGGAACTTGCGCGACAAAAAGGAAATGAAAAAAAAGCGCTAAGTTTCTTTGAGAAAATTGTCGAAACAGAAAAAAACAGCCTTTGGAAACAATATGCGGAACGGGAATTGCAATTTGCAAAAGCAGCGGCCAGAAATTAACACTTTTGACTTAGCATGGTCCAGCGCATGAGAGCAGATTTATAGATTTACCTCAGAGTTAGCTCCTGCAAGTGTTTCATACATTATTCTCAGGCAGAAACTGACCAAGGAGAACAAATGGATCCATTAAGACCTTTTGATAGCAATATGCAGCTTCTGGGCAAGGTATTGGATCTTCGCGCACAAAAAGCCCAGGTAATCTCTTCCAACATTGCCAACGCTGAAACCCCCGGCTATTCTTCGTCACGATTTGATTTTGAAGAGGATTTGGCCAATGCCATAGGCAAGCGCAACGGTATCACCCTCTCTACCTCACATGAAGCACATATATCCCTTGGTCCGGCAAATTTTAACTCGGTCAATGGCAAAATAATTACCGAAAAAGATCAACCGGTATCGGCGATGGAAACGGGGTAAGGTCGACCAGGAAATGCTGGACCTTTCCGAAAATGAATTGCTTTACGAAACAGCCGCCCAACTTTTGAAAAAGAAAATGACCCTGCTCAAATATGTCATATCCGGTGGACAATGATGTCTGGCAGAACTTGACAATCATCCTTACGAGGAATTTTTATGGATATCTTAAACACCTTTAAAATCAGCGGATCCGCTCTTCAGGCGCAGAGTACCCGGCTGAACACTATCAGTTCAAACCTCGCCAACATAGAAACCACCTCAACGCCGGAAGGTGGACCCTATAAAAAGAAGTCCGTCTATTTCCAATCAACTCCGCTTACTTTCCAGGAGCAGCTCGAAGGAAACATGAAAACCGGTGCTCCAGGGGGTAGACGGTAACAAAAATTACTGAAGATCAGTACCCCACCACGAAAGGTGTACAATCCTTCCCACCCTGATGCCAATGAGGACGGATATGTCGAAATGCCCAATATCAACGTCTTGGAAGAGATGGTCGACATGATGTCTGCCACCCGATCCTACCAGGCAAATGTGACCAGTATAAAAATGGCCAAAAGAATGGCGATGAAAGCACTGGAAATAGGGAGATAATATAATATGACCACAATAGACAGCCCGGGCAGCATTACCCTCCTGCCTCCCAAGAGCTCCGGATACCAGTGCGGTCAGCAAAGAGCAGCGCAGGTTTTGGTGATATGCTCACATCAATGATGAGCAAAGTGAACGATACGCAAATTACCGGCGATCAAGCAATTGCAAAACTGCAGAGTGGAGATGCAAAACACCTCCATGAAGTTATGATTGCCGTAGAAGAAGCAGATATTTCTCTACGTATGCTTGTTCAAATGCGCAACAAGGCTCTCACCGCTTATGAAGAAATCATGCGGATGCAGATTTGATGATGTCGTAATAATTTGACGGGCACACTTGAAGTTCTTTATTAGACATCTTTGCTTTCAGTTTTCAATAGACAAGGCTCAAGACTTCACAAAGGATCAGGTAACTAATGGAAGTAAAAGAGAAGGAAATATGCGACCTCAACATCGATCAAATCCTCCCGAGGTCATACAGCCTGAACGAAAGAATGTGATAGGTCTCGTTCAGGAATGGCCGCTGTCAAAAAAATTTTCCACAGGGACAGTTCTTCTTATTTCAATTATTCTCTTTGCTTTTTTGATTATCCAGGCGCGAACCGCTGACCAGCAGCTGCTCTATGCCAATCTTACGATGAGTGATGCCGTCATCGGTTACCGCCTGGCTGAAAAATCAAAAAATTGAATACACCCTCAAAAACGGTGGCAAGGATATCTGGGTTCCCGCTGACAAAATCTATCAGACCCGACTTGATCTTGCCGCCAATGGGTTGCCAAGTGGCGGCGATGTCGGATTTGAGGTTTTTGATAAACAGAATTTTGCCCTTACCGACTATGTTCAAAAAGTAAATTATACCAGAGCATTGCAAGGAGAACTGGCAAGAACAATTACCTCTCTCGCTCCTGTGGAGTCTACCCGGGTGCATCTCGCATTGCCGGAAAAACGACTTTTTAAAAATCAGCAGAAAAGCGGCACCGCCTCGGTAATTGTTACCCTTGTTCCCGGCAAAAGTCTCGACCAGGCACAGGTCGAGGGAATAATACATCTGGTCGCCGGCTCTGTTACCGACCTGGATCCAGAAAACGTCAAAATTATTGATTCCAATGGCGTCGTTCTTGAGGCTCAGGAAAAACCAACCGAAGACGATCTTCTTTCCGTTGACATGCTCGCCTACCAGCAGGAAGTTGAACATAGGATGGAAATACGGGCCCAGGATTTGCTGGACAAAACCATGGGAAAAGATAACGCCATGGTGCGGGTCTCCGCAACCCTGGATTTTTCTAAAGTGGAAAAAACCCAAGAGTTCTATGATGGCGATGACCCCGTCATCAGAAGTGAACAAATCAACCAGGAAAGCAGCGGTTCAGATACGACCGGCGGCATCCCCGGGGTCCAGTCCAATTTGCAGGGCAATGCAGTCGGGGCAGAGCAATACGACTCACACCTTCAAATAAAAATTCCCGAACAACCAATTATGAAATCAGCAAGACGATCAGTAAGACTGTCAATCCGGTTGGCAGTATAACCGCTCTTTCGGTATCCGTGCTTGTTGCCGATAAAATGACGCTTGATGCAGACGGCAAGCCTGAAGCAGCAACACCACGCTCCGCCGAAGAGCTGAAATCAATAGAAAACATGGTCGCCTCTGCAATTGGCCTCGTAGCTGAGCGCGGAGATGTTATTAACGTATTGTCAATGCCTTTTGTCGATCCGGCAAAACAGCTTCCGCTGAAGGAGAAATGGTCGCAGCAAATCTGCTCTACCAATATATGCCCCTGATAAAATATGCCCTCATCGGTTTCGGCATGCTTCTCATCTATTTTATTCTGGTTCGGCCTGTTATCAAAACCATGAAGAAGTGAAGTACAACAGCATTACAAAACGGTCGAACAACTTGAATATGAACAACGTCTGATGCTCGAACGAAGAACCGATCGAGCCACCACTGCCAATTGATGATGCAATTACCGCCCTGCGCAAGGAAGTGCGTCAAAATCAAGATACCAACAGCCTTTATAATTAAAAACTGGATCCAGGAAGGTTGATAAACAATGGCTATTGAAACACTTACCGGAATCAATAGAGTTGCTGTATTGCTCATATGTCTTGGAGAGGAGGCCACGGCCAAAATTTTTGAGGAGTTGTCTGATGATGAAGTTCGGCAGGTCACCCGGGCCATGTCCACCATCGACCATATTCCCATGCGACATCAAGGAAAAGGTTTTCGCAAATTTTCGCGAATCCCAAAACCTCTTTGCCGGACTTTTTGTAAAGGGAGGCGATTTTGCCAAAAATGCAATCGCTGCGACCTCCGGGGAAAAAAGGTCAAAATTTCTCATGGATCAATTTCTGTCCGGAACCGAGACAAAGTCTCTGGAAACAATTGCTTTAATGGCTCCTCGTATGGTTGCCGGTCTTCTGGAGCATGAGCACCCCCAGACCGTTGCCCTTATTCTGTCCACACAACATATTGAACATGCAGCAGAAATTTTAACCCATTTACCTGAAGAAATCCGCGCCGATGTTGCTTATCGTATTTCAAAAATAGAAAAGGTTTCCCCCGTTGTGCTCAGTAGAATCGAAGATGCCCTGCATCGTGAAATAGGTCTGGTGTCAGGAAAAGCCCATAAAAAAGTTGGTGGAATTGATGCAGTAGTCGGTATCCTCAACCATATGAAAAACAATCTCGATGCCGATATTCTCGAAGACATGGAACAAACTGACCCGGATATGGCGGAAGAGATCCGCAAGAAGATGTTCACCTTCGAGAATCTTGTTGCCCTTGATGGCAGGTCATTGCAGATGATCCTGAGAGAAGTCAACAACGACTCTTTAACCCTGGCCCTGAAAACCGCATCCGAGCAGATGAAGGAAAAAATATTTGCCAACATGTCTGCCCGTGCTGCGGAAATGATTCGTGATGATCTCGACGCCATGGGGCCGGTCCGGCTTTCCGAGGTCGAGCTTATGCAGCAGTCAATAGTCAAAATTGCCATGAAACTTGAGGAGGAAGGCAAACTGGTACTTGGTTCCGGAGGTGGCGATGAGCTTGTCTAAATACTATAAAAATTCCAATTCATTCCAACCTGAAGAACTTATCAAACGAGATGAGAAAACATCCTTCAGGATGGCAGTCATTGCAACAAACGGAGCAACTCCCTTTCCAGACCAGAAACTGTCCCTACTAGCCTCTGACCCACGAAAAGATATCCAGGACGCCGGCAGCAAAGGAGCCAGCATCCAGGTACAAATCCGACCGAGATGCGCAACAGACATTGCCCGAGGAGAAAGCAGCCTGCAGCACCTATCTAGCAACAAGATATCGATTTAAGCAACTATCTTGAACTTGCTATTGCCAAGAAAAAATCGAAGAAGCATACCAAAAGGGACTCCAAGACGGGACAAAGACAAAGCCGAACAGGACTTTGGCGACGCAACCCGGGCTCTGCTCAGCACATGTCAACAACTTGACACCGTTCGCGAGACAATTATCAGCAACAGCAGCGAAGAATTACAGGAATTTGCCCTGTCGATAGCTGAAAGAATACTCCGCATTTCCGTTCGTGAACAGGACGACACAATTATTGCAACAATTGAAGAGGCATTGCAGCGGGCAGTAAAATCCGATGAATTTACTGTCTATATTCACCCGGAAGATCATGACACCGTCGCTGAAAAATCTGCAGAAATTATTGCCGGCCTGACCGGGCTCAATAAAATTGTTATAAAAAAAGATAGTACGCATAGAACGCGGCGGTGCAAAAATTGAATCTGACAAATGTACCATCGATGCGACTATAGCCAGCCAGTTTGACGTCATCAGAGAGGAAATAAAAAAGAATCTATGAATTTTATGAGCGTCAGGTCAATTCTTTGACTTTCACTGCTGATTTTTACAAACTGTTTCTAGGGTACCATCCTCCACTTGAACGGAATAATCCGCCAATGTCATTTGATCATGCACAATTAAAAAACCTCAATGTTATCAAAATCTGGGGAAAAGTTACCCGCATTGTCGGTCTGGTCATCGAAGGCTACTGCCCCCACTCCAGCATCGGCTCACTTTGCGAACTGACAACAATCGATGGTGAGCAGAAGATATACTGCTGAAATTGTCGGTTTCAGAGATGGCAAGGCACTGCTCATGCCTCTGGGAGATTTGCGTGGACTCGGACCAGGCAGTCTTATCAGGGTAATCCGCAACAGTGCCACCATAAAAGTCGGCAACAGTCTTCTTGGCCGAGTGATTGATGCCATGGAAATGCCCCAGGACGGCCATCCGCCTCCCCCTCTCACTGAAGAAAAAGATCTCTATTCCCTTCCCCCGGGCCCAATGGAAAGGCAAAACATCACCGAAACACTTGACCTCGGCATACGGGCAATCAACGGCCTTATTACCTGCGGGATGGGGCAGAGGATGGGCATCATGGCCGGCTCGGGTATTGGAAAAAGCGTTCTTCTCGGCATGATGGCCAAATATGCCAAAGCCGATATAAACGTGATCGCCCTGATTGGTGAACGTGGACGTGAAGTCCGGGAATTTATCGAACGTGATCTCGGCAAAGAGGGCTTGGCCAGATCAGTGATTGTCGTTGTGACATCCGACCAGCCTCCCCTTCTCCGCATGCGTGGAGCCTTTGTCGCAACAGCCATTGCCGAATATTTTTGCAATCAGGGGAAAAATGTCCTGCTCATGATGGATTCCGTCACCCGTTTTGCCATGGCCATGCGGGAAATTGGTCTCGCCATCGGTGAACCGCCAACGACCAAAGGCTATACTCCTTCTGTTTTTGCCACGCTGCCAAAACTTCTTGAACGGGCCGGCAGATTTCAGGGAAAGGGTCAATAACCGGTTTGTATACAGTACTCGTCGATGGCGACGATATGACCGAGCCTGTTGCCGATTCGGTCAGATCAATTCTCGATGGCCATATCGTTCTTTCCAGAGCCCTTGCCGCAAAAAATCATTTTCCGGCAATTGATGTCCTGAATTCCGCAAGCCGGGTAATGCGTGATATTACCTTTCCCAGGCACCTGGAGCTGGCCGGCAAAGCCAGAGGGGTGCTCGCCAGTTATAGTGAAGCGGAAGATCTTATCAATATCGGAGCCTATGTCAAAGGGTTCTAATCCGAAAATCGATTATGCCATCAGTAAGATTGACGCAATCAATGATTTTTTGCGGCAAAATTATACTGAAACAACGACCTTAAAAGAATCCATAGAACACTTGGGGAGTGTCCTCAGTGATCGTAAAGATGAAGAACCTCTAAAAAAAAATCGCCGCCAAGCAGATAGAATTAAAATAATTTTCTGCCTATAGACCGAAAACTTTCATTGATATCGCTTTCATCAACTCTGTTTACTTTGTCTTGGCCAGTCTATGAAACCTTTTACTTTACAGAGCTGTTCTTGATTACCGCAGGCGCCTTGAAGAGATGGCGCAGCATCGATTAATTGAGGCAAAAAAAATTCAGGAAACTATAGAACAGAAATTATCTGATCGAGAGACACGCTTTAGAGCAGTCTATCGACGAACTGGAAAGATTGCAGAGAAGAAGGAATAGGCATCAACGAACTGATCAGACATGAAGAAAGAATTGCCGCCCAACAACACAACATTCAGGCAATTAAAAAAAATCTGACTGAAAAAACTCACCTCGTGCGAAAAGAACAGCACAACCTCCTTCTATCGCAGCAGAGAACGTCAGATAATGGAGCAGCTGAAAGAAACCCAGAATAATGCCTGGCAAGCTTATTTAAATAAAAAGGAAGCGGCAATGCTTGACGAGATAGCCACTACCCGGCATGAAGCTGATTCATTCTAATACCACAAGAGGTACTCAAACTCTTCTCGGATACCTTGAAATTTACCTATGTTCCATAAAACGACATCACATTATTCATCTGATCCTTCTGTTATCTTTCTCACCCTTCTTTCCCTCGCAAAGGACATGCCGATGACACGGCTTCTCCGAAAAATTACGGTTCGGTAGAGGAGCGAAGAATTGATCAATACAATTATGCAGGAAAGGGCAAATATCCGGAAAGAACGAGAAGATATCGATTTGCGTAAAAAGGAGCTAAAGACCTTGGAGGAAGGAGTCGATAAGAAATTAACTGAAATGGACAGGAAGCTGGAGGAGCTGAGAAAATTCCAGGATAAGATTGAAACCCTTCTGGCGGCAAAATCGATAGAAGAAAAAAAACGACTCCAGGAACTGGCGGGTATTTACCAGAAAATGTCGCCCGTCAAAGCGGCACAGGTCATAAGCAGTCTAGATCAGCAGCTGGCGGCGGACCTTCTGGCCAGCATGAAAGTTAAGTCCGCAGCAAATATTCTCAATCAGATATCTAAACAAAAAGCGACGGAAATCAGTACGACCTTTTCAACTTTGCAAATAGAGTGACAAAATATGCCACAAATGCTCGCTGTCCAGCCAAATGTTTCCCCAAGCACTCCCCAAGCCCGGCCATCTGGTTCTCCTGGCAGCAATGACCAGAGCCACTTTTCACCCCACCTCGAGAATGCAGTTTCAGGGAAAAAACAGGGACAGCAGGCACCACAGACCAGTGCCGACCCAAAAAAATCTTCAGACACCAGACAAAGAAGTCAAGTCAACGGCCCTGCAGAACCAGGAAAACTGACAAAAAATGCTGCTTGCACTGAAGCTGAAAGCTCGACAGAGACAGAAGGTCGTCGTGCAGAGATTGCAGATGAAAACTCTGATCAGACAAATCTCTTACTGCATGTCCCGGAAAATATTCAGCAGACATCCCCTTCTTTTCTTGCTCGACAGCAACCCGCAGAGTTTCATGCCGATCAGCGTAACAATACATCAGCAGTTATCGCCAGCGAGGTTCCAGATTTCCATTAACGATTGCATCGGAGACGCAGGCCTGAAATATCCGAACCTGTGAAACCAATCAACAGACTCCGATAGTTGCAGGAAAACAAGATGCACTCATGAATCAATTGCAAAACATCATTGCCAGCGCAAACGATACGGAAACGGTATCTCACTGCTAAAGCAGAAAACTCCGCCATACCGATCTCCGTCGACAAAGATTTTTATAGCTCTCTAAACGCTTCGCTTGCAGGGAAAATGGAAACGGCCAGTATGTCTGCAACTGCGAAAACAGCGGACTCCAATCAGAACGGACTGCTCCTTGCCGATGGTGACAGCCTTACATTTACCCCGGGAAAACCCATGCACCAATTGACCGGGATCAGGCACGACAGCCAGCAGCAATACTTTGCCACAAAATAAATGTTGAGACCGATGGCGGACAACATGCAGAATTTCCAGGACAGTCCGCCAGACGGCGAACTTGCCCAGCAGACCACCGGTACCACCCTTGCCACCAGCCCTTTTAGTGCGACCGAACAGACCAATACTTTTTCGACAATTGCAGCAATGACTCAGGAAACCAATACCCAGCCGACAACTGAATCGGTAAAACCGATAATTCTGCCCTCAGGGGTCATAGTCCATGAACATGAAGTCATGCAACAACTGGCTGAAAGATTTCGCCTGTCCAGTAAGAACATCGATTCCCGGATTAATTTAAAACTCCACCCGGCAGAACTTGGCGAACTGAAAATCGACCTGACCCTTAAAGATGGAGTCAATCCGTGCCAATATTGTCGCCCAAAGTCAGCACACTTTGGAAATTTTCGAAAAAAATTTGCCGAAACTAAAAACCATGCTCGAAAATCAAGGTTTTGATATCGATCAAATATCAGCTCACTGCCGAATCCGAGTCGGTAAGTGACTTTGATCTTTTTGATCAACAGCTTTTCAGCAACAACGATCACCAGCCTGGCAACACAAAAGGGTCGGCAAAAAGATGGAGCGGCCTTCACTTTAGACGATATCCCCTTCACCGTCCCGGCGCACGAACAGCTGGGGTAAACGTTAAAATTTAGGAGTTTTAATGAGCAGTTATATCGATTCTATAAACCAGGCAACAACTGCTTCACTGGGAATAAGCACTGCAAAGAATAGTAATGATGCAGTCATGGGTAAAGAGGATTTTTTAACCTTGCTGGTGGCGCAACTGCAAAACCAGGATCCGCTCAACCCGGATGATCCTACTGAATTTACAGCCCAACTGGCCCAGTTCAGCTCTCTGGAACAGCTCTTTCAGTTTAAATGAGAGCATGGACAATCTATCCCAGGCCAATGCCAATTCCGACCGTTTTTCGACACTGAACACCATCGGCAAAAATGTGGCCTATCACAGCGATTCTTTTAATTTTACAGGGGAACCTGCAGAGATAGGCTATCAATTGGATGGTCAGGCAGCAGAAGTGACAATTTCCATACAGCAAAACGGAGTGACCGTGGCAACACTGGATGGCCAAAATCTTACCACGCGGCAGCCACTTTATCACCTGGGATGGCCGACTGGCAAATGATCAAATTGCAACTCCAGGCAACTACAACATAGTCGTTGAGGCCAGGTCGGCAACGGATGAAAATGTGTCGAGCAGCTCCTCTTATCAAATCAGAGGTTACCGGAGTTGACCTTGCCGGCCAGCTTGGCAGCTGTTCTTTTAACCAAGGCCGGCGAAGTTGCCTTCTCTTCGATTCAGGGCGTATATGAATAATACAATTCCATTATCATACGACGTAGCCTAGTACGCTCGAGCTAATAGTAACATTTCCACGCATCGAATCATGAAGATTTTTACTTAACTATCGATGATTTAAAGTATTTTACGAGTTTATCAAGATTGGCAAGAGTAGTTTTTATATCAACTGACTCTATAGATTAAGGAGAAAAAAATGGGTATTTCGAGTGCATTATACAGTGGAGTCAGTGGCCTGAACACTAACGGCCAGGCCATGAGTGTTATCGGCAACAACCTGGCCAACACCAACACCCTTGGCTTTAAAGGTTCCAGAACGATCTTTTCCGATCTCCTGTCCGCATCGATAAATGGTTCGGGTGGCCAATCCCAGGTTGGCCGCGGAGTTGGAATGTCGAGGGTCGACCAGATTTTCAGCCAGGGCACTTTCGAATCGACTGAGTCTAACCTTGATGTAGCGATTGAAGGTGATGGATTTTTTATTCTCAAGAACCAGGTGATGAAACAGCCTACTACTCAAGGGCCGGTTCTTTCAGGTTTGATCAGGACGGATATCTGGTTAACCCGGAAGGGTTCAGGGTACAAGGTAAAGCTTTTGATATCAATGGCCAGATGGCAGCAGGCGACGCCCAGGATATTGAGGTTGAAAGCAGTGGCCTGGTACAGGGAAATGTTACATCCGCCCTTGCAGCTCACGACAAATCTCGATTCCACAGAACCGATAATTAGCTGCGCCATTTGATTATACCGATCCTGGTACGTATAATTACTCATCTTCTGTACAGGTTTTTGATACCTTGGGTAATCCCCAGCTTTTAACCACATACTTTACAAAAACTGCATACAAATACCTGGGATGCCAACTGGAGTGCGGAAGCAGACGATGGCTTAGGTACAATTATGAGTGGCAACCTGCGGAGCTATCTGGATTTTACTGCTGACGGCATATTGACCAATGCAGCCGCCACCCCGCCGACCGATACAACGGCCACTATCCCACTTACTTGACTGGGGCAACGGAACGACTGCAACAGACATCGATTGTTACCTTTGACACCACCCAATTCAACAGCGAATCGGTGGTCATTTCGCAAAATCAGAATGGTTCTGGAGCGGGCAACCTCACCGGAGTTGAAATAGACCCTGAAGGCATAGTCGTTGCGTCATATTCGAATGGTGAACAGACCAAAATTGCCCAGCTGGTATTAGGAAAATTTGTCAATCCCGGTGGATTGGCTCTTGCCGGAAGCAATCTGTACACGGCAGACAACAACCTCCGGGGCTGCTCGTACCGGTCTGCCTGGCCCTGAACTTGGTAAAATTTTCACCAATTCTCTTGAACAGTCAAATGTCGATATGGGTGCTGAGTTTGTCAGAATGATAACAGTGCAGCGAGGATTCCAGGCAAATTCAAAGATAATTACCACAGTCGACGAGTTGCTCGGAGAGCTTATCAACCTGAAAAGATAGTTGTCATATTTTTGACACAAATTCCCACCAAACCAGGACTAGCTCTACGCTAGTCCTGGTTTTCTTTTTTAATCGCTCTTTCCTTGGTTGCCAGGTCCTGTTTTATGTTCATTAACGACAACAATTATTTTTATTGGAATATTTTTTGCTAGACTTGAGTTTTGAAAATCCAGAGTCTATGATATCAAGAACAACAAGGGAAAGAATTGCCTGCGTACAAACTTACTCCTGATGCACACACTCAGGACAGACAGGGCACAGGCCTTGAACACAGTACTTAAAACTAGAACCTGTCAACGGAGGTTTTTTTGGATCTTTCAACCGTAATCGGCATTGGTGCTGCTTTCGGCCTCATGCTTATGGCTATTCTTCAGGGTGGCCCCCTGACAATATTCATTAATATTCCATCGATTCTCATAGTCTTTGGCGGGACTTTGGGCAACACCCTGGTCCATTACCCTTTCAGCGATGTATTTGATGCCCTGAATGTTGCAAAGAAAACATTTCTGTACAAGGAAATGTCCATAAACAACCTTATTATTCAACTTATGGAATTTGCCAACAAAGCGAGAAAAGAAGGCATCCTCGCCCTGCAGGGAGCAATGGAAACTGTCGACGACGATTTTCTCAAAAAAGCCATGCAGATGGCTGTTGACGGTCAGGAACCGGAAACCCTGCGCAGCATGTTGAATACAGAAATCGAATATATCCAGATGCGCCACGGTAAAGGCGCGGACATTTTCACCTCTATCGCCGCCTACGCGCCGGCCATGGGCATGGTCGGCACCCTGATCGGCCTTGTCCAGATGCTCCAGACCATGGATGACCCTGCCTCCATCGGTCCGGCCATGGCGGTTGCCCTGCTCACTACCTTTTACGGTGCGGTAATCGCCAATGTCGTCTGTTCGCCAATGGCCGGAAAACTAAAAAACCGGTCGGCCTCGGAAGTACTTATCAAAACCCTGATTATCGAAGGGATGCAGTCAATTCTGTCAGGAGAAAATCCGCGAATCATGGAGCAGAAGCTGCATGCTTTCATTGCACCAAAACTTCGCGAATCCACTTTCAACAGATAAAGGCACGACGACTATGGCAGAAACAAGATCCTCCCAAAAAAGAAAAGAAAGCTGAATGCCACGCCGGTGCACCAGCCTGGATGGTTACCTACTCCGATCTGGTTACCTTGCTTCTGACTTTTTTTGTCTTGCTTCTTTCCATGGCGAATATGGACCCGGTTACGTTTCTACCGAAGCCTCCAGTTCATTAAAAGATGCCTTTGGCATGCGCAGGGACTCCGCCAATGTTGATTTTGCTATTCCAGTCCTTCCTTCTCAACCGATAACCCAATTTTCTCCGGTTCAGATGCAGACAACTGAAAAGATTTATGAAAAGGTCAAATCTCAAATCGATTCCCTGCGCCTCAACAAGGATATCGGCCTCATTAAAAAAGATGACGACTCGATAATTCTTCGCATCAACGACTCTGTGCTGTTTGGCAAAGGTCAAGCTAAAATCGTTCCGAAAGCCATTCCGATTTTGAGAGATATTGCCGATATAATCCGCCCCCTGCCTATGGATCTGAGAATTGAAGGGCATACAGATGACATCCCGGTGCAAGACCCGCAATTCGATAACTGGGATCTTTCTGTGGCGAGATCAGTGTCTGTGCTGAGATATTTTTTCCATAGCGACCTGCTTCCCTTGACCGGATGTCGGCAGTCGGCTACGGCAAAGATCGCCCAATAGTGATCAATAAGGATGAAGCGACCCGGGCACAAAACAGACGGGTGGATTTTGTGCTCAAACTGCAAAGCAACAGATCACTGGTCAAGTCGCCAATAACAAACGGAACAGCACCTCTTTAGCTGCCGCTGTTCTTTACTCTCGCACCCGTCGGTACGCGAAGAGCTGTGGAGGAATGGAAACAGAGAGCAATGGAGCGAGTATCCCTGCAGGGGTTTACTCTGCTGGATAAATTGTTAGAAACATGCATTACGAGTTGAGATCTTTTTTGATTACAAGGTAGAGATACATGGCTGAAAAAAAAGAAGCTGCAGTTGAAAAAGGAGAGCAAAAAGAAACTTTTCATCATAATCGGAGCGGTGGTTCTGGTGCTCCTCATTGGTGGAGGTGGCGGGGCCTGGTACTTCCTGAAAGAAAAACCAGCTCCTGAGGGTGAAAAGACTCCGGCCAGCAGGTGCCGGTCCCGGCACTCGGCACAGCAAGCACAAATCGGCCCCATGGTAAATATTGAGGAATTTATCGTCAATATCATCAGTGGTGATGCAGCCCATTACGTCAAAGCTTCAATAACCGTCGAACTGAACAACGAGGCGGTAAAAACTGAAGTCGAGCAGAGGATGCCGCAAATGCGCGATGCAATTCTCCTGTTCATAGGCAACAAGACATACGAAGAACTGCAGGATCTTCAGGGCAAAAAACAACTCAAGGCTGAACTGCTGAACAAGATCAATTCTTTTCTTCAGACTGGCCAGGTGATATCCATCTATTTTACTAATTTTGTAGTCCAATAGCCTCTGCAAAACTCATGGATGCAATTCTAAAAAAATCAGAGATTTCCGATCTTCTCAGTGCAATCAGGGAAGGAAAGGTTTCCCTTGATCTGGACGAGAATGAGCAGAACGCATTTCTTGCCTGCAGTCCCGTTAATCTGTTTCAACTTGCTCGACCGGACAGAGAACAGTTCAGAATTCCTAATTTTGATATTATTCTTGACTCTTTCTGCAGATTATACTGCCACATCTTTGACCAACCAGCTGCAACGAACCATTTCGATCACCAGAACGGCCCTTGACACCTTTGACATTTCAGAAGTTTATGGCCGACAAGAGCCAGCCGGGCGGTATTGGCATTCTTGATATGCCTCCTCTCAAACACGGCGCCCTGATCATCGTCGATCCAAAGCTTTCCTTTTCGATGATTGAAATCATGCTGGGCGCCTCCAGTGACATGGAGTCACCTCAGCTGGACCGACGGCTCACCACGATTGAACTTACTATACTAAAAACAATACTTACCGATGCCTGCAGGGATCTGAATAAGTCCTTTTCCCAACTGCTGGAACTTGCAGCACCTCCCTGATAAAATTGGAAAATAATGCCCGTCTGGTCTCAATCGTTGAGCCGGAGGCCGAAGTCATAGTTGGAACTTTCTGGTATAAAGTCGGCGAATATTCTGGCGAAATTCATCTGGTGTTCCCTTATGCGACCCTTGAGCCACTCCGCGATCTCTTCGGAGAACTGGTGAATATCTCCACGACCACCAGAGGCACATGGCAGGACGTACTGGAAGATGAGATTCAGGATGTCCCTTCCGTCATTACCGCCCAGTCAGGGATAATAACTCTCTCGGTAAATCAAATATTAAACATGGAAATTGGGGATATTCTCGATCTGAACTATGATCCATCGCTCCTCTGAAGGTTCTGGTGGAAGAAAAAGATAAAGTTTTCTGCCATTCCCGGAACACACAATGGCAAAAAGGCCATCAGTCTCACAGGTGTTATTAATTAAGGAAGAATACATGGATACAACAACCAAAAACAGTCGTCCCGATCCGGACGAAATCAAAGAACTTCTGCAGGAAAACCCCAAAGCTGCAGCCAAGTCCAGCCAAGCCGTCTGCTGACCCAAAAAACGGCAGAGGACTCAATTTCCTCTATGATATTCCCCTGCAGATTTCGGTGAGGTCGGGAGAAGCAGAATACTTCTTCGCGACTTGTTAAAAATGGGTGAAGGGTATGTGATAGAGCTGGACAAACTTGCCGGAGAGCCCCTTGATCTCTATGTGAATTCAAAGCTGATAGCCAAAGGCGAGGCGGTGATGGTAGGAGATAAATTCGGCATTCGCCTGACTGACGTGGTGAGTACCGCAGACCGAATTGAGAACCTCGGCTAAGGAGATATACTATGCTCCCGATCGGAAAATGGAAATTCAGCTTTCTATCTCTGCTTTTTGTTCTGTATATTCTTACTCCATCAGACACATTTGCCGCCACTCTGACCGGCGGCGATACCGCCAATTATTTTCGAGTCATCTGGGGCTTGCTCATCGTTCTGGGCATCATCCTGATACTGTATGGTTTCTTAAAAAAGCGTTTTTCCCTTCTCTCGACAGGGACAAATCAGGAAATCAAGATTATGGAAATAAAACCCCTGATGGGCAAAAAATCTCTTTGTCTCATTAACGTTAAAGGTCAGGAACATCTGCTTGGAATCAGCGGCGATCGGATCACCCACATTGCCGCTCTCACCCCACAACCTGAATCGTCCTTTGCCGAAGTATTGCAAGCGACAGGAGTCACACCTCAGTCATGACCCACAGGCTACAAGCCTGCTCTACCGAAGTATTGTTTCTTTTTCGTACTTTTCTGCTTCATTTTTATCCCGGTAAATGACGCCAGCGCTATCGGTCTGCCGACCATTACTTTTGGCGTTGAGGATGCCAATACTCCGGGACAGGTTTCGAACGCACTGCAGGTGCTGTTTGTTCTGACCATCCTCTCCGTTGCCCCGGCAATCTTGCTGATGACCACCTGTTTTACCCGGATTGTCATTGTCCTCGGCTTTGTCCGGCAAGCGATGGGAACCCAGAATATGCCGCCAACCCAGGTCATTCTCGGGCTTGCCCTGTTTCTCTCTTTCTTTGTCATGTCGCCGACATTAAACAAAATCAACGAAGAAGCTCTCCAACCGTATCTGAATGAACAGATTGATCAACCTGCGGCCTTGAAAAGGCACTGGCCCCCATGCGGGATTTATGTTCAGTCAGGTTCGCGAAGATGAACTGACCCTGCTCACAGAAATCACCATGGACACAGGAGCCAACGGATCAGGATGATGTTCCGACCATGACTCTTATTCCGGCCTTTATGCTGTCGGAACTGAAAAGAGCCTTTCAGATGGGATTCATGATTTATATCCCCTTTCTGGTCATTGACATGATCGTTGCCTCTATTCTTATGTCCATGGGAATGATGATGCTTCCTCCGGTCATAATTTCCATGCCGTTCAAACTGTTGCTTTTTGTTCTGGTTGATGGCTGGAGTCTTGTTGTCGGCTCTTTGATTAAGAGTTTCGGGGTATAAGAAATCATATGCCGATATTTTATCAAATGAGGATAAAATAATGACTCCGGAACTGGCTGTTGATATCTGCCGCAAGGCTATTCAAACAATCCTGATGTGTTCCGCACCAATGCTCATTGTCGCCCTGATCGTCGGCCTGCTGGTTTCTATTTTTCAGGCGGCAACCCAGATAAACGAACAAACCCTCACCTTTGTTCCCAAAATTGTTGCGGTGTTTGTAACTATGCTGATTTTCGGATCGTGGGTGATCAAAATCGTCACCGTATTTACCATAGGTCTTTTCGATATCATGGCCACTCTCTGAGAGCTAAACAGTGGATATCCAGCTTATTCCGGTTGAACAGTTTCAAACTTTTCTCGTTGTGACCAGTAGGGTTGCCGGTTTTATAGGGGCCATTCCGGTGATCTCTTCAGCCCAGACTCCCGGTCGGGTAAAAACAGCACTGGTTGTTGCCATCTCACTTGACCCTCTTTCCCCTCATGGCCGATGCCGTACCCAAGGTCAGCTTTTCCCCCATTCCCTTTCTGCTGCTGATGATATCCGAAGTTCTCTTAGGACTGCTGCTTGGCCTTGTCGCCAGACTGATTTTTACCGCGGTTGAATTTGGCGCAACAGTCATCGGTTTTCAGATGGGCTTTGCCGCAGCAAACGTTTTTGATCCCCAGAGTGAAAGACAGGTCGCTCTCATTTCCCAATTTCAAAATATCTTTGCGATCCTTATCTTCCTGGCCGTTAATGGCCATCATCTCTTTCTGCAAACCGCCGTTATGTCCTATGAACTTCTTCCTCCCGGGACAGCTCGATCTTTCCGGAGAAGCTGTTCCCTATCTCATGAAACTCGCATCACATATGTTTACCATCGGCGTCCAGTTCAGTGCTCCTGTTCTTGCGGTCCTTCTTCTCTCCGGCCTCATTCTTGGCATTCTCGCCAGGGTATTTCCTCAACTCAATGTTTTTCTTATCTCTTTCCCGATCAATATCGGCACTGCTTTTATTGTCATTGCTTTGACACTCAGCATGTTATCGATGCTTAATCAGACGGGAATTTGACACTCTTGGGGAACGATTTTATGATTATTCTCAATTTTCTCAATCCATAATACCTGCCATTATACTCTTTTACGGATTATTTATTGCAAGGCGACAAGAGTATTGAATGGTAATCCCTTATCAACGCACACACCATTGAATTACACGTTACAGGTAGTCTTACATATTCATGTTCATTCAATAACATGGACGATAGTCGATGGCAGAAGAAAGCTCCTCAGGCGGCGAAAAGACAGAAGCCCCGTCAGCAAAACGGCGGGAGGATTTTCGTAAAAAAGGCCAGATCGCCCAAAGCAAAGAGGTACAGACAGCCTCTCTTTTTACCATTATTCTTCTTTTCTGGATTTTTTATCTGCCAATTTTCTGGAATGGACTGACAGAACTGATCTTTTTTCTCTGGCAGTCAAGCGGCAGCTATGAAGTAACCTCTTCCTCAATCCTTACCCTGTCTGCCTTTCTCTTACAGAAACTCGGTTTGCTCATCGCCCCGCTCTTTTTGCTTGTTTTAATTATCGGCTTTTTTCTCGAGTTTTTTCCAGTTCGGCTGGCTGTTGACGGCAAAGCCGCTTATTCCTGATTTTTCAAAACTCAATCCAATCACCGGGAATGTCCCGGTTTGTCTCCAAAAAGTCTTTTATCGAGGTGATCAAATCTCTTTTGAAAGTATTGCTGGTCGGCTGGATCGCCTACTCAACAGTCCTGGATAATTTTAAGGAAGCTCTGATCCTGGTTGATACAACTGTTGGCACAACTCTCAGCTATCTCGGCAGAGTGGCCATCCTCATCCTGGCGAAAGTCTGTGCGGTTCTTATTCTCATAGCTTTTCTCGATTTCCTCTTTGTCAAATGGGAAATGGAAGAAAAAATGAAGATGACCAAGCAGGAATTAAAGGAAGAATTCAAACAAAGCGAGGGCGATCCCCACATTAAGGCCCAGATTCGCTCAATCCAGCAGGCAATGGCCCGTAAACGAATGATGGCGGAAGTGCCTAAGGCGGACGTTATCATCACCAACCCGACCCATATTTCTGTTGCCGTTCGATACGATTCCAAAGAGATGGCGGCTCCTGTCATCATCGCCAAAGGTGCCGACCTGGTGGCCATGAAAATCAGAGAAATTGCCAGGGACCATGAAATTGCCATTATCGAAAACCCGCCAGTGGCTCGGTTATTGCATAAGCTGGACATAGGCGAACATATACCAGAGGATCTCTTTAAAGTTGTCGCGGAAATTCTCGCCCACGTTTATTCACTCACACCCACAAGAGGGTATAAGTACCTTCACGAAATTCGTTCCTAAAAAGCAGGAAATGAATTTCTAAGGTACTAAAAGGCAAGACCATTAATGGAACTGACCAACATACAAAACACCCTGACCAACCTGCGCTTCAAAGATCTTTGGGCCGCAGTGACGTTGTCGCCGGCCTGGGACTTGTGTCTATCCTGATGATCATGATCATTCCGCTGCCGTCGATCATCCTGGATCTGTTTCTCTCGATGAACATCACCATCGCCCTGCTTATTCTTATTATCAGCCTATACACGGTCAAGGCCACCGATTTTTCTATTTTCCCATCGATACTCCTGACCACCACACTTTTCCGACTGGCCCTCAACGTTGCCTCTACCCGGCTGATCCTCATTCACGGGGACGAAGGTCCCGGAGCTGCCGGTTCGGTTATTCAATCCTTTGGCCAATTTGTTGTTGGCGGCAACTATGTGGTGGGAATCGTCATTTTTGCCATCCTGGTGCTCATCAACTTTATGGTTATTACCAAGGGTGCCGGTCGTGTGGCCGAGGTCGCCGCCCGATTCACCCTGGATGCCATGCCAGGCAAACAGATGGCTATCGATGCGGATCTCAACGCCGGATTAATCAATGAAGATCAGGCCAGGGCCCGTCGCGAAAGCATCTCCAAGGAATCCAGTTTTCATGGTGCCATGGACGGTGCGTCCAAGTTTGTCAAAGGCGATGCCATCGCCGGTATTATCATTACCTTCATCAATATCGGTGCCGGTTTTGTTATCGGTGTTGCCCAGAAAGGGATGCCCATGGCCGAGGCGGCCGCCAACTACACTATTTTAACCGTTGGCGATGGTCTTGTCGGCCAGATTCCAGCACTTATCATCTCCACTGCAGCCGGTCTTCTGGTCACGCGAACCACCGGCGAGAAAGACTTCGGCAGCGACCTTAAAAACCAGTTTTCCCTCAATACAGTGGCACTCTGGGTGGTTTCCGGAATACTTATCTGCTTTGCCCTGATTCCCGGCCTGCCCTTTTTCCCTTTTCTCCTGCTGTCGCTGTCCCTTGCCGCCCTGGCCTACCATCTTGACCAGTCAAGAAAAGCAGCTGCAGAAGAAGTTGCTGAACAGCCGGAACAGGCGCCGGTCAAACGCGAAGAAAACTACGAAGAGATGCTCAATGTCGACCTGCTGCAGCTTGAGGTTGGCTACGGCCTCATTCCTTTTGTCGATTCCGCCCAGGACGGAGAACTGCTCAACCGGATTCAATCAATCCGCAAACAGTTTGCCATGAACAACGGCTTTATCGTTCCGCCGGTTCATATCAAAGATAATCTGCAGCTGCCGCCGAATCACTATACCTTCTCACTCAAAGGAGTGAAGGTGGCCGAATCGGAAATCCTGCCTGGTCATTTTATGGCTATGGACCCGGGAATGGTGACAGAAACGAATGCAGGGTATTGCTGCCACGGAACCAGCCTTTGGCCTCCCGGCCCTGTGGATCACCTCCGACAAGAAAGACCGGGCCCAGATTGCCGGATACACAGTGGTTGACTGCACAACGGTTATGGCCACCCATATCAGTGAGATAATCAAACAATACTCGCGCGAATTAATCGGCCGCCAGGAGGTCCAGGCGCTGCTCGACAATCTTGCCAACACCTATCCGAAACTGGTCGAGGAACTGGTCCCGAACATTCTCTCTCTTGGCACAATCATGCGGGTTGTGCAAAACCTCTTAAAAGAAGGGGTGTCGATCCGGGATCTCCGAACAATTCTTGAGACAATGGCCGACTGGGCCACAAAAACCCAGGATACCGATATCCTGACTGAATACGTTCGCCATGCCCTGGCCAGAGCCATCAGCAGTGAATTGGCGGTTAACGGGGTCATACCGGTCATCACCCTGGGAAAACCTGCCGAAGATGCAGTCAGAAACGGCGTGCAGCATAAGGAAACCGGCAGCTATCTGTCCATTGATCCGGTTATTGCCCAGAGGATTCTCGATGGTATCGGCAAGGCGATCCCTCTTTTTGACGGCGGCAGCCGCCCTACCCTCCTGACCGCACCGCAGATACGCCCTTATGTGCGGAATTTAACCGAGAGATATTATCCGGCGCTGACCATTCTTTCTCACAATGAAATTACTCCCAACCTAAAAATCAGATCTCTTGGTACGGTGAACCTGGATGCAAGTTAGAGTCTTTGAATCCGAGGATATGGCTTCCGGCCTGAAAAAGATCAAGGAGGAACTTGGTCCGGATGCCCTTATTCTGTCCACCAGAACCATGCGCAGCGGCAAACTTGGTTTACTTGGTAAACCCATGCTGGAAATTACTGCGGCCATTGATGCCGACTTTCCGCAGGGACAGAAAAACGACAGCAGGTTCGCCGATCAAGCAGGCAAAACAGCACAGCCTGCCCCGCAAAAGAGATTCAGGTTTTCGCCATACCGTTGGTGAGTCCGTAGAGCATTACCTGAACGATCAAGCCCCTGTCCGCCCTGAAGAAAATCCACCAGAACCTGAAAAACGAGGCTGCACAGGCTGTATCCCAGCGATCAGAGCTTGCACAGTGAGGTCAATGAACTAAAGGACCTGGTAAAAAATCTTGCCGGGCAGATAAGCCGGCTTGCCGAAAAAGAAATCCGCAAAACAACCAAAAAAGCACAACACCCTGCCGGTCAAGGATAGCGAGTTTGCCAACCGACAAACCGGCAATCCGATCTATGGCGATCACATCCTCTCCATGCTTATTGAGCGCGGCATTAACGTGGAAACATCGCGGACAATAGCCGGCTTTCTCAGGCAAAATCTCACCGAGCAGGAACTGATCGACCCGGACCAGGTAAACGAAACAATAGTCGGCGACTGTTCAGAATCTCATTGAAGTACAGCCCACCGGTTTTTGCCGCCGGGCAGACCCAACAGCGCATTGCCCTGGTCGGCCCGACAGGGGTTGGAAAAACCACAACCCTGGCCAAAATTGCCGCCTCGTACCTGAGCAAATATTCCAATTCAATCGCCCTGATCACCATCGACACCTATCGGATTGCCGCGGTTGAGCAGCTTAAGGTATATGGTGAAATAATGCATCTGCCGGTGGACGTGGTCATTACGCCGGAGCAGCTCAGGCAGGCAATTGAAAACACCGCGACAAGGAGCTGATCCTCATTGATACTGCAGGAAGAAGCCCGAGAGACAGTTACTGCATTGATGAACTTGCTTCGTTTCTCAGCCCGGAACTGGATATCGACAAACATCTGGTGCTCTCGGCAGGGACCCGGGAAAATGAACTTCTGGACACAATTGAGCGCTTTAATACGCTCGAGATCAGCAATACTATATTTACCAAAATAGATGAGTGCGCAAGCCTTGGCATACTCCTCAATGTCCAGATCCAGAACAGCAACCCGCTGTCTTATGTGACCAACGGACAGAGGGTTCCCGAAGATTTACTGGAAATTTCACCGAAAATTGTTGCAGAGTTGATCATGTCTCAACACGAAGGATCCATGCATGACTAATACATCCCACTCGACAGGAGATCAGGCCAAGACCCTGCGGGATTTAAATCCCCACCGGCCCGGTAACAATCGCGACGAGGTCGACCAGGCGACAACCGTCTATTCAATAACCAGTGGCAAAGGAGGCGTCGGCAAAACCGCCGTCTGTGCCAATTTAGCCTATATTCTCGCCTCAATGGGCAAACGCGTTCTCATCCTTGATGCGGATCTTGGTCTGGCAAATATCGATGTGGTTTTCGGTCTTTCCCCTTCCTACAATCTCAATCATTTTTTTTCCGGTGAGTACGAGCTGCAGGATATTATGGTTGACGGTCCCCTGGGGATTAAAATTTTGCCGGCCGGATCCGGAATCCAGAATTTCACCCGGCTTGGATTCCACCCAGAAAATGCGGCTGCTGGACGGGCTCGATTCCATGCACAACCATTTTGACTATGTGCTCATCGACACCGAAGCGGGGATTTCAGAAAATGTGACCTATTTCAACACTGCGGCCCAGGAGATTCTCGTTGTTACCACTCCTGAACCGACCGCTATCACCGATGCCTATGCCCTGATGAAACTGCTTTCCACCCATTATCATGAAAAAAAATTCAACCTGGTGGTCAATCAGATCCGCACTGAAGACGACGCTCTCGATGTCTACCGTAAATTAACCATGGTGGCCAATCGTTATCTTGATATCTCCATTGATTACCTGGGCTCCATCCCCGAAGACCGGCAGATGATCGATGCAATCAGAAAGCAGAAAGTCATCAGCGAACTCATCCCCGGATCGAAAGTGACCGCGGCATTTCGTCAGCTGGCCGGCAGGATCTGTTCCGAACCATCCCAGGCCAGCCCGAAGGGGAATCTGCAATTTTTCTGGAAAAAACTGCTCAACATTGGGGGTTGAGAATCGATGCTTTACAATCAAAATCCTCATCCTGATGACCGATCGCAAATAATCCGCGACCATCTTTACCTGGTCGATATTCTGGTTGGCAGAATGGTGACCCAGGTCCCTTCATTCATGAATAAAGATGATATGAAGAGCGCCGGTATGCTTGGTCTTCTCGATGCAGCCAATAAATATGACCCGTCCAAAAACATCCTGTTCAAGACCTTTGCCGAATATAGAATTCGCGGGGCAATTCTCGATGAGATGAGAAAACTCGACTGGTTTTCACGATCCCTCCGGGATAAGCAAAACCGAATCGGCAAAACCATAGTCGATCTGGAACTGCAAACTCGGCCGAGACCCCGAAGACCATGAGGTGGCCCAGGCCATGGAACTTTCCCTTGAAGATTACCGGTCAATGCTTGGCGAGGTCAGTCACCTTGGTTGTGTCAGTCTCAACGAGACCCTCGACAATTCAAATGAGGGCAGTTCGTTTCTCGATTCCCTCATGGACGAACGAGCGGATATCTCTCCCGGAGCGAGAATTGAAGGGCAGCAGCTGGCTGAAAAGGTGGCGGATGTCCTCGCCCAGCTCTCGGAAAAAGAACGTCTGGTCATCTCCCTCTACTATTACGAGGAATTAACCCAAAAAGAGATTGCCGAGATCCTAGAACTCTCGGAAGGAAGAGTCTCACAGCTGCACAGCCAGGCCCTCATAAAACTGAAATCCAAACTGGAAGCCAGACTGTATTGAAACGAGAGCAAAACTCATACTCCCGACCAAAATCAGCACCTTCAGGAAAATTTATGGAAACTTTCAACTTTGCAACCTATCTCACTGTCATTCCGTCAATTATCTGTCTTGCTACATGTATCCTCACGGTCATGGAAAAAAAGAAAAACAAGCTCTTGTACACAGCAGCTGATGAAAACAACTGTGCGGCTGGAGATGACCGCAAAAAAACTCGACAACCTCCAGAAAAATCATGCCAGCAGTGAATTTCCAAAACAGCCTCCAGGTGGCGGAACTGACCACAAAACTGCAAAAACCCCGTCTTGAGGCCCAGAGTGTTGACCAGTGGTCCGTCTCCCGGGAAATACAGCAGCGTCCCGTCTCTTGCCGAGGAAGGCTTGTCCGCCGAGGAAATTGCCTCTGAATTGGCCATATCCCCCCAGGAAGCCGCGCAGCTTGTCAACCTGGCCAAGTTGGCACAGGGCAATATTGTCCATAATGTTGCAAACTGAAAGATAAAGAAAACCAACCAACAACCGATAAGAAGAACAGTGCAAACATTCCACCACATCTTCTAAGGGAAAATATACATGGTTTCAGGAAAATACAGCGCCCTTGCCGGTGCCATTTCAAGGGAACAGGCGATAGCCAACCTGAGCAATAATCTGGCCAACGTCAATACCACCGGCTTTAAAAAATCAAATATCAGCTTCGAGGCTGTTCTGAGCGGCACAACGCAGGATAATGCGGCGAAAGGCGTAAACTATGACCGTATTGGTAAAAATTATACCGATTTTTCCCCCGGTCCCCTGCGTTCCACCGGGAACCCGCTTGATCTGGCCATTGAAGGAGAAGGGTTTTTTAAGGTCCTTGGCCCCGATGGGATTTTATATACCAGACGGGGTGATCTGGTGATCAACCAGGAAGGGTTGCTGACCACGAGCAACGGACTCCCTGTGCTCGCTGACGGTAATGCTCCGATCACCATTCCCGACACCGACGTAAGCAAGATCGTCGTGCGAGATGACGGGACTATTCATACCATTGGTCCCCGTGGATTCCAAATCGGAAGTCGGCCAACTGGCCATAGTCGACATTGCCGATAAACTGAAGCTCACCCCTGCGTCCGATACAACCTTTTCCCTTGAAGTGGGGGCACTTGAAATCCCCAGTGAAGAATTCTCGCGTCGTCCAGGGAAAGCTTGAACAGTCCAACGTCAATATGACCGAAGGCATGACCCAGATGATCGACTACTACCGAACCTATGAAACCTATCAGAAAGTCCTGAAAAGCTATGGGACCATCAGCGAACAGCAGGAAGAGCTGGGCACGCTGGGTTAACAATATCATTTATCTATCTACTTATTCGAGCACGAAGGAACAACCATGATCCGATCTCTTTATACCGGTACAACCGGAATGGAAAGTCAGCAGTTAAATATGGACATTATAGCCAATAACCTGGCCAACGTCAGCACCACCGGTTTCAAGAAAAGCCAGGCCGACTTCCAGGATCTTCTCTATCAGGCCATGGAGGTTCCCGGAAGCCCGACATCAGATGACACGGAATCGCCGACAGGAATTCTCGTCGGTTTAGGTGTCAAGCCTGCTGCGGTTACCAAGGTGTTTACCCAGGGAGAGCTGATACTGACCGAAAACGAACTGGACGTCGCTATCGAAGGCAACGGTTTTTTCCAGGTTGATCTGCCCAACGGCAATACCGCTTATACCAGAGCCGGTGCCTTTAAACTGGACAGCAACGGTCGCCTCACCACCTCTGACGGATATCCTATAACCCCGTCCATTACCATTCCGGACGGCGCCCAGCAGATAACCATCGGAGAATCCGGTATTGTCAGTGCCATTTTAGACCAGGATTCAACAAGCACCGAACTCGGTACCATTGAACTGGCGACCTTTACCAATAATGGCGGGCTCTTCGCCATCGGCAAGAACCTCTTCGAAGAAACATCCTCCTCGGGTACTGCCCAGACCGGCACGCCGGGACAGGATGGGTACGGCACCCTGCTGCAAACCTACCTGGAAGGATCAAATGTCAACATCGTCGAGGAGATGGCCAGCATGATCACCACCCAAAGGGCCTATGAAATTAATTCAAAAACCATCCAGACATCAGATGAAATGATGCAAATCGCCAACAACCTCATTTAATTATGACTAAGATATTTCTTATACTCACCTGTATCCTCGGTCTGGCGCAGACAGCTGCAGCCCTGCAGATAACCTTCAACTCCCAGCTGCTCGGTGGATGATTCGGTGGTAAAATTAGGTGACGTCGCCGTTTTTGATGAAGAGACCGAAATGACCAGGGCACTGGCCACCTTGCCGGTCGGCCAGGCACCATCGCCGGGAGAAGAAAACACTCTGCGCTCACTAAGTATCAAAGAATATCTTATTTCCAGCCAGTCTTTGTCCCAGGACATCCGCTGGAACGGCTCCCCGACCGTCACGGTGCTGAGGCGGGGAATTGATATCGGCCCGGAGACGATCTCGACAATTATTGCTGAATATATTGCAGAAAATGCAGGCAGCCTTCCTGAGGCGGAAATCAGGTTTGTACCGGAGTCTCTCCCCCTGCCGTTTACTCTGCCAGAGCGGGGATCTCACCCATGAAATTATTCCATCAAATCCCGGAATTCTTGCCAGTTCCCGCTTTTCGATAATATTTCGAATTGACGGCAAGGTTGTCAAAAACATCTCGGTTCGGGGAAAAATGGAAGCTTTTACCCGGGTAGTTGTCTCTTCCGGACCCTTAAAAAAAGGCCAGATTCTTGAGCCCCAGGATGTCTCAACCGCGGTCATGGATATCAGCTCAATGAACAATCCAGGGCTGGAGATGGAAGATTTTATCGGCAAAAAACTGCAAAGAAGTCTACGGGCCGGATCTCCGATATACTCCTCAATGGTTGAAGCCCTGCCCCTGGTACGACGAGGTGAAAGAGTCAAAATCGTCATCAATTCCGGGCCACTGCATATCACGGCAACAGGACTTGCCCGCAGTGACGGCTTAGAGGACGAAATGATTCGGGTCCAGAATATTTCCTCGAATAAAATCATCCATTGCCGGGTTGCCGCTCCCGGCCTGGTGGAGGTAATGCTTTAAAATGAGAAATCTACTCTTAGTCTTATCCTGCCTGTTGCTGGTATCCTGCAGCCATAAACAACCGATAATCGCCATTCAGGAACCTCTTGAAGATATCCACGAGCCCATCCCGGTGCAGCATGATGCCGGCTCTCTCTGGCAGCAGGGTGACCAGTCGATGTTTTCGGATCTGAAAGCGCAAAACGTCGGGGATATCGTCACCGTGCTCATTTCCGAAACAGCCAGCGCATCAAACAGGCATCGACATCAACAGACCGATCCTCCAATATTAACGCCTCGATCCCCAACTTTTTCGGGCTGGAAAACAGCTCGATCTTTACCGGCGATCCTCCGGATGTCGACCTGAACAGCCTCGTCAGTGCTGAGTTCGGCAATGAATTTGACGGCAATGGCTCCACCTCCAGAAAAGAATACCTGACGGCCTCGCTCACCACCCAGGTTGTCGGCCGCTACCCCAACGGCCAGCTGAAAATCCGGGGCGGCAAGGAGGTTATGGTCAACAATGAGGTGCAGATTATTTATCTGACCGGCATTGTCCGGCCGGTTGATATCACCGCTGCCAATACCGTCAGCTCCAACAAAATCCTCAATGCCAGAATCAGCTATACCGGCAAAGGTGCCATCAGTGATAATCAGGAACCGGGCTGGGCTATGCGCATCATCGATAATGTCTGGCCATTTTAAAATTGATGGAGTCGTAAAAATTCCTCGATCTTCTTCGTTGTGCGAATCTCAATATCATTGCGATGTACTCTAGTACGCGACATAAAGTATTCACTGCCGAATACGCAGCTTTTTACTTAACTATCTAATACTTGAGGTTTATACGAGTCCTTCAAAATTGATGACTCGAGAGCCCATCTGTACAGTAAAGAAGACTTTTTACTTAGCCATCGAGAATTGAGGTTTTTACGATGTTCATCAACGATAAATTATCCTGGTAATTACGCATGAAATTATTAGTCATTCTCATTTTTCTCGGTCCTCCTTTGTTCAGCGCTGCTGGCATTGAGGCAAAGGCATCAACCAGGATAAAAGACATTGCCCAGATCCATGGTGTCCGGGACAACCAGCTTCTGGGCTATGGGTTGGTCTCCGGTCTTGGCGGCACCGGCGATGATATGAAAAAATCGGTTTTTACCCTGCAGGCCATTTATAATATGATGACCAGACAGGGTATAACGATCAATCCCGACAATATCAATGATATCAAAGTGAAAAACATTGCCGCGGTTATGGTCACCGCCTCCCTTCCCCCATTTGCCAAATCGGGAACAACCATAGATGTTCAGGTCTCATCCATGGGTGATGCCAAGAGCCTGGCCGGCGGCACCCTGCTCATGACTCCTCTGGTCGGTCCGGACGGCAATGTCTATGCTGTTGCCCAGGGCCTCTTACCGTCGGCGCGTTTTCCTTCGGCGGCAGGGCGGCCGAGGTGCAGCAAAACCACCCCACCGCTGGACGCATCGCCAACGGGGCAATCGTCGAAAAATCCATTCCGGTTATCCTGGGGAAAGATGGTCAACTCGAATATCAACTGGAGAGGCGGATTTTACCACCGCTTCAAATATGGCCGAAGTCAGTCAATAAAAAATTCGGTCCGGGTACCGCCTTTCCGGACAGCCCCGGAACAGTGAAGGTCACCATTCCTCAATTCTACCGGGACAAACTGATAGATTTTGTGGCCACACTTGAAGTGCTGCATGTTGATGCAGACACCACCGCCAAGCTGGTGGTCAACGAACGGACCGGCACTATAGTCATGGGCAAGGATATCCGGCTCTCCACGGTGGCCGTCTCCCACGGCAATTTAAGCCTTATTATCCGTGATGATTTCGTTGTGTCGCAGCCCAATCCCTTTGGCGAGGGGGAAACCGTCGTCACCCCGCAGACCAATATTTCCGTGGTCGAAGAAGATGGCCAGCTGGTCGTGCTCGATATGCAAAAGGGCGTGTCAATTGGCGAGATTGCCAATGCCCTCAATGCCATCGGCGCCACCCCAAGGGATCTGATCGCAATTTTTCAGGCGATCAAGGCATCCGGCTCTCTCTATGGCGATCTTATTCTAGTTCTATTAAATGCATAAACGGATCAATAACAGTTATGGATTTTAAAATAGACCCCCGCACTCTCGTCAGCAACGCCACCAGCCGGCTGTAGACAAAAACCAAGGATCTCGAATCATTACGACAATCCTGCCGGGAATTCGAGACAATCTATGTGATGGAAATGTATAAAGCGATGCGCAAGACAGTGCCGAAAGACGGCCTCTTTGAAAAAAATGTTTCGACAGAAATCTACACGGAAATGCTTGATATGGAGACTGCCAAAGCCACCACCCAGGGCAAAGGACTCGGCATCGCCGAAGCAATGTATAGTCAGATGGCCGACCTGATTGAAAAGAAAAAATAATCGCAGCTCCACTCCCCTCCCACTATTTCCTTTTTTTCTAACACCCCTCTAATGCGACGGTACCTTTTCAGTCTTCGTGCTTTCGGGGTACTTATCCCCTTGAGGGGTACTAACATTCCCTGCTGGGGATAAGTGCCTTGGATGTGTTGTTTAACCTATTGATTTTAAATTTTTCTCAGGATTTCTTGTTTTTATTTCGGTTTTTATTGCGTAAGGCACTAAAGTTTCGCTCAAGTCCACCGATAAGAATTATAAGAAAGGTATAATCGGCCGCGACACTAGTTCCGTAGACATTCATTTCTTGTTTTTTTGAAATGAATTTCGTGAAGGTACTTATCCCCCACTAGGGCAGCTGAGAAAAAGAGCACCCGTCAAACGAGTATTTACAAGATTGCCGTATGGTGTGGCTAGGTGGGGTCCACCCAGGACGAGAATTGATGCCTATTCGCGAGGGAGTGGAAAATGGTTTTCAGGAAGCATTGGACTGCACATTGGCGGATGGCATTCCGAGAATATCGCATACTTACGACCACCTACGATACAGTAATGAAAAAATTAGATGACTGGGCAGCAATTGATCAACTAATAATGCCCAGAATCCCAAACCCAGGTGAAGTCATGAGCGTAGAATTTTTCGGGGTCGGCGGACCGGGACAAATCGGAAATATGAAAAAATCCCAAAAGGTTCAAACCGACAAAAAAGTTGAAGGCGCGGCAGAAGACAAGGTTCAATTTTCTTCAGTCCTGCAGGACGTCAACAAGGCGAAAGCTGCCAGCACAAAGCGGTGATGCGGAAAGAGCCGAACGTGTCCAGCAGTTAAAAGCCCAGATAAAAGAAGGTTCTTATGAGCCGGATCTTAAAGAAAGTTTCCGCCTCACTTTTACAATTTTTAGTCGAAGGGAAGTAACATGGAAACCAGGACCACCCACGATTATCTCGTTCGTCTGCGAGACATCATTTTCGAAGAAAGAGAGTGCGCCAAGGCACTCGATATGCAAGGAATGATCACTGCAATGAACACCAAAGAAGAGCTTGTCAAGGTGCTGGCCCACGTCAAGGTTATCGACGAGCAGGACAAACCTATCGCCATCCAGATCAGGGAGGAAAATCGCCGCAACGCCTTTCTTTTCAAATCAACTCTTGGCTGGATCAGGCAGACCATGGAATTCTTCGGTCAAAAAACCGTCACCTCCACCTATTCAGCATCGGCCTATACGGTTGCCTCTCAGGTAAACGGCAGACTCCTTTCAGGGAAAATTTGATATGGCCGGTCTCTTCAATGCCCTCAATTCTGCCAGAACATCTCTTGAGGTTAACCAAAAATCAATAGAGATTATCGGCAATAATATATCCAATGTAAATACTGAAGGATATTCCCGGCAGACAAGCCGTGCTTGAGACCTATCCGGCCATGAATTTCGGCGATTTTTTCATCGGCCAGGGCGTCAAAGTTACCGATGTCAGTCGCCAGCACGATGTCTTTATCGATCAGCAGATTAAACAAAAAGCCATTGATTTCGGCTCTCCAGGACGCCTTAACGCGTCCCCTTTCCGAACTTGAACGCGTTTTCAATATCACCGAAGACAATATTTCCACCGATATCGACAATTTTTTTGACTCCCTCCAGGAACTTTCCGCCGACCCCAGCGACCTCGTCCAGCGCAACAACGTCATCCTTCAGGGAGAGGTGCTGGCAACCAGTTTCAACAACACCGTCAATGAGCTGAATTCAATCAAGGAAAATATCAACGATACCATCCTCTCCAAACTTGATGCGGTCAATTCACAGATCAATGAAATAGCCGACCTCAACGACCGGATTTACAGCATCGAAATCCATGGGCAGACGGCCAACAGCGCACAGAGACCAGCGGGATATGGTGGCCAAAGACCTGGCCCAGACCCTCGGTGCCCAATCCTATGAGAACAAAAACGGTATGTTGTCCGTGGCCCTGCCGGGCGGCATGCCGCTGGTTCAGGGCAATATGGCAATGACCATCACCGCCGATGTTACCGGAGAAGATCTGACCCTCAAACTCAATGCCGGTGGAGTTACCAGGGATCTGGAATTAAGAAATATGGGCGGTGAGTTCAAGGGACTCGTGGATATGCGCGACAATTTCATCCCGGAACTGAACGCCGATCTGGATAAACTCGCCTATGAGCTGAGTACCCAGGTGAATCTCCAGCATCAGGCAGGTGGAGCACTTGACTCCAGCACCGGCAATCTCTTTTTCAGCGTGCCGCCCAATTATGTCGCCTCTCCTCCCGGACCGCCTCCGACTGCCACTGAATATGCGGGTGCGGCAAGAGCAGATGAGTGTGGTCATAACCGATCCGGCAAAAATTGCCGCAGGTGCCGCCCGGATCCTGGCCCACCTCCCGGCACTGTAGCACCCGGCGACAACAGCAATGCCCTGACCCTCTCAAATATTGGCGACACATATCTCATCGGCGGTGTCGACAATTTCAATTCACTTTACGGTAAAATGGCCGCCAAGGTCGGTGTCGAGAGCAACCAGAATCAACTTTCCCTAAAAGGTGCGGAGGATGCCCTCGACCAACTGGAAAATTTCCGTGACGGGCTGGTTGGAGTTTCTCTTGAAGAAGAGATGATCAGCCTCATCCAGTTTCAACGCGGCTTTGAGTCTTCGGCCAAGTTTCTCTCCACCGTCGATGAAATGATGACCACGGTCTTAAATATCAAAAGATAGCCTTCTTTAGAGCAGGTGCATTATGAAAGTAACCGACAACTCGACCTACCGGTTAATGCAGACAAATCTTGACAGGATTACCAACGACCTGCTCGTCCTCCGTAACCAAGGTGCCACCGGCCTCAAACTGAATAAACCTTCGGATGATCCCGGAGCAATTCGCCCGGTTCTCACCACCAGAACCCAAATCCAGCAAAATGACCGATATCTCGAAACCATGGGCCAGGCCGGAGACAAAATGGCGGCAACCGATGGCCACCTGGCCCAGGTGGAAAATATACTGGTCCGGGTCAAAGGAAATTGCCATTAACTCGGTCAACAGCGCCTTAAGTGAATCCGATCTTGCCACCCTGGCCGATGAAGTCGCCGAACTGAAAAACGAACTGCTCGATACGGCCAATGCCGTGGTTGATGGCAAATATATATTTGCCGGCTACCAAGAGGACACCGAACCCTTCACCGAAAACCGCAGACTACGATCCTGCCCTCTATGATGTCGGTGATGTAACACCTGGCCATATCTCTATAATGGTGACAACAATCCGACGAAACTGGAAATAACCCCCGGAGAGGTTATCGAGACAAACCTGACCGGCAATGAACTCTTCATGGGTATCACCAACGAGATCGCGGCCACCGGATATGCCAATCCCTACCAGGGGGAGATCATGACTTCCGGCCCATCTGGGCCTGGAACTCCCGGCAATGATATAACCATTACCAGCGGAACGGACCCTCCGGTGACCATTACCGGTGGACCGATCTTACTGATCCTGCGGGAGAAAACAACTATGCCGGCAAGGTCGCTGCTCTTTTCAGCCAACCGGGAACCGGCCTTGTCGCCACCACCAATGCGGCCAAGCGCAATCTTGGTCCGCTTGCCCTGACTGATTTTGTTGATACTGAAGACACCTACAGTCTTGACATATCACCTCCGGCGGCAACAGTATTCAGTAACCCTTGACGGACCTTCCGGCAGCTACGATTATACACTGCAGCGGCATGGCCTCCGCTCTGGCCAACACTGCTGGCGCCACCAATCTCACACAGACAAGCGGACTCTGGCAAACGGAGTCAGCTATGATATCTCCAGCGGCTCTCTGGTGCTGACTGGTCCTCCGGACGGTCAGAAATTGAGTTGAGCCGAGACCACTATCGATGGTGTCGTCACCGGCACCCTGCCGACCGGTGGCATTGCCGGCGGCAACCAGACCGTTTACGGAACCATTAATATTGCCCCCAACTCCGCAACAGATGTGGACATCTACCGGCACAGGATTAGCCAGTGTCGGTCTTACCGCAGATACGTTGAACGGAGCATCGGGAAGAATTGATCTGTTTACCGTCCTCACCCGTGTGGAAGAGGCCATTCGGGCCGGCAATGTCGACGATATCAACGGTGCCGGAGGATCCATCCAGAGCCAGATAGAAAATCTTGACATTGCCGCCAACCAGAACCGCAGTCATGCGCAGCCAGCTCGGAGCCGGGCAAAACGTGTCGATACTGGCTATGCTCCACAGGAAGATGCCCAGATTGATCTCAAACAGATTCTTTCACGGTATCAGGATGCCGATATGATAGAGGTTTTTAATGATATCACCCAGAAAGAGACGGCTTTTCAGGCAGCACTCAATGTAACCGCCAGGGTTTCAAAGATTTCAATTCTTGATTATTTTTAGTCACCGATTACAATTGTATTCGCGGTCTTTCACGAAGACGTCCATCTCCTTGTCGGCAAATGGACAAAGCGATGTGTATAAGTCTGGACAATCCAACCCTCTCCAACCTTCCAGGCGGAATACACCAATATTACGGAGCCAAACATGCTGGTCCTTACCAGAAAACTCGGTGAAGGTATTGTCATCGGTGACGATGTTACAATTACAATTGTTGAAATGAAGGGCGGCAATGTCCGAATCGGCATTGACGCTCCTCGGGAAAAAAAGATCTATCGTCAGGAAATTTTTGACCGCATCGTTGCAGAAAATCGCGATGCCGCGCAACTGGGATATGACAGATCTTGATAAGATTAGCGATAACCTAACCGTGAGAAAAGAGAAAAAATGAAAAAAATCAACACTCGATTCGGTGAAGTAGAATACGACCCGGACAATCTACTCCATTTCCCTGCCGGATTGATTGGCCTGCCCAATCTGCGTCATTTTATTGTCATGCCCAATAAAAAACAAGGCCCTCTCTTCTGGATTCAGAGCGTTGATGATCCTGACATCGCCTTTGTCCTGACCGACCCGACCAATTTCTTTCTTGATTATCAATCTGCAGCCGGAGGATTCTGAACGACAGAGCCTGCATCTGGAAGAAAAGGATGAATGTTTTATCCTCAGTGTCGTCACTGTCCCCCCCGATCAGAAAATCACCTTGAATCTGGCCGCCCCGATACTTTTTGCACCGAAAACAAATCAGGGCCATCCAGGTCATCATGGAAAACAGCAGCTACTCTTCGAAGACCCCCCTGCCCCAATAGCGTACAACGAGGAACCAAGTTAAGATGCGCCGCATCAGAAGGACGGTACCCATGCGCCGCATGGGTACCAGAACAACCAGAACATCCCCTGACACCCCTAGCTCCCATGCGCCACATGGGAACCAAAACCTACTGCGCCGCAGTACAATAAGAAAAGAACACAATGGGCCGCAGCCGCTACAAAATAACCGACAACAGCGCTCCCCATTTTCTCACCTTCACCGTCCTCAACTGGCTGGCCATTTTCACCCGGCCCGGCACCGTACAAATCATCCTCGATGCCCTGCTCTGGCGGCAAAACCATAAAGAAGTCAAAGTCTATGGCTACGTAATCTTAGAAAACCATATGCACTGTATTCTCCAAGCCCCCGATCTGCGCCGACAGGTCCACGATTTCAAGGCATTTACCGCCAAGGAAATTTTACGCTATCTGGAACAAAACAACGCACACAAGCTCCTGCAACAACTGGCGTTTTTCAAGAAATCCCATAAAACCGATTCCCGCTACCAGTTCTGGCAAGAAGGCAGCCATCCGCAACTCATCCAAAATGAAGAGATGCTGCGCCAAAAACTCGACTATATCCATCTCAATCCGGTCAATCGCGGCTACGTCGAAGATGCTGTGCATTGGCGTTATTCCAGTGCTCGGAATTACCAGGGACATGATGGATTACTGCCAGTCTATACTGAATGGTGAGGCTGACGGGATACTGGATGCAACGCATCCAACATACAGTTCCCATGCGGCGCATGGGAACCAGAGCCTGTCACCGGATGACAGCAGTGATGCTTATCCCAGCCCGCACTGGCACCATGCATCGCAATCACCATCACCTGGCCCCACTCCCATGCGCCCATGGGCCCATGAGACCGACCACACTGCGCCGCAGTGCAATACTATATTCTCCATACACACCCACATTTTTTCCTAAAGAAATACCCACACCAAGACGACAAGTAAGTTACCTGCGAGGTAAACCAAAAGAGACAACATTACGTTTGTAAACATGATTGACAACGACGCCAAAGCACCCCTTCAAGGAGGATTTAACAATGGCACTTACAATCAATACAAACGTCGCATCACTGAACGCCCAAAGAAATCTTGGTAAATCCCAAAACGATCTGTCCCGCTCCATGGAGCGGCTCTCTTCCGGTCTGAGAATCAACTCAGCCAAAGACGATGCTGCCGGCCTGGCCATTTCCGACCGGATGACCTCGCAGATTCGAGGCCTCAACCAGGCGGCCAGAAACGCCAATGACGGTATCTCCCTGGCCCAGACCGCTGAAGGCGCCATGCAGGAAACCACCAATATCCTCCAGCGCATGCGCGAACTGGCCATCCAGTCGGCCAACGACACCAACAGCGCCTCGGATCGTGCCTCACTGCAGGCTGAAGTCAACCAGCTCCAGCAGGAGATGACCCGAATCGCCGCCAGCACCTCCTTCAACGGCCAGAAATATTCTGGACGGGACTCTCAATGATGCCCAGTTTCAGGTAGGTGCCAACGCCAACGAGACGATTTCTTTTTCTATCCCTTCCGCCAGGTCCACTGAACTTGGCAACCATCTGCTGACCTCAAGCAATGACATCGAGCTACAGGGATTGAAGCAGCAACTACGCGCTACAGCTGCAAACAGCGCTACCGCCGGCAATAATGTCAGAGCTCAGGATCTGAGCATATTTGGCCCGGAAAGCAAAGTCGCATCAACTGTTGAGGTTCTTGCCAACGACAGTGCCAAAGCTATTGTCGACAAAATCAATATTGTTTCTGCGGACACCGGCGTGACTGCAGAAGCAATGACCACTGCGACACTCTCCGGCATTGACCACTCCCGGAATAGTCTCCTTCAATCTGGCCGGCACCAATGAACGGCTGGCGACGAGATCCCGGTAAGCGCCTTGATCGATCCAAACGACCTTTCTTCCCTGGCTACAGCGATTAATGACCAGACAGGCAACACCGGCATCACCGCCAGTCTCAGTGGCGACAAAAAGGAGATTACCCTGACCCAGGCGTCAGGATTTGATATCAAAATCAGCTCTTATGTCCACAGTGCTCGCAGCAGACAATGAGTCGTCAAAGGCAGTGAAGCAGATACCCCAGCAGCAATTAATCTGACAAGTGGCAATGGCACCACCAATTCCACTATCGTTGGTGGCGAAATAAGCTTCTACAGCAATGGTTCCTTTAATGTAACAAGCAATGTCGCCGCAGCTGCCGGATCAATTTTCAGCACCGGAGCTGCCGCTGCCAACGGCAGTGAATTACACTCAATTGATGATGTGGATATCAGCACGGTTGCAGGGCGCATCCGATGCCATCCGGTCGATTGACGGCGCTTTAGGCCAGATAGACCGGATTCGCGGCGATCTGGGTGCCCTGCAGAACCGCTTTGAATCAACCATCTCCAACCTGGAGAATGTTTCGGAAAATCTTTCCGCCGCCCGCTCCAGGATACTCGATGCCGATATCGCCATGGAGACTTCGGCCATGACCAAAAATAATATTCTCCAGCAGGCCGGTGTCTCGATTCTTACCCAGGCGAATACTACCCCGCAGTTGGCTCTGCAGCTGCTCCAGGGGTAAGTCGCCAATTCTAGTTCCCATGCAACGCATGGGAACTAGGGGTATGAGCTATCAGCTTATCCACTCACCTCACCTGGTACCCATGCGCCGCATGGGTACCAGACCAGAACATACTATAATTAAAAGAAATACCAGCCGTCCTCAGGGTCGGCTTTTTTATTTGAAAAATAAATTAAATTTTTTCTCTTTTTTTCTAAAGTTGTTTTCACCAACTGCCGATAGGTGATTTAGGGAAAAGATTAGACAAGATGGATTTTTTCTAAACTAATTTTCCAGAACAACCGAAAGACAAATAGAAGAAAAAATTTCAAAAAAGGAGGTACAACGAAAACAGATAAAAAGCAGGACCGTTTTTAAATTTAATGCGCAGTATCCGGGCAAGGATGCCCACTTGTAACCCATAGAACATATTCAAGGAGGAATATCATGGGACTTTCTATAAACACAAACGTAATGTCTCTCAACGCCCAACGTAACTTGGGTCAATCTCAAAACGCGCTGTCAAAATCAATGCAGCGTTTGTCATCGGGTCTTACGAATCAACTCGGCCAAAGATGACGCAGCTGGACTGGCTATTTCCGACCGTATGACCTCGCAGATCCGCGGTCTGAATCAGGCAGCCAGAAATGCTAATGATGGTATCTCTCTGGCGCAGACGGCTGAGGGTGCCCTGCAGGAAAGCACCAATATCCTGCAGCGTATGCGTGAACTGGCTGTTCAGTCAGCAAATGATACAAAACAGCATCTGACCGTGAATCTCTTCAGGCTGAGGTCAATCAACTCATAGCGGAACTGGATCGTATTGCAGCAACTACCACTTTCAACGGTAAGAATCTTCTTGACGGTACTTTGACTGATGCAACTTTCCAGGTTGGTGCTAATGCCGGTCAAACAATCTCGTTTGGTATTGCAGTGCTAAGAGCTGCTGATCTCGGTGTCGGTAGCTAATGCTGTCACTGTACCGGTACTGTCAACGCAGTGCAGCTACTAGCTTCATGACGCTAGCTGCAGATCTTGCAGTTAACGCAGTAAATATCGGTGCAACTGCTGACTAATGATGGTGTTCAGCTATGATGCGTGCACGCATGGGTACATACCGCATTGCTCTGCTAGTGTCGCCAACGCATCAACTACTGATGGTCAGCAACAGGGGTCTACTGCTACTGCAAACGACAACGGTTTCGACAACAGCTACTACAGCAGCTGATGCTTTGGCTGCTGGTGACTTTGTATATTAATGGACTAGATATCAGCGGCAATTGCTGCAGCTGCATTCAAATGAGATCGTGCATCTCAGATTAGTTGCTGCAATCAATGCAGTATCTGGCCAAACAGGTGTAACTGCTGAACTTGGATGCTACAGCTGATCTATACACCTGACGGCGAATGATGGCAGTAATATTAACATTGCTAGTGACAGACGGTGCATGCCGTTGTAACAACTGCTAGTTTTGCTGGTACTGAAGCAACAGCTGAGTGTTGGTGGTACTGCCATTACCGCTTATGGCACAAGTCGAAGTGACAAGCGTAACTGATTATTGCAATTGATGGTGCAGCTACTGACTCCGGTGGTATTACACTGGTGCAGACTGAAGTACCAGTATACTCTTGCATGCTACTGGTAGCTCAATCTGACATCAGTACGTTGCTTCTGGTGCCCAGAGTGCAATTTCTTCAGATTGACAATGCTATTAGTGCCGATAGACACCATTCGTGGTGATCTCGGTGCAATTCAAAACCGTTTTGAATCAACCATCTCCAACCTGCAGAACGTCTCTGAAAATCTTTCTGCAGCCCGTAGTCGTATTCTCGATGCAGACATCGCCCAGGAAACTTCGGCGATGACCAAGAATAATATTCTCCAGCAGGCTGGTGTATCCATTCTTGCCCAGGCAAACCAGGCTCCCCAGCTGGCCCTGTCGCTGCTTGGATAAACTATCCGCTCCATTGTAACCATGGGGCCGGCTTCGGCCGGCCCCATCTTGTTTATGAAATTTCCCCCTAATGGAGAGAGCCATGAATGTCGATACAATCAGTAGTCCTGGAGGAACGACCCAGCAGCCGCTGAAGGCGGCGGAGATGATTGATGCCGGACGAAAGAATAAGGAATCGGTCGGTGCCGAGCCGCAGGCCGCAGATAGCGCACCCAAAGATTCAGCCGGAAGAATTGCTCGATCAGATCAAGTCAATCACCCAGGATGGACAGTACAGTGTCCGCTTTGAAAAAGGTGATGAGATGTCTGATCTGGTCGTCAAAATATTTGATAACGAAACCCAGGAAGTTATCCGCCAGATCCCGGCCGAAGAGTTGCTGCACTTTAAGGCCAGCTTTGCCGATCTGGTGGGCAATATCGTCAATACCGAAGGGTGATGGTGTACGTAAAAATCCCCAAAGGGGATAGAATCTTCATCTTCTTCGTTGTAGCGAATTTTACTATCATTACAGGTACCTTATGTACGCTGAAATAATAGTAAAATTCACACGCCTCGAATATGCAGTTTTTTACGTAACCATCTTACATTTCAGATTTGATGGCGTCGTAAAAATAAACAGGGGAAGGATATGTCTATTACATTCAGCGGTCTGGCTACCGGACTGGACACCGACTCGATTGTCAAGGATCTTATGGCCATCGAACGGGCTCCTCTGGAACGGGTTGAGGCAAAGAAAACTGATGCCACCAAACGGCTGGAGGCCTTTGCCCAGTTCAAGTCAAAGCTCGAGGGTCTGCAAGACTGCTGCCAGCAACATGTCCCTCACCAGCCAGGTGCGATCGACCAAGGTATCCCTTACCTCTGAAGAGGCCTTTACTGCCACCACCACCAGCGGTGCTGTTGGCAGTTATAATGTCTCGGTGGCCCAGCTCAGCCAGGTACAAAAAAATATTACCGGCGGTTTTTCCTCCAACAGTGAGGCCATTCTCGGCACCGGCACCATCACCGTCAATGGCACGGAGATAGAGGTGACTGCCGAAAACAATTCACTGCTGGGCTTAGCCAAAAGTATTAACGAGCTCTCGGCTACCACCGGGGTACAGGTATCCATTATCAACGACGGCAAAGCAACCGACCCCTACCATCTGGTCTTTACCGGCAAGGATGCCCAGACCAGTTTTACTATCGAAAGCACACTGGGGGTAACCGTACCCGGCGATCTTGATTTTACCACCAGCCAGGTGCAGACCGCCCAGCAGGCGGTGGCAATTATTGACGGCATCACCGTGGTCAGCAACACCAATACCATCACCGATGCCATAAACGGGGTGACCCTCAATCTGAACAGTGTCAATGATACCATTTCCGGTGGAACTCCGGAAGCCGGTGTCGATCCCTGGGACTGGGCGGACCCTCCGGTCTATGAAACGGCCCGAATGGATATCCAGGCCGACACCGGGGCCTTAAAAGAAAAGGTTACCTCCTTTGTCACCGCCTATAATGACGTCATGGAATGGATTCTCTCCGGCTATGAGGAGTTTGGCGGCACAACTGAGTCCACTGCCACCGACTCGGAAGACGGTGCAGATAAAGAAGAGGAGCTATTGGGTTCGGTACTGCGGGGCGATCCGACAATAAACAGCATAAAACGGCAGCTGCAGGGGATGCTTACCGAGACTGTCAACAACAGCGGCGGTTTTAAAATCCTCTCGGAGATCGGCATTACCTCCAACCTGAACGGTACCCTTACCCAGGACAATACCAAGCTCGACGCTGCGCTGGAAAACAACTTTGACGATATGGTCTATCTCCTCTCCGGCGATGATGAAACTGAAGGGGTGATGAAAGGTTTTAAAGCCTGCTCCTCAATATGACCAGCGGCAGCAATGGCATGTACGCCACCAAAAAAACTGCCTACGACAGTGCCGTAAAACGCTTTGATTCCCAGATAGAACAGATGGAAATGCGCTTAACTAAAAGAGAACAGATGTTAAGGAGTCAGTTCACTGCCATGGAAGCCCTGGTCAGCAGCCTCAATGCCCAGGGTGATTTTCTGACCCAGCATATCGACTCCTTAAACAGGGATAAATAATTATGAACCCATATATGAACCAATACCAGCAAAACCAGATAATGACCGCCTCCCAGGAGCAGATACTGATTATGCTCTATGACGGGGCCATCAGATTCTGCCGGCAGGCAATTAGCTGCCAGTGAGGCCGGGGACATGGCCGAAAAACTGGGCAGGATTGCCAAGACCTATGCCATAGTTACCGAGTTTTCCAATTCGCTCAACCATGAGATCGGTGGCGACATTGCCGCAGATCTTGATGGACTCTATCATTTTATGCTCCGCGAACTGAATAAGGCCAGAACAGACACCAGCGGCGAACATTTGCGAAATGTTGAAAAGCTGCTGGTTGATCTGCGTCTGACCTGGGGGGAGGCGGTGGAGATCAACAGAAAGGAGCTCGGCGTGCTGGTCCAGCAGCACCAGAGTAATGAACAGGACGCCCAGATGCCGGTGAGAAGGCTTTCAGCAGCTGGTTAATAGATTATGGTCAACTACCAAGCGGTGAGAGATAATGGTCCTAAGCGAATTAGCAGAAAAAATTTCCATGGAAACACATGTTGATACCTTGCTGAGCAAATCCCTGCGAATTGTATCAGGAAGTTGAGACGCTCTATCAATCGATGCCGACAGATATGTCACCCCACGCAATCCTCAAGGTTATGCGCATGGTCGGGACCATGAACGCCCTTTTGCAGGATGCCCGGGAAATTGACAACCAGATAACGGAAACCCTCGATACGGGCGCCATCTTGTCGGAGACAACCGAGGCCCTGCTGGAAAAACGGGATGAAATACTTAAAAGACTCTATCGGGACAACCAGAACATCACCAAGAAAGCAGAAAACGTAAAATCATTGCTGCACCATGAGATCAGTTCCCTGTCAACGGGTCATCATGCAATAAAGGGCTATAAACAAGCTGGCACCGAAAGACAATATATAGTCAGAGACAGCTTCTAAGAGGGAAACAGGCAGAGAACAATGAAATCACCGACAATGGTATGCATGGCCTATAACCAGATAAACACAACCGGGATAACCGAGCCGCAGATGGTCGATGTCGTCCAGTTTTTCTTTGCCATAACCGAAGCAATATGAGGCTTTCGAACGGGAAATCCGCAAGATAATTGACAACATCCCGGCCTATTCCCCCGAGCAGATAGCCGATGAATGTTCCAGGATCAGAGAACAAAAGGACCAGACTGGCGGCTATGGACGAACAGATGTTTGCCATCATCGAACTGGCCGGCAATGAAATTTCCCAGAACCCAATGGTCGACGAATACCGCGTGGCCTTTGCCAAAGCCAATATCGCCTGCAATACTCTCTATCAAAAATTGCTCGATGTACGAACATCATTGCAGCAAGTCAATGTATCCCTGCCTGTAGTGGAACTGATACAGTAAGCACTCTCCCCGGCTTTCCTATCGTCAGCTTTTTTGCCGCCATTCCGTCAATCACCCAGATACAGATAAAAATTATCAACCTTTGTTACTCAGTTCCTAGGAAAAATTTTGACTGCTAGAGTAAAGTACCAACAAGGAATATTTATATTTAATTTTTTTCTGCTGTATTCCCTGCCTTTAGGCATAACCAATCAAAGACAACATGACACCTGACACCGACCTCCTGCAGCGACATCCCCAAAGGCAAGCCCGTTCGAATTTTTCTCCCGCTGCTCGATCGACCGGACCGTGTCAGGGCCCAGTGCATCTATCTGAGAACTGAACCGCCCCAATTTACCCTAATCTTCAAGCCGGGTGTGCTGCCCATTGACGATCTGGATATCAAGCAGCCCTGTATAATAAGCATTGATATGGGCGGACGGACGATCTCTCTTGAGGCGACCATCCAGCAGATCGTCAACCCGCAGACCCTGCAGATGGTTGTCCAGAAATCAATCAGCCATGCCCAGATGCGGGAATTTTTCCGGGTCGACGCCGAAACAAGCGTTATATCCAAATCTTTTCATACCGAGCTGTTCAGCGATAAAAACAAGCCATGGTCCACCCGGGGCCAGACTATTGATATCAGCGGCAGCGGTCTGCTGGCCATCTTCGACGAAAAACCCACGGGCCGATCGACAGGTCAAACTTGAGGTAAAAGTCCCGTCGATAGAGACCGATACCATCAAAATTCTTGCCCATCAGGTTCGGGCCCAGAAGCTGCACGATGGCCGTTATGAAGTGGCCTATCATTTTGATGACATCAGCACCGAGGATCGCGATAAAATTATTGGCTGCTGCCTGGTTGTTCAACGCAAAATGCTCCGCATGAAAGTAAAGGTGAAGGAAGACTGATTTGCCGTTATACTCATATAAATTGTTTCCATCCTGAAACGAGAGGACGATCTCCCTGGACACTATCAAGCCGCTCATATCCATAACCCCGGTCGGCTCTTCGACCTCCCAGGGCAGAGGAGCGCAGCCAGGGCCAGCAGACAGCCTCCCAGGGGCAGGAGTTCAAGGCTGTCGTCATCGAGGCCAGGGGCGATAATCGTTTTATTCTTGATATCGGCGGAACCCGGCAACCGGCAAGATCCGAGGCAAGTCTCGCACCGGGGCAGCTGCTCCGCCTGCAGGTGGTCAGGACTGAGCCGCAGATCGAACTGCAGATTGTCCCCAGCCGCTCAACCTGCTGCAGGGCCGCTCGCTGACACTGCTTGGCAAGAACATCGATCTGGCCGGCCTGCTGCAGAGTTTGCAGCAGCATAATCCGCCGCCGCTTGCAACTGTTTCCCCGGCAAGCCGCTCCATCCTCGAAGGTTTTTTCTCCATGCAGCAAAACGGGGTGGCAGGACAAAACGGCGGAGTCCATCCTCAGGCAGCTGATTGACAGCCTCGGCCTCAACCTCGAGCAGCTGCTTGCCAGAGGCGATACAGACAGCGGTGTTCATACCCTGAAGGCCGCCCTGCTCGAACTAGCCCATAGCTTTACCAGTGCAGGCAGCATCGCCGAGACAACCACCAAGCTTCTCGCCACCCTGGAACTTTTTCAAATCGCCCAGATCCAGATCGCCGGGAGCAACCAGCTTATTTTCCCGCTTCCCCTGCCCTTTATCGAACAGGGATATCTGCTCGTTGAGCAGGACGACAAGGAATTAGAGCAAGGTGATTCAGCCACGACCGAACATCGTTTTTCCCTGCATCTCACCGTCTCTGAGCTGGGCAATCTGCAGGTTGATTTTCTGCACAACATGGAAGGACTGTTTATCAGGTTTCGGGCAGGCGATCAGCAAAAAGCCGACTTTATCGAATCATTTGGCGACGAGCTGAAAAAGGCCATCTCCGACGTTCCCCTGATCAACCTTTCTTTCTCCGGCAGATGCCCCGGACCCGATCCATGACCTGGTCCGCCAGCTGGTACCGGAAGGTAATTCAATGCTTGACACCAAGGTGTAAGCGATGCCACGGAAAAGTCTCCCGATAAGGCCATTGCCATCCTCTATGACGAGAACGACTCGGCGGCCCCCAAAGTGGTGGCCAGCGGCAAAGGCTTGGTGGCCGATAAAATCATCGCCGCCGCCAGAGAAGCGGGCATTCACATCCAGGAGGATGCCAACCTGGTCGAACTCCTGGCCAAGGTACCGATAGGCGCTGAGATTCCCACGGAGCTCTACCAGACCGTTGCCGAAGTTCTCGCTTTTGTTTATCGGATCAATGAAAGATTGAAGAATAAGATTGACTAATTTTATGCGTTATACATTACCCATTGAGCATATGGGGATTCAGGTCACCTCAACCTTCACGCCCCCGGTAATCTGCTGGAGATAATCAGGGCTCACGGGAACGCCTGTGGCATCTGTACCAGCCGCCGGATACACAGTGTCATAGGCATCAAGTGATACATCGAGTAAAATAGCGACCGGGCTGTCCTCCAACCCGAATGGGCACACTCCCCCGGGAAGAAACCCCGTCGCTTTTCTGGTCTCCTCTGCGCTGGCCATCCGGTGCTTGGCTCCGGTTGCGCGCTTTAGTGCTCCACTGTTAATTTTCCTGTCACCGGCGGCCACCACCAGCCGGTATGTATCATCTTTTCCCTTAAACAGGATCGATTTTGCTATCTGGCCGACAGGTACTCCTATCCGCTGGGCCGCTGTTTCTGCGGTCGGCGTTGATCCAGGCTCAAACTCAAGGGCGGAGAGGTTATGGCTTTCGAGAAACGTTTGTACTTTTGCAGGAATATTGCTCATTTTCAAGACCAGGTTACGAATGTATTATCTTTGCATCTGATAAGTTCATGGACTTCAAATTTCGATGGATAAGTAAAAAGCTTCATATTGGAGGCGTGCAATTTTTCTATCATTTCAGCGTACATAAGGTACCTGTAATGATATAAAAATTGTAACAACGAACAAGATGAAGGGTTTTTACGACGCCATCATATTTCACAAACAATTTGTCCTTAATTCAAGTCGCAGTATACCAAAAAAGCAGCATAACATATATCCTTTATCAATGACCCAACAGGGCCAATTATCAGCCGCTGCCTCTTTTGCTTTTTCCCCTGAACTGACAGGCACCAGGTGGGGGGAAGCCTTTTACAACCCTCGCCAATCGGCTCTTTGCCAAGCTGAGCTGAAAGACTGATCAGCTTGGCCTATTGCTTGTGCGATGTTGATTTTGTCTTTTTTTTACTTCCCATCCAGCAACTCTATCTTAATGTTAATTATAGCAGTCAAATACATTCAACATTGATGGTGTCGTAAAAACCCTTCATCTTGTTCGTTGTTGAGAATTTCACTATTATTACGACGTACCCTGGTACGCCGAAATAATAGTGAAATTCTCACGCCTCGAATATGAAGCTTTCTACTTAACCATCTCCTGGGTGAGCTTTTTACGAGATTATCAACATAGGGAGGGCAGAGAAAATGGCGGGTAAATTTGAGCTCTACAAAGACAAGGCCGGAGATTTTCGATTCAGACTCAAGGCAGGAAACGGTGAGAACATTGGGGCATCGCAAGCTTATAAAACCAGAGCCGCGGCCATGAAAGGCATCGAATCTGTACGTACTAATGCTGCAGATGGAGCACAGTTTGCTGAAAAGAAAGGGAATGACGGCAAGATATACTTTACTTTGCATGCGAAAAACCACCAGGTTATCCTGAGTTCGCAGGGGTATTCTACTGAGGCGGCGGCGAAGAATGGTATTACGTCGATTATGGGGAATGGTCCGGATGCCGTTTTGGTAGAAATATAATCCTGCACCCATTCACCCGCACCAAAATTACAAGGAGATTGCTATGAAGATTCTGATGGTTCTCACGTCCCACGACAGACTAGGCGACACAAACCAGAAAACAGGTTTCTGGCTGGAGGAATTTGTTGTCCCCTATTACGTTTTCATAGACAATGATTGTCAGATAACCCTGGCCTCGCCCGCCGGAGGCCAGCCTCCGATTGACCCAAAGAGCGAAACGGCCGACTTACAGTCTGCAGCGACGAAACGATTCTACAACGACAAGGAAGCACAAGAACTGTTGGCCAATACCCGGCGTCTCGGTAAGCTCTCCCCTGAAGAATTCGACGCCGTCTTTTACCCGGGCGGGCACGGGCCGTTGTGGGATCTGGCGGAAGATTTGAATTCCATCTCCCTGATAGAAGCCTTTGACCGACGGGAAAAACCAATTGGCTGCGTCTGCCATGCACCGGGCGTTTTACGCCACGTCAAAGACAGTGCGGGGAATCCGCTGGTGCAGGACAGACGGGTGACCGGCTTCAGCAACAGCGAAGAATCTCTGGTCCAGCTAACCGAGGTTGTTCCCTTCATGGTCCAGGATATGTTGAAGACTAATGGCGGCCTGTACAACAAGAGTGATGACTGGGCCAGCCATGTCGAGGTCGACGGCAACCTGGTAACCGGTCAAAACCCAGCTTCATCCAAGGCTGCCGCAGAAGCGATCATTCAGTTATTGAAAAAATAGCCCAGCACCTGACAAGGCAGGCCGGCAAAAATCTATTGCTGAAATATCAGCCTTCCTCGAGTCCGGTCGCACAGGATTTTTCTGTCGACTCCAACCCTTATGCCGACTTTTCCTTGATCAAATGATACGGGAGTGATCGCCTGGCCCATGTGCTCGCAGAATACTCACTCGACAGCTGTGCATGGGCCTGCTTCAGGTGAGTCGGGTCGTTGTTCTGCTTATACAGAGTAACACCTTTATAATAAATGGCTTCTGGTGCCACGTCGCTCTCCGGAAAATTTTTCAGTAACCGGTTGAGATGAACGAGAGCCGTATCGAATTCTTCCTGATCAAGACGTACTTTGGCAACGCCGAGATGGAGGAGTGCGATAAATTCATCCGGCTCAAAAAAACCAATCTCTCGCTGGACTTCGTTCGGTCCATGAACATTCATTCCTTTGATACCGAAAATGGCCGTAGTCGGTGTCCAGAAAGTGTGATGTTTTTCTCCCATCGCCGACTCGGAGAGATCCAATCTGAAGGGAATGAGGTATTCTTTGATGAAAGCTATGACATTCTTGTTGGAATACGTAACTGTATCCATCTGTTGACAGCCAATTCATTGTGGATTGAAAAAATCAAAAAGCAGTGGCTTATGGGTTGTTTGCGCAGAATCAAGGGCATATCCTTCCCAGTTCAACCATTCTATAGCGGACATATCTTTCCTCCTGTCTGTAAAATTTTCCGTATGCGACAGAGGCCTGCCCTGCCGCCTTCTGCAATCTGATATGCAAAATTTCTGCCCAATCGATATTTTCAAGCCGCACTATGGAAAATATCAGGTAATATCAGCCTGATCAGGAAATCTGACGGTAATATCTGTTGTGGCGCACACCTTGTCTAATTGATTATAAGGGCTATCCCGTGAGAAGGAACAGGGCGACAGGCAAACGGTGCTGCGCCCTGTAACTATCTCGGGAAGTGGATTGGAAGAAATTCGGCAGAACACCCCTGCCTGAGGAGTTTGGTTCACTGGTGTCAATCCAGCCGGCGCCTTTTTGCAACGCACCTTTTTAAAGGTAGGCTTGAATTGTCTCGCAACACCTCTTTCAAGGACGACTATTTTGGGTTGTTCACATCTGCATCTTCTTCAGTATTACGAGCACTGTTTCTGCTCACCGGTTGACAGGACGTGCTCTGGTGATCACGTTTGAGATGAAAATTAAGCCATGAATTCGTCTTGTTCAATTCCCACATCCTTGGCGCGATACATTCGGCAGGCATCTTATCCCGGTGATAGGATAATCGATTATAGGCCCGGACCCAGACGCATTGTTTCTCGGGATAAACCTCGCACATTCCATCCCGGCTGCCCCCGCATTGACCATTTCTGATATGCTTGGGACATTGCGATTCGGGACAGAGAAAACCGACATGCTGAATGCCGCAGTCTCCGCAATTCTGGCAGTCGAGTAAAGCCTTTTTGCTCTTGTGTTCAAGAGAAGACACAACCTTTTCAATATTTTTATGCTGATCGATCCACCTGCTGGTCTTGCCGCATATCGAGGCATAGGGAGACTCGAAGGAAAAGAATCGGTCATGGACCTTTTTCATCAGTGAATAATGCAATCTGTCTTTGAAGGACAGATCTATCGGTGTCTGCCCGAACAGATTGGTCGAGTTATCCTCTGAAGCGTCATTGGGAAAAACGTAGAATCCATCAGGCTGCGGAAAGTCAAATTCATGGTAGAAATCCTGCCAATCCATTTCAATTTGCTGCATGCGATCCAGAATCTTGCCAACTATATCAAAACTTCGATGGACTCCGCCGATATGCATTCCCCGGTAGCCGAGACCCTTCAGGACAGCTCCAAGCTTTGCGGCGCGTTCAATGGCCAGTTGCCGTCCCTGCCTGGGTGTCTCCCACTCTTTTTTGATGACGGCCAGCAGATCATCGGAGACAACGGCTCCCGGAATAATGCCTTTGTGCATTATTTTGGCGGACTTCGGATTGAGCACGTAGACGGACCCCATGACAGGGATATGCTGGAGACTGTATTGTCTGAGTATCCCCATCAACTCGGCAAATTTTCGGGCGTCATATCCGAGTTGGGTAATGATAAACTGGGCGCCTGCTAAAATCTTCCTGAAAAGCTTGTTATATTGGACAAAACACTCGGCTTCGGTGCTTTTGAATGGAGAAACCGCGCAACCCACAAAGAAGCCATCGGGGTCGCCCGAATCAATTATACGTTGGCTGATTTGTCGTAAGAGCAAAATGGCATTCACCGATTCCAGGTCAAAGACAGGCGCGCCCTGACCGCCATACCCTTTGCCGGTATAATCACCCGTCAGGGCCAGAATATTTTTCATTCCCATCATTGCCAATTGCAGGCTCCGGCTCTCCATGCCGACACGGTTCAAATCCCTGCAGGTAAAATGGACGATGACATCCATGCCGACCTGAAAAATGTCATGTCCCAGCACATCAGGACTGAGAGAAGGGTTTCCTCCGGGATTATCGGTGATCGAGACTGCAGAAATTCTCCCATCTGCAAAAGAATCTCTCGCAATCCCTTTAACGATATCCACTGACTTGCCCGTAGAATATCTTCCGGGCACAAGCTCGAGAGTGACGATAAAATTACTTGGATCAAGAATCGCTGTTTGGAAAATCGTGAGCATAGAGACCTCTTGAATAGTAACGACAAACACCCGACGCGGACTTCGCGGTTGAGTGCTCATTCAATGTGTATATGTATATTTGACAGATTACTTTTCTGGTCATTTAGTAACGAGAAAAATCTTTTAGATACCCCTAAACTGTAATACCACTCATGGTAATGTACAGAAGGATGCGAAGGTGATTCGACGTTCAAAGGCAAAAAAGGATGGTATGAAAATGTCGCAAAAAATCCGATAAAATCAGATACCAGTCCGGAAAAACAAGACAGGTGCCGTTTTTGTCCTTACCCTGAATGGAGCATTTTGGTATTCCAGATAGCTCCGGGATCTCTCTTGTTGCGTATAACTCAGGAACTCCTCAGTAAGATCAAGCTACGAGTTATGCATGGCGATATATTCGGATCTGGTTTTCGGACCATAGGTTCGGAAGCTTGGGTTGTATTGCTCCCTGGCCTGCTGTTTATGTCTGGTGAATGCGCTTTTTTCGGCTTCTTTCTTGAAAGCCTCCAGATCAATGTTATGGATTCGGGCGGCATTGCCTCCTAAAATCGCCCGCTTGGCCTCATCGGTGAGTGCGGGATAACCATATTTTTCCTGAAACTTTTCCGAGATTTGAAAACTCCTGAAAGCCTGGATCTGGTCCTGGGGGCTGCCGTACCAGAGCGAATCGGTCCCCCAGCATATTCGCTTCTCACCCATGAATTTCAGCAGTTTTCCCATGAGGTGAGCGGCCTGGTCGGGCTTACTCATATAATGACGCCAGCAACTGCCGAGTTCGGCATAGACATTCCCTTCATTGGGTTTGTACCCATATTGCTTATAGGCCTTGAGAAAACGATCAACGCCTCTGTCATTTTGCGGCTGGAAGGGACCCTCTGTAATGCCCGGTTCAAAGCCCGCATGGTAACAGAGAAAAACAAGGTCAGGAAACATTGTACCGACACGCACGATGTCGTCTGGTTTTGAATATTCGTATTCCAGGCCCGGCAGTGGGAGACCCCGATGGGCGCAGACCACGGGAATATTCAGTTCCTGCGCTCGTTCAAGAACTGGAAGGCCATATTTCGGATCGTCCATGAAAAAACCTTTTCCTTCTGGTCCCCACTGGGGGTAGAGTTTCCAGGCATTGACACCATATTTATTGGCCTGGACTTCCATGAAATCGAGCTGTCCAGGATCGTTGGGCAGCACGCCGCCATGGATCAGTCCCCTGGCTGGTCCGATTTTTTCCTCGATCATCGTTCGAGCCCGCGCGGCATATTTTGTCGGGGTGGGGTTGTTTCCTTTTTTTCCCCAGAGCGCTGAAATGACAGCTATGTCGGTGTCGCTGTCATAAAACACCTCTTTGATCAGCTGGCTGGCAGAGTAGCATTCCAGCTGATCGTAACCGCATTTTTCGGCCTGGCCAAAAATTTCAGTCAAAACGTTTATCCACCGTTGGCCGTCTTCTCCGGTAGCCCAGTTCCCGCTTGGCTCAACGCAGTGGGTTTGCAGATCGATTATCACCTCGTCGCCACTCAATACTTCCCGCGCCGCAAGGGGCTCGGTCGCCGCTGCTTCGGGCAGAAAAAAACTGCCGCCACTCTTGCCCAAAGCTTTCCAGAAGTGATTAAAGGCCAGAAGGGTGGCCGCTGCACCGCAGCTCGATTTAAGAAATTGCCGCCTGGAGAGGTTGAGCTTTTTGCTGTAATAATCCGCATATCTATGCGCGAGGCGATTGGCGGCCTTTTCTTCACTGGTAAGCGCCTGTGGCTGGTACTCACCATTCGAGGCACTGTCAATTTTGATAGGTAGTCTTTTACCTTTCGGATCGAATTCTTTCATAGGATGCCCCAATCTTTCTATTTGAATAATTGGAAGTGTTGGAATGACGGTATTCTTTCATCATTAGTGAATGATACAATTTTTTGCAATACCTATACCATAACAGCCTATTAAAACGGTTCTTCCGAATGAAGCGTCCTTGAGATGGGGAGAGTTCTCCATGTCCACGAGTTTACTTTATCACGGATTCGGTATTGTTGGGTACAGCTATATCCAGCAGATCTGGGTTATATAATTGATTTAATAGATATTTTTAAATATTTTTCAAGATAGAGGGATGTCTAAAACATCTTCGTAGTTGACTGAAAGCTTCTCGGTTAGATTTTTAGCCATCATAAAGGCATTTATACCTATCGCTAAGTAGGTACATGTGTCAGCTTGTGTCTATTATGATTCCTGCTTATTTTATTAGTTTGGCGTTTATCATCGTTATGTTTTCATTTCTACTGTCAAAAGGGCAGATAATTTCCGGCTATCTTATCGAATCACCGACATGTTTAGAGCAGATCTTGTTGACTATGCTTGTTGACTATGCAGGACGATTGATAAAACGCTATTAGTCAAATGAGATGAAAAATATCTTCGCAGAAATAGAACGAACAAAAAGAGCAATATGGTTGTTTTCCATTGTACTTTTCATTTACAACATATTAAGATTAATATCAATTATTGCAGCACCTTACTCGCTCGATCAATTTATAAATATAGATACCGAATTATCTATTTCACAATATCAGGTTGATTTTCAAAATTACATTAATGAAGAATCACAAAGACTTCAAATACCACCTGATTCCCTAAAGACAACAATTTTGTATTCTGGGTGTATAGCGGCAGGTTACATATTTTTTTCTTTATTACTTGGCATGCGCAAAAAATTTGCCAAGTATGCTATATTAAGTCTTGCTTTCGTCGAAATTATTACAGATGTTTTTATAGGGGTAAAATATAGCATCCTGCCAAGTAAAATTTCAATTTTTGTTGTCATTATGCTGTTTCTATTTTTGTTTTCGCATAATATTGCCAAAGAATTTAACAACCACCCCTAAAAAGGGTGGATTACTCCTTTATTAAGTTTTTTCAGGTCATCTGCGTAGAACTGTAACCTCATATACTTCAAGGAGTTGTTTCTCGGGGAAGTTCAGAGTCTCCTTCATGTGCTCGATTACCTCATTCTCTATTTCAACAGGTTCAGAGGTGTGAGAGGAGACAGGCAGCACCTTGGCCTCAAACCTGACAATGTGTTCACCATTCAACATGGTATTGGAAAAACTTACATTTTTATGGACAACCTGAATATCGTCAAGCTGGTTCAGGGTTTTTTCCAGAGCAGCCGTAAGCTCAGTGTTCATACTCGCCTTCTGCAGAAAGGTAGGCTGACTGAACTGCCAGTAAATCATTGTGCAAAGTGCTGCACCCACAAAGGTGGTGGAGCCATATTGGACAACTCTTCTGCCTGTGAGAAAACGAATGCCGTTGCGGGTGACATTACCATAAAAAATAGAACACCAGAGTGGCCGCCAGGTGTATGCCCAGAAGTTGAAGAACGATTCTGAAAATACTGCTGAGAACGATATCCCACTCCTGCATATATATCCCTGCTCCCATCAACCCCAGTGGAGGAGCCAGCGAGGCCGCCACGAGAACCCCTACTGCAGCACCGGAAACGAGGCTGTCCCGTTCGGACTGGCAGATATTGATTGCCCCGGCAAAGCCTGAAATAAGAGGGAGCAGCAGAGCAATCCTCGAGACATGGCTTACCTCGATCATCAAAGGGGTCATCACCTGCTGCTGAATACCACCGCCATGATCAGACTTGAGCCCAGCCCCATACCTATAGCAAGAAAATACCTGTATAGACTGTTTTTCAGCAGCGACCATTTTCCCGCTGCGGTGGCAAGGGCCGCGTTCATGGCTGGACCTGCAAGGGGCGCAATCAGCATTGCGGCGACCAGAAGATAGACGGTGGTGGTATAGAGTCCTATCCAGACGATAATTCCTGCAGCAAAGGAGTAACCGAGCAACCCGAAAATAGAACCCACGCTCTGTATGCCGCCAAGATAAATCTCCAGTTCACTCTTTGGTTGAACGTCCGCAACCTGTTCCGGCGCTTTAGATTTAGGCGGATACAATGAGATGACTCCGCGAGGAATGAGGTTCACCTCCATCTCCTCAATGAAATCGATATCCTTCAGGAAACTGTTAACGGCATTGTTGGGGAGAAAAACAAAGAACACATCTCTTTTGGCTCCAGGCAAAAAAATCGTGTTCTTTCCTTTATGCTTCACCGCAGCCAGCGTTATCACTTCACTATTTCCTTGAGGCACCTGCAGAATGAGCTGCCGCATAGCGTTGTTTCTCCTTGTTCGATTGGCATTTCGTCCTGCTGAGAATCATTGACCTTGACGGCGGAGAAGGGCTTCTGCCAGCATTTTGGAATCGCCGGTCTGCCCAATTACTTCTTCTTTACTCTTATATATCTTGAAAGATTCCTCTTCAGGCAAAGGCATTCCATCCGGCCAGTTTGCCGGGCAGAATGTGGCTGGTATTACTGTTTCTTGTCTCTCTTTTTGACGACTGTCTATTTCTCCGGCAGTGAAATCAAGACACGGGCCGATTCATCTGATCATGTCTTTACAAGTACTGTTCCAGGTCGTGAGGAAATGAACCAACAGTCAGCTTTTCCAGCACCAGGGCCTACTCAAAAAAATATATATTCAGACATATAGTAGAAAAAACCAAAGATATAACGTCTTCGGGAGCGTGAAGAAATGCCAGGCACGGTGTCTCAGATATCCTACCATGCAGGAATTCTGTCTAGCATTCCTGGACTCTCGGAGATCACCAGGGCCGGATGATCGTCGTGACGTGCATTGGACAGGAAAAATTGGGATGCCAGGATGAGCGCTATGGAGACAACCACACTTGCTGGCGAGTATACGATCTGGCCCAAGCGGTTTGACAGGAAACTCATATTCTATTCGAATCATGCAGGAAGATGCCTTTTTTAAGGTGAAATGGAATGGAGCGTTTTGAGTAGAGCCGGTACAGGGCATTTCATCGTGCTAGATATTTGATTTCACCTGGCAAGATAATTGCTCTGATTCTTCTATAACCGTCTGCATGTAGAGTCGAAAACCGCAGAGCGGCCACCATCCATTTACCACTTAAAATATGGAGGAAGTCATGACACGAGAGTACAACACTACTGTTACCGGCGAATCCCATGAGACGGGTCAGGTGCCAAGGAAAAAATCAAGGAACAAGCCGAAGATGTAAAACATGAAAGTAAACGGCAGGGCAGAAAGCTGATCGACCGGGGAAAGAGTACTGCGGCAAATGTTATTACCGATTTTGCAGATGCCTTAGACTCTGCGGCCGGCGAACTCGATGAGCGGCAAAGATCCGCCTCGGCAGGCTACGTTCGTGGGGCATCGGAAACCATGCATCGTTTTTCTCAGACGCTCAATGATCAGAGCGCGGATGAATTAGTCCGGCAGGTTCGCTCCATCGGTCAACGGCAGCCTGCTCTTCTTCTCGGAGGTGCGGCGATTGTGGGGTTCGCCCTGACGCGCTTCTTTAGAACAGCATCCATCGATGATCATGAGGGATATCATGATACATATGGTGATAACTCAGGTTATTCCAGGATGCATCCTGCAGAAGACCGACATACGGAGCCTCCAGGAACACGGGCTACATCACCGGAACCGGATGAACCAATCTCTTCGGCTCAGAGCTCGACCTCCGGAGTTTCCTCGAGGAGGGAGTCGTCTGAAAAAAATCCGTCAGGCCCCAGCGTTTCTTCGGGAGTGACGACATCTCCAGTATCTGAACCAGCCGCTGCTGCTGCAGGAGCAGCGGGAAAGCCTTCGCCAGCCGGTACCGCAACGAGTACAGCACCCGGCGGAATATCCACTTCCCATAAAGTCCCCGAAACCACCGCCCCCCCCCCCGCGAGCTCTTCAGTGGAAAAACCGAAGAAGGGTTCCGCACCGGGGCACCTATAATAGGCTTTGGATGCACCTAGGGTACACATACTCTGCCAGAGAATAAACACAAGGGGGTAACAATTATGAATACCACACACAGCGACAGTGAAAAATCAATAGGTACAATCATATCAGAGCTCACCAGTGAGATAAACACACTCTTTCGGCAGGAAATTGGTCTTGTCAAGACGGAGATCTCCGAAAAAGTCGGTCAGGCAAAGAACGGCGTCGGCATGCTCGTCGTCGGCGCACTCATCGTTTATGCCGGATTCATGGTACTGCTTGGCGCAGCGGTGGCAGGGTTGGCCCTGGTCATGGATCTCTGGCTTGCCGCCCTGCTGATGGCAGTGTTGGTCCTGATTATTGGGGGATCCATGCTGGCCAGTGGCAATTCCAAACTCAAGGCCGGCAACCTTGTTCCGGAAAAGAGTATGGATCAGGTCAAGCACGACAAGGATCTCGCCAAGAAACATGCAACCACGAGTAACGAAACCAGACAGCCAAGTGCGTAGGAGGTTACCATGATAGATCATAACAGAGGCAGTTTTGACGACCGTAATATGTCATCCAGCGACTATGAAAGGGAAATTGAAAACACCCGAAACGATATAGATGAGTCGCTTCACGCCCTCGAAGAGAGATTGTCTCCCCGGGAGATATGGAACAGGACTGTGGACGACTGGAGCGATGATATAAAATACTTTTCCGCCAACCTCAAAAATACCGTTCGTGACAATCCTGTGCCCCTAATCCTCATGGGAGTAAGCCTGGTCTGGATGATGACAGGATCCAACAATAGGAAAGTCTACCGCTATGCCGCCGGGGAACAATATCGGCAAGACGGTTCTTCCAAAGGACTCGGCCGGAAGTACCAGCGGGTCAAATCAACGGTCTCGGAAAAGGCAGAAGACCTTGGTGATTCCTTGAAGGAGAAATATTCGGATGTAAAAGGCAGGGCAGAAGAAGCGTTTGATCACGCCGGCCAGAAAATATCAGGCGCCAAGGAGAGTGCAGGCGACACACTGGATGATGCAGGCCGTACCATTTCGCGAACATCTGATAGAGTTGGAGACAGGGCTGACGACCTGCACCGGCGAGGACGCGAGTTTGGCCGGGCAACCCGGCGAAAGGCCTCCGATCTCTCTGGCAAACCGTTCCTGCTTGCCGCAGCAGGAATAGCACTAGGGTCAATTGCCGCCCTGAGCATGCCTGTAACGACAAAAGAGGAGGAACTCATGCATGAAAAGAGCAAAAAACTGGTGAAAAAGTCGAAAAAATTCGGAAAAGAAAAGTACGAGGAAGGCGTGGAAGCGGCTGAAGCGGCGACCGAGGCAGCTGTCGACACAGCAAAGCAGAAGTTGAAGAAAAAACAGGCTACGGCTTGAGGCTCGTAGCGACGAGACTCATCCCGGTATCGATTTTGGCCGGAAAGATACAGGATACCGATCGGTAGATGATCGGTATCCATCTGGCTCTGTTAGCAGCTACCCTTTGTTTCAGATGTGGTTTTTGCCAACGATAACCCTGAGGCGCCTGGAATGGACAGAATAGCTGATCGCATCAATTTCCTCGCTGTATAGTTCGCCGTCGTAATTTATGGAAAGAGCTCTGGAAAAGGTCATAGCAAATTTGTGGGAGCGCAGCGACAGAATATTGTCGGAACGCTGCTGTTCGCCGCTGAGTATCAGGTGCGAATTGAATAGTTGATCGGAGATCCCCTCACCCAAATAAAGAACGAGATCGAGCTTGCCGTCGCAGATCTCCGCCTCCGAGGCAACGGGGATGCCCGAGGCGGCATACCGACCGTTGCCCACCACCACATTGAGAGCGTCAACACGTATAGTCTCGCCCTCGCATTTCACTTCCACCTGGAAGGGTTCCAGGTCGGCAAGTGCCAAGAGCCCCGAACGAAGATAGGCAAGGGTGCCCCAGCTGCTCTTGTCGGTCTCCTCCAGATGCTTGTCGACCTCACCGGAGAAACCGCAGGAGGATACGTTGAAGAAGAAGATCTTCTCGCCCGCTGTTTCCAGGGTCGCAACGTCTATTTCCAGATGCCTATTATCATCAAGCGTTGCAAAGGCGGCAGGGATATCTGTGGTGATATCGAGACTGCGACAAAGATCATTGCCGGTGCCGGAAGGGATGATCCCCATAGGCGGCGGATTCTGCACCTGTAGAAGCCCTGAAGCAACCTCATGGATCGTGCCATCGCCGCCGCAGACGATGATCTGTAGCGCACCGCGCAAGGCCTTCTCCCGCGCCAGATCAGTGCCGTGCCCCCCGTGCTCGGTATAGCAGATCTCGTAGCCGCGTTTCTTGGCCATTTCAGTGATCTGTTCCTGGCTCTTGTAACCGGCGCTGCCATTGACTATCACTACTGGTCTATCTCCCATATTCGCCTCTTTTCCTGATATCCTAAGAATAAACACTGCGCCCGTAAAAAGCACCATACGCCTCGCGCCTGTTTTGCTGACAGTACAGATGGAACAGGCGCCGGCATCCTTGCAGTGCTGCATCCTCTTTTCCTCATCTGCTGATCTCTCATGGACTGCAATATTCACTCCAGGCAAGCATGAGACAGTTTCTTTGTCGACAGGGGAAAAGAAGCGCTGCAGTACCCTGTCCTATGAACTCGGAAACGGTCCTGCATAAGTGGATGGTCCTCCCCCAGAATTATGCAACTACAAATAAACCAGTTCCGAAACGGAAATAGCCACCAGAATGCCGGTGCCGCCAAGGGCGTTGAGAACAAAAAGTATAAAACGTGAAGTGGGGTACTTGCAAACAGGGAATGAAACGTCTTTCGACTCATATTCTAAATAACAGCATCGTCTGGCATACATCTTGTAACATTATAAGAGAAGTAACAGGAAAATGATGGCCGTCACGGCTGCCGACGGCCGTCGGCAATGAAGGATCAACCGGCAGCAGGAGCAAGCAATGTCTATGACCTTGCACAAAAAACTCTCCCAATCAGGCGGAGCACGTCGCCTGGCCCTCGTCCTCCCCCTGCTGCTGGCCGGCATCGTTCTGCTTGCCTTTATCGCCCTGCAGGCCCTGGCCAAGAATTTTCTCAGGGAGTGGTTGCTGGACAATGGGGCAGACAGCGTCACCATCGAGACATTGTGGTTCAACCCAGTCAGTGGACGCATATCCCTCAACGGCGTAGAAATCGTAACAGCCGGCGATACTGTCTACAGCGACGATACCTTGAAAATAGATGTGGGCATCCCCGCCCTTTTCCAGCAGGATGCTCTGCTGGAGAAGGTGGTACTGCGCGATATGCACATCGATATCCGCAAGAAAGACGAGGGCGGTATGCGTATCGGCTCCTATCCCCTTGATGACGACAGCGACAGCGCCACAAAACAAGACACCTCACTTTTCCCGCCCTGGACTCTGCGCATCCTGCAGATGGACCTGCAGAACATCCGCATTCGCTATCAGGGCGCGGTAGAAGCGCTGCTGGTAATCGACGAAGCCCACGGCAGCCATCTCGACAGCGGCAGCAAACAGCCAAACGGCACCTTCACCCTCAAAGGCACACTCAACGGCTCTCTCCTCTCTTTTGAACTGAACCGGTTTCATCTCGACCAGTCGCCTGCTGTATCGGGCAAAATCACCCTCACCGATTTCGACTTATCTGACCTCACTGGGCTGCTGCCCGCGACCACCACCTTTGAAGGCACCGCCTCTCTTGATGGCAGCTTTGCCTATGAAAAGAGCGAGGCCGGCATCTCCGTGCCGATGTTCGAGGGATCCATAATGCTCAGCTCAATTACCGCGGCGGACCAATCCTGGGAGATAACCGGTAATTTCGAATGGCTTGGTACTATACGTCCCTCTCCAAAAAGCGGCATAACCTTTGACGGCAGCCTCGATGGTACCTCCCCAACCTTCAGCCAGGAAAAGAAGCGCCTGTTGTTTGCCGCACGCGAACTCCAGGCCGATGGACAGCTGGTGTTGGGGGAGACAACAAATGCCGGTATTACTGGAGATATCGCCCTTTCAGGAGCGAATCTCACGGTTGACGGGCTGGACTTTGGCGGCGAGCACCTCTCCTATCAGGGTCAGCTCAGGTACAAAGATGCTGATCCAGATGGTGCCATTGTCTTCGATGGCAAGCTCAGTGGCCGGAGCGTAGCGGGTGATATAGGGGCAACTGCCTATTCCTGGCTGCTGGGCGAAGGCAGCATCGAGGGAGATGGCCGCTTCCCCACGGGCGGCGGCCCTCCTTTCATCGGCAGCGGCACTGTAGCACTTGATGCGGCAAAAATCCTCGAAAAGGGCCAGGAGGTCCTTACCTTCGAGCGTCTTGGGGCAGATGATCTCAGGGGCCACGAAAATGGAATGATACAGGCGGCGAAAATTCATGGCCGCAAACCCCAAATATATTCCTCTTCGCTTTTTCCAAGACCAATCGCTGCAGACTCCGTGGTGGTCGAAGCGCCTGCAAGTCACAACCTGCAGACTCTGGACACGCCCCTGGTGCGGGTGGAAGGGCTTACAATTCCGGGGGAAACCAAATCAGCCTATGGTTTTTCCATCGCAACGATCAGCGTCGACAGCCTGCAGACCGAGGATTTGAAGCATTTTTTGCTCGACCGCGTAAAGCTAAGAGACACGGCGCTGCTGGAAGGCGGCGGACAGCAGGTGGCAGACGTCGCTGAAATCGCAGCGCATCAGGTGCAAGGAACTCAGGAGCAGGCCACAGTTGAGGCCGTAGAGATTACCAAGGCTCGTTTTCGTGGAATGGAACCTTCGGCGCAACAGGGTGTCACCGCACTCCTGGAGCATCTGCAAACCTCACCGATTACCTGGCAGAGACAGAGTGGCACACATGTAGAAAAGATCAATGCATCCGGTCTTGAAGTTACCTACATTGTCGCAGAAAAAGAGAATAAAGGAGAAAAAAAAGAGGATAACACCGCAGAACACCCGCCCGCAAAGGACAGCACATTTTCACTTGTCATCGATACCCTGGCACTCGATGACAAGGGCCGTTTCACCTATAAGGACCCGACGCTGCCGGAGACCTTCAGCGCCGAGGTCGCCATCGAATCGCTGCGCGTAACAGACATCGATCTGGGCAACCCGGATCGACCTTTCTCCCTCACCGGAGAAGGCCAGGTGGATACCTATGCGGAGCTGACCATCTCCGGATCCGGTTCTCTGATGACCAGCCCTCGCAGCTGGCAGCATGTGCTTGCATTGCGCGGCTATCCGCTCACCAATCTCTCCCCCTTTCTCATCAAATCTCTGGGTACACGGCTAACCGGCGGCAAGCTCGAACTGCAATCGGAACTTGAGCTTGAAGGTGTACAAATCGATATGGACAACACCTTGGAGATCAAGCATATCGAGATGGAGACAGTTGATAAAAAACGCTCACAGCAGTTCAACCAGAAATTGCCGATTCCGTTAAATACTGCTCTCTCCCTGCTGCGCGACGACGAGGATACCATCACCATCAACATTCCAATAAGCGGAACCCTCTCTGATTTGGATACCAGCTACACAGACATCATCATTACCGCCCTGGGCAACGGCATCACAACGGCGGTCAAGCCGATGCTCGCCTACACCGTTCTCGGACCAGGCGGCGTCTTTGCCTACCTCGGCATGAAATTGGGCAAAGAACTTATCAGCAGCGATTTACCGTCGCTGAGCTTTGCCCCAGGCGAAACCACCTTGAACGCCGAGCACAGAAACCAACTCGACAGTGCGGGTGGTCGCATCATGGATGCCCTCGAGAAGATGGAAGAACCCCTGTTCTACATCTATCCCAAAGTCTTGCCTGGCGAGCTTTCAGACGTTGACGACGCCGCACTGCTCACCAAGAACCAGCGGCAGAAGCTTTACCGGCTGGGCAAACAGCGTGCCGAAAGAGTGAAGGACTACCTGCTGGGCAAATTCTCCATCGACGAGGAGCATCTCCAGGTTTTTCAACCCGGGATTATCTATGAAGAGGAGGAACAGCCGACGGTGACTTTCATGAAGTAGAACTCCTTTCCACCCGGGCGCGACAGGAAAGGTACCGGATAATTCTTCATCACCACCTCATCCTGCAGAACCGGACTATCCGACCTGACAGGACTTGGATCTGAAATCTTTGGGAGATACGTGACCGGCCTCCTCGATATAAAATATCCGGGCTAATGACGAAAAGTTCACCGAAGCTCAGCAGAAAATGCACAAGTGGCATTTTTTCTGCACCAGGCTGAGGGATACTATTTTGTTCGCGAATCTGGAGTGTGGCTATGTCTCATATTGTTGCGACCATCATCCATGAATATGATTTGATCTACCAAAACCTGGGGCTCTTGGGCAATATCGCGTTTTTCGTCGGCAGCGTGCTGTTTTTACCACGTTATGAACCCTATAAGACGTCGGGGTATGATTGTTCATCATCAGCGCCTTCGTCATGCTCGCAGGAACCTTGGGCAGGCGACTGGTAGGTATCTTGGAGAAAAAATGAACCAGCGTGCAAAGGAAGGAAAGGCAAGTGAGGCGCGTACCGGCAAGAACAGGAGTCATGACAAGGGCCAGGACCGCGTCGGTCGCTGGCTTGCCCGGCTGAACCGCTCCGAACATGTAATGTGGCTGCTTTTTGGCCTGTCTTTTCTCGAGACCATCATCCTCCCCATCCCCATCGAGTTCGTTCTGATCCCATTCATGCTGACCAATCGAGAGCGGTTATGGAAAACCGCGACCTACGTAACGGGTGGATGCCTTGCCGCCTCTCTATTGGGCTACGGTACCGGCTATTTCCTCTTCGAGACGGCAGGCGAATGGATCATCAACCACATGGGCTGGCAGCAGGGTTTCGAGCAGTTTAAAACACTCTTCCACCAGCATGGGTTTTTCGCCATTATGATGGTGGGCATTGTTCCAATCCCTTTTCAAACGGCCATGCTTGCTGCCGGTGCCGCGGGATATCCTCTCTGGAAATTCGTCATCGCCGCCACCCTGGCAAGAGGCATTCGATACTTCGGCCTGGCCTGGCTGGTGTACGCCTTCGGTGAGAAGGCCGAGCGGCTGTGGGAGTGCCACCGCCTGTCTGCTGCCCTGGCACTGGCCCTGATTGTCGTCGCAATCTGGGCACTGACCCAGTGGGCTTCATCCTTTCTTATTTGATGACGCACGCGGCATCAGACGAGCCCTCAGCTTCATCCGCACGCTTCTCAGCCTTTTTTCGAATTTCTTTCACTACCCTTGGACCATGTGCCGCTCCCGGCATATAAGCAGCTGCAAGCGGCGTTCGCACATTCAGGTAGAATTGCCGCTGCAGCCCTCGCCTCACTGGGTGAAGAACAGCAGGGTAAATGCGCCCAGGTAGAGACAGATCACCATGATGCTTTCAAAACCTATGTTGCCGAAACCGTGTTTTTCCCGGCGGAGAAGACCGAGCAGCAATATGCCCGTGAGGATGATGGTCAGTGATATAATGAAGATCTGCTGGTTGGTTATGGCATGATAGATGGATCCTTCACGATAGCCAATATCTGATATGGCCACGAAGATGACATCGAAACCATTACCGCCGATAATGCCGCCCACCGCCAGGGTGAGCGCTCCCCGGCGCACCGCTGCCACCGAGGTCACCAATTCGGGCAGGGAGGTGGCAAAGGCGGTGAACAGACCGCCGACCACCGTCTCGGATATACCTGTTTCCTCAACGATGCCGATGCCGGTACGGGCCACGGTGTAACCGGCCACAGCGACAATGGCGGCGTAGACGGCGAATGTCGCCCACAGGTGAAAAGTGTTATATTCCTGCGCAGGAGTATCAGGGGTATCCACTTTGGTTTCCCTGGTATCCTCGGGCCGCCACAGGGGAGTCGAACGGGCACTGGCGACAAGTCGTATGCCTGCGATATAGGCGGCAAGCAGGATAGGTGTGGCCGGATGAATCTGCAAAAAGGTGATTTCCGGTGTGGTCGAGGCAAATAGGGGAATGGCAAGCAGGGTTACCAGCAAAGCGCCCTGGACCAGATTTTCTATGGAAGCTGCTGCGTGTTCGAGATTGACCTTCCGATGAAAGATGTCGGCTATGGCCAGAAAGGTGGTTTGTGCGGCGATGCCGCCGATGGCGTTGCTGACGGAGAGTTCGGGATAGCCCTGATAGGCGGTCACCACCGAGGTGACGATGCCGGGCAGGGAAGTACAGCCGCCGAGAAAGACTGCACCGAAGATCGCTTCGCCAAGACCGGTCACATCGGCTAACATATCGGCCGTCTTCGTCATCCTGATGCCGACCACGGCTATCACGGCAGCCGCAGCAAAAAAAACCACGAAAATCAGCCAAAACGGCCACCCATCTACTCTGAGAATATCCATAATTTCCGGTGCTACAGTGCCGCAACAAGCAGGGCGACCAGAAAACCGCACAGTGTGGCCATACCAACGATGGAGCCACCTTGCTCAAAAGCTTCAGGCAGCATGGTTTCGGCAATCGCCGTCAACATGGCTCCTGCTGCCACCCCCTCGACAAACAATATGACCGTACTGGGGCCGTTGTGTGATGCCGAACTCAGGAGCACAACACCTGCCATTGCGCCAATACCGGTAAGCAAACACAATGAGCCCCACATGAGAAGAATACGCAGTTTTCCAAAACCGGCGAGGTGCATGCTCACCGAACTCGACATCGCTTCAGGAAAATTGGCCAGAAAGACTCCGGCGATAAAGGCTATGCTCATACCCTCCTTCTCAGCTGCCAGAGTACCAATTACCAGCGATTCTGGAATTGCATCGATGGCGATGCCCAGCCAGATGGCTTTGGCCACATTGGCCGAAGAGATGGCCTCTTTCCGTTCGGCCTTGTAATCCTGTTCCTTGAGCGGCATATTCATTTCATCGAGGTCGTCTTCCGCCTCCTCCTGCAAAAACCTCAGCTCCGGCTCCGCGTCCCGGTAGCGCCATTCGGCAGCCCGCTGGACGGCAAGCTGCTGCAGAGCAGCCTGGAGTACTTTCGAGGAAATTGCCGCTTGCCGAATATCATCACGTCCCAATATGTAGAGTACAGTTTCTCCTTCGGCTTTGGCGGTTGTGGTGCGGGGAGTTTGCGTCAGAACACCGAGCTCTCCGAAGGAGTCGAAGGCCTTCACCACTGTTGTCTCCGTTTCTGCCTGCTCCACATCTGAATCGAAGATGCGGACAGCTCCCCGCCGGACAAAAAACATCTCGTCAGCCGTCTCACCCTCGGTGAAGACATGCTCCCCGTCGGCGACCTTGCGGCGGTATACATGTTTTACCAGATTGGCCAGGTCTTCAGGCGGTACATCCCTTAGCGCCTCTATTCGACTCAGCCTCTGCAGTACGCGTCGGGCACGTCGGCGCTTGGTATGGGCGATATATTCCTTGGCATTGGAAAGATTACGCAGAAAGGCTCCCCGACGGTTGAGCATTTGATTGAGCAGGTCGAAGACAACCCCTCCTGTCAGAGCACCGCCAATACCGGCAACGAGAGCAACAGGTCCAATTTCATGGGCAAGATCCGGTACTTTTCCGAGCAATTCGACGGAAAGAGCAAAGAGCAGGGCGCCGGCACCAAAAGCCATCAATGTGGAAACCACTTTGGAATGGGGGCGCCAGCGGATTCCGGCTAGAGCACCAAGCGGCAGGGAAATCGCACTGAGCAGCCCCCAAAAAAGTGCCGACAGCACAACTGAGTCACTCATCGCTGCCTCCCTGCATTGCTGAAATGAACTGGAGCCATCCAGGTCCTGCAAAAATGTGAGGTTCTGGGCAACCACGGCTCAATAGAAATGCGATATTTCAACTCACTAGGTATACATATTTTTTTCTTGATCACGATTGGCATGTCCTATACCATTTCTGTCATTTGGCCGGGAACACGATCTGGTTTTCGATGGAACTGATATTATCCTGTGAAGCAGGATTGATATGAGCGTGGTCGGCATAAGATTTTGAGAAGTCTGAAATCAGAGTCTAGATTGAATCAATATTGCAAATTATATGCCACAGATGATGTACAATCCGATGCATTTTCATCGAAGAAACTGCCTTTTTGCAGGCTTCCATACCAAACGAGAATGACGATTGGTGTACCTGTCTCGAATCATCGGAAATCAATACTGTCCAGCATGAAACAGAGGATCATCTCTCACGGGAGGAAAAAATGTTAAAAAGAGGGCAGTTGTCGCAGTAGCAAGGAAACTGGCGGTATTGCTTCATCGCCTCTGGATGGATGGAGAGGTGTATGATCCTAAGTTCTTCCTCTACGGTCGTAATCTGCTAGACAAACTCAGCCAGTGTGCTTTAAAGAGTTTTGCGTAGTTCTTCAAGCTTGCCCTTGGTAAGAAAATCGGGATACTGGGAGAAATGGTGGCCATTCAGACCTTCGATGACTATGCAACATCTTCGTGTCCTTCCAGGGTGTAAATCTCTGTATGAATCCGCTGCCCCGAGACATCGTCCCAATCCCATCCCGTATAGACAACCAATGCTTTAAGCAGACGTCGCCGCTCCTCGATCAGGCCGAGTTTACGCAGATAATCTTCCTCATCGCCGGTCTCCAGGCCGAGTTCGCTCAGGAGCAACAGCGGAGGCGGCTCGGGTATCTCTGCGAGGCTGATCGGTAACTCCAGAGACTTCAGGGTCTTGAGATAGAAAGTGAGACTGTGGCGCAGTGGCAGAAGATTCTCCACCGCAGAGGGCCGAGACCGCCCTCCATTGAGAATCAGGGTCAGGCTCTCGTCGAGGGCTGCCAGGGCCGGCGGGAGCGCGGCACGCGCCTCCACCGGCTGCATGAAATGCAGCACCGGATAAGCAAGATGCTGCTGTGCCAATCGACACACCTTTTCAGTTAAGGGCTGCAGATTCTCCGCCAGAGTTTCGATTCCCTTTCCAAAGGAAGGAAGCAGAGCGCCACGGCTGAAACGCATCGCCTGAACGTGCAAAGCGAATTGACGCTGTTCCACAGTGGAGGAAACTACCGGCAAAAGATAGGTGATTACCAGGGTGACGAGAAAAAAACCGCTGATCGAGACCAAAACGGTCAAAATTTCCCACAGGTCATTGCCCGCTTTGAAATCACCGACTCCCAGGGTGATTAAAATGAAGCCTACATAATAGACACGCTGCCAGAAGGTGGCGGGCACCTCCTGTTGTGCTGAGACCACTGCGTACTCGGCAGTGGAGAAGATGAGAGTCCAGCCAGCCCAGTACAGGATCACCCACACGGCTATGGTTATCAGCAGAATGCCGACACCGCAGAAGCTGAGGAATTCCCGGGGCAACAAACGCCCTGTGATGGCAAGACAGCCTCTCCACAGTACGCCGCTCAAGCGTTTGGTCAGCGGTCCCGCCCCCTGGAGCAGCAAAGTGGTTTTGATAACATCCCACAATACGATGCAGATAAGCACCGTCCCGACACACCCCATTGCTGTCCGCATACCTCTCTCCCGTAATAGGATAAGCTGATTACCAATAAAATTGAGCTCCTCGCCTGGGAGGCAGAATTGCCCATTTCACCAGACGCCATGATCACTTAGATGAGGGCGAGACTTACGCAGTCCAGGCTCCAGAAACCCTTGAAATGAGCACCCCGGACCATTTTTTTAAGAGGCCAGGCCGCGTTTCAGGTGTGATCAGTTAGGATAACGCTTCTCAGAGACCCATCAATTTGCTGGCTATCCTGCTGTGGGGTTCCAGGTTGCCGCCCCCTGCCAGACGTAAAGCAATATCCGTGCCCAAAGTCATAGCAATAGCTCATCGTTCATCACCGCCCCCTCTATCGGAACACTCCACCAGAAATCTTTTTTCAATGACCTGCAAGTGGACGCCAAGCGACCCACCCTAATCTTTCGTGTAATTACAAGCAAATAGTCTTGTTTCTCGCGGCAAACTAATTCCAGAGAATCTTCGTAGCAAAAATGCCATAAGAGCTGATCATGAGCGTACCAACACAAGACAGTGAGCTTATGGAGAACTGGAAAAAGTGCACTGTACGGCAAAAAGCAGTGGTCATTAAAGCTTTTCTAAATGAATGCGGCGAAAATGCCACCTGGGAACAGTGGCTTGCTTTTTTACATAGGAAACATCAGGAAAATTAACGTTTAAGGAAATTATGAATTTCTTGAGATTGAGGGTGGCAAGTCTAATGTTCCGCATAAACGGCAGGTAATAGCTACGCCGCTTTGTTCGGCAGCTATTACCTGCCGTTTATGCGGTTGTTATATTTTTTATTGCTATCAGACTCTATGAAGTTAACTGCTTTTTTCAACAGCATATTAAATTCTTCGGGCTTTTCTAGCATAGGAAAGTGACCTGTTCCCTCAATATAAAAAAGGTGATAGTTTTTTATATGCTTTCTGTTTTCTTCAGGCGCTGTCGGCCATAATCTGGCATTTATTGAGACCACAGGTATAGTTATATCTTTAAATACAGTGGCAGCTTCTCCGTTTACATATTGCCCCAGATAGTTGCGAAAGGCACTTAAAGCAATTTCCTTTGGGGCAGAAGACATATCTTCTTTTACCCAAACAATCAATTGTTGATCGGTACCTTTTGGGAACATTGGTGATACAAAATCTTTTGCGGCACTTTTAAAATCAGCTTCAAAGGGTTTTACCATTTCGTCAATTACACTTTGAGGGGTGCGCTCCGCAACATTTTGCCAGGTATCAACTCCTACAACTCCAGCTACTTTACCAGGCATTAATCTGGCCGCTTCAGCAATTACACCGCCTCCCATTGAATGCCCGATCAGAATAGCTCTATCAATGTTCTCTTTATCAACAATTGCTTTCACATCGTTAGCGAACGACAACATTGAAAAATTGGATCTGTCAAATGAAGAATGTCCATGGCCAGCCAGATCAACAGTGATTACTTGATACTCTTTTTCGAATACAGGAATTTGTTTCTGCCAGTAACGTCCGTCACAGCTCCAGCCGTGGATAAAAATCAGCGTAGTGTTTCCTTTGCCGACCACATCATAAGCGATACGTTCTGAATCAAAAGACAATGCGACATCATGCCTGAGAGGAGGCTGGTTGCTCGCACATCCTGTTAATAGGAGGAAAGGTATTAATACAAATAATATCATTTTTTTCATGTATGCTCCTTGTTGTTCATGTAACGATGCAAATAACCGGTGTAAATGGAGCGCAGCGGAATTTGCAAACGAGTTAATTTGCCTTGTTAGGTGCCTTTCTTTTATTATAAGACCTCCCATTCTCGTCCTTTAAAAGCGGCTCTAATCTTGCTTTCCATACCCTGATCAGCTCAAGATCCTCTGAACTAGGGGCTTCATGTTTAGAGTAGTTTAACAGCCTTTTCATAATTTTGAGGAAAGCCCACTTTTCTGCCAAATACTGTAAAAAGGGCGAAGCTCGAAAGAAGGAGTCCGGAAATAATGATCAGCAAACCGCTTCCTCGAGCCATACCAGTGCCTATAAATATTCCTACGGTGTTTGCTAAATGCCCTTGATCCATGAGTAAGGGATTGAAAATACGGTCTGCTAAAACACCCCCAGCACTAAAAGCAACGAGCATTCCAAGTTGAGATACAAGCGATATCAGTGACCATACGCGGCCCTGCAGCGCATTGTCAATGTTCTGCCGAAAAAGAACTTCCAGGCTGGTATTAATAAATGGAAGTGCTAGGAGAAAGCAAAAGAATGCCAATGCTATCAGACCAGTACTCGTGCTCCCCCCAACCAGAATACAAAATATTCCGGCTAGTAAAAAGTGAAATCCTGAGGACTGTTATTTGTTCATTTGTTTTTTTGCGGCACCCAATAAACAGGCTGCCTAAAAGCATTCCTGAGGCCCCGAATGACTGTATATTGCCAAGTGTAGCAGCATCTGTGAGCGACAACACCATGGGCACAAAAAGAGACTGTAGAATTCCGGTGAAAAAAGTCACTGCAGATGTGAGCCACATGAGGTTAAAAATGAATCTGTTTCCAGATATGTACTTAATACCGCAAGCCAAACCATCAGAAAAGGACTCCATCAAGAGATGGTTCCGCTTTTGGCAAGCTATCTTTCTGATCCGAACGGTGGTCAAGGCAGCGCCAACAAAGGTCAGCACATCTATTGCCAGAACAAAAGAGAGGCTTATCCTTGAGATCAGCAATGATGCAATGACGGGAGCAAATAGATAACGAGAGGCTTCTGCAAGCTGTATAAGTCCGCTTGCTTTGGCATACTCTTTTTCATCAAGGAGATCAGTTATCAACGCTTTGAATGCTGGAGAGTGAATCGAGACAAACAGCGAGCTTATTGCAACACCAAGGTAAATGGGCCAGTCCCTGTCCGGAAGGACCTGAAGCATGACGATGGCAAAAATAATCCCAGCTGCAGAACCGATGTCCCCAACAATCATCATCAGTCTTCTGTCCACTCTGTCGGCGAGAACCCCGCCCAGCGGCGCCAGAATAATCGATGGCATAAAAGCACAAAGGAGTAGAAACGAATAGGATGATGAGCTCCCACTCTTCTGATACAGATAAACCCCAAGAGCAAAAGCGCTGATCCCGCTCCCAAGCTTAGACAGAAGTTGCCCTGCCCAGACGACAAGAAATAGTCTAAAGGGATTGTCTTGACCTATACATTAGCAAAGTTTGGGCAGCAATATGTTCTTTGAAAAAAACAATTCCCGATCCGCCACTACAATGGCCAAAGCGACAAAAAAGAGGACCACTGTTTCGATAGATTTTGTGATCTGAGATATATCCAGTATCTCCTGTGAAATATTGATGATGAAGTGGAATAAAATTGCCGCAATCACGCTCTTTCCATTTTTGGCACAGATCCAACTGATGATGATTCCCAGCGGAATAATACTGACAAAAAAGTTAATCCCGAACCAGATATTCTCCTGAAAGATCTGGTTCTGATAGGAGTTGTTCACGAAAACCAGCGGGAAATGCCAAAGTGACCAGAGAACGCTGAACAGAAGAGATGCAGTAAAGTAATTGTACCTGGCTTGCAGGCTGTCAAAGGCATAACCCCGCCAACCCAGCTCCTCAAAAGTTGCGGCGAAAACAAGAAGTAGCAGGACAGGTACAAACCCTGACGAAAAAGAAAAACCTTCTGAAAATTGCATCTGTGAGATCGACTGCCCGAACAAAAGAGACAGCAGAATAGACAACAGGACTGAAACTGGCATTATCAGAAAGAATGCGGGAAGCATCTTCGGTTCTATGAGTTTGATGTTGGTAAGCCGGTTAACAAAATCATTCTTGAGCTGCTGGTTTTTCGAAGAAAATATCATCATCAATGAAATGCCAAATGGCGCCATCAATCCTGGCAGTAATAATACCATGCTGAACTCACTCAATCTTTCATGAAAACTGACATATGCTCCTGCGAACCAGAAGAGAAAAGTCACTAAAAAAGTTACTAAAAAATAAAATTGTGGTTTGTAAACGTGGCTGGAAATCATAGTATATTTTTGTTTATGTCGGCCTTGGCCAATTTTTAATTTTCTATTCAGTTAGAAAACTGAAAGAGCCTTTTGGGGCCCCCAGATGGGCTTCCACCAAGGAAGGAATTGCCGCCATTCGCCGACTCAGTTGCACTTCGGTCCAGGGGTAAAATCCTACGTCGGTGATGAACTGTATGCCTGCCAGGAGAAATTCAGCACATTCAAGCGGATGATCAGTTTTAAATATTCCCTGATCACATCCTTCCTCAATGACAGCAGCAAAATACGGCGCAAGCAGAATTAGATAGCGTCCGAGTTGTCGTGTGTGCATTACCGTGTTACCAGGGCGATGCAGCTCATCAAGAATCCTCTTATTATCTTCTGCCATGGTATTGGAGGTAGTGAGTCTCTTGAACTTTTCGAAGGGCATCAAGGCTCTTAAACTGGGGGGTATTCATTATTTTATCTTTTTTCTGGAGATCCTCATCAATGAGAGTCCTCAACAACAGCTTCGAGGAGTGCTTCTTTTGAGGCAAAGTAATGGTAAATAGTACCTTTGGCGATGTTGAGTTTCTTCATCACCGCATGCATGGTGGTACTTTCGTAACCTTTGAGTTGGAAGATCTCTCGGGCAGCAGCTATTATCTCTTCTCGACGTTCTTCTGCTTTTTTTACAATTCTTGCCATCTCTCGTCCTCCGTAAGTTAAAACAATGGGCTTCTAGCGGGAATCTTGATCTTCACTAGAAATTGTAGAATGTGCACAGCATCACAGTTGATTGAAATTTCTCGGCAGTATAGGGACTCTCGCTTGCATCCATCAGGAGGATCATTCCTTCACCACGTAGCGACATTCCAATACGGTCCGAAAACATTTTGGTTACCTGAAGTGAAACAATGGCGTCTCTCAGTCCGGCTTCGGCATCAAAGGTATCCAGCTCTTTTGTCTGATAATCGACACTATACCAGGCATCTGCATAGTCTTGATTCATAAAATCAACACCCAGCTTAGCTGCAATAATAAGCTGTTCTGTCACTGGATGTTCGATTGAATAGGAAAGCGAGTAGAGAAGTCCCTGATAATCTTTGTCCTCCAAGCCGCTTTGGTCATAATCAACTGTTGTAGGATTATAGCTAATCGACGCTTCAAATGTTCCGATCTTAGTATCATATCCCAGTACTAGGCTGGAAGAAAATGAGGTCGATGCAGTCGGAGAGTCTTGCAGGAATTTTTTTGTCTTGTCGCTATGGTCTCTTGATATTCCAAGAACTGAATACTTTTGGCTGTCTCTCTCGTCTCCGTAAGTCATGAAAGCTCCCATGTGAAAACCGCTTTTCTCATCAGAATATAGCACACCGAGTCCATCCAATAGTGAAAGAGAAAATGAAAAATCATTCTTCGAGTACGATGTCTGGGCCAATGGGATGGGTGAAAAATAGTGGTCATCCGATCCAATGTAAACGTTCGACATGTAGACACCCACTCCCACAGAAGAACTCCAACCATCCTCAGCAACCACAGTTGTTGCTGAGGATGTAAGAACCATTAACAATGACAACACAACCCACACATATTGAAACTTTTTTTGAAAATACATTATTTCCTCTCAGTTATTTTATACAAACGTAAAAAAAATTGACCGACGGTCGGTTAACTCTTGAGTCATATAGCATATGACCGACCGTCGGTCAATATAATATTTTATGAAATTAAACCTATACAGTATGATCTCCAATCACAATTACAATGAGCAATAAACAATAGATATTTGATAGTTTAATCTATCATTTCAAGCAGACATTAACTTGAAAGATTATGGAACAATCTCCTGAGAGTGGCGACTAAATATGCGATACGTGTGATCCCCTGAATACCAGAGTCAACAGGAATAGTGTGAAAGTTTCAGGTTTGATTAAATAGTTAACACTACCAGTTTGTATACGCCTCTACCGTTGCGATAACGTGTATCCATTTTTACTAACAGACACAATGTCTGACAGGTAACAATACCAATGTCCCCCCAAAAAAACAGGTATCGTTTGTGTTATCGTAACAGGCAGATACGACTTTTTTGTTTTTTTTCAAAAAGACTTGACTTCGATTTCTTCTGTATGATATTACAAAATTATGAGGGAGAAACATTGTATCAGCCTTCATGTAAATGATAATCAGCATCTAGAAGTTGCAGTATGAAGTTCTGAAGTAGCAGTTCGCGGTAAGAAGTACAGAAGTTGCAGTTGCAGTAAGAAGTACAGAAGTTGCAGTTGTAGTAAGAAGTTCAGATGTTGCAGTTCGCAGTATGAAGTTCAGAAGTTGTAGTTGTAGTTTGTTACACAGGATGTAGTTATTGTTTGTTAACCAAGAAAACAATTAAAGTAGAAGGAGGATACTTTAAAAAAGTAGTTAAAAGTTGATTAAAAGAAGGATTATTTAGTGATTATAACATTGGAAGATACAAACGAGACAGGATAAATTTAAATCCTGTCTCGTTTTTTTTAGAGCCGGTGTAAAAAAAATCAAGCATCCTCAACATATTTAACCCATCGCAAAAAAACCCACCAACTAATTGTTTTTTATATTTGTAAATCAGTTTTTCCAGGCCGCTTCAACACTCATTAAAAAACGATTCTTAATTGCTTAAACAAATTGCCATTCCTCGCCTTTCCGCCCATTTAGTTTACAGAACTTTTGAATCACCGATCTAATAGTGAAATGAATGATAACCCTGAATTCCGTACAAAATATCCTGTTCAACCAACACTAGCGGTGGGTGCCATCGTTTTCAAAGAAAATAAAGTGTTACTAGTCAGGAGAGGACAAGCACCAGCAAAGGGTTTATGGGCGATTCCCGGCGGCAGTGTGAAACTGGGCGAAACTCTTAAAGATGCGGCTGAAAGAGAGATTATTGAGGAAACCGGTATTCAAGTAAAAGCGGGAGTCTCGGTCTATTCTTTTGAATTAATTGAACGTGACGATAATGGTGACGTACAATTTCATTATTACATTGTGGATCTGGAAGCAGAGTACATCAGCGGAGAAATTACACCAGGCGATGATGCGGAAGATGCCGCCTGGATGACTGTTGAGGACCTGAAAATGAATGATGTAAATCCTAGCACAATTGAACTGTTGGTTCGGCTGCGAGGAACGAGCACTCGCCTTGGTCTTGACACGTTGAGAGGGCTGCACTGAACCTGAAGGTGGCGATGACGGAAGAGCGCTCCGCCGGGGCTCCTGCAAAAGAGCTGAACTCACTCCATTTTCAGATAGACCTTACTGGCTTGCCATTCTTCAGAGGTCTCCATGGCGACCGCCGTCACCAGCCGCAAGCAGGATTCGGTGTTGGGGAAAAGGGTGGCAACTCTGGTTCGCCGTAAAATCTCCTTGTTTAGTCGCTCCAACATATTGACGGTTTCGTAACCGCTTGCGGTGGGCCTTCGGCATAGACATAACCACTAATCCTTCTTGCAAAGCTGTTTCCGCCCAGCTTACCAATTCAGGGGCATCCTGCCGATAGTCAGCAAGGAATATAGCAAGCAACCGCTGGGCCTCCTCGTCGTTCGGCGCCGTAAAGATCGATCTGATACGTTCCGCCACTTCATGTTTCATCCGCCGTCTGGGCACATATTTCTGGGCATTTTGCTGCAGATGAAACTGGCAGCGCTGCCATGGAACGGTTGGGAAAATGGTCCTGCGGGCCGCCTTCAATCCTTCGTGGGCATCAGAGACAAAAAGCGTGACGCCATGTAGGCCTCTGTCCTTCAGACTGCCGAGAAAATCCCGCCAATGCACCTCATTTTCAGAGAGTTTCACCGAAACACCCAGCACTTCCCGGTGCCCTGTGCTGCTGACGCCGATGGCGACCAGAACCGCGCTGGAAAACACAACTCCGCCATGACGAACCTTCTCGTATCGAGCATCGAGATAGACATAGGGAAAGGCCTCTAACGGACGTTCTCGCCATTGTTTGAGCTGCTCATCCAAGGGTCGCACTCGCCCTGCTGACTTCACTGGAACTGATCTCGAATCCGCACAACTCCTCTGTTATTTTGGCAACCTACCTGGTTGAAACACCTTGAATATACATCTCAGCCAAGAGCAAGTTTCAAAGCCCGCTCTGATCGTTGGCCACGCTCCAGACTTTGGGGGTAAAATTCGCAATCCCGGGTTTGTGGCACTGCCAACTTGACTTCACCAAATCGAGTTTTCATAGTTTTTGACTTATACCCGTTGGCATAGCCCCGCCGGTCGTCTGTCCTTTCGTAAGGAATCGCCTGTAAATGTCGTGAACGTTCAATCTGCATGGCTGTATTCATCAAAACCCCAACCACATCGGCAACATTGTCAAAACCATTCTCGATTAATAGTTCCATTGCCAGGTCAAACTGGCTACAATCCGGTTGGCAGGTCATTGTTTTCTCCTTTCGGTTTGTTGTCTGATAATTGGCCCCGAAAGGATAAGCTTGGCCTGCCTTTTGCCAAGCTTTATATGAATTTACAGAAAGAATGGTACACTAACCACAGTGTGTACTAGTTGCGGAGTAAAAATAGGTATAAAAAAATAGTTGCTTTTGACAAAAAAAATCACTTCAATATAATTGACAAATTCGTAAAAACCTCGAATTTCGATGGATAAGTAAAAAGCTTCATATTGGAGGCGTGCAATTTTCCTATTATTTCGGCGTACATACGGTACGTCGTAATGATATGAAAATTGTAACAACGAACAAGATGGAGAGTTTTTACGACGCCATCATAATTGAAATATTCAATCCTAAAAACCACTATGGCCTCGTTTGATAGCCAGAGTTCAAAGTTGATTGCCCGTGTGCTAGCTGTTTATAACCCTGCCCCATGTAGGAGAGATATGGTCGACTCAATGTTGCAACCCCGGAACGGGGATCTAAAAAACAAGTCCGAACAATGGCCAACAATTAAATCTGGTTCCTTTTTGCTTTCCAATATTATTGAGACTGTTTCTTATGGTCTGTTGGTTGGAGCGGCATTGGGTCTTGTCTTTTACCTCTGTCATTACGAGCCTGTTAACTACATAATATTTTTAGTTGCTGAGGATCGTTGGGGGGAATATTTCACATCTATAAGTTACGCTCTGTCGAGTGTTCTGTTAATGGCTTTGTTATTCAAGCCTGCTCAGCGTCAACAAAAAGTGGTGTGGGCAATGATTGGTGTTGCCGCTTTCTTAATTGGAGCGGAAGAAATCAGCTGGGGACAAAGGATATTCTATTTCTCAAATCCGTCAGTTATGAGCGGGATAAATGCGCAGGGTGAGTTTAATTTTCATAACATAGAGTTTATGCAACACTTAAGTTACCATAGTATTCTGAGTTACATTTTACTTGGTTGGTTAATTTTTTCTATTACAGTTTCACTCTGGTTTCCGCGCCTGAAGAATATAGTTCAGACCTTTGGGCTGCCATTAATACCAATTCGGCTAGTTCTAGTATTTCTAACAGTTCCTTATTTTTTTCTTTTGTATCCAGTTGTCAGATCTGATGAAATCGGCGAGTTATTTCTGAGTATTGCCGCCGTGGTATGGGCTTCTGATCTGTTTATGCAGTATGGATACGTCAAGCGGATTCGAGGGCTAAGGGCTGTAATTTCTATTTTTGTTATTTTATTTTTTATCGCAGTTTTATCCGCAGGAATGACATATAGGTTTCCTGGTGACTTTACCGGGCGTTTAAATATGGCGGCTTCACAAAACTACCCGTGGCGTAGCATGTACGATCAAGCTGAATCTATTTATGAGTATATTTACTCACATCCAGAACACCTGACCAGTCAAACAAAAATTAACCATGCCAGAATGCTACTTGAATTAAATAATAAGAAAAAGGCGTTTAATCTCCTAGCAGAGGAAGTCAAAGAGCTTGAGACACGTAATCCGCCAGAAAAACAGCTCAGCATGCATTTGAGGACATTGGGGACAGTTCTAATGCTATTAGAACAATACGATCGTGCTGATGCCACATTCAAACGGGCAATTGAGGTAGACGAGCAAAAGATGCAGTTGACCTCGGATCAAGAAACTAAGTCTGCATTACTATTCTCAATTGCTAAAACATTAGCCGCTAAAGGAGACACATCAGCGGCGATTAATAAATTGCAGCAGGCAAAGTCTACTTCAAATTTGGCTAGAAGGCATTGGTCAATAGATGGATGGATGGAGGATTTAAAGAGAAATCAATAAATAAGCTTCAATATCAACTGTGATTTTTTCAGTTGATAAAGGTATCAGCTTTTGAGGCGTCAGATAAGCGCCAGGGGGAAATTCTCCTGCGGCCTCTGGTCGTTTGGAAAAGTCAGTTGATCGCTAGGGATCTCGGTGATTCTGGGTCGAATCGATTGTATAAGCCCTTCCAAAGATTTATACAATTCCATTATGAGCAAAACGTTTCTTTCTGATCAGTTTGAACTTTTGATCATGCCCAAAAAACTGTCATAAATAGAGTATTCTATCCTTTGGTGAAATTGAAAAGAATTTTCCAAATAATTAGCGACAAATGGAGCATTCTAAAACCCGAGATTGTTCCAGATTATTTTTCCAGATCACTTAGGAGTGAGTGTCAGGCAGCGTGCAAGATACTAACTGAAAAAAGTGCGCGGATTGGTGTACGACTCAACCATCTCCGATATGCCCAAGGTAGGAGAAGGTTCCCGGAAATCATTTGAAAAAATTACTCCATTTTGAATGGCGGTACTGACAGCTGCTTCTACTGAAGCTCTAATTTTCAATAGTCAAGACTTCTCCTATAGATCTCCACAGCAAGCAAAATCCAAAAATCTGGTATTTAACATTATATTAATATAAAATTATGAGCAAAAAAATCTTTCGCAAATTAACCCGAGCCAAAAAAACAAAATTGTTTAAAGAACTCGATCCATCTACTCTGTTAATGACAATTACAGAATAACTTTTCCAACCGGCACGTATATATTACGATGTGTATGATCAAGTTGCATTGCAGGATATTTTCCTGGGTCTGAAATGCATGGATTATGATGATCAGAAAAACCGTTGGGTCTGGAATTACACAGATGAGGCAAAGAAAATTCAATTCAAACGAAGTTGTTCAGAAATACCCAAAGAAAGTCACCCCTTGGTTATTGGTTCATTATATGCGCCAAACGAAAATCTGATGTACATTGATGTCAACTCCTTTGAACGTGTACCTGCGGCAATACGTTTCTTCGGCGATCGGATCAATCAAAAAATTGCAGAAGTTACACACATGCAGCTTTACAATAAAATTTCACGGATAAGGGATGGCATACCAGATCACGATAAGCTTTTTGAAAAAATACTCAGCAATCGCCCGGATCCAGATGCTGAGTTGCACGCATTAATTGATGAGGCGAAAAAATCTGGCAATCTTGAAGAATTCCGCGACCAGTTTTTCAAAGAACAACATGAAAAAAATAAACAAAAGATGGATATCATCGAAACCATGAGGGTTTATTATGATATTGGTCATGAAGAAGATTGCTTGAAGACTGTCCAGACTGGTTTGGAAATGAGGACCGCTATTGCTTTCGAACATGATCGTGGCAATACAGATTTTACGATCAGCGACTTTTTGAATAAGGTTCTCAATTCAAATGAAAAATAAAAAACTATGAAAAGAAAAAAATCAAAAGAAACCGATGTTACAAAAGCGTTTATTAAAACAGCAGATGACTATATTTTACTTGCAGATAACATAGACGAGGCCAGAAACCGTGCATTTATGGCAGTACTCGCTTGGAATATTTCTCTATACCCACAAGAGCAGATTGCGGAACACATACGACTCCTTGCTCTTGAATATGAAAAAAATAATCCAGGTGTTGTTAAAGCTGAACATTTGGCACATGATCTTCAAATACTTGTTGATAAAAAACTTAAAAAATTCGCTAATATCAAACGAACGATAACGAAAATTGGCGTTGAAGAAAAGAATGACAACTATGAATTCATCACTGAATCAATCCCTTTTGTGCTCTAATTTAAAATGGAACGAATGAATTTATTCACAGCCGCCTACTATGAAGACCAATACCAAAATAATACTTTATTTATCAATTCTTGCCTTAGTCGACACAATCATCCCGATACCTTTTACTGCTCTTATATTACTCTATGTTATTTTTGAAAAACCTGTATGGTTTAGAAATTTGGTTACTGAAATTTATAATTCTTGATATGTGCAATAGTTCCTATTTCATTTCAACAACTCATTTATCCTGGCAATAGTCCTCGGTGCCGACCCCTCAAAATGATTGTTCACATATAGAAACGTCTCAATATTTCGGGTTCTGAGATCAGTCAACATTGTTGCCAGGGATTGGAGATCCCCATCTTTGGGCGCTACGATCTCGTTCCATTCATTACCGGTTTGCTCTTCTATTTCCTTGCGATCTCCACCGTGTAGTCGGATAACTGTGAGAGACCGAATCTTCTCGCCGAATTGTTTGTATACATCAAAGATAGAAGGCATGTAATACCCATGCAGAAAAACATGGTGTAACCCAGTCGCCGCCAGAAAATCGAAGTACTTTTTCGTCAAATAATTGGGGTTCCTGATCTCTACACAATATTTGAAACCTGTAGGAAGCTGTGCAACAAATTCTCCAAACTTTTCGATAAACTCCCCCACCCCACCCATCTTCTGCTTGTTGAGATATTCAAACTGGAAATTGAGCGGACCTATCCTGTCACCCAATGGCTCCAATAATTCCAGGAAACGTTTCATTGCGCCAACTGAAAGGAAATGTGGATTGACTGCCAATGAATCGCTTTTCTGTTTCTTATAATGGTGAGTAAGGGTGATGCTATTGGGAACCTTGATACTGAAGATAAAATCCTCCGGTACGGAATCAGCATACTCCTGAACCACCTTTGGTTTAGGCAGCACGACCTTGTCACCGGCAAATAAACTCCAAAACCATTGATCAACCTCGACAGTTGAAAAATGCTGGCTATACTCCCGAAGATAATTCTTTTCTTTTGAGTCAGAATAAATTATTCCCCGCCATGATTCATATTTCCAGCTGCAGGTGCCAATGTGTAGGAAGGATTTTGCCGCTTTCATGAGTTTCGTATTATCATTTCAATGAGATAATCTGTAAGTTCCTATAGACATAAATTACCTTGGTTATGTCTTCTTCAAAAACTCAACAGCCTGGTTTTTTTCATCAACAGAAAAGCCCTTCATGTCTATATTCCGAAATATCTTGTTTTCGAGATCAACAATTTTGTATAGCCATTTAGTATGAGTAACTACTGCTATCCGATCAAAATGTGAGAAACCAAAATCACGAATGAATTTAAATTTCTCAACCATGGCATCGAACTCCGCACCACCAATACTTACAACCTCTTGATACACTATTAGTTTTTCACCCTTTTCTATCTTCTCTTTGAATAGAGTTAAGAGCGAAGTCATTTCCTCTTCAGTGATCTTTCCTTGCAAGCGATAGGCAACAGCATTTTCAATACCAATGTCAATCATCTCTATCATTAAATTACCCCTTATGGTCCACTGTCGTACGCCTTTTTCTTTCAGCAGTAAATTCCCACCAAGGAACAGGATCTCCGCCTTCCATAAATTCTATAACAGCAAGAAACACATCAATTACACAGGGATCATGTTTTTCTCCTGTTACCCGGCATAACTCATCGTGTAGCTGATAAGCATTTTTACCTATTAGATCTGTAGGTTTTTGAATACCAACCAGGCAAAGACTGGGAGCTGGAGATTCCTGGACTGGGAAACAGTTAAAAATGATTGAAAACGTTTAGTTCATGGATCGGATAAGGCGTTCAAACCGTGAACTGAGATTGTTCGCTATCTCAGAAGTATGAATTCCGAGCATGTTGCCATTTCTTTTCACAGGTGTACCATTCACAAATACGGAATCGATGTCACTGGGATTAGCCGTATTGGTTAATGCCCTAACAGGATCTTTTGCTGGAGCCATCGCCAGTGAGTCAGTTTGTACTAAAATGAAGTCGGCTTGTTTTCCCGGCGTAAGGGTGCCCACTTTATTTGAAATTCTAAGTACCCCTGCCCCGTCTATTGTAACTAATGAAAGCAGGTTCGCATCTGATATCTTTTTCTTCCCTAATTGCTGGTTAATACGGGCTGAAGTCATCATCTTAAACATATTAGGTCCGCCAGAGCCGGCATAGTTATCAAAAGAAAGGCCGCATTGACCCCCGTATGTTTGTGCAGAAGCCAAAGGCATTGTTTTCCGCATTCCATTTGCTGTAGAAGGAGAAAAACTGATCGGTATATTGTGGTCGGCCAGAACTTGCCAGTCTGCATCATCCCAGTGATAGCCATGGATGATCAAATTGTCGGACCCCAGGTAACCGGCCTTTGCATAATAGTCTGCCTCCCCTTCATTGAGTACGTGCATACTGATCGAAAGCCCGGCCTCTCGTGCCATTGCAATCTCTCGTTTAAGTAATGCAGGTGCTACATTAAGAAATTTAAAGAATGGGAAATCCGGATCGGGAGTTACATCGTTTCTTAATCCAAGCCCAAACGTCATTTGCTTACTGACAGAAGAATCTCTTAACCGAATAGCATCCGCAACATTCATCGGTTCCTCAGGTGACAACTCGTAATGATAACCGTAAGTGAAATGCCCCCTGATCCCGGCATCTTCCATAGCCTGTAGTTCAGCGTCAGCATGTTCGGGACTTGGCAGGTTATGCGCCCAGTTATTGATAGTGGTTACACCCGCTGACAATGCCTCAAGACTGGCTGCATGCACAGCGGCATAAGAATCTTCAGGAGTGAAAAGCGGACCCATTTTTCTGTAAAGTTCTTCATAACTCAATCCTGTAGCCGTTCCAAGGAAAGATTTCCAAGGCGAATTCCACATGTGGGTATGCGTATCTACAAAACCAGGCATGGCAATATAGCCTTTGCCGTCTATTTCGGGAAGATCTGAATCAAGTTTATCCGGGATTTCATCTTCGGTGTATACCTCTGAAATCACCCCCTCACGTACTGAAAAAGATGCTTTTTCAAGATGAGCGATATCCTGATCCCTGCTAACCAGCCGAATGTTTGTGAGTATGAAGTTCTTTGAAATGGGGTCGGTTGTTTTCGTCATTTTGTTTCTTCTATTATTTGAAGTTGCCCCACGGGTGTAGATTGATACGCTATAACAATTATTACCCAGAAACTGGATATCATTCCAACCAATGTGTTTACAATGCATCAATTCTATTAAAAAAGGTGCATTCTAACTGGATATCATGTTTGGTGAGCCGGAACGTTAAAAGTCACGATATCTACCCATCTTGACACCTATCACACAACCAATATCATTTTCACCACTCACTATCCCTACCTCTCACCCCTCCTGCTACTCCAATTTCATGCGATTATAGCTTCATTCCACCCAATATATTCGCCAACCTGAAATCGCTCAAAACGAGCATTTTGAAGGTTCTTGAATACCCAATAATAACAGGCAACCTTCTCAACATTATCCTCTCAGGATCTGAAAGAATAAGAAAAACGGAACCCCGGGATGGGGGATCTCCCTGTAACCATTTTTTTTTGTTTTTTTATACAAAGAATCTTTGCTAATTACTTCTGCTTGTTACTTCTGCTAATTGCCTGAATAAATTGTCCAGCTAGTTCAGACAACATGTTGCTTCTGCTTGTTCGATTTGCTTGTAGGTATTGCTGAATTACTTTGTAATACTGACCACCATAAAAATTTATCCTTACCCTTTGTCTTATAAAACAAAAAAAATAAAATGGTCTTCCAGGCGAAGCTTCCCGAAGGGATGCTTTGACTTTTTATTATATATCATAATATATCATGTCACTGTCAAAAATTACAGATTCCCTATTTAGTTCAATATCTTACAAATTTTTACACTTTACCGACCCTACCACTTTCTTTACCGACCCTACCATATCCCCCGATTTTCTATTATTCATTCAATGACCAGATCTTTTTATTACGTACTTTGGCTCGCTACTGTTCTCGATAAGGGTTTTAATTGGTACATATTGGCACACAGGCGCCAGGATGAGCGAGGTATTGAGATGGACTTGGGCAGAAGATGTTAATTTCGATGAGCGTTGGGTACGCCTCGGAACAAGAAAAAACAGAACCGGTGAGATGGCTTATGAAAAATTATGTATGAATACCGACCTGTTCAAGCTAATCAAGTGGCAATGGAAGAATCGTCATCCGATCAGTCCTTACGTATTTTGCCACATGAATTCAAGCAGTAAATTTTATGGCAAACCATATAATGAGAGACGTAAAACACTCAAAAGTCTCTGCAAAAAAGCAGGAGTCGAACCTTTCGGATATCATGACATCCGCCATACAGTTGCCAAGTATTTAAACGATATTCAAAAGGTGGGACTAAAGAAGGTGCAACAGGTTCTCCGACATCGCCGGCAGTCGACAACTGAAATTTATGTTGAGGGAAATTATACCGACGCCAAAGATGTCATGGAACTGCTCGAGTTAGATAAACTCTTCAATTTATCCTAAAATTCACTCTGTTTTTCACTCAGTAAATAAAAAAGGTTTACAGAAATCTCTGTAAACCCTTGA
>CAWDYJ010000021.1:0-25964 GCA_963806525.1 uncultured delta proteobacterium
ACCGTATGTACGCCGAAATAATAGAAAAATTGCACGCCTCCAATATGAAACTTTTTACTTAACCATCTCTGAGTTGGGGTTTTTTACGAACTTGTGCTGATTAATTATCTTCTTTTTTGCGGTCTCTCCAGTGTATAGCCAGAATCTCTCTGGTATGGTCTGAAATCCTGTAGTTGTGGTCCAGTTGCAGGCCAACCAGGGCGACTACATTCTCTTTGCAGAACAGAATCGGCCAGGCGGGCCGCTCTTTTTCCGGAATTTTCTGTTCGTTGAAGTAGCGCGATATCTTTTTGCGGCCCGGACTGCCACAGGGATAAAATTTTTCACCGGGTAGAAATGATCGGAGCAGCAGAGGAAAAGATATTTTGCTCAGATCAATATGGAGTTCTCCCTGTTCTTTTTTTTCGCCAGCAGTAATTGGTATTTGTTCAAGGACGAGTTCTTTATTGGTCCCGGTAATCTGATAGGTTCCGGTCCCGGGAATCAATTGACTGATGGAAGGGGCAGGCTGCCTGGAGCCTCGATGCTGACCTTTGGGAAGAGGTCGTGAGAAAAGCACACTGTCTGCTGATTTTTCTGCACGAACCCCATTTCCGAGGTGCAGCTCACTCCCGTTCCTGCCGTGCTCGATATACTCGATAAGGGTGCAGATGCGCTCATAAGTTGGGCGAATGTCCATGTCCCAGCAACTTTTTTCTATGACTCTTCTCCTGATTGCCGGGTGCAGAGAAATGATTTTTTCTTTATTGATAATAAGCTGCGGATGTTTTGGGTCACTCGCAGCTGCGTACGAGATCTTGACGCATCGCCGATAGGCGTCCGTCGTCTGCGCGTCGAGATATTGGTCTTCTTCGGCGAGAATATCCATATTTTGCAAGAGTGTTTTTCGCAAATTGGCATTGAATTTTTTTTCGAGCAGGGGCAGCAGGTCAAGCCGCACACGATTGCGCAGAAATTGTCGGTCGAAATTGGAAGAATCCTGGCACCAGCGCACACCTCGGCTGGCGAGATATTCAACAAGCTCCGTTTTAGTTTCGAACAATAGAGGCCGGACGATAGTGTTGTTCTTGGCTCTCATACCGGATAATCCTTTACTGCTGCTTCCCCGGATCAGCCGGATGAAGAACTCTTCAACCTGATCATCGGCAGTATGACCGACGGCTATCAGTCTGGGCACTGTATTCCTGTCGGACCTTTTCCAGGGCTCTGTATCTGAGAATTCTGGCCGCTTCTTCCGGAGAGAGTTTTTCTTTTGCAATGAGTCTGTGGACGTTTACTGGTCGGGATTCAAAAGGAATTTGCCGGAGTAACGCAGCAATTTTCAATGATCTTTTTTTCATCTCCCGTCTCCTGCGGTCGCAGGCCATGATCGATATACACTGCTACGAGCTGAAGCGGCAGGTCAATCTCATCAAGAATGTGCAGCAGGGCCAGGGAATCTGCACCTCCGGAAACGGCGACGATTACCCGATCATTTTCGCGCATGAGGTTATGGCAATGGATAACTGATGCAACCCTGTCGAGGATGGTCATAGAATAATTCCGGCTGGTACTTTTTTTACAAAAGGTGTAGCTTTCGATGAGGTCCAAAATACTTTACCATGCCGGACAATATCAGACACCCCGGAATCCCTCAAGCAGTAGCGGTGCATGTAAATTGTATCAGCCAACAGTTGAGTGTTAGAATATGCATCAGCCGAAAAACCAACAGATCAGGACATATCTTGCCGAGCAGTTCAATCTTCCTGCGGAACAGATTGAGGTGCTGCTGCCGAGTTTTATTGCAACTCTGGAAACACATATGAAGAATCTGGAGAATGCTCTAACGGAAAACAGCCCGGCAGCCATGGGTGCGCTCGGTCATACCATAAAAGGTGCGTTCTTAAATCTCGGCCTCAACGAGTGCGCCAGGGTTGCCCTGCACATTGAGGAAAGGGGCAAGGCCGGCGATCATACCGCGGACTATAAACGGCTGGTTGCGGAGCTGCGCCGCAAAATTAACCCGTTCCTGGAGTAGAGACGCTCTTGCCCTCCGGCAGAACTCTTTAATTGTTCGAGCAGGCGGGTATGAATATTATCAAATCCTCCATTGGAAAGTATCGCCACAACATCGCCTTCCCGGAGGATACTCTGCAGTCGGTTCAAGATATCGTCAGTTGTTGAAAAAGGCCTCTGCTGCCAGCTGTCTCCGGCTGATCAGATCTGCCGCCAGTCTGGCTGAGGAGAAGAGCTCTTCTTTAGCCAATCCCTCAATGGGAGCGGGTTCCTTGAGCAGGATCAGATCTGCTGAATCAAAGGCGCCGGCGTAATCGTTTTGAAAAACTGCCCGCCGCGACGAATTTGTCCTTGGTTCAAATACCGCGACCAGCCTCGGTCAGCGTAACCGCTTTTCAGCGCGGCCAGGGTTTCCCGAACAGCGGTAGGGTGGTGGGCGAAGTCATCAATGACGGTGACGCCGCGTTCGATACCGCGCACCTCCTGCCTTCTCTTGACGCCGGCAAATTTTTCAAGTCCCAGGTTTATTGTCGAGGGAGGCTACCCCCAGGTGATGCATAACTGCGCAAACAGCAAGACTGTTGAGGCAGTTGTGTTTGCCGGGGAGACGCAACTGTCATCGAAGCCCAGGGCTGTCCTTCTTTGATGATATCAAAATGGCTGCGCCCGTTTTCGACCCGGACATTATCAATGGCCCAGGTGAAAGAAGGATCCAATCCGTAGCTCTGCACAGCGCATGGTGCAGTGGCGGCAATTTCAACCACATTCTGATCATCGAGGTTGGCAATCAGCAGACCGTCAGGAGGGCAGCTGGGCGACAAATTTTTTAAAAGATCGCTTGATCGCCTCAAGATCGCTGAAGATGTCGGCGTGATCGAATTCAATCGAGGTAATGACTGCAACTTTCGGCTGATAATGGAGAAATTTTGATTCCTTGTCAAAAAATGCGGTATCGTATTCATCCCCTTCAGCAACAAAATGTTTTCCGCCGCCAAGCCGAAAATTGGCGCCAAACTCATCGACAATCCCGCCGATCATAAAAGAAGGATCAAGACCCGCATGGTAGAGAGCGGTTGCCAGCAGAGAACAGGTCGTGGTCTTGCCATGGGTCCCGGAAATGACCAGGGAGGTTCGATGCTGGATAAAAAAATGAGCGAGGGCCTGGGGAAAAGAGAGATATGGCAGCTTGATTGCCGCAAGGGCAATAGCTTCAGGGTTTTTTCGGGTAATAACATTCCCGACTATGACAAGATCGGGTGCAGGCTTGAGGTTATCGGCACTGTATCCACTGCAGACAGGAATCTTTAAATTGCTGAGAAAATCAGACATGGGCGGATAGACCTGGCTGTCACTGCCGGTAACTGTATAGCCTGATGTCTGCAGCATTCCGGCAAGTGCGGCCATGCCGGTGCCGCAAATACCCATCAGGTGTATATGGTTGACCTTGTCGGGTGCTGTATTGAGGCTGGGGGCAAGAGAGAGCATTATTTAACCCTTTTTCACTGTGGTATCGATTGCTGAAAAAATATTTTTAAAGGATTGTTCAAATGTTGCAGGTGTTATCCGGCCGACTTCAATGAACTTTATCGATATTTCTTTGGCAATTTTCAAAATGGTTTCATCTGTAACCGCGTTCGATTGGTATTTTTTCTGTGCAGTTTTTTCTAAAGGGGCCATGTGAACACCTGTCAGAAGTTAAGAGCAGGGTAAAAATAATACGCCTCCGTCGCATGAAGAAGGCCAATTCGTCATAGAAGCGACAGAGGCGATAGGGTTAAGAATAACCTGTCAAGCCATCCTTTCTGTCTCCAATTATTACGGTAAATCGATTTTTTTTTCCAGTTTCTTCTTGCCAATTGCCGAAAAAGAGAATGAGATTGACCAAGTCAGGAAGTGCGCGATGGTACCTTGTAGATGGACTGCGACATCAGAGAATCTGTGCTTATTGTCTCTTGGAGGAGTGATTTTGATTGCTAAACGGGAAATGTCTTTTGATGCAATCTATAAATGTTGTAAGGCGCTATTACTATAAAAAATAAGGAGGAATTCATGAAAGTACTTGATCTCAATACAACCAGAGAATTTACCGAGGGAGCAATGAAACGGTTTTTCCTGGTGGAAGATTCTGAATTTTTCAAAATAATTAATTTTAATTTGCGGGCAGGGGTCACCTTTCCGGTCCACTCTCATGATCTGGACGGGGAACTTTCCATTCAGGTGATCGAAGGAGAAGGGGTTTTTCTCGGAGAAAATGATGCAGAGATTCCCGCCAAAACAGGAAATATCCTGATTTCTGAGATACGCGAGCCCCATGGTGTGCGCGCTACGACAGATATGAGGATTGTGGTCACAATTGCCCCGCCGATCTGATTGCTGTCCGAGGAAGTGAGTAAAACAGACGGCGAGGGAAAAATACGATATCAGGATACAAAATGAAAAGTGTTCTCAGCTTTTGTTTTTGCCCGTCTTGTGCCGTGCCTCATTCAGATGATTCAAGAGATTGATCGTTTCTAATTTTTTGAATCATCTGTTCTTTAAGTTTGGAATAGATCTTGAAATCATTGCCGTCGTCTAGCGCCATTCACAACCTTATCATCTCGGCTTTCGCAGGGGCAGTGAGTCGCAGTTCCATCAGTGCTTCTTTTATCTTCCGGTTCCGCAATAAATTTTTCGAAGATTGTGGTGTGACGAGAGGATCAGCACTCTTTTCTGGTTTCAATCGGGTCTGGTTTATTCGCCGATTCGCGCTATTGGTGAGAGTGAAGCCTTCGGTGATTCACGGAGCGTTATCGGATACTTTTCACTCTTATGGAATCCTTGCGTCTGACGCAGTCCCCAGCACGCTTGCCGGAAACCGTCCCCGGGGAAATATTTACTTGGATTTTTTGGTTTCTTCGAAAAAATTGAAAATCCCTATGCTGCTTTTTTTTACCCGGTAATAAGACTTTCATACTCACTTGGGTAGATGATATACGTTAGGAACAATGCACCTAGAGTGACCAGGACAAAAGTGCCGAGAGTTGCCCACACAGGCGGAGCTATGATTTTCTTTATCTCTTCAGGTGGTTCTTCATCGATTATTTCTGGGTCGCTGCTGTTCAACAGGTTCCCTGGGCTTAGTCGTTTGGCTTTTTGGGGAAGTCGGGTGGATTGAAATATTTTCCGACACTCCCTGACAATTTCGCCGTTTAGAATTCTTGTTTCCTTGATAAATCCTGAGAGTAACGCATGGTCGCATATGATATTAATCTTCCGGGGAATTCCTTCTGAAAAATCGTAAATTTCACGGATTGCATCAGGGGTGAAAATATTTTCTTTACCACCGGCGACTGTTAATCGATGGTGGACAAGCGCAGCTGTTTCATCAAGGTCTAAAGGGGGGACTGCATAACTGATCTCAATGCGCTGATGCAGCGCTCCATCATGGTGATTCTGCAAAATATCGTTCAACTCATTTTGACCGATCAGAAATATGTTGAGTACCTTGATTGGCTGTGTATCCATATCTGCCAATCTGCCAATTTCTTCAAGCAGGTCTGGACGAGCGCGCTGGCATTCATCAATGATCAGGAGGAGTTTTTTGCCAGTTCTTGCGGCATTATCGATAAAGCGACCGAAATGAAGATGGAAAGCATCCTTCTGCGGCAAACTTTCTGTCTAGTTTAAACGCGTCGGCAATACAGTTTAAGAAATCGACTAATTCCAATCCGGGGTCTGGAATCTGGCCACGATAACTTCGTCACCCAAACTGCGTATCAGTTCATTGCTCAAGATGGTTTTGCCCGTTCCGATATCACCAGTAAGCAGGAATAATCCAGGGATTATTCAGAATTCCGTCTTGTAAAAAGTGCCAGTGCATCTTTCTGGGATTCTCCGAGCCAGAGAAAATCCAGATGGGTGTTGTCCTGAAATGGTTTTTGGGTGAATCCGTAAAAGGAAAGATACATTTTTATCAAGCCGTTAACATTTTTGGATACACAAGAGGTGCCGGCCGGGAAAAGTGCTGGAAAAGAGAACTGACTGCCGTCTTCTGCCGGTAATTGTTCTGTTAGAGCATCAACATCAAGCATCTGGCTGGATTTGACTGGCTCCCGCTCTTGTCAATTTCTTCATTATAGAGATTTCTTCGTGAGAAGACCAAATTATAAAATAACTTTATTTTGCAGTCGTCGATATGGTAACGCGGCATACGGTCTGGTTTGAACAAAAATGTCACCAGACACTGTTATTGAATATTTCATGCAGTGAAGACTTGGTTGGATTCCATGACTTTGTTGCGAAAAGATGTCAATCAGCTATTGCAGACCATGATGTGCCTGTATTTGTTTTCGATTGCGACCAGGCATAACTCCGAGTAATGGAGCGATATTCGGAAAAATGGAAAATGTCTGAACTTCCGTATTTTAAATGTGATCAGCTTCTGCACACTCAAAAAAAATATTAAATAATTTTAGATATGTTGGTGTTGTAATACTTTACTGGAAAATGCTTTGAAGTTTTAAGTAAAATCTAGGCACATTTATGCATATATTAAGTCAAACCTTGATTGTGTTTTTCATTAAAAAGGAGAAGAGAATGAAAAAGAAAATATCAAAAGTATTGCTGACATCGTTTTTTATGGTTGCTTTAGCTGGTGTTTCATATGCAGGTTCAGTTGATCTGCAATACAAGCAGCCTGTGGTGGTGCAAGGTTGAGAGTAGAGGAACACGAGTTAAACAGAATTTCATTATGAAAAGAACATTACTTGGCAAACAAGTTAAGTCAGTTGAGAAACAGAATTGTCTGAAGCCGGTTAATAAAGATTGGCAAGATAATATTCAGACCAGGCAGATATTCAAACCAGCTTGGGTAAAAATGGCGATCATTTCAAATGGAAATAAACCTGGAAGTGGAGTTGTGTGGCGATCGATACGACTACGCCAGGTGACAATCCTGTTCCAGAACCAGCCACTATGCTTTTACTTGGAGCGGGTATAGCCGGTATCGCTGGTGCTAGGCTAAGAAAAAAGAATAAGTAATATTCCATTAATGTGGAATATAAAGGCAGGGTCAGAAATGGCTCTGCCTTTTTTTGTTGAAAAAAACCGATAGACAATAAAAAAGCACTCACCGGAATAAACCGATAAGTGCTTGAATATACTTGGCTGGGGGACAAGGGCTCGAACCTTGATAAGCGGAGTCAGAGTCCGCTGCCTTACCATTAGACCATCCCCCAGAAGTTGCTGCGTGAGGCGAGTTTATAAAAGATTTTCGGGATACTGTCAAGAATATTTCAGTTGATGACAACTCCGGCGTAGCCGACTACTTGGCTTGTATCTCCGGAAACATAGCCGGAATCGGTATAGCCAATTAAGTGGGAATGTTCAGCGCCGCAGGCTTTTGCAGCAAGCATGGCAATGACCACTGGAATCACGCCGCACATGGAGATGTGGTTGTCAAAAACGGTGCGGTAGAGTCCGTATGGATCAAGCCGTTCTATGCACTGCAGCGCGACGTGGTCTTTTTGCTCGGTGATCTGCCTGGGCTCGTAATGACTCATATCGCTGGAGGCAACCATAAGTACATTCTTTTTGCTGTCCTTGATGGTTTCAGCCAGCGACATGGCCACCTCTTCACAGAGCTGATAGGATATCTGGGAAACGACGATAGGGACGATATGCAATTGTTTTTGCAGCACTTGTAGAAACGGTACCTGCACCTCCAGCGAATGTTCAAATCTATGGGCCGATTCGTCCATGTTTTATATGGGGGCAATTGTCGAGAAGTTTATCGGCAATTTCTGAGTCAATCGATACTCTGCCAAGCGGCATGTCCCAGGTTTCTGTGGAAAGTGCGACCGGTGCCCCCTGGCCATGATGGTTGGGGCCAAGTATTATGACCGTTTCAGGGATTTCAACGGCCGCCAAGGTTTTGGCCGCAAGCTCGCCTGAGTAGATATATCCGGCATGTGGGGATACCACAGCTAATGCTTTGAATTTCTTGGCAGTCGGTGCTGCAGAGAAGTAATCACGTATCGATTTGGAAAGTTCTTTCGGTGACCCGGGATAGAAGCGGTCGGCAACAACTGGTGATCTCATGGTGTCTCCCTCCTTTGCATCATCAGTTTATATCTATCTATTTTGCTCCATGGATTCGCAAGATAGCCACTTAAAGTCTAAATATTTTTTACGGACCAGGTTGTACCGTCAGGACCATCGTTTAATTCGATATTTTGGGCAAGGAGTTCCTCTCTTATCTCATCACTTCTTGACCAGTTTTTGTCAAGTCGACACTGATACCGCTCGGCGACAAGAGCGTCGATGGCGGCTGCATCCAAATTACAATCGGCAATCTGTTCTTCCCTTCTGGAAAAAAGAAAGTGTTGCGCATCTTCTCTCAGTAGACCCATAATCGCCGCAAGTTTTTTCAGCATGGCTGTTCCGTTTTTCAGGAATTGGATATCTTCTGTGGCCGATGTGGCGGTAATTTTACTCTGGATACGATTGATTGTCTTGACCGTATCAAAAAAAATACCCTGGGCCTGGGCCGTGTTGAAGTCATTATCCATCGCCTGCTGGAATCGGTTCTCCAGTTCGGTTATTTTTTTTATGTCTTTGTCGGTCAGAATGCTTTTCGTGTTTTTATCACTGGCGTCCGGATTAAGAGAATCGACAGCAGCCACACACTCATAAAGCCTTTCAAGGCCGGCGGTTGCATCCCGCATTGCTGATTCGGAAAAATCCAGAGGATTCCGATAATGGGTAGAAAAGATAAAAAAACGCAGGATTTCTGGATGATAATGGTCGAGAATATCCCTGATTGTTAAAAAATTACCGAGTGATTTAGACATTTTTTCATCACGAATAGTGACAAATCCATGATGGATCCAGCTTTTTACAAAGGGCTTGTCGTTCGCCCCTTCACTTTGGGCAATTTCATTCTCATGATGCGGAAAAACGAGATCTTGCCCGCCACCGTGGATATCGAAGGTCTCGCCTAAATATTTTCGGCTCATTGCCGAACATTCAATATGCCATCCGGGCCGGCCAGGTCCCCAGGGGCTGTCCCAGGTAGGTTCTCCGGGTTTTGAACCCTTCCAGAGGACGAAATCCATAGGGTTGTTTTTTTGCTCGTTTACAGAAATTCGGGCACCAGCCCGCATGTCATCAAGGTTTCTTTTCGATAGTTTGCCATATTCAGGAAAACTGTCGACGATATAATACACATCATTGCCTGCCTGGTAGGCCATACCTTTGTCAATGAGTTCACTGATGATATCTATCATCTCCTGGATGTGCTCGGTGGCCTTTGGCTCAATATCCGGACGATCAACGCCAAGTTTATCCATATCAGTATAGAATTCGTTGATAAAGCGATTGGCAAGTTCTTCGGATGTCGTATTCTGTTCTTTTGCACGGGTAATGATTTTGTCGTCGATATCGGTGAAGTTACGAACAAAGGTAACCCTGTAGCCCCGGTATTTCAGATAGCGGACGATCATATCAAAGGCCAAAACCGACCGGGCGTGTCCAATGTGACAATAGTCATAAGATGTGATACCACAGACATAGAGTTTGACATGGTTGGGTTCGAGGGTCTGCAGAGGTTCTTTTTTCCCGGATAAGGTATTGTGAATTTGTATAGTCATCTTCAAGGGAGCTGGTTATGGACAGTTCGAGTATGTTGTATTATGTGCATCGCTGGTGACAATGGCATTACTGTGCCCTGCGAGGTTCCAGGTCAAATACCATAATCTTATTATGAGGAAAAGACAATAATGAGCCAAGAAGTAATCGCAAAACGGTCCTGGGGGGAGACCTGTAGAGCCTGGCTGCACCCAAAGGCAATTGCCATGCTTTTCCTCGGAATCTCTGCCGGATTGCCAATTCTGCTTATTTTCTCAACTCTGTCGGTATGGCTTCGCGAAGCAGGAGTCGCCAGATCTGCGGTAACGTTTTTCAGCTGGGCCGCACTTGGCTACTCCTTCAAATTTCTCTGGGCTCCTTTGGTTGATCTGCTTCCGCTGCCCGTATTGACTCGTGTGTTGGGTCGGAGACGGGCATGGCTGTTATTGTCCCAGCTGCTTATTGTGTCGGCGATTGTCTGGATGGCCCTGGTTGATCCGGCCGAAAGTCAAAATAATCTCACCGTTATGGCTCTTGCGGCAGTTATGCTGGGTTTTTCCTCGGCAACTCAGGATATTGTCATTGATGCTTACCGTATAGAGTCGGCCGAAGTGTCGCTGCAGGCTCTGCTTGCTGCTATGTATATTGCGGGATATCGGGTCGGGATGTTGGTCGCCGGTGCGGGCTCACTTTTTCTTGCCGGGTATTTGGGAACCACAAGTGAGGCATACAACTATACAGCCTGGCAATTAACCTATCTGGGTATGGCCGCTGTGATGGTCTGCGGGGTGGTCACGACTCTTGTTATTGAAGAACCAAAGCTTGGAAGCCGTATTTCTCATTACGAATATTCGGTTGCTGACTATGGCCGTTTTCTGTCTCTTTTTGTTTTCAGCGCACTGGCCTTTGCCTTGACCTTCTTTTTCTCCGGGTTGTTTTTGACGGAAATGGAGCGAATCTTTCCGAGTTTTTCATGGTGGGGCTGGAGATTGGTTCTTTTCTGGTCGAATTGTCTCGATTCGTTCTGGCTCTCAGTGTCGCGGTCATCGTCGCACGGATTATGCTTTTTTGGGGTTTAGTGAACAGAGTCATGGTCCGCCAGACCTATTTTGAACCGATAAAAGATTTTTTTGTTCGATATGGTGGTAAAACGGCCATTACTCCTCCTGGTCCTCATTGGATTTTATCGTTTGTCCGATATCGTTTTAGGGGTCGTTTCCAATGTTTTTTACCTGGATATGGGATTTAGTAAAAATGTTATCGCTGGCGTAACAAAAACATTTGGCTTGGCGATGACCTTAGTAGGCGGATTTCTCGGTGGTGTTTTGACAGTCAGATACGGCGTTAACAAGATCTTGTTTTTAGGGGCATTTCTTTCAGCGGCAACTAATTTGCTCTTTATGCTTCTGGCTCGAACCGGAACAGACGTGGCGATGTTGACCGTGGTGATTGGGGCCGATAACCTCAGTGCCGGGAATTGCCACCACAGCATTTATCGCCTTTCTTTCAAGCCTTACCAGTATTTCCTTCACTGCGGTACAGTACGCTATTTTCAGTTCGATGATGACACTGCTGCCTAAATTAATCGGTGGGTATTCCGGTACAATGGTGTCGGCATTCGGTTATGAAAAATTTTTCATGATGACCGCGATTATGGGAATTCCTGTACTTTTTCTGGTTGCTGCAGTCAAGAAAGGCAGTGTGCAGGGATTGACAGATTATAGGTAGAGCTATAGAACAAACACCTGATTTTTGACAAATAGCTGCATCTATTGTGGATGGTAAGTCTGTTAGCCTCTGGTCGTGATGCTGCCCCAGGTAGTGGCCCATTGCTTCAATGATGCGGTCTCCCCGAAAAGATACCCCCGCCTGATAGCCTGGTTCGTCAATCTGTTTATTGCACCACTCTATATGGCCGGTGACCTCGTGCAGTGATTGTGAAGTCGCATCATCGAAAGAAATTTGTACCACCATATCATTATCCCAGGGGTTTTTCAGTTGCCATGCGCACCCCGCCTTTGCTGACATCGATTGTTTTGACGTCGGATGCTAAATGGGAGACAAGTTTTCCCGATGCAAAAATTTTAACCAGGGTAAGGTGACGCGATGTCTCAAAACGCATATATTTTCGGCGATTCAATTCGGATTTCCGAACTTTTTCCAGTAAAAAAAGTTGGTTTTCGGAATGATCTACGAATATTGGACACGCTGAGAAGCGAGGAGTTTTGCAAAAAGCATCCACATGATCGTCAAGCGGTATGAAGAGACCGCCTTCGCAGATGGTGCATTTTTTCGATGTCGCTGACCAAAAGGGGCATTTTCCTTGGTTTCTGCGATCTTTTGCAGTCACATTTAGTCTCTCGCTTTAAGGAATGGTGTGTACTAACACTTGAATATTTCAATCAAATCATATGCAAGAATGATGCCTTTTGGTCTGCGTTTGTTTATTTGTGGTCTTTGGCAGAAATTTGATATCGCTTCATTTTTTCGTAAAATGCGGTCTTGCCTATATCGAGCTGCTGGGCTGTTTGCGCAACGTTGCCGCGGTTTTTTCCAAGGGCAAGCACGATAATATCCTTTTCAACATCGGCAATCATGTCTTTGAGTGACTGTCCATCCAGTCTTTGCAGATAATTGTCCTGCGGATGTACTGTTCTTTTGGCCTGTCTGCGTGTCAAAAAAGAGTTCATTTTCCGTAATGAGATTATTTTTGGCCATCAGTACAGCACGCTGGATGACATTTTCCAGTTCTCGAACATTGCCCGGCCAATTATGTTCAATCAGACGATCCAGGATTGACTGGGGCAAAAAATTGATATCCTTTTTGAACGCCTGGCGATATTTTCTGATAAAATGAGTAGTGAGATCAATGAGATCATCCTTTCGTTCCCGCAACGGAGGTATGGAGATATTGATGATATTTAAACGATAGAACAGATCAAGCCGAAAAGACCCCTCCTGAACCATTGATGCCAGGTCCCGATTGGTGGCCGCGATGACCCTGACGTCGATTTTGACCGGCATATTTCCGCCAACCCGAATTATTTCTCCGTCTTGCAGAACTCTTAACAGGGCGGCCTGCATTCGTGGACTGATGTCGCCAATTTCATCAAGAAAAATAGTTCCACCGTCAACCACTTCGAATTTTCCCATTCTTTTGCTGTCGGCCCCGGTAAAAGAACCTTTTTCATGGCCGAAAAGATCGCTTTCCAGGAGGGAGTCGGAAATAGTGTTGCAGTTGATTTTGAGGAAGGGTTTGTTGTGTCTGTTGCTGCTCTCCCTGAGTAAGTTGGCGACAAGCTCCTTGCCTGTTCCGGATTCCCCGGTGATAAGAATTGTCGCGTCTGATTTGGCTACCTGGAAAACCATATCGCGAAGTTCACTGAGCGCACGGCTGGAGCCGACCATCTTTCCTTCGGTTGATTGTTCTTTGAGATGCTCTTTCAATGAGTTGAGTTCAGTGGCCAGCTTGGTCCGCATTGTCTCACTTTCTTTCAGTTCACTGATTTTATGTGACAGGATGGTTTCAATGCTGTTGTGGAAAAGAGAGATTTCATCAAATTGATTTTTGTTTTCAGTGAGATCACGCATGAACATCCAGAAAAGCGTCTCGCCTTTGTACCCTTTAAAGGGGGCAAGGGTATATTCTAAATGAGATTCCCCAAAGGGTGGTTTCCAGAGTGTCGCCTATTTGTTTATCCTGCAATAGTCCTGACTGACCAGGTTGAGAAATTTTGCGGTTTTTTGCCTTTTCCTCCGGTGAGAAGTTTTTCGGAAGTTTGCAAAGGTTACCCAAAAAACTTTTGGCACTGGGGTTCATGTATTCTATTGATTGGCTCTCTTTGACCAACAGGACCATTGCTGGTATTGTTTCAAGAAGATTCTTCTGGTTGGAGATGATTCTGTCCAGATCTTTGCTTGAGCGTTCCATATTGGGCAACATTTGAACTGATTGCGAGTAGAGATGGTATTTGTTTGTTGGGGATTGTATCGACGAACAATTGCGTCTATTTCTTATATATTAAAATTAATAAAAGTTAAAGAGAGTATATTCCAGATTTCCGAAAAAAATCTTTTTTTCGAACATTTCTGCACTGCCAAAAAGGTAAAAATATATGAGCAATGGGATAAAGATTATTAGCGTACTGTTTTGGTGTTTTTTGTTTGGTCTGTATCCCCTGCGTTTGGCCTGGAACCGGAAGAGATACTGGTTGTGGCTAACCAAAACATGGAGGGAAGCGTTGATCTTGCTCACTATTATATGGATCGACGGCGTATTCCCGAAAATTAATTTTCTGGCACTCTCCCTTACAATAAATGAGACCATGTCGCGAGAGGAGTACGACCGGATCCTCAAGAAAAAAGTGCTTGATGCTCTCAAGGCTTTAGGAGCAAAGAACAGGATAGAGGCGATCGTCCTCATATATGGTATACCATTGAAAGTTGCTCCGCCGCGTCCGGATCGGGAAACAGTGGAGCGTATAGAGCGGCTGAAAAAAAATAATGCAAGCCAGCAACAGGGGCAGGCCAGTTTGCAGGAAAAGCTGGACAATATCAATATGAGAGCCGCTGTCGATTCAGAGCTGGCTCTTGTCCGGGCCGGGGACTACGAGCTGGATGGATGGGTGAAAAACCCATATTTCCTTGGTTTTAAAAGAGCTGATCTGCTCTTGGGGAAAGATCAGGTGCTTCTGGTGAGTCGTCTTGACGGCCCAGATCCGGCTACGGTGCGGCGGATAATTGATGATAGTCTCCAGGTCGAAAAGACCGGGCTTGACGGCAAGGCCTATTTCGATGCACGTTGGCCGGAGAGTGACAAAAAAAACCTGTCGGGCTACAAATTATATGATCAATCGATCCATAGAGCCGCCGCCCTGGTGCAAGAAAGGATGGAGGTTCTTGTTGACGCGCAGGAGAGCCTTTTTCCGCCGAAAAGCTGTCCCAAAGCAGCGCTATACTGTGGCTGGTATTCGCTTGCCAGCTATGTTGACAGTTTCACCTGGCAAAAAGGGGCGATCGGTTATCATATCGCCAGTGCCGAATGCTCGAGTTTAAAAGAGACAAGCCGGCCGCTCTGGTGTTTGAAAATGCTGGAAAAGGGTGTTGCTGCGACTGTCGGTCCGGTATATGAGCCGTATGTCGAGGGTTTTCCCCTTCCCGAACTGTTTTTTGGCACTCTTGCCGAGGGCTACCTGAGTCTTGGCGAGTCGTATCTTGTGTCTTTACCTTTTTTATCCTGGCAGACGATCCTTATCGGTGATCCGCTCTATCAGCCTTTTGCCCCCAAGCCATAATCCGTACTTTTTTGGTATTCCTCCAGAACACCAAATTTAGCTTGCATCGCCCTTGGCTGGTGATTGCGGCCACTGAAATGGCGGTTTCTTCCTTTTCTTTCGTATCCAATCCAGGCTCTTCTGTATTTTCGGCTGACATACAAGGGTATAGATGATTTTCCGCTTGCCGGGAAAAGAGATAAGCAGAGCTCCTAGCAGGATAGTGAGCAACCCCTGACCGGGGAGAAAGAGCATGGTAATTCCGGCTATGAACAGTAGCAGGCCGAGAAGGTTGCGCAGGATAAGAAGAATAACAGAACCGATGGAAGATGGGGTGGCGGGCCAGTTGTTATGGTGCAGTTTTAAGAAGCAATCCTGGTGAAGTCTGCCGATAACCAACGGAATCAGCACCAGGCTGAGGACAAAGGTGAGAAGAGAAAGAAGCGCGAGCCATCCCAGTAAGGGCTGCACATAATTGAAGATGAAAGTGAATTCCATGGCCGGTCTCACGCTATATACAACAATTGCAGGCTGGAATATCCGCCAGCTATTTCTGGGGGTGATAATAAAGACCAAATTTCGTTCATCGGTCGATGGCCTTGAGACTGATACTGACGCCACTGGTTGGGCTCTCCGATATGCCGTCAAGGATGTCGGGTGGCATAACTGAAATGCGACCAGGCTGCAGATCAAGTTCCGTGGTAAAATACTTATATACTATATTGATTCGTTTTTGGGCAAGTTCAAGAAGCATCGCGTCGTCGATCACGATTGGTACCGGCTGGAGCGGGGTAAATCCGGCCAGAATATCAGCAGGAATATCCTGTTCCAGAATTTTCTGGTCAGGTCCGGTTGTTTTCCGCTGTTCAGCAAGGTTTTCCTGGTAACGAGCCTTTTTTTCCTGCCATTGCTGCATGAGCTTTTCGTTTTCCAGGGCTACACGCTGCTGCTCGAGAGCTGAGAGGTGCTCCATCATTGCCTGGCTGTCGGTTTCTCTGTTGATCCCCCCTGATAAAATCAGACCCACCTGAGGATGGGCGGTTAGTAATGCCCCATAACGGCCAAGTACCTCTTGGCCTGATGGGGAAATCATGAATTGACCAGGGTGAAATTCGATAAATTCATTGCCGATGAGGTCGGAGAACTCATCCCCGGCAAGCAAAAATGGGGACACCGATCCCTTAATGATTTTAGTCTGAAAAGATGTCAGGAGCTCATCAAAAAGCGTATGCGCACCAACCGGTTCGGTTCTGGAAAAATCAAAAGGGAGTTGCACCGTATCGTCTGTGCCGGTGAGCAAGGCCAGTGGGACAGCAAAATCAGAAGTCGCAGGCGGTTTAAGATTTGTAAGGGTCAGGGTGCCGGAATTTATATAGAGCTGATCCCGCCATCTCCCATCAAGGGTCAGCTTGACTTCCCCGTCACTGGCGTCAATATCTGTTTTGGCCGCGAGCTGCTGATAAAAAGAGGCAAGAGGATAATTTTCGAGGGAAAAGTGGTAAGTCCCATTTTTTTTCTGAGAGAAAAGATCAACTTCACCATGGATGGTAAAAGGCACAGTCGTCCAATTTTCCGGAAAAGGAAAAAGCGCTTTCAGTCCTTTGCACCAGTTGATTGATATGGTTTATCTTCCCTGCTAAATCAACAATCTCCCCTTGCCAATCCGGTGTCAATCGGCGGTCGTGAATGCTGATTCTGCCCTTCTTAACAGAAATCTCCTTGATGTCAATAGAAGGGGGACCAGTTGGTGTTTCGCCAGGGGCTTGTTGGTCGCCCGAAGGTAAGAAATATTTTATGAAATCGCTAAAATAGTGTACTGGTCCGTTGCTGTTACTGGTAATCTCCCAGGGAAGTCGGCATTCCTCTATTTCTATTGAAGCAATCCCGAGATGAAATGGTGCAGTACTATACTGCATATCCCGGAGGACTGACTTGCGCCAGGATACCATTGTTTTTTGGGGGCCCTTGCTGGCTCCATCCGTCAACTGGAGCTCTCCGGCAAAGCGTGTTTCGGGAAGCTCGAACAAACCCTGCCCGCTCAGCTTTCCGGAAATGTGACCAATCACTGGGGATGCAGTGACAAGAGGCCATACATCTCTTGCCGGTAAATCACGAAACCCTGCTTTCACCGCCAGAGAAAACGGCGTGAATCTGACATTGCCTTGTGCTTTTATGATGCCGCCGGTCGTTGTTTTCCCTGAAAAGGACAGATTGTCCGCTGCTTGCTCTGTACCGTCGAGTTGGTTCGCTTTGAGGGAAACATCGGTAAAGATGAGAGGTTGATCGGGTTTTTTCGGTCGGCTGAATGTCATCTTGCCGCTAAAATCAATACCCTGCAGTCGAAACGCCTGTTTATGAAAAGCACCAAGCGACTCGGGAAACCGGCCGTAGGAAAGGCCTGCCCTGCTGGAAATGCACATTGCCGAAGTCAACTGTTTTGTCAACAAGGTGTAGGGGACTGAGTTTGACCACCTCTGCGGTGAGGATACTTTTATCGTTTTCTATGAGGGCAAAATCTTCGATTGCGACCTCAGTGTCAGTAAGCTCATAGCTGAAGGGTGCGGATGGGTCGTCTGCTGCAGAGAGTATGAACCGGCCTCGCAGGTCGGTCATGCCCTGGAGTTTAAAAGGGTGGTTGGAACTGACAGCCTGCAAAAAGAGAGCCGCAGTCCATCTTCAAGAGAGTAAGGTTGCCGCTTATGCTTTTCGGTGAGGAAAATGTTCCCTGCCAGGAAAAAGAAGATGACGACCCATCTTTTTCGCCGCTTACGCTTAAACTGCCACTCTGTTGGGTGTTGAATTTTCCTTTGGCAGAGCGGTACTTTTGTATGCTGAGCTGTATGGAGTGCCACGTGGAACCCTGTTGCGCGTTGCCTTTCTCGGGATGCAACCGGACCGTACCGTTGTCGACCAGAAGCAGGTCAATTTCTAGCTCATAGGCTGGTGTATCTTGGGTGTCGGAAGTTGTGGCATGCCCGGCTTGATTATCTTCACCCTTGCTTTTCTTCTGCAAGAATTCACCAAACGAGTTCACTGTCGGATTTTTGATTGCCACTTCGGTGAAGTGGAGTTTTCTCGAAATCGGCTGCAGGTTGCCGCTTAGCCTTGCTGTCGGCACTGTGACGATGGCTGATCCGCTTTCTTTACTCAGTTCCGCCTCTGAAATCCGCAATTGAAAACCAATCGTCAGCTTGTCGCCGCCTTCGTTCTGCGGGTCAAAAACAAGATCGATTTTACCGTCGGCTGTTCCTTTCCTGAATTCCATGGGCAAGGCGAAAGGCAGATAGCCGGAGTAGATGGTGAGATCAAGATCATGCAGGTTAAGGGAGAGATTGGTCGTCTGATTTTGACCGTCTGCCTCACCCATGCGGGTCTGACCGGTAAGTTCTACAGGACTTCCGTTGACAACGGCGGAAAAATGTGGACGAAGATATTGTTCTGTCTGAAAGGGGCTATTGGAAAATGTCGGCAATTCCAGCTGGATCTCGGCAACTGTATGAATTTTACCGGCCGGAGCATCGTTGAAGGTGATCCTGCTGTCGGTGATTGAAATATTGTTGAGAGAAAAGGAAAACGGCAGCTCGGCGAAATCGACTATTGGTAATTGATTCTTGTTTTTTTCGGTGCCAAAGAGTTGTTGAAAATTGTACGATCCGTTCTGCTCTCTGGCAAGATTCAGGTCGAGTCCCCTGATCTTGACACTATTGCAGAGTACGCTCAGTCGAAAAATCGATGCCGGTGCGACATCGGCAAGCAGCGACTTGAGAGACATAAAGACGGCACCGGATTCGGTAAGGAGACGAAGCTCTCCGGTGGCCAAACGAAAGGTAAAAGGGTTAAAGGTGACACCGGTTGGTTCCAGCACCATACCTGTTTTTGCATGGAAATTTTCTGGCAGAACCTTGGTGGCATAATAGGGTACGCCGAATAAACCTAAAGCGGTATAGGACCCGATAAGTACAAAGAGTGCAGCGATTAAGGCCCAGATTTTTTTCGAAGAACCTCTTTTGTTCTTTGATGATGCGGTGCCTTGTACTTCAGAAGGCTTTCTGGCGGGTTTTTTAGCAGGTGGTGATGATTCTGGCGATTGTATAGGTATATGGCCAAAACGATCGGGCATAACAGCGGATCCAGATAAATGAGTCTTGTTGTTCTTTTCAGCAGCAGGTGATTGCCACCACGGGAATTATGTCGAAATACGTTGAGAGATATACTTATCGCATTGAAACAAATATGTAAATTGAAGATGTACTCTGTCCTGTATATTTTTCAACACTCTCTTGCTCTCCTAACAAAAACAAAATTGTCTGCCAGGTTTTTCGCTGTGACAAAAATATGACAACCTGCCGGAAAAACATTGTTAATAATGAATTCTCCTGTGCTATAGTTATACTACCTTGAACCGCATATGTTTTGATTTTACCTGGTAATTTTGGATATGGGTCCAGAAATACGAATAAAACTGGCGATCTGTCTTGTCCTCTTTTTTCTGGCAACGGGAACAGTTGGGTATTCGTTTATCGATGGTTATTCAATCCTTGATGCTTTTTATATGACGGTTATCACTATTACCACTGTGGGCTATGGTGAAATTCAGCAATTGTCTGAAGCAGGGAGAATCTTTACTATTTTTCTCATTCTTTCCGGAGTCGGCAGTATCGCTTTTGCGGCGGGAGCCTTCACCGAACTGATCATCGAGCGATCCGCCAACCCCAATAGATGGAAAAGATCGATGGAAAAGAAGATAAGCAGGCTGAAAAATCATGCCATTATTTGCGGCCATGGCCGGGTAGGAGCGGCTGCTGCTGAATATTTTCAGAAAAATCATGCCCCGTTTGTCGTTATCGAAAATTCACCGGAGAGCCTGAAAGAGCTTCAGGAGCTGGGCTACCATTTTGTCCAGGGCGACGGGACAAGAGAGGAGGTTTTGCTCAGAGCCGGAATAAAAAAAGCGTCTTCACTCCTGGCAGTTTTAAATTCAGATCCGGATAACCTCTTTGCCGTACTCACCGCCCGTGAACTTAATCCCGTGTTGCGAATAATTGCCAGAACCGAGCATTCTTCTTCGGAATCGAGGATGTTGCGGGCGGGGGCGGATTCCGTCATCTCACCGTTTGTTGCCGCGGGGCAGCGGGTTGCTGAAAGTCTGCTCTCCAAAGAAGTGCTGGTAAACAAAGACCTGGCCGGGTGTCGGCAGCGGCCCGCAGAAACCCGAATGGCTGCAGGTCGACGACCAATCTGTACTGGTCGGTAAGAGTGTCTCCGCAGCCTGCGGGATAATCAACGGCGACTATTATCGGTATTCGCAGAAAGTCAGCGGATGTTCTGCTGCCTGAAGATAAAACAGATTCTTGAGGCGGATGACAACCTGTTGATCATACATTGGTTGGTTGATGTCCATCCGGGAGTTGTCACAAGGCAGCCTCAGAAAATTGTTTTCATTGATGACAATCCTGTAATTCTGAGACTTTATACTCGTCTTTTTCAAAAAGCCGGTTTTAATATAATGTGTGCGTCAACGGGGCAGGAAGGATATGATCTGATCGTCAAAGAGATGCCGGATGGTGCGGTTATCGATTTTCATCTGCCCGATATGTCTGGTCTGGCAATATGCGAGAAAATAAAACGGCTGTCAGGAACTGAGAACATCAAGCTTTTTCTGTTTACTGCTGATGAGCAGGAGGATGTCAGCAGAAAGGCGAAAGCAGTCGGGGTGGACAAGGTGGTGGTGAAGAGTCCCGAGGCTGGAGAGATTGTTGCCCTGGTTTCCCAGCATCTTGCATGATTTTTTTATGGTATTGGAAAAAAACCTTTAAATATCTACGTTTTATTCGTACATATAGAAAGCAAGAAAAAATAGAGAGAAAGCGATTTTGAATTTATGTTCTTTTGATCATACGGACTGTATCGCCCGATTCCCGAAACTTACTATATACAACGCTAATGCTTGATTTTCTCAGCTATTTTCGCTGGCAGGATGTCGTCGATATTCTGGTGGTTGGATTTGTTATCCACCAGCTGATTACCATCATCAGGGGTACGCGGTCGGTGCAGATGATTGTCGGCCTGGGTATTCTGACCATTGGTCTATTTCCTCGCCAGTGTTCTGGATCTGACAACCTTTAAATGGATAATGCAGACCTTTCTGAGCTCTATCCTGCTGATTGTCATCATCGTTTTTCAGCATGATATCCGCAGGACGCTCATCAGTGTCGGCAAATCCCCGTTTCACAAACAGACAGATGTCGCTGAAAAGGATCTCGAAGAGATAATTCGTACCCTCTTTTATCTGGCTAAACGACGTATCGGTGCCCTGATCGTCATTGAAAGGGAAACCAACCTCGGGGATTTTATCGAGTCCGGCTTCGAGCTTGATGCCAATTTAACCAAGGAACTGCTCATCTCCATATTTATGCCGGTTTCGCCCCTGCACGATGGTGCCGTTCTTATCAGTGTCGGCAGGATTCAGCATGCCGGTTGTATTTTGCCGCTTACCCAAAACCCATATATCAATAAAAAATATGGCACCAGACACCGGGCCGCGATTGGTCTGACCGAGGAGACCGACGCTGTGGTGCTGGTGGTCTCGGAAGAGACCCAGGAAATTTCTGTTGTACGCCATGGCGCACTGACCACCGTTGAAAATGAAATCAGTCTTACCAACAGTCTCAGGGCTATTTTTATCGCCAAAGACGGCTCCTCATCCTCCTGGAAAAATTGGATGAATAAAAGATGAAAAAAAACCTCGATCTGCTCTTACGTAAAATCAGAAAAATAGATCTGTCCAAACTGCTCAAGAAAGACTGGCTGCTGAAGGTCATTTCGCTGGTCCTGGCTGTTGTCCTCTGGTATTTTGTCGGCGGGGAGGACAGGGTTGATAAAAACGTGATGATTCCCATAGAAATTATCAACCTTCCCCGTGATCTGGTTATTTCCAATCAATTTAAGAAAGAGATAGAGGTAACGGTGAGCGGTCCCCGATCACTGATTCTGGAGATGAGCAGCAGGGCAATAACCAGGCAGGTCGATCTCTCCTCAGCTACTCCGGGGACCATGGTTATTGAAAACGATAATGACCATATTCCGGTTCCTCGCGGCATTACTGTGCAAAGAGTGCAGCCGTCATCCATCATCCTGTCGCTGGATAAACTCATTCAAAAACAGTTTCCTATTTCTGCAAGAACAGTGGGGCAAGTCGCCGATGGCTATTTCGTCAAACAGCTCAAGATGGATCCGGACGTGATAACTATTGCCGGGCCATTCACTATCCTCTCCCAGTTTGACGAGCTTTTCACCAAGGCGATCAATCTTACCGGAGTGAAAGAATCGATTCAGCTCCAGGTGCCTCTGGAGCTGGAATCGGCAATTGTCGAACTTATTGGCGAGACCTCGGTGACCGCTGATCTGACGATTGCCCCGGAGACGGTAACCAAGACCTTCGATACGCTGCTGGTTGAAGTTGAGGTGAATGGCGAAAAACGAAAAGTTTCACCGGAAATGGTCAAGGTTACCGCGAATATCCCCATCTTGCTGCTTCCTGAAAATGTTGATCCAAAAAATCTTCTGATGGTGAGAGCAGTCGAACAGGAGGGAGAAGAAGCCCTTGTTGTACAGGCCGTTCCACGGGTTGATGTGGCGCTGCCGATCGAGATTGTCTCCATTATACCGAGTAAGGTTGTGCTGGTAGATGACACCCTTTTTCCGCTCTATAAAATTATGCCGGGGGTCGGACAGTCTGAAGAAGATTCCGGGAAAAAAACAGAGGATGCCCCCAAAGCAATGGTGGTTGAACCAAAGAGTGCTGATCAGGCCGAAGTTGACAGCGATGACGAGTCAGACCTGAGGATGATCAAACTTGATAAATCAAAAACCAAACATATTAAATAATGCGAAAATTATTTGGAACTGATGGAATACGCGGGGTGGCCAATATTCACCCCATGACCATAGAAATTGCCATGCAGGTGGGCAGGGCCATAGCCTTCATCGTTAAAGATAAAGCCAAGGGACACCGCATTGTCATCGGCAAGGATACCAGGCAGTCCTGTTATATGCTGGAAAATGCCCTGGCCGCAGGGATCTGTTCAATGGGGGTTGACGTTCTCCTGGTCGGGCCGCTGCCCACCCCGGGAATCGCCTTTATCACCACCTCCATGCGTGCCGATGCAGGGGTGGTCATTTCCGCCTCCCATAATCCTTTCCAGGATAATGGCATCAAGATTTTTTCCAGTGACGGTTTCAAGCTGCCTGACGAGGTTGAGGCCGATATTGAAGATTTGATCTTCTCGCAAAAGATGGCGGCACTCCGGCCGGTTGCCGATGAGGTGGGCAAAGCGACCAGGATCGATGACGCCAAGGGAAGATATATTGTCTTTTTGAAAAATACTTTTCCCAAAAATTATACCCTTGATGAATTTCATATAGTGCTTGATTGCGCCAACGGGGCGACCTACGGTGTTGCCCCCCACGTGTTTACCGAGCTGGGTGCCAAGGTCACAACATTATCGGCGATGCCCGATGGTAAAAACATCAACCACCAGTGCGGCGCGCTGCATCCGGAGAAGATGGCCGAAAAGGTCAAGGAACTCGGGGCCGATATTGGCCTCGCCCTCGATGGTGACGGGGACCGGCTGATCGTCTGCGACGAACATGGCCGCATCGTTGACGGTGACCACGTTATGGGCATCTGCGCCCAGGAACTTATCGCCCAGCGAAAGCTCAAAAAAAAGACCTTAGTCGCAACTGTCATGTCTAATATGGGCTTGGAAGTGGCCATGGAGCGGATGGATGGTAAAATGGTCCGAACCGGGGTAGGGGACCGCTATGTAGTCGAGTGTATGCGTAAAAAAGGCTACTCTTTTGGCGGCGAGCAGTCAGGGCACCTGGTATTTCTCGACCATATCACCACCGGCGATGGGATTCTCGCCGGCCTGCAGCTCCTTTCCATCATGAAAAAGAGGAAGAGGCCGCTCTCCGAGCTGGCGACGATCATGGAGAGTTTCCCCCAGGTGTTAAAAAATGTGCGCACCGCAAGCAAAATTGATGTGGCATCCATCCAACACTTTTCGGAAACGGTACAAAAGCTCGAAGAAAAACTTGGAAAAACCGGGCGAATTCTAGTCAGACCGTCCGGTACCGAACCGGTAATACGGGTGATGGTCGAGGGCCAGGATGAAGCAATTATCAACGAGATGGCCGATGAGCTGTGTGGTCTGGTGCAGGCCGCGGACCGGAATTGAGTTAAACCAGTTCATGTAATACTTAATTTAGTCCCCATGTGCCACATGGGGACTAGAGAAGCCGATTTGAACCTGGTTCCCATGTGTCACATGGGAACTTATTGCGTCACCAAATTCTATCAACGTCTGGTGTTCTGATTCCCATGTGTTACATGGGAATATCACAACAGTTTAATATTTTGATGTTAATTCAGGTAAAATCACCTGGATTTGTTCTTTAAGTGGTGGCAGATCATTTTCGACAACATTCCATACGGATTCTAAATCGACTCCCATATAGTCGTGGATGAGTACATCTCTTAACCCGGCAATATTTCTCCATGGAACGTTCGGATATTGCTTCTTGAGCGGTGTACTTAATCGTTTTGTTGCTTCACCAATTATTTCAAGATTCCGAATAATGGCATCCTGCCAATGGGATACAGTCATGAATGTTTCTTTCCCAACAGCCGCATACGATTCAATTTTTACGATGGAATCTCTTATATGACAGAGGTAAGCATGGTCATTTTTCATAGCGGCACTGCTTCCTTAATTATTTTTTCCGCCAGATAAGGAGATATTCCTTTTGTAGTAACTACATCAACCTTTCGTCCGGTCAAATCTTCAATTTCGTATTTAATCGAAATGATATCTAAAAGAGAACGTTTGGGCTCGAGTTCGATAAGAAGATCAATATCGCTGGAACATTTTCTTCTCCCCTTGCGAATGATCCAAAAACACGAACTGATCGGGCACCGTGACTAAAGGCAATTTTATTGATAGTTTCCTTGTGCTTGGACAATAAAATGCTTTTCATGGTTTATTTCTCATTTTTAAAATTGTCGATTACGGCCAAAAAAGAAAGTGTTCCTCCTCAATCCAATGGCGATTCTTTCCAGAATTTTTCAAGCTAGTCCCCATGTGTCACATGGGGACCGTAACCAGTTATTATTAGACGCCAATGTCATTTTTCGAGATCTGACCCCTCTGTGATGACAATAAGCAAACGTCGTGTTACAGTTTAATTCATAAAGCAGATTAAAACGATGAAGAAAATTTTCTGAAAAGAATTATCCCCAGTCGAAAGACCACAAAACATTAAGCTGGTCCCCATGTGCCACCTGTGGACTAGAGAGGTTGATTTTGTCAAGTAATGATGCTTCCCATGGACAGAAAATACTACACTGCTGGAGTTGATAGGAAAAATCAGCTGGAGAGCCGAATTTCAGAGTTTCTCCTGAAGACTGAGGGTATCCACTTTGCCTATATTCATGGCAGCTTCACGGATGTCGATATACCATTTCACGATATTGACCTGGGTGTTTTCTTTGCTGGAAATAATCGGTTGCAGATGTTTGAAGCTGCCGTTGATCTGGCAGTACTTCTGAGCCGAACAATCAGGTTATCCAGTGGATGTTCGGGTGTTGAATCATGCTCCCGTCTCTTTTGTCTATAATGTCCTCAAAGGAAAATTGATCTATGAAAATGATGAAGACATCAGATGCCGGGTCATGGAGAATGCCGTGAGGCAGTATCTGGATATGAAGCCTATACTGTACCTGGCAACGAAAGAGGCGTATTCTCGATGAATCTCAATCATGATCTGGTACGCAACCGCTGCCGCGAAATTACCGATTCTCTGGCCCGTCTAGAAAAAATAGGACTGCTGTCGAAAGAAGCATTTTTACAGGACCAGGACACAATAGATATCGCTTCTTATCGCCTGCTCATAGCTATTGAAGCCGCTATCAATCTTTGCTATCACATCTCTTCAAAACGACTTCAAAAAGTCCCGGAAAGCTATGCAGATTGTTTTCAACTCCTCGGTGATGAGGGTTTGATATCTGCCGATCTTTCTACCAACCTCCAG
>CAWDYJ010000022.1:0-38266 GCA_963806525.1 uncultured delta proteobacterium
TAAAACTTTAAAAGGGTCCTGGGTCTGCACGGCAATGAGATCGACCACCGGCACCTTTTATCCCAATTGCGGATGATACGGTTTTTAGATACCAGTCTATGTCGATGGTCATCCAGGATGTTCCTTGCAAATTGATTTTTTAACGATGATACGGATGACCATGTTATGGCTGCATCAGATCCGGTGTAAAACAAAGAGTCGCAAAGTAGTCTTCCACCTTTTCCTCCCGGCGAATAAGCTCGACGGTTCCATCGCCACCCAAAAGCAATTCTTTGGGTCGGAGATTGCCGTTATAGTTAAAGCCCATGGCACTGCCGTGGGCCCCGGTATCCTGGATGACCAGGATGTCACCGTCGTCGATTTTCGGCAGTTTACGTTGAATGGCGAATTTGTCATTGTTTTCACAGAGGGAACCCACTACATCCACGGTTTCTGTTTCACCTGTATCATCTTTGCCCAACACATCGATATGATGGTATGCGCCATACATTCCCGGCCGCATGAGGCTGCTCATCGAGGCATCAACACCCACATAGGTGCGGTAGATGTTTTTCCGATTGATAGCTTTGGTCACCAAAACCCCGTGCGGACCGGTTATATAGCGGCCGCTCTCCATGTATAATGCGGGCTCATATCCATGCTGCTGCCTGAATTTCTTAAAAAGTGCAGTGATATCTCTCCCCATGGCGTTGAGATCTAATTCTTTGACACCAGGTTCGTAAGGGATACCAAGGCCTCCGCCGATATTGATGAATTCAAAGGTGATGTCAAGCTCAGCACCAATGTTGGCGATAAGTTCCAAAAGCATCTGGCTGGTCTGGACCATATATTGATAGTTGAGTTCGTTTGAAGCGAGCATGGTATGAATGCCGAATCGTCTGACGCCCTGTAATTTTGCCTGACGGTAGGCAGCAGTGATCTGCTCGTTGCTCACCCCATACTTGGCTTCGATCGGCTTGCCGATGATGGCATTGCCGGTTCTTTTGGAACCGGGGTTATAGCGAAAGCTGATCAGTTCGGGGAGATTCGGGACCTTGTCAAGCAGGTTCAAGTCATCAAGGTTAAGTACGCAGCCACCATCTTTGGCCGCCTCAATGAAATCCTGTTCACTGGTATTGTTGGATGTGAACATGATTTCCTCTCCCCGGCCACCGGCTTGACGGCTTAGACGGAGTTCAGCGATGGAACTGCAGTCAAAACCAAAGCCAATATCCTTCATGATCGCAAGAATTCTCGGATTAGGCAGAGCTTTTACGGCATAGTATTCGCGAAAACAGTCAAGTTCGGCAAATGCCTCTTTTAAATTCCGACCAGTTTCTCTGATGCCGGCCTCGTCGTAGATATGAAAAGGAGTTCCGTAATGGCTGGTAATTTTTTCTAATACAGGGAAAAGACGATCTTTATACTTTTGTGATATTGGCATAAGGCTTCTTCCTTATATGGATTGGGGGAGAGGTATTCGGCTGGTTTCTTTAACAGTTGATAATACCGTTTCGGTACTGGTGGAAAGTACCCCTTCAAGAGTAATAATTTTTTCCTGCAACAGCTGTCCAAGTGATATCGTATCAGCACATCGTATTTTTATCAGATAGCAATCGCTTCCGGATACGAAATGTACCTCCTGGATCTCGGGAATCAGTGAGAGTTGGACCCCGACTTGATCACTCATTGGTGCGCTGGTTTTTATATGAACAAAGGCGACCTGGGCGCTGTTAAACCGCTCAGGATTAAGACGAACCTCATAGCCGTCAATAACCCCCTGTTTTTCCATTTTGCGTATTCGTTCGAGAACCGCTGAAGGTGCCAGCCCAACCTGTCGTGAAACTTCGACATTAGGAATACGGGCTTTTTCCTGCAAGATATTTAAAATTTCAAGATTTATACTGTCCAAAACATTTTCTCCTTGGTTTCGAGTGAATATATTCTCCATATTGTGAATGTCAAGAATAATATTCTCTTATAATGTAAAATTACGGCAATATGTTCTGTTTAGTCGAAATATTTTGCCATGCCGTTCTTGCCGTATCGTTTTTTGATTGTCACGGTCATCTTATTCAAATGTGACAGCAGCGTTGTAATGATTTTTCAGAGCAATCGAGTGGGAAAAAGCGCTGGATAGAGTATATTAGTAAACATACAAATTAGGGAGGAGTTATGGCATTTTCTATTACACCACTTCTAACAGGAGTTCGTAATCCCGATCAGGGGATCATGACCTATCAAAAGGGTTATGGTAAAAGGATATGGCTGCCCGTCTGGTCATTTCTGGTCCGGGGGAATTCCCATAATATACTGGTTGATACCGGACTTGATGAGAATGAACTGTTTACGCCAGCCGGGTTTACTGAAGAAACGGGTCTGGAACCTGCTTCGATAGTCGATTGTCTGGCAAAGGAAGACCTGGGTGTCGAAGATATCGATATAGTAATAAATACCCATCTGCATGATGATCATTGCGGCAATAACAGCCTTTTCAAAAAGGCTGTGTTTTACACCCACAAAATCGAAGTTGATTTCTGTAATTCTCCCCATCCCCTCGATCATCGTTATGACAATTATTTTATCGAGGGGCAGAGTTTTTCACTCATTGAGGATGACCAGCAAATTGTTCCCGGAATAGATGTCATCCACTCGCCGGGGCATACACTTGGCTGCCTCTCGGTCAAAGTCGAAACGGGTGCTGGGGATGCAGTGATAACTGGTTTTTGCTGTAATCGCGAAAATTTTCCGGAGAATGGCCCGGCCATATGCCCGGGAGTACATCTTGACGCAATGGCGGCCTGGAATTCCATTCAGAAGATCAAAACTATGGGAGTGATTATTCTCCCCATGCACGACCTTGGGCTGGAGAAAATTGAAGGGGTAAAATGGTGTTATCGCACATTTTCAGGATGCTGCCTTCAGTCTTTTTCCAGGCCGTGACGTTCTGAGCGGGGGATCGTGCCGGTATTCGGCGAAGATGCACTTTCCCATAGCCTATGCAGAGGAAATTCCATTGCCAGCAATAACCATCATAATACCTACTCTCAATGAAGTGGAGAATATCTCTCCTTTGCTTGAGAGAATTTTATCTGTCAGGCAAGTGTCGGGTCTTGACTTTGATATCCTCTTTGTTGATTCAGCATCCACTGATGGCACAGTGCAATCGCGTGCTTGAGTTGCAGAAAAGGGCACCTGTGCGTCTTCTCCGTATGACACCAACGTAGGGCTGGCGGGAGCAGTTATGGGGGGCGCCAGACACACCGCTGCAACGTATGTTCTTGTTATGGATGCAGATCTCAGTCACCCACCCGAAGTTATTCCCCAACTCCTGCAGCCTCTTCTTGACGGTACCCACGATATGGTGATTGGCAGCAGATATGTAGTGGGGGGATCAATGCCGGACTGGTCACTGTCCCGAAAACTTTCATCAAGGATTGCCACTATACCAGCTCTTTTTTTCTGCACAGTAAAGGATCCGCTCGCTGGTTTTTTTGCAGTTGAGCGGAGACGCCTGACCGAACTTCCAGGTTCGGTTCCCGGATTCAAAATCGGATTGGCGGTGCTGGCTGAATATGGCAAAGGAATTCGGACTACTGAAGTGCCTATTGAATTCAGAGACCGGGATTATGGTGAATCAAAGATGAATTACAGGATAGCCTTTGAATATTTGAGGCAACTTTTTACTTTAACTCCTTAAACGATTGAGAATCTCTTAGCGGTTTAGTCTAGTTTACGTCCTAAACTACCATTTCGCCCAATCTTATCGTTGCACAATGTTTTTTATCCTCGGAATATCAGTTATATGCCTGTGGTAAAAAATATTGTGCGTCTCGATTTCGACCAAAATGCTTAGTTTCAGGATGGAAACTAGTTTGAAATAGAGTTTCGTTTGGATGAGAGGAGAGATTTGGTTTCGAGTAGTCTGACAACCTAAGGAGTAGGGTAGGGGGCGGGGTTTTGTTGACCGGATCGAATCCGGTCAACAAGTAATGCGGAACTATTTCTTCCAGAGGCCGTGCAGGTTGCAGTAAGCACGGGCGGTGACATCGTCGGCTGCTACAGGGAAAAAAGCTGCGGGCTTATCTGATGGTTGAAGGAACTGCCGGTAAACTGCATCACCAGCAGAGAGCTCTATCCATTCGATATAGTGGGCATCAGTCATCGGATGATCTACTGAACCGACATTAACTTGCCAGCCGCCATCCTTTTTCTCGAGGGTAGGGACATGTTTTTCTACAGCCGCATCAGTAGTATTTTCATTCTGCATTATCATCTCCTGGCCGCAGCACATCAGTTCTGCACCACCTGCGGTAAGAACTTCGACGATATTGCCGCAAACTTCACATTTGTAGACACCCAATTTTTTAGCCATTCGATTTCCTCCTGAATTGATGAAAGGTTTTACTATTGAGTATGATTGTAGTGAATAGCACATTGTGGTAGTGGTATTCACAGTAATTCCAACAAGATCCGTGAATGGACCGATTGTGGTAAGTAAACTTCAAGAGCTAGGGTAATCACAGATTGTTCGGTCCGCAAATATTTTAGCATTATTTTTGTTAAAAAGAATCATTTCTATTTACCAAAGCGCGAACGACAAGGAAGAATCTTTTCTTAAGATTAAGGGTATGTTATCGTATCTTCTTGTGTGAAAAAGATTAAAGTAATTTTGCAGTATCACCTTCTGCAAGTCGTCGGCGTATGTGACAATATACGAAGGAGTGGATATGGGCTCACCGCAATTACAAAGAATGCTGATGCCCCTGTGATGGACAGGAAAATATGCTTGATATGACCGTTACTGAAATCAACAACAAGGAGACATTATGAAAACAACAAATCTCCAGAAAATGCTTATCGGGATCAGCGTTATTCTTTTGGCAACTGTGGTAACAAATGTTACAGGCTGCCGAATATGATCATGAAGTAAAAGACAAGAACATATCCTTTGCCTGGAAAGTTGAAGGAGACAAACTGGCTGTCAAACTCTCAGCTGAGACTGAAGGGTGGGTTGGGATCGGATTTAACCCGGTAAAAGAGATGCAGGGCGCCAATTTTATACTTGGCTATGTTAAAAATGGCGAGGCGAAGATCGATGATGATTTCGGCGTTGAGACCAATGCACATAAATCCGACACAAAACTTGATGGCACCAGCGATGTTACCCTGGTTGGCGGAACAGAAGAAGGCGGGGTGACGACCATTGAATTTACCATACCTTTGGATTCAGCGGATAAAAACGATACCAAAATTGACGTCAACGGGGATACTATCGTTCTCCTGGCCTACGGTGCCGGTCGTGACAGCTTTTTAGCCAAGCATAAATATCGAACTGTCACTTAAGGTCAACCTGAGCACTGGTGCCTCGGAACAAATGTAATTCCTGGAGAGTTATAGATGAACAATTGTCTCAAACTCCATATCCTCGGCGTCCAGCTGTATATTGTCCTCACTGTTTTGGGCATATCTTGGGCAGGTGCTAAAGGATGATGCACCGACCCTGCTTGAGCAGAGCAAGCTGGTTGTCGCGGAGAAGAAGAGTGATGATGCTCTATGGATTGAGGAAAAAACCGGCCAGTACCTGCCTCTTGATCTGGAGTTTGTCGATGAGGCAGGTAAAGCCATCCGTTTAGAGGAAATTGTTGATCGACCGACAATTTTGCTGCCTATTTACTTTTATTGTCCTAATATCTGCAGTAAAAATCTTGCTAATCTGGCGATTGCTCTTAGTAATCTCAGTTTGGAACCGGGAAAGGACTATCGGGCAATTGCCTTGAGTTTTAATGAAGCAGAAAACTTTCAAGACGCCGCCCGGGCAAAAAAGAATTATCTGAAAATTGTCGGTGATGATTTTCCGTCTGATGGATGGCGTTTTCTGACCGGAAGCTTAGAGAATATAAAAGCGGTAACGGATTCTGTGGGGTTTCGATTCAAGAAAGTTGATGATGAAACATTCATCCATCCGGCGGCGCTTATGACTATCGATAAAGATGGACAAATTATCCGCTATGTATATGGCTCATTTTTGGCGGGAGACATAGAGATGGGGCTAATCGATGCAGCTAAAGGGAGCCCTTCCATGTCAGTGAAAAGACTGCTTGCTTTCTGCTTCAACTACGACCCGGACCAAAATAAATCGGTGTTCCAGTTCGTAAAGATTGGTGTGCTGCTTTTTTTTGGTATAACTATAGCGATTGTATTTCTTTATTTCAAAAGAACACGATCAAAGAATCAGGATGGCCGGTAAAGCCCGGCTCCAATGAACAGACAGGATATAACTATGAGCTCAACGCAATCTTTTTACCATACTTCGGCCCCCCCCGGTCTGACAGGAATTAAAGCCTGGCTGTTGACCCATGACCATAAGCGGCTTGGCCTCATGTATCTTGCGGCAATTTCCTTTTGGTTTGTGCTCGCCATGTTTCTTGGGACTTCTGCTCAGGACCGAGTTGATGACCCAGGGGCATACCATTATAGACGCCGAGACGTATAATGCAGCGTTTACCCTGCATGGGGTAATAATGATCTTTCTCTTTGTTATACCTGGTATCCCGGCTATTTTTGGAAATTTCTTTTTGCCGATACAACTCGGCACCGATGATGTATTTTTCCCCCGGCTCAATCTTTTCAGTTGGTACCTGTTCATGATCGGCGGATTATTTGCCGTCATTTCTCTGTTTGTCGGGGATGGCTTTCCTGATACCGGCTGGACTTTCTATGTACCGTTCAGTATTCAGAACAGTGCCAACGTAGGTCTAACCGTGACAGCCGCTTTTATCCTCGGCATGTCTTCGATGTTGACCGGGTTGAACTTTGTCACCACGTTTCATCGTATGCGTGATAAAAGTATGGGGTTAATGCAGATACCGCTTTTTACCTGGGCACTGTATGCCACTGCCTGGGTGCAGATCATGGCTACACCGGTTATTTCTATTACCTTCGTATTGATCGTCCTCGAGCGGTTTTTTCATATCGGACTTTTTGATCCGGATAAAGGTGGCGATCCGTTGCTCTATCAGCATCTGTTCTGGATGTATTCGCATCCTGCAGTGTATGTGATGATCATTCCGGGAATGGGGGTTATTTCTGAAATCATCCCGGTTTTTTCAAGAAAATCTATTTTTGGCTACAAGGCTCTCGTCTGGTCCTCCATGGCTATTGCCATAGTCGGTTCCCTGGTTTGGGCGCATCATATGTTTACCAGTGGGATGAGTGATGTCTCCGTTTTTGTCTTCTCTTTGTTGACTTATCTTGTTGCAATTCCTTCTGCGGTCAAGGTTTTTTCCTGGGTCGCAACGATGTATAAAGGGTCAATTGAGATGACGCCGCCGCTGCTGTTGGCACTCATGTTTATATATCTTTTCAGTGTGGGCGGATTGACCGGCCTGGTGCTTGGGTGCAGCCGGAACAGATATTCATGTGCATGATACCCAATTTGTTGTGGCCCATTTTCACTTTGTCATGTTTGGCGGGACGGGATTTGCTTTTTTTGCCGCCCTTCATTTCTGGTGGCCTAAAATGTTTGGGATGATGTATCGATTCAGACCGGCCTATATCGGTGCGTCGTTAACGTGTGTGGGGTTTCTTTTTCATTACGTACCAATGCTTATTCTTGGCTTGCAGGGGATGCCGCGGCGATATTACGATTACCTGCCTCAGTATGAGACTGGTAATTTTCTGGCAGGTTTTGGCGGATATCTGCTTATCATCGGTATGGTTATAATGTTTGTTAATCTGCTGATGAGTTTTAAACAGCAGGTGTCGGCCCCAGCCGATCCCTGGGGTGCAACCACGCTGGAATGGACGGTCCCTTCGCCTCCGCCGGTGCACAATTTTGTCAAAAAGCCACAGGTGGAGGGCTTCCCGTATGATTTTACCAAGGTAGCCGATCGATTCGAGCAGAGCGGCAGGAAAGGATAAGTGTTATGAGTTCTCAAATAGACAGGACCGGTATTAAAATTGGGATGTGGCTGTTTCTCTATTCAGAGATCATCCTTTTTGGCGGGTTGTTTGTCCTCTATGCGGCATATTTGTATAGATACCCTGAGTTCTTTGCCGAGGGGGGCAAGGAACTTAACAGAGTGATTGGGACCATAAATACCCTTGTTTTGCTGATATCAAGTTTTACAGTTGCCGCTTCAATCACCGCTATCCAGCGAAATGCCAAAAAGCAGGCGGTCGGTTTTCTTATCTTTTCGATTTTTTGCGGTGTTATTTTTCTCGTCAATAAATACTTTGAATGGGGTGCAAAGTTTCACCATGACATCTACCCCAACTCGGAGAGGCTTGTTTCCGGAGAACCTGGGGTAAATATTTTTTTTGGTCTTTATTATGTCATCACCGGCCTGCACGGTCTCCATGTTATTATTGGCATGATTCTGCTCTCGATCAGTCTGGTTTTGGTGCTCAGGAATAAAGTGAACGCGAGCCGGTTTTCCATGCTCGATAATTCGGGTCTTTACTGGCACCTGGTAGATCTTATCTGGATTTTTGTATTTCCATTATTTTATCTCATCCTGTAGAGATAGAACGAATTGCCGCGGAGAAGGAAAGTGGATAATCAAGAAAAGCAAAAAAACATAGTACTCAGCTATACCCAGCTCGGAATGGTTCTGGCGGTCTTGCTGGTGCTGACCGGAGTTACTGTTGGAGTATCCTACATACACCTCGGATTTCTCAATATTCCTATTGCGCTTGCCATCGCCTGTACTAAGGTTACCTTTGTTCTGCTTTTTTTCATGCACTTAAAATATGAAGGACGGGTCATCAATATATCGTTTCTCAGTACGGTAGGTGTGCTCTTTATTTTGATAGGACTTACCTTTTGGGATGTGGCATACAGATAACAGGTGGAGAATTTTATGACCCCGGTACAAGGCGTAGATCAGGCATTTTGGTACATACTCGGATTTTCCATCGTCCTGCTGATAGGCATCACAGTTGTGATGGTCTATTTTGTAGTGAAATACCGACGAAGTAAAAATCCTGTTGCATCTGATATTCGAGATAATTATCCCCTGGAAATTATCTGGACAATTATCCCGACTCTGATAGCTCTTTCCATGTTTTACATTGGCTGGTCTTCCTATCTTGGCCTGCGAACGGTTCCGGATGATGCCATGGAAGTGGAAGTGCTTGGTCAGCAATTTTCATGGATCTTCATCTATGAAAATGACAAGGAAACGGAAAATGAGCTGGTTGTCCCTCTGGGCAGGGCAGTCAAACTGAACATTTCCTCCATCGATGTGCTGCACAGCTTCTTTATACCTGCTTTTCGGATCAAAGTTGATGCCGTTAAAGGAATGCCAACCTATGCCTGGTTCTTTGCCGATGAGGTTGGAGAGTATGACATTGAGTGTACCGAGTATTGTGGAGTGGATCACTTCGCCATGCTGGCCATTTTAAAAATCGTTCCAGAGGAAGAGTTTGAAACCTGGCTTGAAGAGTAACGTGACCGATATTTGAGATGACTGGCACCTTCAGTTTCCTCAACAGACGACCGGTTAGTATACGCTCCAGGATCGGTCTGGCCAAGGTGCCCCTCTGTCTGCTTATTGGTTGTTCCACCCTGTTTGGCTATATTTTAGCTGATCCGGTTATTGTACCGCAGACGTTTCTCACCGGAGGCGGAATTTTTATCCTGGCAACTGGTGCTGCTACTTTAAACAGCTTGCAGGAATTTCGCCTTGATGGTGAGTTGGCAAGAACAAGCGACAGACCTTTGCCCAAAGGACTGCTGCCACCTATCCAGGCTGGGATTCAGTCGCTGATTCTGCTTCTGTTCGGTTTCCTCACAATTCTCATTGCAACGAAAAATTTATTACCATTTTGCGGCTGCTGTTTTTGCCGTTGCTTTATATAATGGTATTTACACTCCATTAAAAAAAAAATCGGTTCTGGCAATTATTCCTGGGGCAATTTGCGGGGCTTTACCGCCATATATTGGTTGGCTTGGTGGTGGCGGGAGTGCCGTCAGCTATCCTGCTGCTCTGCTCATTGTGCTGTTTATTTTGTGGCAGATACCGCATTTCTGGCTCGTTCTGTTGACCTTTCAAGATGATTATCAAGGGAGCAGTTTACCGAGTCTGCTTAAACAGTTTCGGGAAGACAGTCTGAAACGTTTTTTGGTTACCTGGATTGGAGCGCTGGTGATCATAATGTTCATGTTTCTCACTCTGCCTCCTCCTCTTAGGATGGGCATTTCGTACCATAATTGTTGTTAATGGCTGCCTGTTGCTTGTGGTTTTTGCTTATAGTCTGGCTATACGAAAAAGCCAGCAATTATCGAAATCTTTTTATCGTTCTGAACGTGGCTCTGTTTCTGCACATGATGATTATTGCTGCCGGTCGGGTGCATATCATAGAAGAAACAGCAGGGATTCTAAATTAGAGAATGCAGCATAAAGGAGGCTGATGTGAACATAGAATGGGCCTATATGCGTAAGGGATGAGTTTCCTGTAATAAAGCCTGGACGGCTTTTGAGGAGAAAGGTATCTCGCTTGAAACTGAGGTGAATGCCAAAAAACAGATCTACACCGGTGAGGATGCCTGGCAGGTTATTGCTGGCGCCGACAAAGTGTATGTCGCCAGTGGCAAAAAAATTATTGAATTTGCAGCCTGCCACTGCCGACAAAGACGAAATGTTGAAACAAATTACCGGTCGAACCGGTAATCTCCGTGCGCCTGCCCTGAGAGTCGGCAATATCTTTTATATCGGCTATAATGCCGATATGTATGCTCGATTATAATAGCTCTTTGGTGGAAATTATACAAAGAGACAGGATGGAAAAGCTTATTCAACTTATCCATCCTGTCTCTTTTTGTCTGGCTGATCCGATCAGTGGTGATTGGTCAGATATTCCGCCACACCTTCCGCCGTTGGTTTCATCGCCTCTTCACCTTTATTCCAGTTAGCCGGACACACCTCACCATGCTTTTCGGTAAATTGGAGGGCGTGCAGAATACGCAGTGCTTCATTGACGTTTCGGCCAAGAGGCAGATCGTTTACCACCTGGTGACGAACAATACCTTCTCTGTCGATGAGAAAAAGTCCCCGCAAAGCTATCCCCTGATCAAGGAGTACTTCATAGGCTCTGGATATTGATTTATCGAGATCGGAAACCAGTGGATATTGAATATTTCCAATGCCGCCGTCATTTACTTTCGTGTTTTTCCAGGCCAGATGTGAAAAGGCTGAATCAATGGAAATACCGATGAGCTGGCAATTATGGTCGGCAAATTCTTTAACCGCTTTGTCAAATGCGAGAATTTCGGAAGGGCAGACAAAGGTGAAGTTAAGAGGGTAGAAAAATAAGAGCACGTATTTCCCCCGAAAGTCGGAAAGGCTGAAATCATCTTTAAAAGAGTTGTCGGGTAAAACTGCAGTCGCGGTGAATTCAGGAGCAGGTCTGGTAACTAATAAGACTCATAATGTGTTTCTCCATAATATGATAAGTTTTTTTTAGGATGTCTGAAATGAATTAGGGTAGCATAACAATGAGAATAAAAAATAAGCTGTAGTAGTATTTATTGAGTTAATTAAATCCCTACAGCTTTATGTGGAAATCAGTCGACTTTCCAGAAAGATTCTTTTTCTGCACCGCATAGTGGGCAGACCCAATCTTCCGGCACATCTTCCCAAGCTGTTCCTGGTGCTACACCATTATCCTCATCACCAGTCGCCGGATCATAAATGTACCCACAAGGACATTCCCATTTTTGCATTGTTACTCCTCCTCATTTTTTGTTAGATAATGATAATTATTGCTGTTTAGGTTGCAGTATATCTGATGCTTCACAAGAGTCAATTATAATATTGGAAAAAAATCAATCAATGGGTATTCATCGCTTTTGTAAAATGATTTTTTTACAGGGTATCAAAGCGGTCGCAGTGGCGGAAACAATGTTGCCGGCAACACCAGGGCCGTCACCGGCCACAAAAAGTCCTTTGACTGCCGTTTCCAGATCATTATCGGTTGCCACCTGGGTGGCAAAAAATTTAATTTCCGGCGCGTAGAGCAGGGTTTCATCATTGGCTACACCGGGAATAACTTCATTCAGTTGTTCCAGACCGTCTATCAGATTAGTGAGAATTCTCTCGGGGAGGGCCATGGCAATGTCGCCGCAGGTAACGCTTTTTAGGGTTGGTTCAATATAGCTGTTTTTTACCCGGTTCCATGTTGATCTTCGACCGCGCTTCAGGTCACCATAGCGCTGGAGGATCGGTTTGCCGCCACCAATCAGGGTTGCCAGTTTACCGATAGATTCCCCATAGGCCTGATTATCCTCTACCGGGTCGGTGAGAACGACTTTGGACAGAAAAGCAAAATTGGTATTATTTGATTTCTTATCCATAAAGGCATGGCCGTTGACGCAGACAAAGTTCTGATAATTTTCCAGAGCAACATACCCGCCTAAATTGGTGCAGAAAGTTCGTGTCTGATCGTCGTATTTTGTCGTTCGGACAAAAAACGTGGGGTCGTAAATAATTTCGCAGAGATCCTGCATTATTTCATTGTGCACCTCAACCCGAACACCAACTTCTATACCCCGCTGGGAAACCTCAATGCCGTGTGCTCTCGCGACATTGGCGACCCATTCCGCCCCGACTCGACCGGGGGCGAGAATGACATTTTTTGCCTTGTATGTAGACCGGTTTGTTTTTACCCCTGTAACGGCACCATTTTTTACCAGCACTTCTTTTGCCTCTTCCGAGTGGTGAAATATGACTCCTTTTTCAGCCACATAGTCAGCCATTTTAGCAATATGGTTGGGAAGGTTGTCACTGCCAAGATGTTTTTGTTTAATAATGAGCAGATCAATCCCCTGTTTTCGTGCATCTTTTCTGATCTGGAGTGCGCGCTCCATATCGGTTGGAAAGACTTTCCCGTCCATATTGAAACGGTTGAAAATTGTTTCAGTTTCATCGATCAGGGCTGTCGCTGCCGAGATGTCCATGAACTGGGTGAGATCAGTTTTGCCGAGTTTGTGAATAAAATTGAGCTTTCCATCGGAAAAAAGACCCGCTCCGCCAATGCCGCACAGGATATTACACGGTCTGCATTTTATACAGCCGCCATCTTTTATGGGGCATTTTCGTTTCAGTGACGCTTTACCTTTTTCAATGACCAGTACCTTGAGATGCGAATTCTCGGCAAGATAATAGGCCGCGAAAAGACCTGCAGGGCCGCCACCGACAATAATGACATCATAGGTTTCTTCTGGTTTGCTCTGTTTTTTTGTAGACAATGAAAGTTCCTCGTAACTGGTAAAGATAAAAGTTGACCCGAGTCAAACGATTACTCCATTATTTTTGGCAGGGTCAAGATAATTGCATCCTTGATACGACAGCGGGAAGCGTCAGCAAAGAGATGGGCAGGCTAACAGTAGGCATATAAGTGAGAGGCCGGGTTCATGCAATGGCCGCAGGAACCCGGAAAAATGATCACTCTGCCGGTGGCACTTCTTTGGCAGCAGGTGAGACGGGGGCAGTCGCCGGGGCCATTCCATAGGCCATTCTCACCTTGTTTTCGATATCGAGACACATCTCAGGCTGGTCGGCAAGAAAGCGCTTGGCGTTTTCGCGGCCCTGTCCTATCCTTTCTTCGTTGTAAGAATACCAGGAACCACTTTTTTCAATTATTTCAAGGTTTACAGCCAGATCAAGCATGTCACCGATCTTCGATATTCCCTCGCCGTAAACAATGTCAAATTCGGCTTCTTTGAACGGCGGCGCACATTTATTTTTAACAACTTTGACCTTGGTCCGGTTGCCAATTAAATCCTGGCCGTCTTTCAGCTGGCCTATTCTGCGAATATCCAGGCGCAGTGAAGAGTAAAATTTTAGCGCATTGCCACCGGTGGTTGTTTCGGGGTTGCCAAACATTACTCCAATTTTCATCCGGATCTGATTAATGAAAATCAGGATGGTATTGCTGCGGCTGAGAACACCGGTAAATTTTCTCATAGCCTGTGACATTAATCGGGCCTGAAGACCAACATGGTGATCTCCGACATTCCCGTCAATTTCAGCTTTAGGGGTGAGGGCGGCCACCGAGTCGACGACAATGACATCTATTCCTCCTGATCGTATAAGGATTTCGGCGATCTCAAGGGCCTGTTCGCCAAAATCCGGCTGGGAGACAAGAAGGTTGTCAATGTCCACACCCAGCCGCTCGGCGTATTTGGTGTCAAGGGCATGTTCAGCATCAATGAACGCGGCTGAGCCTCCTGCCTTCTGGGCTTCAGCCACGACATGGAGAGCAAGGGTCGTCTTGCCGGAGGATTCTGGTCCATAGATCTCGGTGATTCGTCCCTTCGGGATGCCGCCCACTCCCAGGGCGATATCCAGGCTTAACGCGCCTGTCGGAACTACTGGGACGTTTTCTGTTTCCCGAGATCCCAGACGCATGATGGATCCTTTGCCAAATTGTCTGTGGATTTGGCTTATTGCATTGTCAACACTGCTGACTTTATCTTTGTTAGCACTTACGGCCATGTGATTCTCCAAGAATGAATAGTGAAATGTATAGAAAAAAAGTACCTGTTATCTACCATACAACGGACAATAAATAAAAATCTTAAAATCAGAAAATAAAAAAACAAGGGCTGTCGATATATTAAAGGTGCTGTTTCTGCAACAAATACTTCCTGATCAAATCGAGACCGGATTGTGCCGAAATTTCTCTGATTTGATTGCGATCTCCATGAAAACGAAATTTGCTGACCCAGTTCTCTTCGGAAGTCGCAATAGCAATATAAACCGTACCAACCGGTTTTTCTTCGCTGCCCCCATCAGGTCCGGCTATGCCTGTTACGGCCAGGCTGATATCCGCACTGCTTTTCATGCGAACTCCAACCGCCATTGCTTCGGCGACTTCCCGGCTTACTGCTCCGTGTTTCTCCAAAAGATTGGGAGAAACGCCTACATATACAGTCTTTAGAGAATTCGCATAGGAAACAATTCCCCCAAGGAGATAGGCTGAGCTTCCCGGGGTATTGGTAATTTTCGAGCAGATCAGTCCACCGGTGCAGGACTCTGCAACGGCGAGTTTAAACTTGTTCTGGATAAGAAGTTTGCCAACTACTCTTTCCATGCTGTCACGGTCATACCCATAAATAGAATCTCCAAGGACGGTATAGATAGCCTTGCAGGATGAATTAAAGAGACGTTCGGCGTCATTCGTTTTTTGATCACGCACCGTCAGGCTGAGATGAACTTCAGGAAAGACCGGATAATAGCCGATATGGACATCCGGGCTGAAATCAAGAGTGGTTATAAGGCGATTGACCTCTGTTTCCGGAAGATTGAAAATTCGAAAGATCCGCTGATGGGTAGTTAGACGATGATTTTTATGCCAGGTAGACAGTTTAGGCAGCACCTCTTCCACCAGGAGCTGCTGCATCTGGCTGGGTATTCCGGGGAGAAAAAATATAGGTTTATCGTCATGGATAAGCAGATATCCGGCCATCCTGGATCCGGGATTCAAGGCTTCCGCCCCGGATGGAAGCCAGGCGAGTTTTTCCAGCCGGCCGACGGGGGTAGCAGTTATTTCATCGAGATGGGTGCGAATGTTGGCAAGTATCTCCAAATTTGGCATGGTCGGGCGATTGAGAGCTTTAGAGACCGCCTCATTTGTTAAATCATCGTCGGTCGTGCCCAGCCCGCCGGTGACTAAAACCGCATCAACTCTGCCGAGTGCCTGTTTCAACGCCTCTCCGATCAGGGTAGGCGTGTCGCCGATGGTGTTCATAGCGTAAATTTCATAACCGGCGTCATAAAGATTTCTGGCGGCAAAACTACTGGTCGTATTGAGTATTCTTCCGGATGTGAGCTCGTCGCCAATGGCAATTATTTCAATTTTCATGGTAATCTACTCTCTCTCCTATCACACTGTTGTCTTTTATTGACAGGAGCCTGACTGTGGCAAGGCTGTTTAAGAGACGGTCAGGTCCAGCAAAACGAACGGCAATATAATTATCGGTATAGCCTTTCAGCATACCCTCGCTGTCACGACGACCCTCAACGAGAACCGGACGGATGTTGTTCCCAGCTGTTTCTGATAAAAGGCAATCTTCTTTGCATCGCTTAACAAACGCAGCTCTGCAACTCTTTCGTCTTTGACTTTTTTAGGAACATGCTGACTGAAGCTGGCAGCCGCAGTACCCGGACGGATGGAATAAGGGAAAACATGGAGATAACTGACCGGGAGCGAGTCGATAAAATTTTTGGCTGCGGTAAAATGTTCGTCTGTTTCACCCGGGAAGCCGGCAAGAATGTCAATGCCTATCGCAGCGTCAGGCAATCGTTCATGACAGAGGGCAATGACCTCGGCAAATTGCCTGGTGGAATATTTGCGGTTCATTCTGGTCAGAATTTGATCACAGCCGCTTTGCAGCGGGATGTGTAGATGGGGTTGGATATTTTGTCGCTCCTGCATGAGAGACAGCAATGATGTGGTTATCTCCAGAGGCTCCAGGGAACTTATCCGATAGGATGTCATCGGGGTAGCCAGGGTTAATGTATCAAGAAGCGTCAGCAGGTTAATGTTTCCCGCCAGATCTTTGCCGTAGTAGCCGAGATGGATCCCGGTCAGGACAATCTCTTTATGGCCTTCATCGGTAAAAATTCTTGCCTGTTCAATCACTTCCTCAAGCGGCAGGCTCCTGCTGGGGCCTCGGGTGTAGGGGACGATGCAGTAGGTGCAAAAACTTTCGCAGCCGTCCTGGATCCGGAGATAGGCCCGGCTACGTTCACCAAAGCGTCTGACCGGCAGCCGGCAGATTTCTCTGACCTGGCTGATAGTCCCCAGCAGCATATTTTCTGAGTCACGGGTTCATTGGCCAGTCCGGCAGCAACAAGCTGATCTTTTTTGCTGTTGCCGATAAGTGAGTATGGCCTGCCCTGCAGTTCCTTTAGGTCGGAGAGTTCCTGCGCCGCAATTTCGGCATAGCATCCGGTAATAATGATTTGGGCCGATGGATTGTTGCGCAGGGCCTGGCGGATGGTCTGGCGTGATTGTGCTCCCGCCGCCGCTGTGACCGCACAGGTGTTAATAACAATAAGGTCTGCTTCTTTACTTGACGAAATAATCGACATACCTTCTTCTTCAAACCCGGTTTTAAAGGCAGCAGATTCGAACTGGTTTACCTTACAGCCAAGGGTGGCAAGAAATACTTTTTTCATTTTCTGCTATTTCTTTATAGTATTATGCCGGAGCCCAGGAGTTCCGTTTCGTGATAGATAACGGCGAACTGCCCCGGGGTCACCGCCCGTTGTGGTTCGTGAAAGATTATCTCGCCGTAACCCTGATGGCATGCTACGATCTTGGCCTTTGAGCCGCGATGACTGTAGCGGATGCGCACCGTATAATCAATTGTCAGGTCCGGTTCTTTTTCGGCAAGCCAATGCAGGTTTTGCACCCGGATCTGTTTTTTAAACAGCTCTTCGTTTTTGCCGACGATCACTCTGTTCCCAGTTGCGTCGAGCCCGACGACATAGAGCGGCGTCTCGCTCGAGATTCCCAAACCTTTTCGCTGACCGATGGTATAACGGAAGAGGCCTTTATGCATGCCAAGCACTTTGCCAGAAGTTGACACAATTGGCCCTGCATTTTCTGTTTTTGCCGAGCGACGTTCCAGGAAGTCTCCGATCTGGCTGTTTTCCAGAAAACAGACATCCTGACTTTCCTGGCCATGGAAAGTTATTGAAGCCGTATTCCTCGACAAAACGATAGGTCTCCTCTTTTGCTTGATGGCCAAGGGGAAAAATGACTCTCGCCAGTTGGTGCTGATTGAGGCGGGAAAGAAAATAGGATTGGTCTTTCTTCGGGTCTTCGCCGCAGTGGAGGTGATAGATATTGTCAGCTTTTTCGATCCTGGCATAATGACCGGTGGCCATCTTATCCATTCCGGCGCCGAGGATAGCATCCATGAATAATCCGAATTTAATTTCTCTATTGCAGATGACGCAGGGGTTTGGCGTGAGCCCACGATAGTAATTGGCTGTGAAATACTCCAGCACTTTTTGGTCAAATTGGTGCTGCAGGTCAATAATCTGCAAAGGGATATCCAGTTTTCTGGCAATTTTTTCCACCTGTGCTTTTTGGGCTGCAAAATTTGGCTGCGCGAGCTGCATGAAAAAACCTTTCACCTGATAGTGCTCTCTCAGGAGCAGGGCGCTGGCTGTTGAGTCAACGCCGCCGCTCAAGGCTATGCCAATTTGTTTTTTACGCACAGAATTTCTTGTAGTTTAGGGCTGGTTACACTATCTAGGGGGTGTATATTCAATCGAGTGAATTGCCGTAATGTGCGGGCAATGAATGCTTGGCCGTCGTTTACCGGCAAATTATTAAAACCAATACCCTACAATACTCCACCATGATTAAAAATGAAAGCCGCAAAGGGCTAGTTCCGGTAATGCCCGAGCTGCTGGCACCAGCCGGAAATTACGAAAAATTGGTAACAGCTGTGCATTACGGGGCGGACGCAGTATATTTAGGCGGCAAAAATTCAGCCTCGGGCAAAAGCCGGCAATTTTGACACAGACACGATGAGGCTAGGGAATCGATTTCGCCCATCAACACGGTGTTAAGGTGTATGTCACCGTTAACATTATAGCCCATAATCAGGATTTTGCTCGGGTTGGACAGCTATCTTGCCGAACTAAAGAATATGGCGGTGGATGGAATTATTGTCTCGGATCCGGGTATTCTGAGTCATGCCCGGAAAATAGTGCCGGATTTCCCGTTCATCTGTCAACCCAGGCCAATGTCACCAATCATGCAGCAGCTCGTTTTGGCTGGCACCAGGGAGTTGGGCGGCTCAACCTGGCCCGGGAACTTTCTTTGCAGGAAATCAAGGAGATTCGCAGAAAAGTTGCTGGTGAGCTGGAAATTTTCGTTCACGGAGCTCTCTGTATTTCCTATTCCGGCCGCTGTATGCTCTCCAATTACATGACGGACAGGGATGCCAATCAGGGCAGTTGTTCCCATCCTTGTCGGTTTAGTTACACCCTGCTGGAAGAAAAGCGTCCGGGCGAGTATTTCCCGGTTGAAGAGGATGAACGGGGTACTTATATCTTCAACTCGAAAGATCTCTGCCTGCTTGACATGCTGCCTCAGTTGGTGGCCGCCGGAGTGGATTCGTTGAAAATTGAAGGCCGAATGAAATCAATTTTCTATGTTGGCGGAGTAGTGCGCGTTTATCGAGCCGCTCTTGATTATCTGGCCCAGTTGCCCCCGGAAGTCTGGAAAGATCCTGCTGCAATTCGACTTCCCGAACAGTTTATGGAGGAAATCCTTAAAAGCGGCACCAGAGGAACGACGGAAAATTTTATCAATGCGCGCCCGGGAAGTTCAGAAATGATCTACAATTCTTCCAGGGTTGAGCAAAGTTTTGAGCCGGTAGCTGTTATACGAGAGCCGGGTGCAGCCCATCTGGTTGAGATTCGCAATCAGGTCTTACCTGGTGAAAAAATAGAGTATATGCAGCAAGGATCTGGGCCAGATTCCGGTAATAATACTCTCCATGCAGGATCAGTCAGGCACCATTATTGCCAAGGCCAATCCCGGCAACCTGGTCTTAATGAAGACTGATCCACCTCTGGCTGAGGCAGTGACACATGGTATTTTGCGGCGGCGCAAAAAATAGTCTGGGGCACAATCTCAATCATCATGCAGGGCAAATCCGTATTGCCTCTATTGCCAAACAAAATGCATTCTGGCTGCGCCGCCAAAAAAGATCGTGAACAGCATTATAAAGATTTGATATTATTTAAGCGAAATGGCAATATAATAAACCCCGCTGATGGCCAGCCATACCAGCAGGGTAATGAGATAGATGCGGAAGGTGACGAAACAAAAAACCAATGATTGGATAAAAACGTTTAACCGGTGTTCGAAATTTGCCGTTCCCTGTTTTATCCGCAGTTGGCTGTGGGACAGGTGGCCTATAGGTTTATTTTTGTAGAATAATGGCGTGCAGCTAGCCAGCAGACCGTTTACCAATGCAACAATAACAAAGGAAAAGAGAAGAATTGTAACCAGTTTTCTGTTAGCACCTCACGACCTCCTGCAAAATACAATGAGCATTCTCTTTCCCCGCGTAACAAGGCGAAGAGATGCTAAATAGGTTTTACCAAAGATTTACCTTAAGGGAAAACCTTTACAAATGCAATAGCACTAAGCACTTGATTCGAACATGGACATCATTTTTTTCTGCATGTTTTGCGTTACTGCGGTTCTGTCATGTCCTGAATTCAGTCTCTTTGCAAGTAATTTCCAGCTTTGGCCGCAGACGCCATGACATCCGGTTGTTTCGTTACATTCGGAATCATCTCCTCGGTAATTTTTACTCCTGCACCGTGGATCATACTGGGGATACCTACCTGACAGGTTTCCCCAAAGCCACACGAGTAACAGGAGGCAGCCCCCTGTCCCTCTACTTTAGCAACAGTTTCTATAAAATTATAGAGCAGAAATTTTTCCAGGTCATCAGCGGGAAATCCACCACTCGTCCCACCTGCTCCTACTGTCACTGCCAATTTTCCCCAGAGGGTATCCCCTGTTTGATGGCGAAATTGGAACCAACGTTCCAGAAAGGCATGGGTTGTTGCATTGAGAGTGGAATAGTAATTGGGTGCCCCAATGACAAAAGCGTCGGCCGCAACGATTTTTTCACGCAGAGGGGCCAGGTCATCGTCAACCACGCAGACATTATCTTTGACACAGCCAAGACAGGCTATGCATCCTGAAATGGATTTGCCGCGCAAGGAAATCAGTTCATATTCAATATCGGTGTTTTCCAGAACGGTTTGAACCAGTTTATAGACCGCTGATTGTATCATTTTTTCGCGGACTGCCGGAAATTCCAAGAATTTTCATCAGTAACTCCTCTCTGTGTTATGGACAGTGAATGATAGAAATGAAACAGATAGTACGAATGTTTCAGTAAAAATTCAATATCCAGCTGATGGTTAATAGGGCATCGACTAAAGGTATCAAAAATATAGGCACCCTAAGGGGGAGTAATGAATAGCCTGGAAAACTGCCAGGAATTACATATGAGCCATTATTTTGTCGGCATGCTTTTGGTGAAATTGGTGAAATAGACGGTTGAATGGGATTTATCCCGTCATGTTTCTCCTTGGCAGATTCAACAACACCTTGAAATATTAATTCGTGGTGGCATTCAACCGTCAAGCCAAACTGATTTTTCCCCAGTAGTGGTCAAACTCAAGGTGTCTTTCGGTATAAACTGATTTGTAGTTATCTTTACGCGGGACAGGGATCGCCGGCTCCTGATTATTGTAGGTTTGTGAAGATTGAGCTATTACCTCGAGATGGCTTGTGCCGATACCTTCTTTGAATAACAATGAGGAGTTAAATTTCAGAAATCTGCCTTCGTGTACATCATAACGCCATGCACCATATATAAACAGGACTTTGCCAGTAAATCCTTCGTTGTCGCGGACGATATCACCCGCTTTTATTAAAGTTCCCTTGCAGTCTTTTAAGTGTGTCTTCATACTGTGTGATCTATAGCTTTTTCATTTATTGATTTATTGGTGCATACTCTGTATTGCAATTGATCAAATGCAAAGTTGATGCCAATATATGTTTGCAGGCGATGATGTATTGTTGTGTCGGAACAATACTACAATAGAAGCTTAAAGGGGCTGCCTGGAGTTCTACAATTGCTGATTCCAGGTGTGATCTATGCGCAGATATGATAACAAAGTGGGCAATTTTCGTATGTTGTAAACATCATAAGTCCATGCCGGCAATAATCATTGCTGTAATAAAATGATATTGCACCATACTCAAGGCAACTGACAGCATAGGCTGCGGCAGTTTATATTCGATATTGCTTGAGATGTTCCTGATAAATGACTGCTTGGAGCATTGGGGTAAACGGTAGGAAGTGTAATTCTTGATTGTTATTTGTCTCTCTTTCCATGTTGTGCTGGTTGTGGTTTGGGTCTACCTGTGATCACGCTGCAATACATGACAGATGGCCACAGGACGGCCCATATTACCGCCAGCGTCCCAATCGTCAACGGCAGGCTCCAGTTAAAGGTTGCCGCGCCGAGGCGAACGCCAGCCCAGTATGCAATAGGACCTCCCAGGGCGCCGAAGATGGCGGAAAGAGATGTCCGGTTTTTGAGCCAGGACAAGCAGTGATGAGGTGTAATTGCCAGTGCCAACCAGATAACTACTAACCAGAAAGGTATGGGAAAACCTGTTACCTTAAAGGATATAAAGCCAATTTGCTGCAAGGTTCCATCAACGACAAGACCTATACAAAGTAACAGGAACATCATTCGCAGATCCGCCATCCTTGCCGAGGAAAACACCAGGTGTACAATCAGCAGGCCCACGGCGAAACATGCTCCCATATTGCCTCCCAGCACTGCGAGGAACCAGCTCAGCTGGTATGCGGCTGCATTGACAATTATCTTCATCGGTTTATACGGTTATTCTCAGGCCGTGTTGCAACGACATGCACGACGCTGATATATCGCTCGAGGAAACCGCCCAGGCAGTAACACAGGTAAAAATCCCACAGCCTTTTGAATGTTTCGTCATACCCCTGTTTTTCAAGTTCCGGGAATGCAATATGAAAGCGTTGTCGCCAGTCTTGTATGGTCCTGGCATAATCCAGGCCAAAATCATCAATATGGCGCACCACCATATCCGTCTTCAGGGCGATGAGCTGTACAATCCGATTGTTTGAAAGCAGGCAGCCACCTGGAAAGATATAGCGCTGTATAAAGTCAACGGATCTTGTGTATTGTTTATGCTTCTGGTCAATAATCGTGATTGCCTGGAGCAGCATTTTTCCATCAGGTTTAAGGAGTTCGCAGCATTTATTGAAAAAAACCGGTAAATAGCTATGGCCAACGGCTTCTACCATTTCTATGCTTACAAGCTTGTCGTACTGTCCCGACAACTCACGATAATCGCTGCGGAGGATTGTGATTCTACTGCTCAGCCCGGCAGCGGCTATTCTTGCGGTTGCTTCTTCATACTGGGCATCGGAGATGGTTGTTGTGGTTACCCGACATCCAAAATGAGCTGCAGCGTATATGGCGAAAGCACCCCAGCCCGATCCTATTTCAATAACAGAGTCATCAGGCTGCAAATCGAGCTTTCTGCATATCAATTCCAGTTTATGCTGCTGGGCCTCATCAAGGGTGGCATTCGGATGAGGATAGAGCGCCGCTGAATACATCATGTCCCGGTCAAGAAAGCTTTTGTACATATCGTTGCCCAGGTCGTAGTGGGCAAGAATGTTGCGCTTTGAGCCATGTTTTGAGTTAGTGTTAAAGAAGTGTACCGCTAGATCAAATGGTTTTTTCAGCCAGGCAAAACCACGTTCAATACGATCAAGCAGCGAAATGTTGAGAACCATAATTCTAATCAGCGCTGGCAAATCGTCCACATCATAAAGTTTGTCAATATATGCCTCACCTGCACCGATAGAACCGCCAAACAACACCTTCCGATAAACAGTCCGATCATGAACGGTTACATGGGCCGTAGGGCTGCCGCTCCCGAAAAACCACTTTCTGCCGTCTTCATGAAGGACAATCTGGCCGGCCCTCAACCTGGAAAGTAACTTTATGACAAGAGTTCTGGTCCAATTTGTAGCGATCGACTTTCTGCCCTGCTTTGAGGTAATCTGTATTGAATGGGTCAGGCTGTTCATGCTGTCTCCTTTTTATACGGAACGTACGGCACTCCTTTGAGATAAAGTTTCAAGGCCTGCCAATAAATTCTGCAAACGATATATGCGGTCATCACCGGTTTTTTCAGCAGCTCGCTTCGTATTGTTTGGTGGGTAAGTGGTCTTTTTTTCATACTGAGCATCGCGGTAAAGATATGTCCTCTCTTATCATCAACTTTTATTTTAACACTCATATTGTCCGCGGGCGGTGTGATCTCCCACTGATAGTGCTGGTTCATTGGGTTAAACGGGGAGACATGAAACATCTTGGGGTTATCTGGTGCGCAACCTGTCCCCAGGATGTAGTGGGCGTATTGATGTCGTTCATTCCAGGGAGTATTGGAGACCTCGGCAAGAAAGTGACTCAAGATCCCTGCCGCGTCATACCCATAATAAAAGTTGACTGGGCTGAAATAGAGGCCAAAGGTTCTCATATTCAACAGTCCGTAAACGCTGCCCTCGACCGGATGGCCTGTCAGCTCTTCCATGCGTTGTTTTATCGTTTGGGCCAGGGGAAGCGACGGCTCTCCGTAGTAATCGGAACGGTTAAACCGACTTATTGCCCATTTGGAAGCGGAGAACCACCTGCCCAGAGAGGGTAACTGATCAAGTTCATCAAGATGAAGAAACCACATAAAAAACGGGTAGCGGAACGTGTGCTTTTTCGGGATATTCCTGACGTGACTAATGGTGCCGACATAAAGGGACGAGTTCATCATGGCTGTTTTCCTTTCAAGGTTTCGCTTACGCGCAGGCCGCTTCGCACTCCGTCTTCATGGAAACCGTTAAACCAGTAAGCGCCGCAAAAGTGGCTGCGGTTTTTTCCGGAGACAGTGCTCCATAGCTGCTGCGACCTGATTGCTCCCTGGGTGAATATGGGATGATGATAGGTAAAACGGTGAAGAACATGTTCCTTGGCCACTTCCTGGTTCAGGGTGACCAGATAGGTGTGTTGTTTATGCAATCGCTGGAGGATGTTCATGTTGTAGGTCAGTGTGGTCTGCTTTTTGGCGGATTCAACCATGTTATAATTCCAGCTTGCCCATCCTAGTTTTCTGCTGGGCAAAAAAGATGTGTCGGTGTGGAGAACAACCTGGTTTTCTGATGTCTTGAATTCGCCTAAAACCGCTTTTTCCTCAGCGGTTGGGTGGTCCAGCATGGCAAGAGCCTGGTTGCCGTGACAGGCAAATATCACCTGGTCAAAGACATCGGTCTGCTTTCCGGTTGCGATTTTAACTTCTTGTTCTTCGCGCTCCGACCCTTATCACCTGCGTGTTCAGTAGGATCCGGTCCTTGAAGTTGACTGTAAGCGGCTTTATATACCTGCTTGATCCTCCGTTAATGGTAAACCATTGGGGCCGGTCGGTAACGTTAAGCAGTCCATGGTTGTCAAAAAAACGAATAAAAAAATCGAGGGGAAAGTCCATACAGCTCTCAAGCCCCATCGACCAGATCGCCGATACCATAGGCAGGAGGTAATTATCCTGGAAGTACAAAGAGTAGTTTCCCTGGGTAAGAAACTCGCCGAGAGAACGGCGACGATCTTCCTCCCCGGCGAGTCTGACTTCCCGATTGAAGCGCAGGATGTCTTTAACCATTACAAGAAAACGGGGGCGGAACAGGTTTTTCCGCTGGACAAAAAGGCTGTTGAGGCTGTTGCCGTTGTATTCAAGGTCCTGGGCAACATTCTTTACCGAAAAACTCATCTCTGTAGGCTGGTAATCAACCCCTAGCTGTTGCAGGAGCGTGATGAAATTCGGGTAGGTACGGTCGTTAAAGACGATGAACCCTGTGTCGATGTCGGCGATCTCGCCCTTATTTGCCACACGCACGGTATGGGTATGACCACCAATATAGTCGGCAGCTTCATAGATCGTGATATCGTTGGTGCTTGCCAGAGCGTGGGCACAGGTGAGACCTGATATTCCGGAACCGATAATGGCAATTTTCTGACGGGTCATTTTCCCCACACCTCTTTTTTATAAACAGCACCAATTAAACCACGCAGTGAAAATGCTCATAGAGCATCTCCCTAGGATTAAAATAATATCTAAGTAAATAAACCTTTTCCTCCCATCAAACTCAATATGGGAGGTACCTGCAACTATAAGTGGCTGTCCATTATCCGCTTTTTAACCCAGAGAGAAGATCATCCCGCAGGCTTTTGTCGAGAGGCTCGTCCTCGCCCAGCCAGATGCTAAAATAAACCTCTGCAAATCCGGGTGAGATGATAGACACCACGATTGAATCGTTGAATGCAAGGGTGGTTTCATAGGTGTCACGGTTATAACAGAGATTATAGCTGTCACCTTTTTGAACATCCTGGTATCTCTGGTGGATCAGGTCTATATCTTTGCTGAACTCAGTGAGCACTTCTGCCGGAAATTGACGGCTGAGGGTGGCTATTGACGATTTGACAATGATATCTTTACTGATGTCGACGTCATATTTTAGATGCAGGCACTTTGAAACCTCATTGCTGAGTATATTACGACTTCCAGCACTATCTGAACTGTACAACGATGCATCATATACTTTGAAGAATTTCAGGTAATAAGATGTGCCTTCCCCAATTTTCTGCAAATTGTGATTCAAAGTCGATGCACTAACCAGAGTTGGCAAAAGCATCGCGAGTAAAAGTATTTTCTGTACACTGTTTAAAAACATGGTATCACACCTTACTGGGTTATTTACTTACGAAATACTATTGTTACTTCTCCTACATCGATGCCAAATTTTGACATAGTCGCTTTATTGATCACCATGTCTTCGCTGACTTTAAACATCCAGTCATCAAAAGTGATTTCCCAGGTGCTGTCATCTATCGTAAGGTTCACCCGGTACTCCCAGTTAAGCACATTGCCGTATAATACACCTGCAGCAGGCCCGAGGACATCATCTGCGGTTCCACTCAGAGTGTGTTCATCGATTTGCGCAAGTACCCAAACCCTTTCTGACTGTTCACCGTCACTCCAGTCAAAATATTCAGTCAATACTAACTGCCCGCTTTCCGTAACCTCACCCGATATATCCACAACAAACTGGCGGAGAAGAAGGCCATTTCTATCCTGGACTATCCCCCAGCCTTTTGTTTTTCCTGTGAAATATTCAAACAGATCCAATCGTGGAGTATTCTCTCGGTATTGTTTGAGATCTATTCCGGAACAACCGGTCAGAACCAGAATGAATAGAATCGCTGTAAGAATTATTTATCATCTGCGGTCTCCCTTGCGGCTCTCTTCCCTTAATTGCTACAGTAACTGGAACCTAACCAGTAGCCCCCAGGATACAGTTCCTGCAATGTCGTTGACCTACGTTAGTAGTTTTCCCTTCCTTTGCTTGTTACACAAATGGTAACCAGTCGCTCCATCTTTTCAAGAATGGTGTGTTTATAGTAAAACAGTAGCTTAAGCTATCAATATATCGAAATTAGGATAGTATCCATATTTCACAGAGACCATTGAAGACCAATTCTTGTACAGATCTTGGTTGAGACGTGAAAAAGTGTGGTTACAAGGAATAGAAGGGCAGTAGCATTTGAGAAATGTGTATATTTTTGCGTCATGCATGTAAATACATTTCAAACCACCTGGAAAACCACCTGAGATTTACTCTATTGGTAGTCCTCGTGAACTCATTCAGAGATCGTATCCGCTGAAAAACTGCCCTTTGACCGACGCACGTCAGACGTGGGGTAAAAATATTTTCTCTTCAGCGAATATCATCATTGGGGTTTGATCGTTGCGGTGCTTCCCTTGACGATATCTGGTTGCATTAACCACTCCACGCCTTGGGATATGAAAATCGCAGGTATATTTGGCATTTTCAAGATATAAGTCTTACTATGAGTGATAGGATTGTTATTGGACATAGTGCAATACAGCTGACTCAAAATTTGCTTAACGGAGGTTCAAATGCCTGTATATGTGATCATCAAACGAAAATTTAGGATGAATCAACCAGATAAATTGAGACCATTGATGACTGAACTAAATCTCCGTGCCAAAGATCAGCCCGGGTACCTCTCCACAGTGACTCTGCAAAGCACTGAAGACTCAGAGGACTACATTGTTATCAGCCAATGGGAGACCGCAGATGCCTGGAAACGTTGGTTCGTGAGCAAAGAAAGAAGGGATATTCAGAGCAAGGTGGATAGTTTGATTGGTGAACGTACCTTCTATGAAGTTTTCCAGCCGATCAATTCAGTTGACGGATAGTTTATATTGACACTAGGAGTAGGATACAATCGGGCAATGGTCGAACCGGTCATGGGATTCTGCTCCGATGAACATACAGTTTTCAAAATAGATCCGCTCATGATTTGTCCGCCGCTTTTTTGGTCTAATGCTTTGCTCATTTTTTCATGTTTCTACCACATGTCGCACTTGAAAAATTATTACAGGTTATGTCCGGCTCTCGCTTTCATGATCTCCTGCTTATACATAATTGTCGGTTAATTTTCTTATAGGTTGGATCAGAGGGATTGTTTGAGCAGGGAACTGGTATTGTAATCATATAAACAGATATTCCAGATGAAAAACCTCTTCCCAGGCATAGCAGCAAATTGTCTTATTGTGGTGTTAACCAACAATCCCTCTTTATGATCAATCATGAAAAGACTTCAGCCAGGCATTCATAATCCGCTGCCCTGTCCTTCTCCCGATATAAATGACCTCGCAGCCCAGCTGCTGGCTATCCGAAAAACAATTTTGGAGAAAGAGGCCGGTTACCACAACCTCCGCACAATACACCCCCACTACCAGAACAGCGCTCGCAACTTGCTGCAATATTTAGCTTTCCGACTGCACGATGTCAGGGATATGCAGGTAAAGCTTTCCGATCTCGGACTCTCGTCTATGGGGCGTGCGGAGCGTAAAGTGCAGGCAACAATTGATACTGTTTTGACTCATCTGCACAATCTGGCAGGTAAGGCTTGGAATCCAAAAGAAAAACCTATTTTCTGTTATCAGGAAGGGCGTCGACTGTTGGAGGAAAACAGTGTCGCTCTTTTAGGGGAACCTACTCCAGGCCGCAGGGTGCGTATCATGGTCACCATGCCCAGCGAGGCCGCCGAGAATTATGACTTGGTGGAGAATCTTTTACAGAGTGGCATGAATTGTGCCCGCATCAACTGTGCGCACGATGATGCCGGGGTGTGGGCGCGCATGGTGGCCAACATCCGTCATGCAGAAAAAACTACTTCAAGGAAATGCCGCATCCTCATGGATTTATGCGGTCCGAAACTTCGCACAAATAGTCTGCAGCCTGGCCCTGTTGTAAAAAAAGTACGACCCAAAAGAAACGATCTTGGTGAAGTATTACATCCAGCCCACATCTGGTTTTATCCCGAAGATTCGCCCTCTAAAAAAGTAATGGATGCTGATGTATGCCTTCCTGTACCGGTCAGCTGGTTGAGATATTGCAGCAAAGGTGACATTGTTTCTCTTGCAGACGCCAGGGGATCCAAACGGAAACTGAAAATAGTTGCATCGACATCTGGAGGCTGTATGGCAACTTCGTCAAAAACGGTCTATTTCGCGCCCGGATTGAAGTTGCAGCTCATCACCAGTGGTAAAAAAAATAAAAAGACGGTGCTGTCGGTAGGCAATCTCACCAGAAAAAAAGGCGGCATTACTCTGCAAAACAATGACCTGCTGATACTTAGTAAAAGTGCCGAACCGGGAAATAATGGTTACCGAGACGAGGCCGGCAAGTTCCATCCGGCCACCATTGGCTGCTCGATACCAGAGGTGCTCGATGATGTGCAGGGTGGGAGAATCCATTTTTTTCGATGATGGAAGCATCAGCGGTATCATTGAACAAAAAGAAGCAGAACAGATACAGGTGCGTATTACCTTGACCAAGCAAGGTGGAAAATCCTTGCGAAGCGAAAAGGGGATCAATCTGCCGGAGAGCACATTGCATCTGCCAGCTCTTTCTAAAGAAGACTTGGAGTCTTTGAAGTTTGTGGTGCAACATGCAGACATGGTTGGATTGTCATTTGCCAATACTCCAAATGACGTTGAAGATCTTATTGTCCAAATGAGAAAACTAGGGAAAAGACTGCCTGGGATTGTATTGAAAATAGAATCCGCCAGAGGTTTTGATAATCTTCCCGCCATGATCTTAAAAGCTATGGAAACCCCGCTTTGCGGGGTGATGATCGCTCGTGGAGACCTGGCGATTGAATGCGGCTTCGGACGGCTTGCTGAGGTGCAAGAGCAGATATTATGGATTTGCGAAGCTGCCCATGTTCCTGTTATTTGGGCTACCCAGGTGTTAGAAGGCATGGCCAAACAAGGCATACCGACCCGTGCGGAGGTTACTGATGCCGCCATGGGCGAGCGGGCCGAATGCATCATGTTGAACAAGGGTGTCCACATCGTAGAGGCCACCCGCGCCTTATCCGAAATCCTCAACCGAATGCAGGATCACCAGACGAAGAAGCGGTCACTGTTGCGGAGGTTGCAATTGGCTGAGAAATTTTTTGCCGTTCAGGATTCCAACCAGATCTGTAACGATAGTTAGTCAGCGACAGTAGTGAAAAGATCAAGCTTTATGCAACAATTCAATACCCCGGGAGAGGCTGGTACGACAGTGTTTACCCTGAATATGACAAGGGGCGCTGCTGTCTGGTGATGAGCGAAGAGGCCATCTTCGAAATAATGCCTTTTTCCGACAGCTCAGGTTTCCTCTTCGATCCATTGTTTTGTCAAAGTCGAATGTCTCCGCCTCAGTCTGTGTTGCAGATTACGATACCCAGTAAAAAGTATCAAATGAGCCAATGCTTTAAAAGGGTAAATAATGAAGGAACTAGTTTTAATACTGATTGCTGCTTTAGTGTTTCTCTTATCGGGGCAAGGTCAGGCTGACGATGGCAGCAATCTGCTGGCGCAGTGCAATGTCGCAGTAGACATAATGGATGGAAAGAAATTGACTACTGATGTTCAAGGGAGTGTTGATGCGGGAAATTCAATGTATTGTTTCGGGTTGCTGCAGGGAGTAATTCGTCTCAATAAATTGTACGAGGTGTCCCTTCGCAAGAATGCTCTGTTTTGCACGCCAAATTCAATCATAACTAACGGGCAGGCTGCACGAATTGTTGTCAAATACTTAAAAGAACATCCTGAAATACTGCACGAACCAGATTTTGCTGTTACGATAAATGCCTTCATAGAAGTATTTCCTTGCAGGTGAAATTACCATTGGTTGTAAGTGATGGCACGCATGTCTGCATTCTGAAATCAAACGATTTTTTTGAAATGATAAAACGAAGTTCATGAAGATTCTCAGTATACAGGATTATAATGGTTTAGCAGAGTTCGAACTATTTCTGGATAAGGTTTCTGATAAACTCGCAGCTGCTATCTGTAAAAAATTTCATGCATATGCTGAACTTGATGACATTTATTTTTGCAACAGCCTGAAAATTCTGAATCCCAAAATATGGGGCTATAAAGGAACTATTTATAAACTTCGTGTAGATTGCGGTAAAGAGTCAGCCCGAGTTCTGTTTGTAAAGACACCAGACAACGACATTGTACTCTTGCATGGGTTTTTGAAAAAAACTCGAAAAACACCTCGTAAAGACGCAAAAATTGCGATGGTAAATTTCGAGCGGTTAAAAACCAACATGGAAGTAACTCAATTACCATTGACAAAGTACTCGATATAAATGCTCGGATTTAGGTATTCGAAGATGCTGCCCGTACAGTCTGACAGCCTGCATACGCCTCTGATAATGGATCACAGGAGATGAGAGGTCGGCAAGAATCACTTTGGAAAGGTGATCTTTTTAGATCAATTCGAGGTCTTTTCAAGCAATGCTTGTGCCGGAAAATATTCCTCGTAGGTCCATCAAATATCCTGGCCTGCACCATAGTGATTCTATCGAAAGCGGTGTAGTTGGAAAATAATCTGCCAGCCCAAGTGCAGTTATTCTTGGCAGCTGTTATGGAATAAATATTATTAACTTCTTTGCGGCGAGGCTCCACACTATTCTGCTAGAGCTTGTCTGCTATGGAGAGGATGTCCTTTTCACCTTCTTGGAGCATGACGGAGTCCAGCCCACTAACAACAGCGCCGAACGAGCTATCAGGCCTGCCGTGCAATGGCGGAAAATCTGTTTCGGTTCACAATCGCGCATCGGCGAACTATCTGCCGGACGTTTACTGACGGTTGTCAGAACCTGCCAGCTGCATAATATCAATGCCTTCGAATTACTCACCAGGCGTGTCAATGCTTCCTTCTCTGACAATCAGCGCTTTTCATTTTTGCCGTTGTCTTTGCCGATTTGATACCTTTGGCACCCATCAATCCAACAACAGCGTATGGTGTTCATTTATCCCGGTGAACGGTTGCAAATCAACACAAAACAACGATCCATGTGAAGAGGAGATAGGATCGCTCCCCAGAACCAAAAGTTCTCGGGTATATGAAAAAGATGCCCAGTAGCGTGCTTGACTGGGTCGCCAGAGCTCTTCCCCCCAAACCTATAAACGCCACTGTTACTCTTCAGAGTCTTGTGTTGCAGTACTTTCTCCACTGAAACCGGACACAGTGAAGCCGATAACCGATGGCCGTACGCCTATATTCAGAATTTGTCGAAGAACAGCTGCACGCAATAGAGCTTTACCGGTCCCTGGTTAACTGCACCAATGGAGCAGCCTGTTCCTAGAAATTTCGGTTCCCCGGAAAGAATATTATGACGATGTCCTGGCGAATTCATCCATGAATCCACCAGACTTCCGGCGAACGAACCGTAGGTGTGATTGGCAATGGGGTTGCCTTCGGGCTGGTAGGTGTATTCTGTGTTGCCATCCTTTTTTATGGGAAATATAGTCTTTCCCGACTCATATTTTGTTCCAAAGTGTGATGCGACATTTTCAGCCACATAGCGTATATTAGCCAGACCTACCTCCCGAACCCGCTCGCTCGGTGTGCGAAGCTCCTGCTCTCTTTTATTGATATGAGCTACATACTCATTTTCGGCCATATCCTGTGCATGCATTCTGGATGCTTCATCAAGGCGGGGCAGGTGGCTGAGATGCTCTATGTCATGTTCTTTTCGTTTCTGGTTGGTTTTATGGAAAATGGCAGCTGCGAGCAGATTGTAATTGATGTCCTCAAGGTTGATCGTATCCTTGACCTTCGCCTGCTCAAAAAATCCGGAGTGGTTCATCTGGTAGAGATCAGTTGAATCTGCACCATTGTTCGCTGGCCATTTGCCATTTCCCGAATCACCACGGACTTTATTGCCGACCATCATGAAACTCACAATGAGAAATAGTGTAATTGCTGCGCTTTTCCATTCAATGATCATCTTGGCGCCTCCACAATTTGAATATTTGGTTAATCTTGCCGATTGACCAAGTTTCATGCCAATATTGTGCCATATTGTTTTCTGTGGCTGGACATCATCCGTAATTATTGGTCACTGTTAGTGAATATTCAGTACGGCCGGGCAATGTCGAATGGGTATTCTTTTGCAAAAAAGGCAAAGAAATTGCAAGCCAGATTATACGAGGGGGAAGATTTTGCTTCCTTGCAATAACGAATTGTACGTAAGCGCCAACAGAACCGCATCTTTTATCGCGCGCGTAGCTGTGTCATGATGGACCATCCAAAAACTATCAAGGAGGATGTCCATGACAAGGCAAAATATTCAGGAAGACCGGCAGCGCAGAAGACGACACTGGCAGGCACATATATCTGCCCAAAGGAAAAGCGGTTTAAGCCGTGCTGCATACTGCAAAGAACATAACCTTTCATATCATGCCGCAACGTATTGGAACAGAAAACTTTCACTACCTGAGCAGGAGCAGACAAACCTGGTGCCGGTGAGATTTTCCTCGAATATTGAAATCAATCCAGCGCAAACTGCCCGATCGGGTTTGAAAGTCATCCTGCCCAACAAAATTGCAATCGAGGTCGGCGATGATTTTTCAACAGCGACACTGACAAAACTGCTGACAGCTCTGGAGAGGAACTGATGCTTACCTCTGTTCATTCTCTAAAAGTCTATATTGACACAGGCTACACAGATATGCGTAAATCGATCAATGGTCTTTCTATCCTGGTTGCAGACCAGCTTGAGCTTGATCCGCTTTCCGGACATCTATTTGCTTTTTGCAATCGTCGGCGTGATATCACCAAGATTTTGTATTGGGATCGCAACGGCTTTTGTCTATTCCAAAACCACTTGTCTTCACACTACACCTCCTTTGGTCCCAGATCAGTATTTTGAGACTTTGTTGTTGTATTCATTTTTAAGACCCTGTCCTCCAGAGTATTCCACCGACTGCTGTGTTTCTGAGGCGTATTTTCACAAGGTGGTTCATATAGGAAATAGTGCCCATTGTAAGCATGCCTCTTTAGAATTCCCGCTTGTGCCCATCTGACAACGGTATGCTGATGGATATTGAGTCTTTCCGCCATTTCTTTTGCGTTCAGATAACCTTTGTCACGAAGCCGCTCATACCGCAAGCGGAGCTTATAGTTATGTACCAAGTAATTTACTTTTTTTGCGGTGAAGGTGTCATTTGAACGACCCTTTCTTGCTGACAAACCTGGTCGAATACCATCGTTATTTAATTTTTCGGCAATGTCCGCACAAGTATAATCATTGAGCAACCGGTCAACGAGCTCCACGACATCCGGCGGTGTCTTTATCAGATCTGAGGAAGACTTCGGATTAGCTGCTGTAAGCGTTTCTGTTCTACCGCCTCTGAATCTGATGTGGCATCTGGTGATGCCATCTGTAGAGATCCTCACCAGAGTAACGTCTTCAATGATATAGGCGAGCATTCGTTTGCGTTCCCGACTGGAGGTTTCAGGATCATTCCAGATTTGTTTGAAATCCACAGTCAACGACACCAACCGCTTTTGGATTTTATCGTCAATAATTTCCTGATGATTCTTGAGATAGGCTTCATAATCCCGTCTTGCTTCAGCCAGGACACGCAATTTGCCATTCCACTGGGCTTCAAGGGTATCTGCAACAAGCCGATTCTCCGGGTCCACCTTCATAAAACGCCGCTGCGCCAGATCTGCTTCATATTGAGCCCCATCGACAGCCTGGCGTCGCAGTCCCTTTGCCTCCTCCTGTCGAGATTCGATTTCCTTCCTGATTTCTATAGCTTGTTCAACGGCAGCCGGCTTCACAGTTTCGACCACAAGATTTCCGATTGCATCATCAATGGGCCCAGCAGCAATGGACTGACAGTTCGGCTCTCCGTTTGATGCGATCGCACGATCACACACATACCATGCCTCATTTCTACCTCTGCGAGCAGCATACCGCACCCAAAAATGTCTACCGCATTTTCCACACACGGCGCGCCCCTGGAGCAATGCCGGGCCTTCTCGTGGTGGCGATTTTCGGGCCGTTTCATACCCTCGGGCGTTGGATTTGAGAATGCTTAAATTCTCCTGATACTGCTCCCATGTGATGTAGCCGGGGTGTGAATTCGGAATGCACGCCGTCCAATCATTAATGTCCTGAATGGGGCTGACTTTAGCTCCATTAACGGTTTTGCGATACTTCCTTCTACCATAGGCGTAAGCACCTGCATAGCGCGGATTGTGCAACATACGGATTGCCGCCGATGCAGTAAGCGGGCGATAGACAATCCGCGTCTCCCCCAAACTATGCATGCGCGAGGGACAAAGCACTCCATCTTGACGAAACATTTTCACTGTCTGGCTGGCCGATCCCACCCTGGAAAAAGTTTCAAAAAAATATGCTATTGTTTCGCGTACCTGACTGTCCGGGTGTAGTATAACCTCCCCTGCTTCATTATAAACCAACCCGGTAGGAAGGGGACATTTGTATTCTCCACGTTTCACCTTACTGAGAATACCGCCGCGAAGACGTGCCTTTAAAACATGCAGCTCTGCCTCGCTCATTGTTCCTTTGAGGCCGAGCAGCATTCTGTCATTAAATTCTCTGGGATCGTACACGCCGTCTTCGTCGAGAATCAGCGTTTCAGTCAATCCACATATCTCCAGCAGTCGATGCCAATCCGCGTTGTTTCTGGCAAGCCGGGAAACCTCTATCCCCATGACAATTCCGGCATGTCCCATTCCGACGTCAGATACCAGACGCTGAAAGCCATGTCTTCGGGAGGATGACGCACCGGATTCGCCCTGGTCAGAATCGATGACAATGACGCGATCATCCGTCCATCCTAAAGCATTGGCACGTTGTCTGAGTGCGTACTGACGCTTTGTGCTTTCGGTGTTTTCCATCACCTGTTTCATTGATGACTGACGAATGTACAGATAAGCGTTACGTTTCAGATGGTGGGTTTGAACCTTCAGGGAATCTTTCATGTCGTCCTCTCTCCCTTGTTTTGGGTGTGCAGTGCCATGGCTGCAAAGATTTTTATGACTGTGTTGTTTTGAATTGACGTGACATATCCTGTTGACCGGCTGCAGGGGTTGATCTGCTGTTTTTGGGAGGATTCTGCCTCGCTGATGGTTTTTATCCAGCGTATCATCCCGTGGCGCAGAAAAAGCACCAGTCCACTACGGTCTTCCACTGGTACCGCTTCTCCCAGTGCTGCCTTGCGAAGCTTTTCATAGCGCCGTGACAAGCAGACCTTGTCAGTGAGAATTTTCGTTTCGGATGTGGTGGTGATATCTGGTTTTACTACACCGTTTTTTTTCCACCCAGTACACGTTCGATTGTCCTGGGGTGGATGGTGATGCCAAATTCTTGTCGCACCAGCATCGCTAGCCTGCGCGCCCGGATGGGTTTTCCCTCTTGCATATAGCCTTTGAGAAAGGAGAGTATTTTGGAATTGACTTTGTGAGGACCGCGAGGGCCACGTTTTTCTGGAATAAGGCCGCTTATTCCTGCTTCGTCGAAATTTGAACTGGCCTGATAAAAGGTATTGCGAGATAATCCAAATTCCTCGGCCGCTTTTGTCACCGCCACGTTTTCCACACGCACGCGGCGTAACATTTCGTATTTGACTTGGACAATGTCTCGAGGATCGAAAAACTCTCCTTCCTGGAAACCAGAGGCTTTGACTTTTTCCGGAGATGCATTGAGCGCACCTTCTTCTTTGAGGGAATATTCCTTTTTCCGTATTAGTTCTGACGGCGATGACATTGTGGGCTCCGGAGTTAATTAATGTTCTTTTTAATATGCCGCAATATCCGAACTTGTCAACAGTAATATGTTTATATATACTTGTTATATTCAGTTTTAAATAGTAAAAAACAATTAAATGCGGCAAAATTACCATGACAATCGCGGCATATTTTTTATTACACATCATTGAGCTTCCTTCTGCTATCCATCTCTCGATGACAATCAATCATTCTGGCTAGATCCATCAGATCGGAAACCCTAAAGAAGGAACGCCCCGCGCCAAGGATAACTTCGGGATCTGGAGGTGAAAGGTCCGTCCATTGCGGCGGAATAGTACGATAAATCCCTTCCTCGATTTGAAGCAAAGCACGCCTGCCGTATCGGTTGTATCGAAAACCTGACAGCAAATAACGCCTGCTCCCATAAAGAGGATGAAAGGGATGTGTCACTTGAACAAAACGTTTCTCTGAAGCTGAACCGTTTGCATTTTGAACCTGGTTACAAGCGTTTGAGTAAGGGGAAATTTACCTGGTGGCCGAGGTTGGGCGATAGTAATGTTAATCAGCTTGCCGTTCATGAGCTCCAGTTGCTGATGTGGAACGGGAACCCTGAATTTGCCCAGGTGGCACCCGCCTGGAGAAAAGTCTGAATTTGTTAGCCCTGCAAAATATCCGTGCGTTCCACCCCTGTTGCTGGTATTGTGCTGCCCATGTCTCAAATACTATCATACAGAGGGCGGACAGTCACTGCCGCCGATATTACCCTTATCAAGAATACCATTGCCGCACATCCGGATGATTCCCGCCGTGCGCTCTCCAGAAGAATATGCCGGGCCTGGGACTGGACACAGCATAACGGACAACCAAAAGATATGGTATGCAGGGGATTGCTGCTCCATCTTGAGCGGGAGGGATATATCACACAGCCCCCGCCAAAATGCAAAACCGCACAATATCGGCGAAAACGGCCGGAACCGGTTGCAATAGACACAGCACCAATCAATACCGGGTTGAAAGAAATCCGCCCACTGCTTCATTTTGAACAGGTGCGGCGAACCTCCTACGAAAAAGTGTTCAACGGTCTCATTGAGCATTATCATTACCTGAGCTATGCCCAACCGGTTGGCGAGCATTTGAAATATATTGTTTTCTGTGAGCAACGCCCTGTTGCCTGCCTGGCGTTTTCCTCGGCAGCTTTTGCCCTTAACGTCCGAGATGCTTTTATTGGCTGGTCCAAAGAGCAGCTGGGCAATAACCGCCATTTACTGGCCTATAACACCCGTTTTCTCATTTTGCCCTGGGTCCAGGTGAAGTTTCTCGCCAGCCACCTCCTTTCACAATGTGCCCGTCGGATATCTTCAGACTGGCAGGCCTTATATAACCACCCCATCCACTGGCTGGAGACTTTCGTCGACACGGAACGTTTTGCCGGAACCTGCTATAAGGCTGCAAACTGGA
>CAWDYJ010000023.1:0-98279 GCA_963806525.1 uncultured delta proteobacterium
TGACGAAATTCCTCAGCTCCCGTACGTTGCCAGGCCAGGAATAGGACAACAAGGCATTCATCTGCGAGTTGGCAGGAGTGGGAACTTCCTGTTGATACCTATGCCCTGCGACTAAAAGGAAATGATGGAACAGGAGGGGAATATCTTCCCGCCGTTCTCTTAGTGGTGGAATCTCAAGACACACCACATTGAGCCGGTAATATAAATCTTCGCGAAATGTCCCCCTCTCGGAGGCCTCTCGCAGATCAACCTTTGAAGCGGCAACTACTCTGAGGTCCATTGGGATAAGCCGGTTTGAGCCAAGTCTTTCAATACATCGTTCCTGCAGAACACGGAGAAGATTGATCTGAACCCTAAGGGGCATGGATTCAATTTCGTCGAGTAGCAGGGTACCGCCATTGGCATGTTCAAACTTTCCAATGCGGGTAGATTTTGCATCGGTAAACGCTCCGGCCTCATGACCAAAAAGCTCACTCTCCATAATGGACTCGGAAACGGCTCCACAGTTGATTGCTACAAAATTTTTAATTCTTCTGCTGCTGTTTTCATGCAGTGACCTGGCAACCAGTTCTTTGCCTGTACCGGTCTCTCCCAGTACCAGGACATCAGCCCCGGTGTCGGCAACCTGGGCAATGGTACTTCTCAATTGTTCCATGGCCGGGGTGCGGCCGATTATCCTTGGTCCGGGAGCACTGTGCAGCTCTATTTCCCGACGTAAATTTCTGTTTTCCAGGGTTAAGGCCCTTTTCTCCAGGCCACGTAAAACAGTTTTCACTAATCTTTCTGCGGAATAAGGCTTTTCAATAAAATCGTAAGCCCCATCACGCATGGCATTGACTGCAGTTGAGATATCACCATGTCCGGTGATAAGAATTACCGGTAAATCCTGATCAATTTTCTGTACCTCAAGCAGGAACTGCATCCCATCCATTTTAGGCAACCGTATATCGCATACGACAATTCCAGGCCAATCCCGATTGAGAAGTTCAATGCCCTTTTCAGCACAATCCTCGATAATGACGTCAAGTTCTGCCAGCTCAAGGGTCTGTTTATTTGCCTGTCGGATGTGCTTTTCATCGTCGATAAAGAGCACTTTTTCACATACTGTCATCTTGTTCTTTCACTATTTTTAGCCAGGGATAATTCAAATCTCGCCCCATCCCGGGAGGGAACAGAGTGATTTGTCCGCCAAAATCTCTGACTATTCTATCGCTTATTGTTAATCCCAGACCCAAACCTTGTCCCGATTTTTTAGTTGTAAAAAAGGGTTCAAAAATTTCGTTGATGTTTTCCGTTAAAACTCCCGGTCCATTATCCTGGACGGCAATGACGACCCTGTCTGCCACCATCTTGCATTCAATCGATATTATTTTACTCTCCTGGCCTTCAATCGCCTGCATGGCGTTGGAAATCAAATTTACCAGAACCTGCTGCAAAAGCACGTGATTGGCATGTACCTGCAGATCATCTGGCTGGATATCAATAGAGAGTTCTACCTTTTGCTTATCAAGACTCGGTTTCAGGATCTCTAAAGCCCCGTCAATGACACCATGTAAAGGCACGACAACTATCGTTCCACTGGATTTTCGGGAAAACAGCTTGAGCTGATTGCCAATTTGAGCCATGCGTTCTGTTAATTCACTGATTTGTTCCAGATTCCACATTGCATCTTCAGGCCGGCCTTTTTGCAAAAATTGCTTGCCGTTATCGGTATAGCTTCGTATAGCCGCAAGAGGCTGATTCAATTCATGATTAATACCAGCGGACATCTGGCCAAGAACCGCCAGTTTAGCGGCATGGATCAGTTCTTTTCGGGTTCGCTTCAGCTTGACCTCAGTCTGCTTTCTATCGATAATCTCCTTTCTTAACATCTCGTTTGCTTCAGTGAGTTTCTGGGTGCGATCCGATACCCGCGATTCCAAAAGTTCGTTTGCATCCTGGAGGGCCCGCTTCGACTCCTCCTCAATTCGATTAAGTTCTGCCTGCCGATGGCTTCGTTGGATGAGCAGGAGAATCATGATATAGGCAAGACTCAGACCTGTCCCAACCATAATGTTCACCATGACTACTTTTTTTCTCAGCACCCTGGTGTCAGTGAGAATATGGACATTCCAGCCTGCCTGTGGCATAAACTGCGATTGTTTCAACACTCTTTTCAGATCATTTCCTGCTCCGGTGTCAATATCAAGAACCTGTACGTTATCCCAGAGAGTCGTCGATTTTTCGGCAAGAGGAACGAGGGAGGCATTCTGATATCTCCTGCTGTCGGTGATTCGTTTAACCACGTCTTGCTGCAAAGGCTTGAGGCTTTTAAATCGCCATTCAGGATTGGTAGTAATAAAGATGACTCCATCGGGATCGGATACCAGAAAGCTTTCATCACGATCAGCCCAGCTCTGCTCGACAGAATCGATATTGATCTTAATAACCACAGCACCAAGGATTTCGTCATCTTTGCGAACGGGATAGGCAAAATAATAGCCCCTTTTGGAAGAGGCCGTCCCAAGGGCAAAGTAACGTCCCAGTTTCCCCTTCATGGCTTGCTTGAAATAGGGGCGATAGCTGAAATTTCTGCCGATAAATGGACGCTCTTCGTTCCAATTGGAGGCGGCAATGGTTAAGCCGTCTTTGTTCATCAGATACGTATCAAGGGTATCGCTTACCTTGTTTATGGTTTCCAGATATCGATTGAGAGTTTCAATTCGTTTTTTTTCAGTGGGATTCAACAGTGCTCGAACCAGACTGTTGTCAATTGCCAGCAGCTCGGGGAGACTTTCATATTTTCCCAGAGTACCCTGCAAATAATTGATATACAGCTCAAGGCGGACATTGCCCTTTTCTAAAAGTTCAACAATTCCATGTCGATACGTCCATACTGACACACCGTACAATACTTGAATCAAGATAAAGATAAAAAACAGGAAGCTGACAAGACCTTTCTTTTTACTGGAGGGACACTATAGCCACATGAATGTTTTATAATCTTATCATTTGATTTTTTTCTGCAGGGGTCAGGCGAAAGCGTCAAAAACAAAGGGGTTTTCTGCAAGGACTCTACCGAACTTCAATTCCTGCCGCCTGTACCGCCTTTTTCACTTCTTCTATAGTCACTTCCCGGCGATGAAAAATTCCGGCAGCTAGAGCTGCATCTGTTGCTGTCTGCTTCAAAAACATCAACGAAATGGACAGCTTTTCCTGCCCCGCTGGAAGCTATCACCGGTATGGAGACACTCTTTTTCACCAGTCTGATCAACTCCAGGTCAAATCCGCTGTTCGTGCCGTCTTTATCAATACAATTAAGCAGTATTTCTCCGGCCCCCAGTACCTGACACGTCTTCACCAACTGAACAACATCAAGATCACGCCCTTCTCTGCCGCCTTTTACCGTGCACTGGTACCAGCAGTAACGCTCACCTTCGGGTCCGGGAAAAACCGTTTCAATGGTAGTATGCGATGTATCACCCGGGTCTTGCACATATACTCGCCGTGGATCGACCGAGATCACCACTGCCTGTGCGCCATAGACTATGGAAATTTGCTCTATAGAGCTGTTTCCCGGTTTTTTTCCCGGTTTTGATGTATTCTTCCACGGCATAAACAGCATCACTGCCAATGGATACCTTGTCAGCCCCGGAACGAAAATAGGCCGAAGCAACATCAAGAGAGGTATAAGAGTATACCTTCAGTGTCAGTGAATTCCCTGATACCCCCACCAATCGTCAACGGAACGAAAACATTTTCAGAAGTTTTTTGCAGTACCTCAATCATCGGTTGGTCCTGCATGGGAAAATCTCTAAAACCGGTAATATTAAGAAAAGTGATCTCATCTGCGCCCTCTTCATAATATCGTTTGGCAAGTTCCACCGGTTTTCCAAGGTTTCTCACCTCCCCCTCGCTGCGTACATCGTACTGGTCACCTTTGGTGACCACGAGATCACCGGCATCATTGCTCCGCACATCAAGACAGGCGATGATTCTTTTGGCAATGTTCGGTTTCCTGTGCAATGATCTTCTTTTGCCTTTATGGCTGTATCGGTTCCAGCGCGGTCTGCAGCAAGAAAATTATTAAGTATCCTGAGTCCTGCCTTGCCACTTTTTTCTGGATGAAATTGACATGCACTGACATTGCCTTTTTCAACAGCCGAGACAAATTCATAACCATAATCCGTAAGAGTCAAAACCCAATCTCGGCTCGCTTCGGTAAACGGTGCATGGTAAGAATGAACGAAATATAATTTTTCATCTTCGTATCCATTAAACAGTTTAGATGTTTTTTGCAGCCTTACACCATTCCAGCCTATTTGTGGCACCGACAATTTTTCTTCAGGAAACCTCACCACCTGACCAGGAATTATTCCCAGTCCAGAAACTCCGGGAGATTCTTCACTTCCTTCAAACAATGCCTGCAGGGCGACACATATGCCTAAAAACGGTTTATTTTCTTTAATTCGTCTTTGCAGAGGTTCAATATACCCACTCTCCTGCAAGCGATGCATTACCAGGCCAAAACTTCCCACTCCGGGAAAAATCAACTTCTCGGCGTTCAGGATATCGTCAGGAGTCTTGACATTTTCGACCCTATAGCCAAGTTGACTAAGAGCATTTCGAACACTGCGGACATTGCCGGCGCCATAATCCAAAAGAGTTACAACCATTTCCATTCACCTTTCCTGATCAAAATACTTACTCATCAAGCAATTTGTAGTAGCGTCCATGCGCACAACTGCGGCAAAGAACCTTATGCCCTACCTGAACGTCTCTCTTGTCCTGGACCCAGTCCGAACAATTTTCACACTTGACTCTCTTTAAAGGTCTGCCTGGTAAATCCTCCGGAGGAATCTCAACGACAACCTCTTCAATACGAAAGAGCTCTTCGTCCGGCATAATTTTATATGCTTCGAGCTGCCGGGCATACTTATCAATAATCTCATTACAATATTTTTTGGAAAGTTCACGGGATTCTTCAAGGGCGGTCACCCTTATCGCCTTTTTCGAAGCAAGGTTGACAAACGTAGCGGCCATAACGCCATGATCAACCCATTTCATGGATCGTTTTCCTAAACTGCATCCGGTAACGGTTTGAATGGCATCTGTCGCACACCTGTCAATTTCAACAATAACATACAACTTTTTTCGATCTTCTCCCCTTGGGTCGTTAATTTTCAGATACGAAAGAGCCAGCATGCACATGCGAACCCCAATTACCTGGCCCGCACAGATGTGACCGTGAATGCGCGTTGCTTCCTCTAACAGATCGGTAAAAGATTTCATGGATGTTTCTCGTCTAAATATATCCACTGCAGTTAATATCGCTGGGAAGAGATGGTCTCTTCCATTCTCCTCGTTGATTGCTGTTCAGCTAAAGGTAGAGACCATTGCGATCCGCATACACTCCCAAGATACTTTCCTCCAAAGTTGACTGTCAACTGTTATCAAGCGATAAAACAAAAAGGCCGTTCCTCTATGAGGAACGGCCTTTTTGTGGGACTCTTACTATCAACATGCTTAGCAAAACTGTCACTTTGACTGAAAGTGCAGTGCGTGAATTATGCTATGCTTCCTTGCAATGGACTCATTCAGACACGGTAACTTTTTGATATGTGGTTATTGTTAGCCGGATATTAACAGTTAACGTACCGATGATTCATGAATTAACAGGATTAATTGACAGTCTCAGACAATTTACTACCAGCTTTGAACTTGACAACTTTCTTTTCTGGTATCTCTATGGTTTTTCCTGTCTGTGGATTTCTGCCCTGACGCGCTTCACGCTTTGAAACAGAGAAAGTGCCAAAGCCAACGAGAGTTACCTTGTCACCTTTTTTCAAACTTTCAGCAACCGCTGCGAGGGTGCCGTTCAATGCTTTTTCGGCAGCTGCTTTACTGATGTCTGCTGCACCTGCGATGCTCTCAATTAGTTCCTTTTTGTTCATGAATTCCTCCCTGCTTGATTTTTCATTGCAAGCCTAGCGAAGACAACATCAGCTGCCCTCATTCCCTAAAAATGTAGCTTTACCTAAACTCTTTTTAATGTCAAAGAATCTGTTAAATATCATCTTGACAATTAAACACAAACTGGCGCAACCCTTTATATTCGGGGTAATACGCCCATAACAAGGCACCATAATTGAATCGGAAATCAGAATCAAGCAATAAATTGCACTCTTTCGAATAAGTTTCATATTAAGATGGCCCTATAAACCGTTTTACCAGGCTGGGTATAACCGAGCAAACCCCCAATATCGGCTACCAGCCACTTCCACTATAGATGCAGTCGGACTAACACTCAAATACTCTTCCAAATAACGTTTTACGCTTTAATATTATATTAATAAACAAACAATTAACAACGACCATCAGGCAACAATTCAGCTGGTTTATTGAGTTGAAAACGACCTTCAGAAATTTCCTTTTTAAGAATTTCCGCGATGGCCCTCGCTTTTACCACACTCGACAGGGGAGCAGTTTTTACTTTTTTACCATTCACTTCAATTTCCCCGGATTTTAGCTGGGCATAACTCACTTCCCCGTAGCTTCTTGCTATACCATTGGTATAATCATGTCCATAATCAACTACTTGAGTAAAAACTTCTGCATCGGAAACTCCCGTATACAATGCCATTTCCCTGTTTAAAATTGGAATTGGAATGCCGAGGCCGACGGCAAGAGAAATGCCGTAGCCAAGAATCGAAACACCTCGGAGCCATTCAGGAGTCATCTGTTTTAAATCACCCTGCACCATGATTGTTCCAGCAGGTTTCAAAGGAACTCCGTTACTGTGTCTGGGGGCCTGAGGATTATGCTGGGTTCCTCGCCAGGTCACATACCCATAGCCGCCGCCAAGAAAAATCCGCGTTCCAACCCCAATTGTTTTATAAAATGGATCATTGATAAGAGGACTTAATTCTCCCGCACTGCAAAAATTAGCATTGCCACAATTCGGCTTCAGCATACCCATGTATGTATAGACAGCCTTATCTGATAAATTGACAGCGCAGTTGTAATTCTGATATCCATTGCGAGGATTGCAGAGCACGGCAGATTCAAGGTCATCAAGCCCTACTTCTTTTTTCATCTTTTTGGCGGCATAACAATCCGTTCCATAAGCTTTTGCTTCAAGCAGCAGTTTTTTGCCCCGCAGAAGATCCTCTATAACATGCCCACCCCCATACCTGAATTCACCGGGGTAAATTTTATTCAACGGATCATCTTCTGCTGGTTCGGTTGCCCCGAGATACGCATCAACCGCTGCTAAGCCGCCATATGCAGGAACCTTGTTTATCCATACTTTCGATGCTTTTATAGTTGGAATCATCTGGCCAAAATTAAAAAATAATCCGGAAGAACACATGGGGGCAAATGTCCCAGTGGTGACAATATCCACTTTCCTTGCTGCTCCTTCCGGGCCATTTTTCTTTACAATACCAATCATCTCTTCGGCGGTAACGACAACAGCCTCACCCGCCTTTATTCGGGCATTAATTTCTTCATAGGTCTTCTGGATTTGCTTTTCGCTCATTTCGATCCTGCTATTTCTGGATGAATTATAGATTGGGTACCAAGATATTTAAAAACCTTGTCCTGCTCATGTCTATCGACTGAAGAAGCGCACTATAGCTCTCTTTTGCGCCTTGACATAGCTATTTCTTTTGCCTAATTTGTCTGAGCTGAGTCTTTTGTGGCTCAATATTGATCTTTTCACCCTGAAACATGTAAGGAATAGCATGGAAATTGAGCAACAAAAAGCAATTATATCCGTACGTGATAATATTGATGCGATTGATAACAAAATTCTCGCGCTGCTGAAAGAAAGACTCACCTGTGCAAAAGAGATTGGCCGCCTCAAAGACGGAGAAAAACGTGCCAAATGGGATCCTCTCCGGGAACGGCAAATCTACGACAGACTGCTGAAAGATAACAATGAATTTTTTCCTCCAGATGCATCTGAAATCAATCTTTCACGAAATAATCACTACATGCAGACTGTCACAGAAAAAAGCCGAAGTCGCTTTTTTAGGCCCCGAGGCGACCTTCAGCCATCTCGCCGGGGTGAAATATTTTGGTCACTCTGCTGACTATAAGGCGATGGAAACCATTGACGATGTCTTTGCCGAGGTAGAAAAAGGCAGGACCAGATATGGCATTGTTCCGGTTGAAAATTCGATCGAAGGTGCAGTTTTTTCAACGCTCGACTGTTTTATGAAATACAAGGTGCAGATCTGCGGTGAGCTGCAGCTTGAGATCAGCCATAACCTTGTCTGCAGATCAGGCAATATGGAGGATATTCAGACCGTCGCCTCCCATGCACAGCCACTAGCTCAGTGTCGGGAGTGGTTGCGAAAGCATCTGCCCTCAACGCCCACACTGCCTGTCTTTTCCACCGGGGCCGCCGCACAGATGGCGGCAAACAATCCCAATATCGGGGCGATCGCCTCCTCACTTGCCATCAAAACATATGAGCTGCAGGTCGTTGTCCAGGGAATTGAAGACTACCGGGGGAACACCACAAGGTTTTTGGTCATCGGCAAAAAATCACCGTCGCGAAGTGGACAGGACAGAACGTCATTGCTGATCGGTCTCATGGACCGGCCGGGGTCTCTCAACGACGTCCTTACCGCCCTGTCGAATGAGAATATCAATCTGGCTAAAATAGAATCCCGACCAATCAAGGGCAAGCAATGGAAATATCTGTTTTTTCTGGATATGCTCGGTCATATCGAGGATGAGAAAATTCAGCGGGGCTGCGACAAGCTTAAATCGATGTGTTCCTACGTCGAGCTGCTGGGTTCATACCCGCAGGATGATAATTCAACCACCGATTCGTGACATCCTGCCGCCGCAGGTAGGTCGCTCTTCCGTTGTGGGATTCTCCTTTATGGTGTGACCCTGCGGTTTATCGAGGATGGTCCGTCGTATGCTGGCAATAATTTCCTGATCGGACGCTCCCCCGCGGAGCAGGGATTTTAAATCCGTCTCTTTATCATTGAGAAGGCAGGAGCGGAGCTTTCCTTCCGAAGTAAGCCTGAGTCGGTTGCATTGATCACAGAAATGATGGCTTATCGGACTGATAAACCCGACTGCGCCTTTTTTGTTATCTGGAGATTTCAGGTCAAACATTCGAGCCGGCCCCTCACCATACTCTTTCGAGAACGGGGTTAAGTTCGCCCAATTCTGCAATAAGCGACTTGATTTCTTCGGCTTTGATAAATTGTTCCTTGTGCCAGCTGTTTTTTTCTCCCACAGGCATAAATTCGATAAATCTTACCTGGAAGGGATACTCAAGGGCCAATCTGCCGAAATCCTGAAATTCATCATCATTGACCCCCTTCATGGCGACAACGTTGAGTTTAATTTTGAATCCTATCTTCTGGGCCAGCAGGAGGCCATTCCAGACCTTGGTAAAATAATCAAATCCGGTTATTTTCTTGAATTTTTCCGGCTGCAAGGTGTCCAGAGAGACATTGATATGACGGATTCCTCCCGCATAAAGTTTTTCAGCATAATCGGCCAGCAGCACACCATTTGTGGTAAGCCGCACCTGTTCCAGTCCCTGCAGGAGAGAGAGTTGATGAATGAAATCCAGGACGCCCTTTCTGACCAGCGGTTCTCCACCGGTCAGCCGTAACTTATTCATCCCCATAGCCACAGTCAGCCGAACCATCCGCAGTAATTCTTCATAACTGAGCAGGTCAGCATGGGTCAGAAATACACCTGTTTTTACATTTATATGCATTGTCCTTGGCATCGACCGGCATGCAGTAGGCACATCGAAGATTGCAACGGTCCGTCAGAGACAGCCTCAGATAGGATATTGTCCGGGAAAACTGGTCGACAAGAGGAGAAATTGTTTGTAATTTTTTTTTCACGGTTTACTGTCTAACCCCGGCACAGGGGAATTTTAATAAGTCCTTTGACGGGTGCCATTTAGAAGTTATCTGATTGGCATTGTTGGCCAATACGGTAAATTAGGACTGACCAGTGGTATCAGGAGTGCTTACCTGAAAAGAATCTGTTGTCCGCCATGCGTATCCTGTTAACTGACCGTTTCTTACTCTGAATAACACTAGTAACACAAGTAAAATTATACTCAACCTCAATTGATTCCTGCATGCTAATACTCGGTATAGAAAGTTCCTGTGATGATACTGCTGCTGCCGTGCTTGACGGCGATTGCGTTCTTGCCAATGTGCTCACCAGCCAGGACTCCATCCACACAAAATTTGGCGGCGTGGTTCCTGAACTTGCCTCCAGAAAACACCTGCAGGCGATCCACCCCGTGGTTGAAACGGCTCTTTTGCAGTCCGGCAAAAAGCTCTCTGATATAGAGCTCATCGCCGCGACCCGCGGACCAGGCCTGATAGGATCACTTCTGGTCGGATATACATACTCTAAAACACTTTCCTACGTACGCAATATTCCGTTTATTGGGGTTGATCATATGGCAGGTCATATCCTGTCTATTTTCCTTGATCAGACAAAACCACTTTTTCCCTATATCGCACTCATCGTATCAGGAGGAACTTCGTCGATTTACCTTGCAAAAAGCTATCATGAATTTCTGCTCCTGGGGAGAACCCGTGATGACGCTGCAGGAGAAGCATTTCGATAAAGTCGCCAAACTTCTCGGGCTCCCCTACCCCGGCGGACCACAGATCGCCGGAAAAGCTCAGAATGGCGATCGACGATCTGTTCATTTTCCCCGTGCCTGGCTCGACGAGAATTCTCTTGACTTTAGTTTCAGCGGGGTGAAAACCGCTGTTTTGAATCATGTGTAACCAGCAATCTCAGAAAGGTAAGGTCCCTGGGCGTTGAGGACATCTGTGCTTCATTTCAGGAAGCTATTGTCGACGTGCTGGTTGAAAAGACCATTGGTGCCGCTAAACAAAATGGTATTGATACAGTGGTCATCGGCGGCGGTGTTTCATCCAATGTAAGGCTTCGAGAACTTTTTTCCGAGCGGTGCAAAAGCTGAAGGGTTTCTGTTTTACGCACCGCAGCCAATCTATTGTACAGATAATGCGGCGATGATAGCATTTGCCGGATTGCATGCATACAACCATTCGGGCCCCCTTTCGCTTGACGCGGATGTATATTCCCGCTCTAAACTTGGCTGAGAGCGCTTGACCATGACGTTTTGGCGGTTGATGAAATATTATTTTTTAAGGCTCCAGCGATTACAGGGGAGCCCTTACGCCCTCGCCGGGGGAGCCGCTATCGGGGTGTTTATTGGCCTTACGCCAACGATTCCGTTCCATACCGTGCTGATTATTTTTTTTTCACTTCTTACCAGAACATCGGCTTTAGCTGGAATTATCACAAGCTGGATTGTTTGCAACCCATTAACGTATCTGCCGATCTACTATCTTTCTGCAGTGGTTGGCAACCACCTTACCCCCTATGAACTCAATCTGCAGACCGTTCACAGCGCCTTGGAGCAGGCAATGGCCGGGGATGGCATTCAAAGTTCGGTGGCAATCCTTGTTGAATCAGGATATCAGGTCCTGGTGGTGATGGGTGTCGGCGGCCTTTGCCTTGCGCTGCCTTTTGCCATCGCAAGCTACTATCTGGCCTACGTCTTTTTTCTGCAAATCAAAAAAAGACGTTCGAAAAAACATGTGCTCAGCTGAATGGGTGGGGCAGATAAACTTTTGGAATTATACGACATGACAAAATATGGAAGACAAACCCAGGATGTACTGAAAGGAAACCGGCTGGCACCCAAAAAAAGATTTGGCCAGAATTTTCTTGTTCACAAGCCAACCGCAGAGGCAATTGTCCGGGCCGGGAAGGTGTGTAACACGGATATTATCCTGGAAGTAGGTGTCGGCCTCGGGGCCCTGACTCTTCCCCTGCCGGGGAGGCACAGCATGTTTTCGGCTATGAGATAGACAGCGGCATAATCCGTTACCACAAAGAAGAAAATGACTTACCCGACAATGTCACCCTGGTTCACCAGGATATTTTGACTGCTGACTTTCAGGAAATTGCCCCAACAATGCGGGGGGAGCTTAAAAATACTGGCCAACCTTCCCTATTCAATTTCCAATCCGTTTATCTTTAAGTTGATAGACAATTCCTCTCTCATCAAAACAGCAACTGTTATGCTGCAAAAGGAGGTTGCTGATCGACTCATGGCCCGACCCAACACAAAAGATTACGGAGTGCCGACCGTGCTTCTGGCCAGCTGCGCTTCTGTGCACAAGCTGATGACCCTTAAGCCTGGAGAGTTTCATCCGAGACCGAAGGTCGATTCGGTGGTCGTCAGCATTGATTTCTCCAGAGTTAAAAGAACGTCCCATGGACAACAGTAAATATAACTTTTCCCTCTTTCGTCAGCTTGTCCGGGCAACATTTAATCAACGCCGTAAAACCATTCTGAACACCTTGAGTGGGGCGGGATTTTTTTACAACTCGGCAGAATTAGATAAAACTGCCAATAAAGAACGTACCCTGCAGGTTATTAAAGAGGCCGATCTCCTGCCCAATGCCCGGCCGGAGACTTTGACGGTTGATGATTTTATTAATCTGGCTATTCAGATAGAGCGTAGCAGGTGATGTTTCTTCATTCTCCAAGCGTCTCTGGGGATCGAGCAGGCACAATTTTCCCAATTCAGGTTTAATTATTCCCTTAATAGTCTTATATTCTTATAAAGAAGGCTAAAATTGCGGATCGCTTGGAAAATGACAGCATCGCAACACTCATAGATTTTTTTAATTACACAAATTCATGGCTACTGAAACCAAACATACCGCCGTCCCCGTCATTCCTGCTGTTAGGGTGCCTCCACATCCGCAGTGGCCGACCCTTTCTGATCCGGAGACTGCTCTTGTAAAAGAGCGCATCAAAAGGCTGCTGGCCGAAAAGAATGCGGTGCTTGTCGCCCATTATTATACCGACGGAGCCTTGCAGGATCTTGCCGAAGAAAGCGGTGGCTGTGTAGCGGACAGTTTGGAAATGGCCCGTTTCGGCGCTATGCATCCGGCCCAAACCCTGGTCGTAGCCGGGGTTCGATTCATGGGCGAAACCTCCAAGATTCTCAATATCGAAAAAAGAGTCATCATGCCGGATCTCGGTGCCACCTGTTCTTTAGACGAAGGCTGCCCGTATGAGCTGTTTGCCGAATTTTGCGACCGGCATCCGCAACATACGGTTGTTGTCTACGCCAACACCAGTGCCCAGGTGAAAGCAAGGTCTGATTGGGTGGTCACTTCCGGGATAGCTCTGCCTATTGTTAAACACCTTGCTGAAAGAGGGGAAAAGATTCTCTGGGCGCCGGACAAACACCTCGGCGGCTATGTCCAAAAGCTCACCGGGGCGGAGATGATCTTCTGGCCCGGTTCCTGCGTTGTTCACGAAGAATTCCGTTCTGTGGCTCTGGAGAGGCTCAGAAAAATTCATCCGGAGGCGGCGATCCTCGTTCATCCCGAATCTCCGGAAGCGGTCGTTAATCAGGCGGATGTCGTCGGGTCGACAACTGCGCTTATTAACGCGGCCACCACCCTTCCCAATAAAGAGTTTATCGTTGCAACCGATGCCGGTATATTCAATAAAATGAAACAGCTTGCTCCTGATAAAATTTTTCTGGAGGCGCCGACCGTTGGTGAAGGGGCTACCTGTCAGAGCTGTGCAAACTGTCCATGGATGGGGATGAACTCATTAACTAACCTGGCCGATGTCCTGGAAACCGGGAAAAACGAGATCCATGTTGCTCCTGAAATTGCCGCAAAAGCCAGGATACCGATCCAGAGAATGCTGGACTTTGCCGAAAAAATGAAGAAGTAATTTTATTTCTTAAATGTGCCCGTTATAACCACCGGGCATAGTTTTTTTGCTGGCTGTTCCAGCTGAATTTTTCGGTCATTGCACAGGCATCTTTCCTGGTAAGACGACATCTCTTTTTAATTGCTCCGGCCAAACTCTCAGTTAAAGAACCATCGTTGTACATATATTGTTTATCAAACAGCTCCGGATAGGACAACCGACCCGGCAAAACCGGGATACAACCGGCGCGCACCGCCTCGATTACTGAAATTCCATAAAACTCATGGTGCGCGGTGGAGACAACGATATCCCCTTGCCCCAGTAATTCAATATATTGTTGATATGACGGCACATAACCATAATGAATTATTTTATCTTTAAACTGTTTTTCCGCGCGGGCAAAACATCCGGGGCTGGCGGCAAATGACTGGCCAAGAATAATGAGACGAAAATCAATACCGCGCGATGTGATGATCTTTAAGGCACGAAAAAAACTTTGCGGATTTTTATCATGCTCCCAGCGATGATTCCAGACGATAACCGGAATATCTGTTGACCTTTTCCATGTAATTTTATCGATATCACCAAATTCTATTCCCGGGTAGAGGATTCGGCTTTTTTCCGATATTTCCTTTATCATGCCCGGCAACTCCATATCGCCCGCAACCTTTTGAATATTTCGACACCCGGCGAGAAAACTCTCTTGATTGTACTCTGAGTTGAACGCTAAGCTATCGGAGGCAAGGGCTGAATGAAAATTTATGGAGGCAAATTGATGCTGCGCCGTTTCTTTAAAACGCACCGGATAGGCAAACTGGTTTTCGTGAAAATAGGTCAGAATTTTCGCCCGATGATTCCAGCCTTCCACCCTGGACAGCAATGCCCGCAATACTGCAACATCAACAAATGTTGAACAGAGGACAGTGTCAAAATACCTATCGCCAATGGGCAATGTCTTAATCTGCTCGACAAACCAAGGTGCGGACAGCTGCATTCTCATCTTCCACTTCCTGGCCGGCAGGGTGAAAAGGAGATAGTCTGCCGCAACAAATTTTTGCAGGCCGGTTAGAAAATATTTATGAGACCCGCCGTAATACGGTTCAAGAATAAGGACACGCTTCATTTTTTCCTGTTCATTTCCTGATGCAGTATTTTGGCAAAAGGGACAACTTCGGTGAAACGGTATCCACAGTTCACGGGGAGTTGCCCCCCGGCAAAGACCAAAGAACTTTCCGGAAAATTGGCACAAAGGGGCAGCCGGTTGTCATAATCCCGGCAGGTCCCCTGAGGAGTAAACCAGCTACAGCTAAAGAGTAAAAATCCCTGGGCGTTTTTCCCTACAGCCTCAAACCGGCCGTATTCCGGATATTTTATCACAACCTTTGCAAAAGCACTCTCCGATCGCAGCCAGCCATTCCGCCCTTCAAGGCAGATGTTTTGACAGCATGACCCGCAGCTCCGACAGCTGCCCATGACGACAATCGACTTTCTGCGAAGTTTGAGGGAAAAAAAATTATAGAGTCCAGTCCAGGAAAATGATCGCAACCGGTGCAGGAAAGAAAGACAGGTGCCGAAACTATTTTTCACTGGTTTTCCAGTAAATGTTTTGGTAAAAAAATGCATTTTTTGTCTATAGCACAAATCCTTTGTAAACCTCACAAGATAATTTTCTGTCATTTTTGTCCCTCTTTGGGAGAGAAAATATTATGCAAGCTCATCAAGAGGAATTTTCCATGCACAAAGATTCTCTCTGTCCATGCGGCAGTGGAGCGACCTACTCTGTCTGCTGCCTGCCGGTTATACATGATCACCAACTGGCCACCACGGCAGAAATGCTTATGCGTTCGCGATATACCGCATTTGCTATCGAGCATGCGCCGCACATCCTAAAAACGTGGCACCTGAACACTCGCCCCAAGGCGTTGAATTTTGACGACAATCCTGTAGTTTGGCTTGGTCTTGAGGTGCATAGCAGCCAGGATGGCAAGGCTGGGGACAGCAGCGGCAGTGTTGAGTTCACCTGCTCTTATCTGGAAAAGGGACAACTCTGTAAACTTCGCGAACTCAGTCAGTTCCATAAGGTGGATGGTTTATGGTACTACCTCCGGGGGGAATGTCATGTAATAAAAGACAAAGTTGCCAGAAACAACAACTGTCCCTGCGGATCCGGTAAGAAATTCAAGCGCTGTTGTCTGAACAAATAACATGAACAATATGACCTATATGGCTGTTTCAGGGTGATAATGCTATTTTTATAACAGCGAGACAACCCTGTCCCAGATTAAATCAGCTGTATGCAGTTTACTGGTGTACGGCAAAATTTCGGCCCCATTCGCACTGATCAGCAATACCTGGTTACTATCAACCTCAAAGCCGGTGCTGTCGCTGCTGATATCATTAACTGCAATAAAATCAAGGTTTTTGCTGTACAGCTTTTTCAAGCCCTCCTGCTGGAGGTTTTGACTTTCCGCCGCAAATCCGACCAGAACCTGTCCGATCGTTTTTCTTTTCCCCAATTCCAACAGTATATCCGGGTTGCGTCTCAGAGTCAGTTCGGTTTCGATCTGTTCTTTCTTTATTTTTTGACCAAAGGTTTTTTCCGGTCGATAGTCGGCAACCGCAGCAGCCTTCATTATTACCGAACTCTTTTCGGCAAGCTCAAGCACAACACTGTTCATTTCCTCTGCCGTCTGCACTTTGATCAAGGTAACTCCGACAGGAGACGGCAAATTACTCGGGCCGCTGACAAGGGTAACCTCCCCGCCCCGCCGAAAAGCGCTGCGGGCAAGAGCATAGCCCATCTTGCCGGAAGAACGATTGCTTAGAAAGCGGGCAGGATCGAGAGGTTCCCTCGTCGGTCCGGCGGTTACCAAAACTTTTTGTCCCTGCAGATCCAGGGGAGTGAGGGCCTGCGCCACATATTCCTTCACCACGTCCCACTCCGGAAGGCGGCCGTCACCTTCCTCTTTACAGGCCATTATGCCGCAATCCGGGTCAATAATGGTGTAACCAAACTGCTTTAATGCAGCGATATTCTTTTTTGTCGCTGAATGGGAATACATGCGGCTGTTCATGGCCGGACAGATCAACACTTTGGTTCTTGTGGCGAGCACCGTCGTTGAGAGGAGATCATCAGCTATGCCGACGGCCAGTTTGGCGATGGTATTGGCTGTTGCCGGGGCAATCAGCACCACATCGGCATCCCGCCCGAGGCTGATATGGGCCATGGCATCCTCTTTGGCCGCTGAAAACATGTCAGTATGGACATCGTTACCGGACAAAGCAGCAAAGGTAAGCGGCGTTATAAATTCTTTTGCAGAAGCAGTCATCACAACCGAAACGAGAGCTTCTTCTTTGGCCAGGTCACTGACCCACCCGGCAACCTTGAAAGCGGCAATGGATCCGGTTACCCCAATGACCACCTTCTTCCCCGCAAAAACAGTTTGCATTTTTCTCCTCGTTTCTTAAGTATTGCCTGTAAGAGCCTTAACGTCTTTGGCATACCATTTTTCCTATATTTATGTCATCGCAAAAAAAATTTCCCAAGCGTTCATTTACTGAAAATGATTCTATCAATAAAAAAATTATCTTCCCTCTTTTCTCTTATCCGCCAGATCAGTAAGATCTTTGTAAGATAATGGATGTAAAATTAGCGATACAGCTTACGGGACATAAAAAACCTACTACTCCTGAGAAAACACTGATTAATTTCAAATAAAAACAGTTACCTATGAAAACAAATAATTTTTTAACCAAAGCCCAGAAAGAAGATCTCCTGATAGAATGGAATATTTATAGTAGCAGCCAGCAAGAGGCTATTCTTGCAGAATTTCACAGACTTTACAAAGAGGATTACACCCAAAACGATTTTTTACAATTTTTAAGAAAAAAACTTGAGATCGATGGCTATTGGAAAAAGGCTGGTATTTCCTGATTCCTATGATCACTGCCCGACAGCGCCAGTACAATTTGATACTGTTGGCGATGCCAGCCGGAAGTGACTTAAGCGCCATGTTGGGTAGCCAAAGACTGATGGTTCTTCCCGCCTCAAAACCCGCCCTGCTCGAACAAAAAAACCCCATGCCACCTGTTTTATGTTTATTATGCATTTGCCAAAACGTTAAAGAGCTTTTACCTTTTCTTCAATCGGCATAAAACCAGGGTTATAAAAGAAGTTAAAAACTAGGATCGAATATGAACATTATCATGCTGCATGGTGGTGCCCGGATAAAGGGCAATACTGCGACAGCTGCCGGATGGGTTGAGGAGGAGCTTTCTGCCCAGGGTCACACGATTGAGTCAATCCATCTTTTTGACGAAAACATCAGAGGATGTCTGGCGTGTGCAAAATGCAAAGATACACCGGACAAAGTTGCCTGTGTACAAAGAGATGATGCTGTGGAAATTCTGGATAAGATGGTGGCATCCGATCTGGTAATCTTCACCTCACCTCTTTATTTCTGGGGTCTTGCGGGCCCTCTTAAAATTTTTATCGACAGGACATACAGTCTGTATGTCGACTATCACAAGCCAACCCATGTTTCTCTGGTCGAAGGACAACGTCAGGCCCTTCTGGTAACCGGGGGAGGACCTTACGAAAACAATGCCGAAGCAGTTTTCTTTGCCTTCAACCGATTGCAGGCCCCGCACAAAGCAGTCAAAGCAGGAGAAATCTATATAGGAAAATGCACCAGCCCGGAGCAAATCGACGCTGCGACCAAAGAGCGCGTTCTGGCTTTTGCCAGAGAAATCGTGAGCTAATGTCTCTTCTGTAGATGAGATAATTACATATCACTCACCATCTTCAGAAGCTTTTTAACATCGTCCAACAGTATGTTTAATGGATAAAGAACAGCTTCTCTTTTTGTAGGCTCATTTATCTCGGCCTCTTCTTTGTTGATATAGGCCATTTCAATGGTATCTATAGCAGCACCAAGCTCAGACACATATTGAAATAAAATTTCCATGAAGGGTCCGTCAGGATTAAGAAACCGAACACTTTTTTTTACTGTGGAGAGTCTGAGTGATTGGAGAGAAGCCAATACAGCTTCCTTTTTTGTGTGCTCAGGAATGTCACTCTCCTTCATTTCCTGGTAACTCGCTCGTAGGTCCTCTGTCTCTTCAAGAAACATCTGAAGAATTTCGGATTTTGATTTGGTGAGTTGATCATCCATAACGGTGGGATCAGATTTCTCTTTCACTTTAGTCTCTCCTCTGCGTAATTAGTTAATTTCAGGACGGAAACTCGTTAGCTCAATATTCACAACAGGAGCATCATCAGGTCTGCACGGAAATGACCTTGTAGAGGGTATATGCCAGGCCTCAGAAATCAAGATTCGTCATTGGCAGCTTAAGGAATTAACAGAGTTGGAAAAGTAAGGCTATAAGCTGATTTGACCAAGCCCCGCTGCTTCTGTTGGGTATAATATCCCATTTTCAAGGTGAAACAATCCTGAAAACGGATCCTCCATCAGATCCAGGTGCCCGTCCAGATCGGCATATTCGATATTGGCTCGGCTTAAAGCAAAATGCAGGCCGGCGGAGATGCCAAGGGCAGATTCATCCAGACATCCTACCATCACCTCCATTCCGGCAGCTTTAGCGACAGAGTTGATATGCTGGGAAGCAAATATACCACCCACCTTCATGAGCTTAATATTAATCATGTCTATCAAATTGTTGCTGGCCAGCCGGTAGGCATCCTGCAGGGTTTTCATGCTTTCATCGGCCATGACCGGTACAGACACAGCCTTGGTGACCCGTCCCAGTCTCTCATCCTTTTTCTGGCAGGTCGGCTGCTCGATAATCTCAAGGTTGGCTGTTTTTATTCTGTTGATAAACTCCACGGACTGATCAAAGCTATATCCCTGGTTGGCATCAAACCGGAGCAGAAAGTCTTTGCCAAAAATTTCCCGGAGTTTTAATACCTTCTCAATATCCTCGTCCAGGTTCAGGCCACCTTTGAGCTTAATGATCGAAAATCCGTCCTGCAGATATTTTTTGGCCTGCTCCAGGGTTTCATCCAGAGGAGAGGATACCGATGGTGATACTGGTGTGCAATGTGAGTGTCTAAAACCACCCAGCAACTGATAGAGAGGAAGATCGGCCTTGCGGGCCATGATATCGTAGAGCGCCATATCCACCATGGCAATGGCGGAAGATGGTTTTGGTACAAGCTGCTTTAACTCATAGGTTATTCTGGCGATCTGAAAAGGAGAGCTGCCCTGCAGCATTCCCTTGATGACGTTTTCAATTGTTATGATCACATCTTCAGGAGTTTCACCTGTTACGGCAGGATCCGGAGCTGCACAGCCCCAGCCGGTGATCCCTGAATCCGTAACAAGCTTTAAGATAATATTGGTGGCGTGGCTCACCGTCTCATAGGCAATGGTATAGGGGACAGCCAGCGGCATCTCCAGTCTGAAATAGTCTATTTCGCTGATTTTCATATTGATTTTTATCCATGCTGATTATCAGCAGGACTATTTTGAAAATTTCGGCCAGGGAATCAGAGAACTAATCATTTTATATGTGACATCAAAAGCTGAACCAACTCATCTGCACCAAATTCAAGAACATCATAGGCCGGCAATCCGGTTTCTTCAGTGATCTCTGCACAGGCCGGCAGGATGTCATCTTTTGCCATAAGCTCATGATTGACAGTGACGGCAATCACCTTTTTCCCGGAGATGATTTCAATGGCGTTGATCTGTTCCGGCAGCGAATGGAGCGGATATCCGGGAAAACCATCATACTCCAGACGCATAGGAGCATGCTGCAGGATAACATAATCAGGACGACCTGCTGCCAGGATTTCAAATCCACCGGGATAGGCCGGGTTCATAAGGCTCCCCTGCCCTTCGATAAGGATAATATCCGGAGATTCATTTTTCCAGGCCTCATAAACGGCATGTTCAATTTCTCCGGAGACAAAATCATTGATACAGCTATCCATGATCATAGAATATTTTGCACCCTGCATCCAGGCGGTCTGTCCCGTTCCGACCATTTCAGCCTTCAAGACCTGCCTGCCGGACTGCATGGACAATGATCCAGGCAGTGGTTCGTTTGCCGATGGCTGAATCGGATCCCAAGAACGGCAATTTTCAGACAGTCTACCTCTTCAATCTTGCCGGTAAAAAAATGCAGTTCATCCCGGTCAGGCGTTCTCCTGATATCCCGAACCCGGCAGCCATTTTTTTCGGCAATAGCCATGAGACTGCTGTCTTTATACAGAAAATCATGCAGCCCACTATCAACATTCAAGCCCATTTCCAGTGCCGCCCGAATAGTTTCTTTTGCCTCCGGCGGCAGACGTCCGCCATCCGGTGCCAGGCCGACAACCAGATTGCGGGGCTGCTGTTCTTCAGTCAAGTCCGGCAATTGCTGCAGCAAGACTCTCAAAGACGGGATATTGTATTTTTTTTGGTCAAGCACCTCTCCCGCATCCCGTCCGGCATAGACATGATCAATAACGCCAACCACCTCGTATCTCTCGGTAAACCTGACCAGACCATGGGCAGTTTTTCCGTTCGGGGTGTTAAATGCACCGTCAGCATACACCAGGGCTTTTCCATCAATTGTCTTTTTCATGATTCAATATTTCCCTGTTAAAATTGCCACATATCTGTCATGTGATAAGTTCATTCTTCCTCATGCTTTTCCAGAAGGGCAATCAATCCGGCAGTTGAAGCCGGCAAGATCCTGTAGCCTTCTTTTTTATGAAGAAAGGTACTCATTTCTTTCATTTTTTTATCACTGATGTGCCTGGCTTCCCCTTCTGTGCTTCTAAGGGCATAGAGTGCTTCATTGCCGTCAAAACTGTGCCAGTTGATCAGTGGTTCATTGATCGCGGTTTCTTTAACCTGCCTGGGATCGATATCCTGGCACTGTTCAAGACCTGCTTTAAATGAGGTGATGATCGGATTTTTATTGGCGGCCGATCCGGCAATAAACCTTGGTATCCGGGAAGTTTTTCCACGCTTGTACAGGCTGACAAAACCCCGAAATACCCCGGCCAGTAAAGTTCCATTGGAGACGGGGGCGGCAACGCATTTTGGTGCATCATGCAGTTGATCGTATATTTCATGGGCTATTCCGGCATAGGCTGAAATCTGTAAAGGGGTATTGGCACCGCCCGGATTTGCATCATACCATTCATTTTCTGCAGCCATTCTGGTCGATTCGGTTACCGTATCTTCATAACTGCCCGGTAGGCGAATTATCTGGGCATTAAATTTTTCCATCTCCCTGATTCGATCAGTATGATAACTTTCGGGAATGAAAATTCTGCACTCCAGTCCGGCAAGATATGCGGCAAATGCACAGCCACGCCGTAATTACCACACGTCGCAAGAGAAATGACAGGATACTCTCTTCTGAAGGCATCATGAACCTGGGCAAAGGCAATTCTGTCTTTCTGGGTACCGGATGGATTCTCCCCCTCATACTTGATATACAACTGGCGGATGTTGAGTTCCCTTTCCAGATTGCGCGCCCTGTTCAAAGAGGTATCACCAATTTCCAGACTGATAATATCGTCGAAACATTCAATCCGGTCGACCATGGACAGGCTTTTATCCTTGACGGAATCACTCAAGATTTTAACTTCCTTGGTTATTTTTATATCAGCTGATTTAACTCCATCAAGTAAATTCATCATAATCTTCCCGTGGCCGCCTTATCCTTTACTTTTGCAGTATCGTCTTGTTTTCCATGAAAGAACGCATGGTTTTCTAACCTTGCTTTGTAAAAAATGTTTGCTGCAGCTATGTTAGTTGTCAATCAGTTAAAAAGCCAGAAAAACAAGTATGATAAACACTAATTATCGACGAAATGGGAAAATGGCTGGCAGTGAAACGACTTCCATTCATTTCGTTATAGTCCGACTTCCGACCAGGAAGGAAACTGACGACCTTCGAACAGAAAAACACTTGCCAATTTCAATGCTAACATTTAGCTTAGGATGTTAATTTTCACAGCAGTCTTTTTTTGAGTTTTTACGAGTTCATCTTTTCAATCTGCAGAAAATCATTTTGGCCAGGCGATTATGGAAAAGTATCAGGGGGTAAAATTTCAGCACCACCAGACAAAATCCACTTTTGACTACGACCATCGTTTACTGAGCCTCAACCGCTGGGCATATCTGTTTTCCCAACTTGGCCTGACCCCTGTTCATGCCGATGGCGACATAGTTGGCGCTTATGGCAATCATTCCTACAGAACCGGGGAAAAATCCTTTGTTATCACCAAATCGGCAATGGTTCCAGCAGAAATATTACATCCGGATAATTTTTGCCATATAGTCGACTTCACTGAACACCCTGCCTACTTTTATTACTGAAGGAGCATCACTTCCTTCATCGGAAAGCTTTCTCCATAATGCTCTGTATCAGACATCTTCCGCATATAAATGCCATTTTGCATGGACATTGCTCCCTGCTCAATATCCACGCCGACAACCCTGAATATTCCCGTCACGCAAAAATTCCATGATTATGGGACTCCGGAGCTTGCTCAATCAGCCCTTGACCTGGTTGATCAGACAACCCTCTTTTTTATATTAAGAGATCACGGCTTTGTTGCCTTGGGAGAAGACATTGGCAGTGCCGGCAGAATGACCCTGCACTTCTTTTCCGAGCTTATCAGGCTACTGCAGATCAGCTGATTCGCAAACGTCCTGGGTACATTTTTCTTTGATAATTTTCTTTTCGCAAAATATCCAGCATATATGCTGCAAACTTCAATTCCGATATGTAATTGATGTACCGTATAACCTTCAGCTTCTATCCGTATAAACACCTAGATCAGCCTGGTGTATTCACCTATTTACTCTTTCCTGATTTCATCTATAATAACTATAGTAGAAAGGTCTTTATATTGATTTTTGCAGTGAGGAGAAGAGAGTATGCCAGACGATTTCAGTAACTTTGGAAAAATCAAAGAACCGTTTTTTCAAACGCCGGAAAACATTGCAGACACAAAACAGAGTCCCCAGCCAAAATTCGGAACAGGGATGCGTTTTATTATTACAAAAAATAAAAACAATTCCTGGGCTGGAAGATCTTCATGCCCAGGAGCAACTCAATCAGATGGACCGAGTGTATCACTGATCACCGAGTCAGCGGTAACAGCTGACAATCCGGAGCTGCCGGCAACACCTGATCTTATCTTCTGTTGAACGGCTACAACCAGCAATCAAGCCTCTATGCGGCCAGCAAAAAGTTGCGCTCTCATGGCAAGATATCACAAAGTAGGATGCCCTTTGTCCTTTGTTTTTTCCGCCTGGAGGACTCTTGCCAACTCCCTGCCTGCTTCAAACGACTCTTGCAGGTAATCCTCCCGACTGTCGATCTCACCCCTGCGATCCACCCCTCGGCAGAGAACTGTTTTCCACAAGCCGGCACTCAATACATCAAAGAAATATTTAACGGTGAGCAGTGCACCGTCAAAAAGTTTTTTCCCGCCCGTAGCACCGACAGAGATAAATAATCCCTTGCGAGTTTCGGGAGCCTCCCCGAAAGCCTGTTTCTCGATCCAGTATTTTCTGACCCAAAGAGACTGGCAGCGGTCCATAAAGATTTTTGTGTGGGCACTCACCGAATAAAAAAAGATAGGGGAGGCCAGCATAATCCCGGTACTGGACTCGAGTTTCTCCAGGATTTCAGGAAAATCATCGCGAATAGCACACTGACCGGTTTTGATGCAGGCGTAAATTTCCATGCACGGAGAAATCTTGTAGTCGCGAAGTACTACTTCTTCCACCTGTGCGCCTTCCTGCCTGGCACCGGCCACCGCTTGTTTCAATAAGGTCGCACTATTTCCGTCACGCCTGGGGCTGCCATAAATTGCAATAATTTTAACCATGCAGTTTCCTCATTGCAGATGAATTTTCTGTTTAAAAAGTTAGTTCGCTATAAACAGTTTTTTATATTGGCAGGGCAAGAAAGGTGCCCCCGTTCTTTCTGGTAAGCTCCCGCATCAGTATACCAAATCGGCCGGTGGTATGCCGGGAGAGAAAGCCTACTCCATGAATCTTTGCCAGGCGCCGTCCGTCGGCCTGCATCTTGTTCATTCCGGTAATGGCGCAATAACCGGATCAAACGAGGACCCGGTAAAATCATCACCAAAAACATAAATTGCCGTCGACTGTCCCGGCTTGGCATATCTTTTCAAAGCCATCTCTATTCCTTCTACCGGGCTGCTGTTTGACGCATCCTGCCAGGTGCCGAACACTTTCATGACACTTTGACGAAGTTGCGGCGCATCAGGAATCCATCGCCCGCTGTAACCGGAAATAAGCGCTTTGCCCTGATCGTTTAAGATCTGGAAACCTTTCACCTGGGGATGAATACTCAATACATTCTGAATCTCCCTGGAAACACGGGGCCAGATAGCCTGCATACTGCCCGAGGTGTCAATAACAAAAATGACATAGTCACTGTCTACCGGAATACCACCAACCTCCTCATCGCGAGTGGTGTTACTGGTCGAAGGGGCAATCGACACCCTCTCTAAACTCTCTTGCACCAGAGAGAGTCCCTGGAGATCACCTGCCAGTGTCTTTTCTTCATTTTCTTTCTGACCGAGTTTTCTCGTCAGAATGTCTGCAGCGCTGCCAAGGCCGCTGCTTTCGGCGAGCTGGTCGTCGTTGTTCTTCTTTTGCCGGTCAATTTCCTGCGCCAGACTGTCTATCGTGTTTTCCAGGGTAATAACCTGATCAAGAAGGCTTTCAACTTCGCTCACTTCTGACCTTGATGGGGCTTCAGCCGTATTGGAGATCAACACGAGAAGCACGACAGCGCCAAAGCCGCAGGAGATTACGTCCAGAAAGGAGAGATTAAAGATATCAAAATCTTTTTTGGTGATTTTCATGGCCAGTTCACCGCCGGGCTGATAAGCAGCCCTCCTGTTTGTGCTGCCCAGGCCCAGTATTCATTGACCGCATCAGGATCCCCCTCAATGGGCAGTAAAATCACGTTGACCTTTACCCCGCCAGGGCTGCTGTCCCGGACCGTCTGACGAAAAAGTTTCACCCGGCATTCCCCTGAAATTGTCGTCGCTTTGCCGAGCAGAGAACTGCAGTTCGCAAAAGGATTTAGGCTGGCATAGCGGGATTCACCAGCGGTTGGCAGACCATCAGTAATCACATAGAGATCCGTTGCGTTGCGGCCGGACAATGCCTGCAAACCTTTCTGCAGATTAGTGGCCCCTTCAGGCACAAGAGTATCCAGCTCCCGGTAAAGACCTTTAATTGTTGCCGGGTCACCCGCATTGAGCCAGGAAGCAGAGCCAAGTGATTTTGCCCCACCATTATAAGAGATCACAGCCACCTGACTTGTCCTGGGGAGCCGGGCGAGCAGCCAGCGCACGGTTTTTCGGGCTCGAAGCCATTTAGGACCGCGCTTCTTTTCTGCCGCAGACCCATTTTTTCTTTTTATAATATCAAGAAGTTTCTCGTCAGTCATGGAACTGCTGCTGTCTAAAAGCACAGCAATACGCCGTCCGGCAACTTTCAGCCCCATCAGGTAATTTTCCTCCCCACCCCGATCATCTTCGACAAGATCTTCTTTGGCGGCTACTGGTCTGGTGGAGATATCATTTTTCAAAGCGGCCAACTGATCTTTTTTCTGGGCAAGACTCAGCTCTTTTCGGGCAAGCTCCTGTTCTAGCTGGGTGAGCCTTGCTTTTCGCCTGGCAATTTTCTCTGCTTCGGACCGGGAGATAGCCTGCAGCTCTGCAAGGGTTTCCTGCAGCTCCGCCTGGTGCAGCTCAAGACGCTGCACATCGGCTGTAAGCAGATCAATTTCACTTGTTGATGTGCCGACATTATGCTTTACCAGCATAAATACCAGGACAACAGCCCCGAGTCCGCAGGACATAATGTCCAGAAAAGCAAGGTTAAATCCTTCAGACTTGCGCCTCCTTCTCACCATTACCCCAATTATTTGATGCGGGCGAGAAGATACTGGTCACAATAGGCCTGAATAGCAACGAGCTGGCCATCTTGAAGACGCTGCAGCTGGTGAAAAATGAACATCAGCAATAGACTGATCAAGAGCGCCACAAGCGTTGAGTTAAAGGCGACACCGAGGCTGTTGGTCATGCCGGCAATATTGCCGGCCAGCGCCTGATCTGCATGGGACAGAGCTTCGCCGATCCCCCGAACCGTGCCGATAAAACCAATTGAAGGAATTGCCCAGATAAGATAACGGATCATCGAATTTTCCGCATCCTGACGAATGGCCAGTGCCTCGACACTGCTTTCAACGGCGTCCGATAAATTTTGCACATTCCTGGTTCCGGCATATCGCCACAGGGCAGTGCGCAGAGCCTGAATCAGGGGTGCCGACCGACGATCAGCAGAGAGTTCCGTGTCTAATTTTTCAATCATTTTTTCCACCGGAAAGTTTTCGTCTGCACCGTCGTCTTCAAGTAAATCAACACTAAAGAGATAATCGTTGCGCAAAATCATCCGGCACTTGCTCAAAATGAGATAACTTCCCCAGAGCATCAGGATAAGACAGATCTCCTGCTCATAATCCTTGAGAACGATCACCAGGTCACGGGGCGCTGACTGACCCGCCTGTCGCGCGGTCTCAAGCACAAGATCCGCTTCCGGACGAACATATCCGATATAGGCAAGGTGGACAATATGGTGCAGCCTATCAATACAGCAAGACTTTTTACAATATCTGACATATTAAATATCCACAGGAAAGGAGGTCGGTGAATTCAGACTGATAGCCGGCAGCACCGCATACACTGTGGCCGCGGTAATAAACAGAGCAATCAGTATGCCCAGCCACAATAATGGTCTTTTGCGGAAAATTCGTTATCACTTTATCCATCCTCTCCTCCATAAAGATAACGGCCAATGCGCAATCCGACATCGTCGCGTCCGCTGGTCAATCCTTCCCGAAATGCCGGACGCAGGGTTGTTATGGTGCCTGAGCGAAAATTGCCGCCTTTCACCACATGCGCCTGCCCACGATGCTGGCCAAGGGGGTTCTTCTCTACAGTGTCTGGTTGTGGCGGAACTATCGAATAGACGTCATGCACCCATTCACTGACATTTCCAGCCATATCATAGAGACCCGACGATTCGACATTGAAACTGCCGACTGGAGCAACCCCGGTATACCCATCGGTATACTTGGGAACATAAAATCTAACCTGCCCTTCGCACCTTCATCGGCAACATTGGCCGCTTTAGGCGGTATAACCGTATCATTGCCCCAGGTGAAAATAGTCTGGGCAGACTTGCCCGATTTTCGGGCCAGCCACTCCCATTCACCTTCACTGAGCAGGCGATAGCCATCCGCATTGGTATTGAAATCTGTTACCTGCCCCTTAGAAATATTATAAAAAGGCTGAAGTTTTTCCTTGTTACTCAGCCAATTACAGTAGGCAGCGGCCTCCTGCCAACTTACCGAGGTGACAGGAGTAGTGGCAGCATTTCCAGCTTTTTGCGGATCAAATTTGGCAAACTGGCTGCTGGTTATCTCAAAAATTCCGGCATAAAAAGGTTTGGTCAGTTTAATCCTGCGCAGAAATTCATTGGCTCGCTGGCCTTTTTCAGAGCGCGGCGCGCCCATGGTGAAGGTGTCATCAATAACAAAAAGCCTAAGCTTGATACCATCCTGATTCGTATATTCCCGCGGTGCCTCCTGTAATCTGGCTTTATCTTCGGTGAGCAGTACCGCAGATATTTTTTGTGTCGTGCCTCCTTTGGGGGTAAGCGTTTGTGATACGGATCGATAACCGGTCTTTCTAAGGGTAACTGTATGCGCGACAGCCGGCAGGTCAACACGGACCGGGCTCACCCCATAGTCTCTATCATCAATCCAGACGGTTGCAGGAGGGGAGGAAGATATTTCAACCATGCCTCTTTCTTCTTTCAACTGAAAAGAGATGTGCTTTTCTTCATCGGCATTGAGCGGTACAACTTGCGTCTGCGGATAATAACCATCCTTCATATAGGTCAAACGGTGTTCCACCGTCGCATCCAGGAGAAGCGGTTGCATAGCCTTTACCCCATTTACCAGAAGGGTGCCGCCTTTGGGCATCATGTCGACATGTACTCCTGCTTTTTTACGTTCCAGTTTATAATTGCGGCTCACTTCCGGACTGGTTTGGGTAATTTCTATCTGTTCAACAATATCGATATAATTTTCATTAGTTAGGCGAAAACTGTAGAGGCCGCCATTTTTTTTCACCTGCAGGGGTGTCTGCCCAATCTCCCGGCCATCAAGAACAACAGTTGCCCCTTCAGGCTGCGAGGCAATGCGCAAAACTCCGGTCACAGGCTGCAGTTCTATCAGGAGCGCAGTCAGTTCCCGGCGTTTAATCTTGACCGCTACTTCTTTGGGTTGAAAAAAAGGATTGTTGATTGTCACAGTATATGTCCCTGGCTCAAGCTCTACATCAAGAGTATCAGAATAAGAGACGTCCTGACCATCTGATCTGCCATGCAGTCTTGTGCAGATTTTCATCAACCCCGCTTAATGCCAATTGTGAGACGACCGGGCAATTCGAATAACTCGACTGAAAATATTTTGCCCAGACGGGCTGCATCGATAGTTGCCGTGGCGTCTTTAAAGCCAGGTGCAGAAACGGTAATGACCGGGCTTCCAGCAAGCGAATAGACCCTGTCTCCCACACTGACCCCAAGCCCCTCGGTAACCCTGATCACGGCCTGTTCTTTTGCCTCTTCAGGCATTACTTCAATACGGGTCCCGCGGGAAACAACAAAGAGCATTGCAAGCAGCAGAAGAATGACCAGCAGAAAAACACCAGTAAACAGGTGCAATCTTTTTTGCCGCGCTTTAGCCTGATCTAATTTCTGATTAAATTGGCTCATCACAAATTACCTGCACACTGAAGGTGTCCCGGTCATATGGGATAATCGCCCGAACCAGCTTGGATTTATAACCTTTCCGTACCCCTTCAAAGGTATAATTGCCTGGTTTCAAATGGATTATTTTCTGCGATATGGCCCCGACTCTGCCAACAGTGCGGACCAAAACATTTGTCTGGTTATCCGAGGTGACAGTTACCGGGATAAGGCGGTTGACTTTAGCTTATCAGCTCACGCAACTGTTCCGCCTGCTTTTTTATGGTAAAACTATAACCGGCAGCAGCTGCAGCCTGCGCTAATGTTTTTTCCGCCTCGGTATGAACCTCGGGAATGGTAAGACGGTAAGGATCTTTAAAATATTGCCGAAACTGCGCCTGAAGTTCAAGAACCTTATCGGCACGGCTCAGTCCTTCAATTGCCGTCTTATCCTGGGGTGCATCTGACAGAACCCTGGAAAAGTTTATTTTGGCCTGCTTGCCAGTCGTCCCGCCGAACTGCCTGCTCCGCCGCTTTTATAGCCGGGCTAACTCGAAGAGATTTTTCAAGCGATGCCAGCCGGCTTGCCAGTACTGCCAGTTCCGGCCGTCTGGGATCAATTTTTTTGGCCTCCTGGTAATGGTATCCGGCCTCTTTTACCTGGCTGTTATCAATAGCGGCAAACCCCGAGGCAATATGGGCAGCAAATTTTTTATTTTTCAGTCTGCTCAGTCAGCTCTTTCAATCGTCCGGCAGCTTCTCCACGCTCCGGTGCAATATGCAGGAGCTGCCGCAAATAATCCGATTCTTTGTCGAAGTCATTTTCTGCTCGGGCAGCCTTTACTTCATTTAACAGGGGAAGAATAACCGGAAGTTTTTCGATCTGCTGCTGCATGTTCAGGGCAGCGGGAGCTTGTGGGGCAACCAGCAGGGCTTTATCAATATGGAGCTTTGCCTCATGATAGAGATCTTTTGCTAAAAACTAAGAGGCCTGGGCCATATTTTCCGTGTAAAGCTGTTCTGCTTCTTTTAACAACTGTTCTGCTTTACTGTTCAGAACACGCAGATTGTCAAGAGCATGCCGATAGTTCGCCGCCGCTGAAATCCGTCATCACCTTCTGTTTAAGCTCGGTTATGGCAAATGCAGGCCTCTCGATTCCACAGCTCAAGGTTGGCAGACTGCAGACGCGGCTCCAGCTCATTTTCATATTGCTGCAGCAGTTCCTTAAATTCTTCCCGGATTTTTTCTCTGTCTTTTTCAGATAGGATTTTTGTCGGGGCGGCAACAGTCGGAACATTTTGTATATGACGAAAAATCAACCGAGGAGAGGCCAAGCATCACAAGACCACAGAGGGCCACAGCTGCCATAACAATGATCGCCAACTGCACCCCAGCGCCTGGCACTGCTGTTGACGTGCCTGCTCAAGTTTCTCTTCAATCACAATATGTTCAACTGTTAAATTTGCACATCAGGAGTCTTTTCTTCGTTATAGATTTTTTGCAGAAACGCCCGCCATTGGGCAAATTGCTGTTTCGCATCACCGGTTAGCTTGACACTTTCTTTTTCAAAGGCGATAACCTGCGGAGCCATGGCCATATCCACGGATTTACCGAGCTCATTGAGTGCTTCACGGTGCACCTTGGCCTCGTCGCTGGTTCTGAAGCTCTCAGAAATTAATGTTCCTCCGGCCATGCCGCCAAGAATCGCCCCGGTAGCACCGGCTGAACTGCCAGCAGTCGAATGAGACCTCGATCCCGCCACCGCCGAGACAACGGCAAGTCCAACGAGCAGCACACCACCCACGGCCTCGGCAATGGCCTTTCGTCCGGCTATACGTTCGGCCCTGGTCTCGAGAAGGCTCTGCTCCTGCCACATCAGATAGCTCTCGTTCATCTGCCCGGAAAATGCAGCATAGTTATCCTGCAGGCTGTCAATAAACAGCTGATCACGCACTCGAATCGCTCGAACCCGCTGCAGCATGGGATCTTCATCACTTGGTTTGCTGACGATAGTATATTCTCCGTCATCCACTTCCAGATACTGCATAAAAGCACTGTCGGAAAAATTGGCGCCAAACCTGAGATCGGCAAGATACTGCAGGTTTTCCACTTCCTGCCGATCATGGGAGCTGAGTTCGGCAGCAATTGCGGCCGCGGCATCGGTGAATAGAGGATCGTAAGGATCCTTCCCTTTATTTCGTAAATCCCTGTGAAAATATTCCGATACCTCATACTCAAAATATTCATCCAGCCAGCTCTCTCCGCTTATATCAATAACTTCAATTTCTATCGCCACCTCTTCACCATTTGATTCTTCAATTCGACCAAGAATATACAAATCTCCGGTGGCGGTAGCATCAGGCGTTACCCGAACTCCACCGAATTGCCCTGTCGCTTCGAGTTTTTCCTTGAGCTTATAGGCAAAGCGATTGGCCTCGGCCCGTCGTAATTCGGGCCAGATGTTATCATCATCGTACTCTGCCGGGTCTTCAGGCAGACCAGGATCGAATACCGGAATGACCACCTCAAGTTTTGGCACCATGGCCACTGGTTGGACAGCCGGTGGCTTGACATAGGAGGAAGAAGGAGGGGGACCGACACCTGTCGAGGTTCTATTTTTGGTGCCACAGCCTGAAAAAAGAAATGTAAAGATGACCAGTACGGTAGTTATTTTTTTTAAATACATGGGCGTTCTCTGCTAGTTTTGGGGGGCCATGCCTTTGTATTTTCTATACTCATTCCACAACTGCTTGGCTTTAACCGGATCGGGCTCATTTTCAGCAGCGTATCGTATCTGCGCGGCCAGGGCATCATCATTGGCCGCCGGCGGAATATCCTCCGGCAGTTTCCCGTTGCAACTGGTCATATTACCATCAATCTTCGTGCCAGTTGCAGCCATATCCTGACCACCCTGCCTGGCTGTTTCCTCCTGGCCTTTATACCTTCAGCTGGTGAAATTTCCAGGGGAGGTTCAGTTCCCGACATAGTCGAGCTGGCGACAGAACTGGCACCAGTATCACCAGCCAATCCGCCACCTGAACCATCACCAGGATTATCAGAATCACCTTTTGCTCCCCCGCCGCCTCCGCCCGTTCCGCTGTCACCACTACCGGCAGTAGTGCCTCCCCCAGCAGCCTTGGCTCTTTCTTTTGGCGGACTGGCATAATTCAAACCTGTTCAGAGATTCCACAAAGGCTTTATCCATCAGACGCAGCCGTTCTTCTCTGGTCAGGCCTGGATCGTCTGTATAGTCAATGCGACACATCAGTGCAGTCAATTGAATCCCCCAGACTTTCCTCTGCATGCGCCAAGCTGCTGAAAAACAGCAGAATGCCAGATCAAGGTGCAGACAACTATGACTGAAACGCACCCGGTTTATTCCAAAAGCTTTCGTATACGAGCATACCCAGCCTTCAACTCATCGGCGACAAGGCCAAGGGCTTCTCTTGTCTTTTGCGCGGTTTTACCGGCCTCATTGGCAACGGGTTTGTACTCGGCCTGCAGGGAATTCCATTTCTTTTCAAGTTCTTCCAAGGCGTCTTTGGCCTCCATCTTGCCGAGATGGGCTTTGACATTAATCTCGTCACGCAGCTGTTCGATGGATGCTTTTAATTCTTCAAATTTGCTTTTTTCATCGCTCATTTTTCTTCTCCCTGTGGTTGCTGTTATCAGTCAAATACCTTGTTCCTGCTTTCCTTCTTAGGTTACATAGTTAAGTACTTACTTCTTTTCTACCAGAGTAAAATATCGATTTACTTGTCGAGAGTGATAGAGCTTTATACTATGTAATACCAGTGGGTCATCTCTGTCAACAAAGAGGAGTAACATACGCCCATCACAAGGTTTTCGAGCAGGCTTTCGTGGAATAGGCTGCCAGCCAGTCCTTTCAAGCGTAAGCTGCTCCTTATACCCTAGTTCATTTCAACAGCTGATGTGGGTTGTCTCTTGGCTACTGTATAGCTCACCTCGACAACTTTTTTAGAGTCCCCTGCCAGTTTGAGCGATGACGGAGAAATCACCAGATCGACCGATATTTTGCCGTCCTCGGTTATATTATCCAGGGGGATTTTGGCAGTATAGATGGTTCCTATTTCTTTTAGTATCTGGTGCCCACCTTCCACTTCCACTGTTTCAGGTACTATGCGAGTATCCTTCATGATAAGACCAGTCGGCAACTTCCCCGTCCAGTCCACCTGAACAGGCAGCTTTTTCTTGACAGGGACGTCGAGATACACTTCAATCTCCTGGGGTTTCAGCTGTTTAAGTTCAATGCCCGGCGGCAGAGATAATGCCGTCCCTGGTGATAGCGATCTGATTATTGCCTGCCACGGCGTTGGACAGATTCAGTTTAACCTTCACCTGATCTGGTCTGACAGATTTGATAAGTGATCCTGATCCACTGATCTGTAGCTTGACAGTACTCTCAGATGCGGAAATAATCGCCATTTTAGAATCCCGATGGACAAACTCAACCGGTACTTCCAGGGTGGTCAGGGTCTCAACCCCCCGGGCAAAACTGAACCAGATACCAGTAACCCCTGCCAGACAAATTGCAGCGGCCAGACAGATCTCGACAATCTGATTTCTCGACTACATTTCTTGTGGGATCGTGCCCGACATACTGCAGCAGCACCTTATTCAGTTCAATATCGTCCTTAACATCGATAATCGATTGATCCTTGAACACGGTTACCTTGCCCCGCTCTTCGGAGACGACAATGACCAGAGCATCAGTCTGCTCTGTCAGGCCGGCTGCGGCTCGATGCCGGGTACCAAAATGAGAAGGCAGGTCACTGCTTTTTGAAAGGGGCAGAATGGCGGCTACTTCCATGACCTGATCGCCCTGGATCACAATAGCGCCATCGTGTACCGGGGTACCATCCCAGAAAATACTCAACAACATTTCCCGCGAAAGTCTTCCCTGCCAGGGAATACCGCCGTGGACAACCTCTTCCAAGCCTTTTTTAAGTGGCAAAACAATCAGCGCCCCAAGCTTATGGCGGACCAGCTCGAAGACACTTTCAGTGATAATTTCAATCGGGCGCGAGAGCCTGCCGTCTGGGGAATGCCCCAAAAAAAAGATTTAAAACTGCGGGCCTGGAAAACGCTGGCAATTTCATTGCGGAAAACAATGATGACAATTAAGTGCAGCGGCAGCAATAATGCCCTGGATTACCCAGGTCGTGACAATCAATCCGTTGCTCATCGCAATGCGTTCCAGCACCCAGAGTATGCATATTGCAACAAGCATTCGGATTACGTTGGTTCCTCTGAAAAGTACATAGAGTCTAAACAGAATATAGCTGTTCAGAAGAATATCGAATACGTCCTGCCAGCGCAGGCTAAATGTTTGGGCTAATGGGTCCATGCAGTCAATCCGTTATACTGAATCGTAAAGTGCTATAAAGTTTATCATTGTTATCTGTGACATCCACCTGCCAGACTCCTTTGTCCGCATCTCTCAGCTGCACACTGGAAATTGACGACCAGCGGGGCGGATTGACAGTCAACTGCTTGACGGATACCAGATTGCCTTTGTGATACCACTTATGGTAAATAATGGTTTGTTTGGGTACCGGGTCAAACTCGGTAAAACAGTATATTCTCCCAAGCTCGATGGAAAATACAACCGCCTCATTGACTGGAGAAAATTTCTGGATATCCTCGCACATAACTGCTTTTACTAATGTCGGCTCTCAGAAAGAGAGGCGGTGTTTCCTCGGTCCATACAACACCCGGCAGGAGCAGCACGACAGCCAGGAAAGCAAAAAAACATTTCAGCAGCATTTTTCTCGAGGTCATTTTCATAAAATGGTTCCTGATAGTAAGCATTTACCCAGTAAGCGGGTTGCATCGTTTATTCGATTTTATTGCAAATCCCTTAGCCTTGCTGATGTTTTGGCAATAAAGCTTTGAGCGCAGCAAAAGGTCTGTGCGTGGCTGCAGGCCCCTCGTCTGCGTCCGGGTTTTCAGTGGGCAGCCATTCAGCATCAAGTGACCGGGAGTGTTCGTTGTCGTGACAGTATATGCACAACAGCTCCCAGTTGCTTCCGTCTGGCGGATTATTTTTATAGTTATGGTCTTTATGGTGAACGGTCAATTCGCGTAATTTTTTTCCGGTGAAATCACGACCACAGCTTGCACAAACCCAGGGGAAAAGTTTCAACGCCTGTTCTCGGTACTCGATTTTTTTCATTTTTTATTTCCTTCAGAATACTTGTAATGATGACAATTTTATTGATAGCGCCGGACATGCTTTTTCGCATACAGAGCCAAAAGATGCTAGATACTATTAGTACTTTTAGATAGTTTTCTTGTTTTTTTCAAAAAGACAATCTGTCTCAGGGAGATACCCGACGTTCTTCACCATGCCGGGGGAAGTTGAGCGAAAGTTGGCTTAATCTGAATCCAGGCAGTCCATAACAGCTGGACAATTCTCCTCAGAACAGTTCACGAAAAGAATAATACCCCAAAGGAAGGAAAATGGCAGGGATAAGGTTACCGACATGGATGGTCGTTATTTTAAGCATGTTAAAGCCAATGGCCATAATAAGCAGTCCGCCCACGGATGTCATCTGAGCAATTGTTTCAGGAACGAGATATCCTTTCATGAAGACAGCCGTAATGGTGATCAGGCCCTGGTAAACAAATACCGCAATACCTGAAAACATAACTCCCAGACCCATTGCCGAAGCAAAAATGATTGAGGTCACTCCGTCAAGCACAGATTTCGCAAAGAGCGTCTGATGATTTCCGGTCAAACCACTCTCCAGGGATCCGACAATAGCCATTGAACCAACACAAAAACCAGGCTCGCTGTTACAAATCCCCTGGCAAAGGATTTTGAATCGCTTGATTTAGCAGCGATTTTACTCTCAAAAAACCTGCCAACAGATTCGAGTTTCTCTTCAATTTTTACATATTCACCAAGCAAGGCACCGAAAATAACAGAAAGAATAACAACCATTAAATTGTCTGACACAAGAGCACTTTTAATGCCGATCAGAACCACTGAAAGACCAACACCGCTGAGAATGATTTCTTTGTAATTATCAGGGATGCCTTTGCTGAAGAAAAGGCCCAACAGACTGCCGCCTATAATTGCCAAGGTGTTGACTATTGTTCCCAGCATTTACCTATCCTGTTCGTTGTGTTGAGCCTGAAGTTGTTGATTTCTGGACCGATCATCTGCAAAATGCTAATTATCTGAAATTTGTCCAATCGACGCGTATTGCCAAGAAGGCACTTATACCACCGGAAAGAGATTTTGTAACAGCTCTTTTACATGTTTTCAAATCACATTTTTTCCGCCAACCGCCTCCGGCTTCTACAGAGTGTTACATACGCTATTGTCCAGTCACCTCTGATGCCCACTATTCCGATCGATCAGACAACCGATTTGATATACTGGAAAAAACAAAATACACGCCAATAATTATTACAAAGATGCCGGTAACAGTATCTGTTTGCTGAAAAGAGAAAGTGCCGCCGCCCCGGGAAAAGTCAAAACCTGTTTTTATGACCACCAATCCAATGACAACTCGGCACAATGTTATGGTCCAGGCAAGTATGAATTTAAACATCATATTTTTTTTTATTTCCATCCAGAGAAAGCAAGCGGGTGTAAGCCCAAAACTAGTTACCCCCGGGCCATATTGAATTTCGATTGACAATTCACCCTTCAATCGTCTATTTGATAAAATCAAACTCCGTCATTAAAATTGCAATGACAGATAACCATAGCAAGTTCGTAAAAACCTCAAATTTCGATGGATAAGTAAAAAGCTTTATATTAGAGGCGGGCAATTTTTCTTTTATTTCGGCGCACATACGGTACCTGTAATGATATAAAAATTGTACCCCAAGGGCACCTCCTTTTGGCGTAACAAATAAATTTGCACTTCCTTACTATGAGATTCATCCTGTTAATCTTCAGTATTTTTGTCTTTTTGATCATGACAACCCGGGCATTCGAAAGAAGACATGAGCGGCGCACTGGTGACATCAGTCGGTCTTACCAACCAGCAGTTTGAAAATAAGGCAAAAGAGTATCTATGGGTTCCCTATCGAAAAGGAGGTATATCCAGGTGGGGATGGATTGCTCTGGTTTTGCCCGCGTGCTGTACGAGAAACTTTTTAATATTGATCTGCCGCACAACTCCATTGACCAATACCATTTCTCAGAACTTCAGGAAATTCCGAGCAAAAGAATGCAGCCGGGCGACCTGGTTTTTTTCGCCAACCGCAAACAGAAAAGCATCAATCATGTAGGTGTCTATCGCTCCAATGACAAGTTCATTCATGCCAGTACCAGCCAGGGAATAACTGTATCGAAACTCACCGACAGTTACTGGAAAAAACGGTTTGTTGGCTGCAAAACGATACATGACAGATAATTTCGGTACGGACAGTGCGCAGCTTCAGCCGGCAACTTCAGTGGCAATTCCAGTCCCCCGCAACGACTTGCTCACCGGCGTGGTCGCTCATAGTTTCTGGTCGCATTCAATGGCGACTCTGCAAAATGTATTGTATGCGATGCGGAATGATCAGAATGAATTGTCTCTTTCTGCAGACACCAGGTCCTTTTTTTCAGCCGATCTTTTTTAGGCTTTTAAATTTATCGTGCCAGGCACAACGGTCACAAAAAGTTTCTGTCTCTTCGTTAACCTCCGGTCGCTGTTCCGATTCAACTTGACCATCGGTAAAGACAATTTCGCCCTCCTGCAGGTCAAATTCAAAAATATTGTATTGGTCATCCGGATCTTTTACATAAAAATGCTGCGCCCCGCAGTCAGGGCATTTCATTGGTGCCATAACAAACCTCCTGTTAAGTTACGAGGTGATCGATAATGAATTTAAACACCACCGAAAAATCGTCGTCCGCTCCACCGCCCTTTCTGGCTTTAATATATAAATTATTGGCGGCACCGGCTGTGAAAAGTGATTGACCGAGCTCATCCCCCAGCTGCAGAGCGAGCCGCATATCTTTTTGCATATGTTTGAGGGGAAAAGCAGTTGGGAAATTTTTCTGTGCCATCTGGGGGCCCTTCAGGCGAAACATCGGGGTATCGATGACCCCTTGCGTTAAAACATCGAGAATATCCGTCATCTTCAGGCCTGACTTGTCGCCCAGGGCAAGCCCCTCACCAAATGCGGCCATCATCGTTCCCATAATCATATTGATGACAAGTTTCATCTGGGTTCCCTGTCCGATATTATTTAAATAAAACGATTTTTTCCCCATAAGCTGGAGGGCCGGCTGGGCCTCCCGATACAAGGACTCATCACCACCGCAGAGAAAAACCAGGGTGCCGTCTTCGGCCGGCTTTTTACTCCCGGAAACGGGAGCCTCCAGAAAACGTCCTCCTTTTTCTTTGACTGCTCCGGCTATGTGTAAAACTGTTGCCGGATCAACGGTGGAGATATCGATGTAACCTTTTCCCGGCGTTATACCCTCCAGGACGCCACCATCATCAAAACAGAGGGATGCCGCAGCAGCAGGATCTGAGACCATTGCAAAAGTGACATCACATTGGGCCACTACATCTGCCGGACTGTTTCCCTGGTGTGCCCCGAGATCAACGAGAGGAACACATTTCTCTTTTGTCCGGTTCCAGACGGTGACATCCAGACCAGCGTCAACAAGATTTGCTGCCATGGCTTTACCCATGATTCCCAACCCTAAAAATCCATATTTCGTCATCTGTTTATCCTCCTGAAAATCAGTGAAAAATATTTATCCAACATACTCACACAACCGCTTTATTGTCATATAAAAAAGAGGCAGCAACTCCTTCCCGGCGCCTTGACAGTCTGCGCTCCATGTCTGATTATTAGACAAGATTGCCGGATCCTCAGGCAATCCTTATCTGTTGATCGCCTAGAATATACATAGCAGCTCATGCTATCATACATAATGGAGGTCTAAAATGAGTGATCAAAAAACTCTCTGCGCCCATGTCGAAGAGGAACTGCACGTCAAAGATCCACAGGCCTATATTGCTCTCATTCAACCTGCCACGCACTACTGCAAAGGCTGCGGTCGGAGTGCGGCAAAGGCCGAAAACGTCTGTAAACCTGAAAAACTTTCATAACCAGCAAACAGAACTTCCCAACCCTTATAGGATCTGTGTGGTTGGGAAGTTCTCATGATTTCTCTATCAAGGAGAGAACAACATGCTCCCCCAAATTAAGACAATTCTCTATACCACAGCCCTTGGTCCTGATGCCCCCTACGTTTTTCGCTACGCCCTGGCCCTTGCCCGTCAGCATCAGGCAAAAATCGTCGCCGTTCATGCCATGGAACCTCTTTCTCATTTTGGGCAGAGCCTTGTTGAACAATATATCTCTCATGAAAGTACAGAAGAAATGCACAGCAAGGCTCGGGAAAGCGTCACGGCTGAAATCAGGCAGCGGTTCGAGCAACTCTGCACCCATGAGTGCAACAATGCATCGTCCTGCGAAAATGCTGTCAGTTCTGTACATGTGGTAGACGGTTATCCCGTTCAGGTTATTTTAGATAAAGCCAAAGACTGTTCAGCCGATCTGATTATCATGGGTGCGCATGATCACACCAAGGTAGGTGAAGCCATCATGGGCAGCACAACCCGCAAGGTACTGCACAGCGCTTCTCAACCGGTCCTCGTGGTTAAGATACCCAAAAATTATAAGGAAGAACTGCAGTAGCGAGAAAGTAAGACCAGGGAATTTTACGGTGATTATGTTTTTTACAGAAGCGGTTTTAAATTGCCAGGCAATGTAATCAATAAAGCCTGCTCAACAACAGGAGTAATTAACTGGCTACTGGTAATATTCTGGTGCCAATGAAGTTCTAAATCTTACTTTGCCAGGTCTGCCTTGCACAATGACAAGCGCGCCGGATTCAGCATCTTTTCCCTGCCTTGCACTCAGTTTTCCCATCCGATCTCCAAAGAGACACCCAGCAGCGACAAATTAAACACAGCTATGTGGTGTGGGGTTGTATTGCCAACTGTAACTTTGACCATTTGATGGTGCCGCTACAGGGTCATGAGTGCTCCATATATTCATTTATTACTGACAATGTAAATTACTGCAGAGCCGGTAAATTAAAATGACACGAGGGTGTCACGATGAAACGCCGGTATGTGTTGCCAGAAAAAGAACGCTTCATTACTCTGTCTATGTTGTCTGACGCATGGTATATGGTTGGAGAGACAATATTATCGCAGGCTGAGAGGTTTGCGTCTTTGATTTTTTTGATACGGCTGCCGCAGTATACGTACCAGTGAGAGCAATAATTACTACATGAAACTAAAAGACTTATTGACCCCAGTAAAAAACCATTGCCACTCTACCTGACAAAAGACCATATAGGAAAAAAAGCAGGATTAGAAAATGAAAAAAGCTGCCATACGCATTTACACCTCAAGTGACTGCAGACAAAACCGCGGTCTTATCAGTAAAGCGCTTACACGTCTTGCGAAAGAAGGTTTTGGATGTGAAGTTCACATGAACGAGGTTCGTTCGGGAAGAGGAAACGGATCACTCCTTGTCATTGACGGGAATCATGAAAAACATAGTTTGGAAAAGCTGAGATCACTGAACATAGAGCCTGATTTTCATCTCGTCGTCACTGACCTGGGTTTAGAAACAGTTGATGATGAATTCAGTGATGCCGATCTTCAGCTTTTAATGGACGGCATCAAGGCTGAATGTACAGTAACGCAGGGACCGACACCACAATTCAACTGTCCCTGCTGCGGATGACAGCTTACTGCCTCACGGACGATCGAAAAGGAGCATCGTTAACCTCTCCAGACAAGGTAATCCACCATGTGCAGTATACCTTCTAATTGTTCTACGGGTAGTTTTACTGACAAGGGCAAGGAATACTCCTCTCCCTTTAGCAACAGCAGACATGTATTCACCTGGCTTGCATATTGATAGAGAGGTGATACGCTACAAAATACAGCTTTTGATCCGAAATAATCAGGACTCGCGCAACAGATGAAAAAAGTAGTGGATAGAACTATCGATGAGCAGGATATCCTCAATTTTATTAGTAGTGGAATTATTGCAACTGATACGATGGGTAATATTGCTCATCTCAATCGCCAAGGTGAAACAAAATTAGATATTAGCGCAAGAGACTGTGTTGGCAGGGATATTGCTGAAGTTCTCCCTCTTTTTCACTCATCCATCATGGATTGTCTCAGCAGCGGGAAATCAATTTTTAGTCGAGAGATTCGAGTCAATCAGGGCAATCTTATTTTTCATGTTAGCCCGATATTTCGTGGAAGTGATATCATTGGTGCCGTCTGTAATTTCCAGGAACCTGACACGTTCGAGTTATCAGTACGGAAATCCGAATCATATCAGGAATTGAATCGACAGCTCGAAACTATTATTTCAGCCTCATCTGATGGCATATGGGTATGCGACGGCAAAGGAGTTATCGTCACCATCAATGCAGCGTCGGAAACTCTGAACGGCATTCAAGCCAAAGATGTTATCGGCCGCAATATCACTCAACTCCTTGATAGCGGGATTTTCGATCAGTCGGTATACAACCAAAGTTCTGGCAAGTGGCAGGCAGGAAACCATAGTTCAACACATTGAAAAAACCAACCGGACCCTGTTATGCACAGGAACCCCAGCACGCGATGAGCACGGAATTATTGCTCTTATTGTTGTTAATGAAAGAGATATGACCGAGCTTGAAACCCTGCATACGTAAATTCGAACAAAATAAAAAGCTGACGGAAAAATTCAGGGAGGAAATTTCAGGACTCACCCTCCGGGAACTGGAACAAAATACGATTATTGCCGACAGCAATATAATGAAACAGATCCTCCAGAAATCTCTTAAGTTGGCCAATATTGGCGCATCCAATATTCTGATTTTGGGGGCTTCTGGTACCGGTAAAGGTCTTCTTGCCAAATCAATTCATAAGAACAGTAACAGAAGAGACAAACCTTTTATTGAAATTAACTGTGCCGCACTTCCGGAGAACCTTCTGGAGGCGGAACTGTTTGGTTATGAAAAAGGTGCATTTACCGGTGCGGCTAGAAACAGGCAAAGTCGGTTTATTTGAACTGGCCCAGGGTGGGACACTTTTTCTTGATGAAATCGGAGATATGCCGCTCAATCTCCAGACCAAACTTCTCAAATACCTGGATGACAAGCAGTTTCGCCGTCTTGGAGGTACAAAGGCGATCAGCGTTGAATGCGCCACCATATCGGCCACCAACAGAGATTTGCGCGATCGTGTAAAAAATAACCTCTTCAGGGAAGATTTATTTTACAGGCTCAGCAGCTTTACCCTGGAAATACCTCCATTATGCGAGCGTAGAGAAGATATACCAGGACTGGTTAGATTTTATATAGAAAAATACAATCGGCAATATAACAAATCGATGCAGATCGGATCGGCTATGATTGGAACCCTGCAGAATTATTCTTTCCCCGGCAATACCCGTGAATTAAAAAATATCATTGAAAATGCGGTCGTCCTGAGTGATGAGAAACGCATTGATGCATTTCTTTTGGCCAGCATCCAGAAAAACAGCGGTCCGCTTTTCTCTGCAGGGAGTCTTTCCTCTTTCTCGGCTCCCGTTAATTTGACTGATACCATGAACCAGTTGGAGAAACAGCTCCTCACAGCAGCCAAAAACCAATGTCGAACGACCCGGGAAATGGCAGTTTTTTTGAAGATAAGCCAACCTTCGGTGGTACGAAAGTGCAAAAAACATGGACTATAGGGCCACTTGCTCCAGTTAAAACATTTTTCTGATTCAATTATGGATCAGCAATTAATCTCCTCATGCTCACATCTAACAGCAACCTCTTGCCACCCTTTTCCTCCCGCAATAGCATTCGTTCAATAACAAAAGATAAGCCTCAGTAATTATAGGATATATATATGTCACTCTTGTCTGTTAGATTATGTAGGGAACTTTCTCTCGATGCCATTGATACATTTGTGAATCAATATATAGATTGAAATTATGAATAGTTGATTAGTTTTGATTCATTGTTGAATCAACATATTGTGCTATCAATATAGAGCTATCCAGGTATCTCCCTATTTTAACGTTGTCGCAAGAGGATAAAAAGATGGCATTATTATTGCAAATCTTCCTCAAACACCTCAAAATTCAATGAACCTTTTAACAGGGATGAAACATGGACAACTTACAAACAAATGCAGATTTGCACGAACTAAGAAGTAAAGTTATCGCCAAAGGCAATGCCAGTGGCACAGACAAGTATATCGCCCATGCCAGCGGGGCAATAATTACCGATGTCGAAGGCCAGGAATATATTGATTTTGCTGGCGGTATCGCGGTCATGAACGTTGGCCACTCACACCCAAAGGTTGTGCAGGCTATAAAGGACCAGGCCGAAAAATTTACCCACACCTGTTTTATGGTGTCTCCCTATGCATCTCCTGTCAAATTGGCGCAAAAGCTCTGTGATGCTGTACCCGGAGACTCCCCTAAAGCCGTAATGTTTGCCAACAGTGGGGCGGAAGCAGTTGAGAATGCAGTTAAAATTGCAAGATACTACACACAGAAAACAGGTATTATTGCCTTTGAATGTGGATTTCATGGCCGTACCTTAATGGGCATGACGTCTCACCTCAAAAGTAAAACCATACAAATACGGTCTCGGTCCCTTTGCTCCTGAAGTATATCGCATGCCCTATGCCAATTGTTATCGCTGTCCATTTGGCAAAGAATATCCAGAGCTGCGATGTTTCCTGTGCCGATCATCTTGAAGAGTTTTTTATCAGTCATGTGGCAGCAGAGCAGACAGCTGCCATCATAGTTGAGCCGATCCAGGGGGAAGGTGGTTTTATTGCACCCCCTAAAGAATATTTCCAAAAACTGAAGGCAATCTGTGAGAAAAACGGCGTGCTGATGATTGCCGACGAAATCCAGACCGGGATGGGGCGAACAGGCTATATGTTTGCCATGGACTATTATGGCGTTGAGGCTGACATTACCACTGTAGCGAAGAGTCTTGCTGCCGGAATGCCTCTCAGCGCGGTGGTCGGAAAAAAAGAGATAATGGATTCCGTGCATGCTTCCGGTATCGGCGGCACATATAATGGCAACCCGATAACCTGTGAGGCAGCACTCGCAGTATTCGACATTTTCGAGACAGAAGATCTCCTGGATCGGGCCAAGACACTGGGCGAAAAACTTCAGGTCACCCTTCACAGCCTCCAGGAGAAACATGCCCTGATCGGCGATGTGCGTGGAGTGGGTCCGATGATAGCCATTGAACTCGTCCATGACCGGCAGAAAAAAACTCCCGCAGCGGATAAAGCAAAAGCGCTCGTCAAATACTGCTTAGAGAAAAACCTCATCATTCTGGCCTGTGGCACATATGGAAATGTCATTCGCTTCTTGATGCCTCTGGTGATCACCGACGAACAACTCGAGCAGGGAATGCACATTCTCGACAATGGTCTGACTGCTATCAGGTAAGACATTGTTTTTTCTAACCTACTCCTCAGAGGCGTCGTCTGCTTCTGTGGAGAGTTGGGTCTTGACTGGGTTTCGCATGGTTACTGTTCATAGTAGTAAAATCATCAGCAACTCCATATCACACCAGGAGGTAACAGATGTTTGGCTATTACAATCGGATTTTGACAATTGATCTCACGACCAGGTCGGCAACCGTAGAGCCTGTGGCTGATCAGGTTCTCGCTGAATGTTTTGGTGGCAAGGGACTGGCGACACGTCTGCTTCTTGAGCGAAACGAACCGGGTGTTGACCCGCTTTCACCAGGCAACCACCTGATTTTCTCGACCGGCTCTTTCTGCGGCGGAAGACTCTGGGGAGGAAGCCGTTATGGGGTGTACACCAAATCCCCGCTCACCGGTTTTTATGCGGAATCGTACTCGGGCGGCAAAGTTCCTGAGGCCATCGACTCAACAGGATTTGATGCCATTCTTCTGACTGGCAAAGCTCCGAGTCCAGTGGTTCTTACCATCACTCCCGACGGCGTCGAGTTTCATGATGCAGGGACCTTGTGGGGCACTGATTCGATTACTGCAGAGACTGAAGCTGTCGCAAAATTTGCCTCCGAACACTGAGGGTTACCGAAAACCAGGCGCCATTACCATAGGACCAGCCGGTGAGAATTTGGTGAAATTTGCCCTGATCGCCAACGATAAATGGCGTTGTGCCGGCAGGACCGGCGTTGGTGCCGTGATGGGTTCCAAACTGGTGAAAGCCATTGTCTTTCAGGGAGACAGGAAAAGGGAATATTATGACCCTGCCGGGGTTGCGCAGTATGCCAAGGAGTTTTCCGGTAAAAACATTGAGCATCCGGGCGTAAAAGCATACAAGGCCATGGGCACGACAATGATGGTTACCCTGATGAATACTGTCGGTGCCTTTCCCGGCAAAATACTGGAGTGAGGGCTCCTGTGATCATCTTGAACAGATAAGCGGTGAGCAGTACCATAAGGATCATGAGGTAAAACCGCATGCCTGCGCCAAATGTTTCATGGCCTGCGGCCGCATGGCCAAGATCAAAAAGGGGCGCCACACCGGTCTTGAAATTGAGGGACCTGAGTATGAGACGATATACTCCTTCGGCGGTCTTTGCATGGTTGAGGACATGGCGGAAATTGCGCATCTCAATGATCTCTGCGATAGACTGGGCATGGACACGATTACTGCCGGCAATCTCTGTGGTTTGGCGATAGAGGCCAAGGCCCGCGGTAAGATAGATTTTGATATCGAGTATGGCAATGTTGACCAGATAGCCGCACTCGTCAAAATGATGTCCGCACGAGAGGGAATCGGTGCTATTCTGGCAGACGGTATCATCCCCGCTTCGAAGCTCTGGGGTTTAGAAGATATAGCCGTGCATGTAAAAGGGCTTGAACCTGCAGGGTACGACCCTCGGGCCCTGAAAGGAATGGGACTCACTTTTGGTACCTCCCCGAGAGGTGCATGCCACCTGCGGACAACCTTTTATAAACCGGAACTCTCCGGTCTTGATTCCCCCGGATCAGATAAAAGATAAGGCCGAGATGCTTATCGAGTATGAGGACCGTCTAAATATTTTTGATACCCTGGTGCTCTGCCGGTTTTACCGGGACCTGTACAGCTGGGAGGAACTTGAGACTATCCTGCCTCGTGTGACCGGACAGCCAAGTAGCAGGGAAGACCTGCGGAAGGTGGCACGCAACATCGTCAATATGACCCGAGCCTTCAATCTGCAGGAAGGGCTGCATATCGAGGATGATCGATTACCTAAACGTATTCATAAAGAAGCACTGCCTTCTGGGAAAATCGCTCACCAGCAGAAGAAATGGAATACATGCTTCAGGATTATTACCGATTGAGAGGATGGAATGAGGCTGGAATCCCAGTTAAAAGGATAGAGCAACTCCGGTAAATATTATTTTTCCCAATACATTCGTCGAATTTTAAAACGTTTTTTCTTTTTTGTAAAAAGGCACTCAAGAGAGATCTCATGTCAATACTCGCAAACAAACAACAGATTCTTGAAATCTTGGTTGAAAACCTAAAAAACCCCCAACCACAGGTTGTTCATTCTCGGCATATAGCGAACAAACTGAAAATGAGCGAGAAGGACACTTGTCAGCTTATTAAAATCATGCATCAAATGGGTGTAGTGGAAAGTGATATTGATGGACAACAATCACTCATCACACGAGAGGGATTGCTGGCCGTTAACCAATAGTTCGACCCAGATTCGTACCCGGTTCTCGTGAAAATGCAAAATAGGTTGAGAGAGTGATCCTGGAGTGTGGCTCGAATTCGACGGTCATTCAAGTTCAGCAAATAAGATCGCAAGAACAGACAAGGCAATTTGAACTGATCTTGGCTCAGATCAGTTCAGATTGATTGAAGGGTGGTGTCTCTGGAGTAGGCTCTAAATCCCAAGATACGCCTCCTTGACATGCGGATCGTCAATCAGATCCACGGCCTTGCCCTCCATGGCCACACGGCCATGTTCCAGCACATAGCCACGATCACTCAAGCTGAGAGAATGTTTTACATCCTGCTCCACCATGAGCACGGTTGTGCCCTGGTCGGCGATTTTGCGGACCGTTTCGAAAATATCCTTGATCAGGATGGGCGCCAGCCCCAGGGACGGTTCATCAAGCATGAGCAGGTGGGGTTGGGCCATCAGGCCACGGCCGATGGCAACCATCTGCTGCTCACCGCCCGAGAGGGTCATGGCAATCTGATTTTCTCTTTCTTCCAGCCGAGGCAGTAATTCGTATACTCGTGCCAGTGTCTGCAGAGCATCCTTGTTGGCCCGTTTATTATAGGCCCCGACCATCAGGTTATCTTTCACACTCATCAGCGGAAACAGCCGTCGTCCTTCCGGAACCTGGATAATGCCGTTGGTTACTATGCCCTCGGGAGTTTCCTTCTGGATCGGCACACCGTCAAAGCTAATGGTACCTGCTGAAGGAGACATCAGTCCGGAAATTGTCCTCAATAGTGTCGATTTTCCTGCGCCATTGCCGCCGATGATACTGACGACTTCACCTTTTTCGACTTTGAGCGAGAGGTCGAAGATGACCTGAACGTCACCATAGGAGACATCGATATTGTTAATTTCAAGCAGCGACATAATCTTCTCCCAGGTAAGCCTTGATCACATTTTCGTTGTTGGCGATTTCTTTGGGCGTCCCTTCGGCAATTTTCTTGCCGAACTGAATGACGACTATTCGATCGGACAAGGCCATGATGGCCCGCATGATATGTTCGATGACAAAAATAGTCGTGCCTTCATCACGAATCTTTTTCAAAACCTCTACCATTTCGTCTACTTCGTTGGGCCTGAGTCCGGCCATAACCTCATCGAGCAGCAGGAGTTGTGGTTCTGTGGCAAGAGCTCGGGCTATTTCCAGCCTTTTCCGGTCTGCGATAGTGAGGTTACCGGACAGGATGTCTTTTTTATCGGCAAAGCTCAGCGATTCAAGAATCTTGATCGCTTTTTCCTCGGCAACAGTGCGGCTGTTGGTGGTCGCAAAACTTGCTACCATAACGTTATACAGCACGCTTTTGGAGGCAAAGGGTTTGACGATCTGGAAGGTACGGGCCAAGCCTTTTTTGCACAGGTTCCACGGCTTCTGGCCGTTGATCTTTTCATTATTGAAGGTAATGACCCCTGCTGTCGGGGCAAAGACCCCCGCAATACAGTTGAATGCGGTTGATTTGCCAGCTCCGTTTGGTCCTATCAGTCCAAGAATCTGCCCTTTTTCTATGGTAAGGTCCAGGGAATCTATTGCCCGCAATCCTCCGAACTCTTTGGTCATACCGCTCACTTCAAGAAGAACCATTATCCTATCTCCCCAGTGTTTTTTTGGGTTATACGTTGCACAAAATTTTTATATACCCGCGTAAGCGGTTCCTGCAGGCCCCGTGGTTGGTAATGCATCACCAGAATAAGAACCAGACCGAAGATGATCAGGTGCATTCCCGGCAGGGTATCTCCGAAATAAATCCGGGCAAAGTCTCCGACTGGCCTCAGCAGCAGTGCCCCAAGAATCGGTCCGGCAATGGAGCCGCGGCCGCCGATCAGGGCGATGAAGGCGATCTCAAAAGACAGATCCAGGGAGATGATACTCTTGGGGTGGATATAGAGGGTAAATTGGGCGTAAAAGGTACCGGCCAGTGCAGTCAGAAAGGAACTCATGGCCATGGCGATCAGTTTTGCCCTGGCGACGTTTACCCCGAGTGCCATGGCCGCCTCCGGCTCTTCACCACCCGCATTCAGGTAATATCCCAGTTTTGAACGGGAAATAAAATAGGTCAGAAACAAGACCGCAATGAGCATGATGAGAATGATGTAATAGTAGGGCTCCTTGCTGGCAAACATGAAATTTGCAAGTCCGATGTCCAGCGGTGGTATCTGTAGGCCCCGGGGACCGTTGATGTTGAATGGGCCGATGAAGTCGATATTTTCCACGATCACCCTGAACCCTTCGGCAAAGGCAATGGTGGCAAGAGCAAAATATGCACCCCGCATTTTAAAGGTTGGCAGACCGATCAACACGCCTGCACAGGTGGCGAGTACACCGCCGACCAGCATCCCGATCCAGGGACTGATGCCGTATTGCAAAAAGAGTATGGTTGAGGCGTAGGCACCAATTCCGACAAAGGCCGCATGGCCAAGTGGCAGCACTCCGGCAAAACCCCCTACCAGATTCCAACTCGTTGTCAAATAGGCATAGAAGAGCACCAGTACCATAATATGCAGATAGGTAGCACTCCGGATAACGAGCGGCAGGGCAAAGGCGATGAGCAGGATAGCTATCAGAGCCGCTTTATTGATTTGTTTGTGATTCATTGGATAGTTGTCCTCGTTTTATCGGTTACCAGTCATGTTTCTGGCCAAATAACCCTGAAGGCTTGACGAACAAGACGACAAGAAACAGTCCGTAGACAATTGCTTCGGTCCAGGTGGCCGTCATAAATTGAGGCCCGACAGATTCGATCAGGCCGATGATAATACCGCCGACCAAGGCACCACCAATGGAGCCAAGTCCGCCGAGGACTACTATGATAAAGCCTTTAATATCGAACAGGACGCCTACTGTCGGAAAGACATTATAAAACGGGACCAGCGTGACAGCGGCAATGCCGGTTGTCGCAGCCCCGATACCGAATGCCACATTGTAAATTTTATACTGGTTAATGCCCATGAGACTGGCTGCTTCCCTGTCCATGCTGGTGGCTCGTATAGCCCGCCCCATATCGGTTTTCTGGAAGAACCAGTAGACGCCAAGAGCGGTAATGAGAGCCGTGATGCAGCCATACAGTTTCGGTACGGAGATGAACATTTCCCCTAATTCCAGCATCTTGCCGTTCAGAGGATTGTCGGCGAGTGAACGATATTGTGGCCCGAAAATCAGCAGGGTCAGATTATCCAGAATATACCAGATCCCCGTCGTCACAATGATAACAGTGAGTGGTTCGCGAACATTTTTTTCCGCTATGAAAATCGGTTTTATGACAATATTCTGCAGGTAGTAGCCAAACAGGAACATTGCCGGGGCAACAAGGACAATTGCCAGATAGGGGTGGATACCGGAAAGGGTTATTGTCCAGTATGCCAGGTACATTCCCACCATTAACAATCGAACCATGGGCAAAGTTGACAACTTTGAGCACGCCGAAAATGATGGTGAGTCCCATGGCAGTCAACCCATAGATGGATCCCATAAGGATCCCGTTAATGCTGTCCTCAATGATATAGAACATGACTGTCTCCCTGGAAAAACAAAAAAGGAAGCATCCGGAGCAGAGGATGTGCTCCTCTGCTCCAAAATGATCGCAACTACATAAAATATAGAGCTTATTTTTTCGGCATTGGGAAGACTGGGGTGTAACCGGCTCGACGAGCTGCTTTAGGCCAGATAGTGATTCGTTCGAGACCGTTGCCCATATCGTTAATCTGTACCATAACCAGCGAGGCGTTTTCATTCTGGCCGGTTTTATCAAATTTAACGGAGTCGTAGCCGACAATCATGCCGGGGCCGGAAGACAGATCGGTGGCAGCCAATGCTTCCCTGATTTTTTCTGGATCAAGTGATGCGGCACGCTCGAGAGCATCTTTTAATACATACATGGCCACATAGGCATCAACGGCTTCACCGGTCAGATTCTGGCCATATTTTGCCTTGTATTTGTCATTGGTTTCTTTTGCGCCGGCCTTGTTGACGTCGGTTTCCCACTCAACAATATCAAAGAGATACTGGGCATTCTTGCCAGTGCTTTCCAAAAATGATGGGTCAGCATGTCCACCACCGCTGGCGATGATTGCTTTCAGGTTGACCTTATAGTCTGCCAGTGTATTGGTGAGCAGAATTGCATCCGCTGCATTGGAAACCAGCATCAGGACATCGGCTTTTGATCGTCGAATTTTCTGGACGACAGGGCTCAGATCAGTTGCAGTTGATGGGTATGGTTCATCTAGGACTACCTTGTATCCGGCTTTTTCTGCCAGATCTTTCCACTGACCGGCAAATCCTTTACCCCAATCACCATTCTCGTAAACAAAGGCAATGCGCTCAATCTTGGTGCCAAATTCTTTTTCCATATCTTTCAGGAAAGAGAACTGATCACGGGTCCACCAGCTATCTTTGGCGGCGATTCTGAAGACGGTTTTAAAGCCTTGTTCGGTAATTTTATCAGAGACGGATACCGGCACCAGGAAAGGAATTCCATATCGCTCTGCAACTGCTGTAGTCGGATAGGTAACTGCGCTGTTCCAGCAACCGGTGAGGACATTGACTTTCTCGGTGTTGATGAGACGCTCTGCCTCTGCGACACCTTTTTCCGGTTTGGATTCGGAATCGGCAAAGACCAGTTCCAGCTTGGCTCCACCCAGTGACTTGATACCACCTGCTGCGTTGATCTCTTCAATCGCCATTTCACGGGCAGTCTTGCCCTGTTGGCCAAGAGTCGCAGACGGGCCTGAAAGGGGAATGATATTACCGATCTTGACATTCTCGGCATGACCGTTGGCATACGAGCCAACAAGCAAGGACATTGCAAGGGCTGGTACAGCAATTTTGCTTAAAATTTTCATTGGGTTCCTCTCTGTTTTGGTTTTCGCCCAGATTGGCGTGGATACTTCTAACTCTGAGACCATCGCAATTAATGTGCCACTGATTTATATTTACTGGGCTGGAATCTTTTACCGGGAGGTCAGGACCGGATCAGGGAGTTAAACGACAGGGCTTAAAGAGAAGTGTCAACCTTGCACTGTCAACCATGGTTGACATTGTAAACCATGGTTGACACATTAATTTTTCTTTTTTAACCGTTTATTAAGGGCTTGCCTGGAAACACCCAGCAGACTGGCTGCTTGACTTTGGTTGTTGTCAGTGATGTTTAGAGCATTATCAATGGCATATTCGGCCAGTTCGTCAAGTGTTGGAAAGTGACCAAACAAGGCTTCAAGTGGATTTGTTTGAACCGTATCACTTCTTTTTGCGGAGGTCGCGCCGGCGAGTCTTTCGGCAATAAGATTATCCTGGATATGTCCATGGGTACAGCGGGCCACCGCATCGGAAATATACGCTTTCAGTTCCCGGATATTTCCCCAGAAAGGGTGACACATCAGGAGGCTCATTGCCTGTGTGCTGATTGAAGGTATCTCTTTATTCATTGTTGCTGCGGCACTTGCTATCAAATGCTTGACAAGCAGAGGGATGTCTTCTTTTCGGTCACGCAGCGGCGGTACTTTGATCAGGTGGGTACTGAGTCGATAATAAAGGTCCATTCTGAACTCGCCATCCTGTCCTGCAAGCTTGGTCAAGTCCTTATTGGCAGCGGTAATGATGCGGGCATGACATTGTTTCGGCTGGTCTGAGCCAAGAGGGTAGTAAATCTTCTCCTGGAGCAGGCGCAAAAGTTTTACCTGCGAAACTTCACTGAGGTCGCCGATTTCGTCTAAAAAAATCGTTCCGTCACTGGCCTTTTCGATCATCCCGGCTCTCACCGACTCAGCGCCTGTATAGGCACCTTTGGCATGGCCGAAAAGAGTATCAGAGAAAAGGGTATCGTCCAGGCCCGATATATCGACTGCTACAAATTCGCCCGGCAGGCAACTTACCTCATGTATTGCCTTGGCGATGAGTTCTTTTCCCGACCCTGTTTCTCCCAGGATCAGAGTCGGCAGACCACTTGTTGCAATCGACTCGATGTATTGGAATATCCCGAACATGAGAGGGCTTTTGGTCACAATCTGGTTAAATGCCTTGTTGGTATACTCCCTGCTGCTAAAAGATATTCCCTTGAGAGACATTACCTCATTGCGAAGCAGACCAATTTCCAGGGCATTACGCAGGGCAGAGCTGAACATTTTCAAATCGATAGGTTTAACAAGATAGTCTTGGGCCCCAAGTTTCAGACACTCGACGGCAGTTTCGATTTCTGAGTCGGCGGTAACGATGATGACCGGAATTTGTGGTTTTTTAATTTTTAGCTCCCGCAAAACCTCCTGCCCACTCATGTGGGGCATATTGAGATCCAGAAAAAGCACAGGCGACTGCATGCTTTCAAGCGTGGCCAGAACATTGCGACTGTCGCTGAGAGTCCTGATTTTTTTCATACCCATGGATGTTAACAGCAGGCTATAGGCTTCCAGTTCAGCTGGTTCATCATCTACCAGCAGTATCTGGCAGTTTTTCATCTTCGAGGTAATCATGCCTTACCTTCCGTTATCATTTTTTTCAGTTTGATGGTAAATCTCGCTCCTGATTCGGTATTTTCTGCCAGCAATTCTCCATTCATCTCTTTTTCCACTATCATTTTAGACATATAAAGCCCCATGCCGGTTCCGGAAGAGGATCCTTTAGTGGTAAAGTACGGATTGAATATCTGCATCAGCAGATGCTCCGGTATGCCGCCGCCGCTGTCGCCTATCATAATTAAAACAGTTTGCTCATCTGTGCTGACAGTGATTTCAATCTTCTTTGCTCCAAGTTCGGCAGGATGTTTCATCAGCATGCAGGATAATCGCATCTTTGGCATTGGCAATTATGTTTACCAGGACATGGACGAATTCTCCTCGAAAGCCAGAGACGATCAACGAATGAGATCCTGTCTTATTGATAACTGTACAGTGAGATACCGCTATGTTTCATTTGTGCTTCCATCAGCTTCACCGCACTGATGACGACCTCAAGCACGTCAACAGGTCCTTTTGACTTGGAAGGTTTGAAGAAATTTCTGAAGTCGTCAATCGTTTTCGACATGAAATGGATCTGGCCATTTGCGCCAGAAACCAGTTTTTCCACAAATGATTTATCCAGCATATCGTTGTACTGAGCCGCCTGCAGGCTGGATATGTATGTGGAGAGTGTGTTCAGGGGTTGTCGCCACTGGTGGGCAATGATTGCCAGCATTTCGCCCACTGCCGCCATCTTTTGTGCCTGCATGAGCTGTCCTTCAGCGTCGACCCGTTTGGAGATGTCCCTGATGCTGGACAAGGTTAAATCCTCATCTCCCAGCCTGAAAATCTTAAGACTTATCGAGGCAGGAAACTCAACGCCATCAGCTCTGAATAAATGACCATCTGAAAATCTGCTGTTCCCCTTTTAGTGAGGTCTGTGATATCTCCTCCAGTTTATCTTTGCTCAGTACACCGTCAGGCTGATATTCGGGCGAGAGATCTAGCATACTTTTGCTGAGCACTACATCTTTGGTAAAACCAAATACATCCAATGTCTTATCGTTACATTCTGTAATTTGACCATCTTTACTGATGAGTATTGCGTCATTTGCCACATTAAATAAGGTCTGATAATAGGTCTCGACCTCTTTTCTTTTAATAATATTCCATTCAAGATCCTTGTTTATTCCTGTCAACTGCTCCTGGTGCTGCTGTATTGCTGAACTATATCTTTTGCTGAAAAAAAACAACACCAACCCGCTGCCACTGATGACCACCAGGGCAACAAGGGCCAGGATACTTAAAACCCTGAGCGCCATTTCTGTCGCAAAAATCATTGTGGTCTTGCGGGTCAGGGTATACGCTTCATCGCGAGGGGCTGTGACGCACATGAACCAGTCAGAATTGGCAATTAAGCTGAATGAAAGTACGTGATTCTGCAGGTCATTGCCGAGGTATCTGACGGTTCCGAGATTGCCACTGATGAACCGATCCAGCTTGTCGCCGAGATCACGTTCAATATTTTGCAATTTCTCCCGCATAACATAATCCTGATTGGGGTGGACCAGGATAGTGCCGTTTTTTTCAACTATAAATCCGTAGCCGGTTTCGCTGACTTTGAAATTCAAAACATTTTGCACCAGGGTATCGAGTACCGTGTCTGCCCCCATTACGCCCACGATTGCACCGTCTATAATCAGGGGTTTTACCAGTGCAATCACCATTTTATTGGTGACAAGATCTATATAGGGCGTTGTAAAGCTGATAGCACCAACTTCCCTGGCACGTCGGTACCAGGGGCGATTCCGTGGATCATAATCGCTTGGCGGCAACCAATCTGCTCCATCGATCAACACTCCATCATTTCTACCAATATACACATCGGTGAAATGACCGGCTTTCATCGCCATTTTGAGTGGCTTCAGTGTTTCTTCGTTTTGCCCCAGAGCGCCCAGCGGAACCGAATCGGCCGTTGCCTCTAGAATTTTCATCTGTTGCTCAAGCCACATCTCAACAGTGTTTGCCGCCTTGATAGCAAGGTCCTCCTGTTGGGCGGCAATAGTTTTTTCGACTATATGCTGAGTGATTCTATAATTAATCCCTGCAACAATGAGAATCACTGTGGCCAGGATTGCCAAGGTGATAATATTTTTTTTATTCCAAAGAGTTATATTATACACGCTTTGTTTACCTAACAAATTTCTGACATCGATCCGTTTGTATAAAACCACCCTTCACACCATAAAAACCCAGCTTGCCAACTATCGCCTGACTTTCACTATTGGCACCGACTTACCTCTTGGGTTTGCAATACTTGATCCAACAGAACATAAAAGTCATTGGAAGAGTCATTATTTCCCTTTCAGAATGATGAATTTTGACAAGCTCGTAAAAACCTCAAATTTCGATGGATAAGTAAAAAGCTTCATATTGGAGGCATGCAATTTTTATATTATTTCTGTGTACATACGGTACCTGTAATGATATGAAAAATTGTAACAAGGACACACGAATAAGATGAAGATTTCTATCCCCCTCAAGGGGGGACTAAAATGAGTGCCCTTTGGGTATTGCTATCCCCTTTGGGGGCTTTTTACGACGCCATAAATTTTAGAGAGGAAACATTCCAAAACCCTGCTGCTCATGGCGATTGTTCACAAAGGGAGATGAATATCTCGTAAGCATCTGCAGTGGTTGGCGCTCAAAACTATTTCTGTCTTTTCCACGTGGATCAGATTAACGAGTAGATTATTCAAAAGGCTCTCGTTAGAAAACCTTGCTAACATCTGGCAGCCAAACCAAGAAATATTTTCCTTGGCGGAGGAATTCATGACACCAGGCAAAAGCTGTTAGCAGAAAGATTTAACCAGCAAAGTGTAGCCTGGGTTGGCACAACAAAGAGCACCACCTACGTCTGGTCAGAACTCCAATTAGTCCCTTGCAAATACGTTTTTAATTCATATGATATCGTTTGTACCTATCAACTGAATACTGTTGATTCAACTCTTTACAAGGACAATAGACATGATCACCTTGAAACCTCTCAAACCTGAGGCCTTTTCGGCGGCTCTTGACAAAGCCAAGCGTTACCGTCTACTCAATGAACCTGATGAAGCTGAAAGTATCTGCCTTGACATCCTGGAAAGTCAGCCCGACCACCAAGAAGCCCTTATAACCCTGTTGCTTGCCTCAACCGATAAATTTCCACAATCGGGAATCACTCCGGCTTTTGAACAGGCACAGAAGATTGTTGATAAATTGGACAGCTCCTACAGCAAATCATATTACAATGGAGTTATCTTTGAACGACGGGCAAAATACCATCTCAAGCAAGGGGGACCAGGATCTCCAGTTGCAGCGTATGACTGGTTTATTAAGGCCATGGATTCGTTCAGCGAGGCTCTCTCGGCGGACGATCCCAAAAACCAGGAGGCGGTTCTTCGCTGGAATTCCTGTGCACGTATCCTAAATAGTCGGCCAGACATAAAAGCAGATGATTCTAGCGATAGTGAAATGCTCCTGGACTCATTTGAGACACCGCATTAGTGCTTTACAGCTTTTTTGTTTTTCAAAAAAGCTGTAAAGCGAGGTACTCAATCTCCTTAAGGGGTAGAAAAGAATCCCGGTTATTTTTCGTTTACCGGCCCTGGATACGCAGCCCTCCTTGAAAATCAGGTTTGGGTGGAAGGTTTTATTTGACCTTTTTCAGGTTTTTAATCATCTCCTTGGTCTGGTGGATGTGCTTGGTGATGAGGATGGATCGGGGGCAGCATTGGGTACATTTATAATGGGTATCACAGGCCCAGACGCCCTCTGATGTGTGGAGATTCAGCAATCGTTCCTCCTGCCCACGATCTCGGGAATCGGCAATGAAGCGATAGGCTTGGGCACAGGCTGCAGGACCTATGAATTTTGGTTTTTTATCAAGAACGGGACATGCTGAGTAGCATGCTGCACAGAGAATGCAGTTGGTCGTGTCATCAAAGACCATTCGCTCCTCCTGGGATTGCAACCTCTCCTCTCTTTCTACCTTCTCATCATTTATTAGAAATGGTTTTACCGATCGATATTTCGCAAAAAAATCATCTTGGTTGACAATCAAATCGCGCTGAACCGGCAGATGGTTGAGTGGTTCCACTGTCACTGTATCACCATCTTTTTCTGCAACCTCTTTTACCAGGGTTTTACAAGCGAACCCGTCCTTGCCATTAATGCGCATGGCATCCGATCCGCAGACCCCATGGGCGCAGCTTTTACGAAACCCCAGGCTGCCATCCTGGAATCGTTTCACCTTCGTCAGGGCATCCAAAAGTCTTTCGTTGGGTTCAATATCTACTGTATATTCCTGAAAATATGGTTCTTTGTCTGTGTCTGGATTGTACCGTTGTATTTTTAGGATGATATTCATAGTAGGCTCCTGTAACTTAATAAGTACGTGGTTTGGGTTCCCAGATAGACGTATCGACCGATTTATAATCAAGTCGCACAGCGTCACCTTCCAGATAGGCCAGGGAATGTTTCAGCCAATTATCATCATCCCTTTCTTTGAAATCCTCACGACTGTGTGCTCCTCGGCTTTCCTGACGCTGCAGCGCTGCCGTTGCGGTAATGAGCGACAGATCAAGGAGATTGCCGAGCTCGATAATCTCCAGCAGATCTGTATTAAAACTCTTGCTGGTGTCCTGAACACGAACATCTTGATAGCGCTCGCGAAGTTGCTGCAGTTCCTTTACTGCCGCCTGCATCTCATTTTCATTGCGATAAATACCGACCTTTTCCATCATCGTGGTCTGCATTTCATCTGTGATTTTGCCACCATGCGTCCCTGGTGCACCATCTGTAACACGCCTTATCCAGGCCTGGGCGAATTCGGCTGCGGAGTTATCCACCGCAGCTGCTGGGGCATCTTTGACATACTCGGCAATATGCCGGCCAGCACGTCGGCCAAAAACAACCAGATCGAGCAGACTGTTGGTGCCCAGGCGATTTGCTCCGTGAACCGAAACACAGGCGCATTCTCCTGCAGCATATAAGCCTTTAACAATGGTATTGTTTGCATCTTTTATGACTCTGCCGTGGACATCAGTAGGAATTCCGCCCATAGCATAGTGCGCGGTTGGGAGAACCGGAATCGGAGATTCAGCCGGATCGATGCCGAGATAGGTCTTGCAGAAGTCAGTAATATCAGGAAGCTTCTTTGTCAGGGTTTCTTTACCCAGATGGGTAGCGTCAAGATGGACATAGTCATCTATTTTGCAATCCCCGCGAATGCCCATACCGGCACGGATCTCCGTGAGAATTGACCGAGAGACGATATCACGGGGTGCTAAATCGAGGAGTTTTGGAGAGTAGCGTTCCATAAAACGCTCGCCATTGCGATTACGCAGGATACCACCCTCCCCCCTCACTGCCTCAGAGATGAGAATGCCAAGCCCCATAATACCGGTGGGGTGGAACTGAAAAAACTCCATGTCCTCAAGAGGAATTCCCCGGCGTGCCAGGACCGCAGGACCGTCACCGGTATTTGCATAAGCATTGGAGGTAATTTTAAACATGCGACCGAATCCACCGGTTGCAAAAAGGACAGCCTTTGCAGTAAATATATGCATTTCTCCCGTTGCCAGTTCCACAACAACGACGCCTTTGCAGATGTCATCTTCCAGGATGACATCCAGCACCTGATACTCATCAAAAAAAGACACTTTATTTTTGATACATTGCTGATAGAGAGTCTGCAGAATCATATGGCCAGTTCTATCGGCGGCATAACAGGCTCGACGCACCGGTGCTTCTCCGAAATTTCGTGTGTGACCACCAAAACGTCTCTGGTCGATCCGTCCTTCTTTGGTGCGATTAAAAGGCAAGCCTCGGTTTTCGAGATCATAAACGGCCTGAATTGCTTCTTCTGCAAGAGTCTGCGCCGCCTTCTGATCAACAAGATAATCGCCGCCTTTGACAGTGTCAAAGGCGTGCCATTCGGCTTTGTCCTCCTCGACATTACCTAAAGCAGCGCTAATCCCCCCCTGGGCGGCACCGGTGTGACTTCGCACGGGATAAAGCTTGGATAATACAGCTGTCTTGGACTTCTGGCTGGCTTCAAGGGCTGCATAAAGGCCAGCACCACCTGAACCGACAATAACCGTCTCGAATTGATGTATCACATGCACCTCCAAAGATTAAGAGTGAGTTAAATGCATCGTGTCGCCACAATTTTATTATTCTTTTTCAAAATCATCCTTTGCGGCACCACATAATGGGCATACCCAATCACTGGGGACATCTTCCCAGGCAGTGCCTGGTTTAACGCCGTTATCAGGGTCACCTTTGGCCGGATCGTATACATAACCACAAAGTGTGCAAATCCATTTATCCATTGTTTTCTCCTTTTTTAGTTTTCATGGCAGTTGTTTACTGAAAACGACAGTACCATAGAACGCGGATCATTTCGAGGGCGACTATTGTGTTATACAGTAAGAACGAAAAATGATAACAACCGAGAACGTTGGGGACTGGAGCAAATAGAAACCCGACATATTTACCAGGATCTATCAGGGAGGAGCAGTATACAGTAGAAAGTTAAAGCTGACGGAATAAAGGAGTTTGTGGTCTTCAATTTGGCAATCTTAAGAGGCTGTTCTTCTCCTGTTTTTTTAAAGGAAACTTACAGCATGAGCTCGAATCATCGGCCGCACCACTGGTATTTTGCGGAACGCTCCATAGAAGCTATATGCTATATGAATACCTCAATGAACAAGTTTTCCACCGCTTATTCCCTCTATAAATGTATCGTTGAGCTGCGGGCAGTAAAGCTTCTTTTCAGCAGCATTGTTGATGATTTTCTCCCACTGGCGAAATGAATCTACGTTTCTCAACGTGTGCTCAGCAGCTTTAGGATTACCTTTCTCAGCAATCTCGCAAATGCCATCAAGTGCATTTTCATCACCTGGGAAATAGAGAGGTATTACGCCCATATTCTTGGAGCAGTATTCAAAAATTTTCCTGGAATGGCGTTCACGCTCGCAATCTTCTAAAAATTTTTCCATGCTGAAAAAGTTAAGGCTGCCTAGAGCGCCCATGGCATGTCGCAAAATATGTACCCCATATTTGCGCAGCGAGTTGCGGCTCAATTCCGACTCAAAAATCGCCAGAGGAGTTACATCTGTCAGACTGGTACTTCCTCCGGTTTGAGCTGAAGGGAACCCTGTAATCGAGGTGTTGACGCGTGCCAAAGCTGCATTGATGAGGGTTTGATGGGGCGAACTGTAGGAGATGTTTCCGCCTGCATCGGTAACGCTGGGGATACCACCGTGAATACACAGAATCCCAGGGTTTACGGTCTGGGCAATAATCATCATGAACATCACCTGGGCATGGTTCTGCGTCAAGAATGACTCCGGGCTGCTGGCTCCGGAAACGCCTGCAATCGTCTGGTCAATCAGCAGAAGATTGTTACTGGTACGTGCGCTTCGTAAAAACGGCTCCACCATATTATTCATGGGAGCCAAGGATGCAATCAGGCTGGTACCATCGAGCCAGTCCTCCTTGTCCTTCAAAAAAGTCATTTCGTCAGCAGTCATGGTATTTGTGGTAATCATCTTGAGCCCTGGATAAGCTCGTTCCATTAGCTGAGCAACCTCGAAGAGGGAGATACTCTTGTCGCAACCCACCGGCAGACTGAAAATGTTTACCACATCTTGTTGTTCAGCCACCAAGTTGGTGATTTGTTCATATTCTTTGCGATTGGCGGGACGCAATTCTTCGTCGCCAATCCGTTTAAGAAAAGGCGATGTTGCACCGGTGCCAAAAGTATTCATTCCAGGATCTCCAGGCATTTCTCGGGGCACCTGCTCCAGACAATGATCGACGTAACTCCTTTTCAAGGGTATAAATAAAGCTGTTTCCTTGTCGAAATCAATGGCATCAGCTTCCTGGAGGATCTCCATGAGAACTTGGTTCTCGGTAATGTTCATACCAGTTTCCGTCAGCACTCGTTTAGCATTTTCATCGATACGTTGGTAGACCGCCTTCTCAGCGATTAGATCGTCCATGTCCTCTAACCGTAAATGAACTTTTTCAAGAATAGTATCGTCGATGACATGCTTAAGGATATCTTCGTATACGGCTTTTGCCTTTTTGAAATGACCCTCCTTCTCCAGGAGAATACCTTTTTTCAAGATCGTTTCCGCATCTGAGCACATGGCAATTTCCTTATTCAAAAATATTGAACAGAACTCTTTTCGTACAGATCATCCAAATATTCATGCCTCCTCGCCATATCATCAAGGCAGAATATGAATTTGCAATTATAACATTTTTTCGGTCAGTTACACTTTTCCCTTAAATCTACTATTACTGGCTTTAAATTGGTGGCCTATCCAAAGGATCGGTAAAAATTTCAGCCCTCCTTTGGACCGGAAAAGATCTCCCTAATGTTCAGCTATTGAACCAGGGTGTGGACTGTCCTCTGTTCGTTTTCCGGGATGCCGTAAACACTCATCCACGGGGGCTTCGCTGTCGCCGTCCATGGCTACAGAGACCCGTAAAACGAACAATCCACTCCCTTCCACTTCTACAGGCTGAGCTTAAGGGATAATCAGATAACTTTTGATTGACAATGTAAGACCAATTGCAAATTGGGGGTATTGCCTGTGCAATTCGTTTTTGATCATGGCCCAAAATATGCTTCTAAGGGAGCAGCTATGGATGATAAATGTTGGGGGGACCAGACTATATGCAAAAAGAGGCCAATCAAGAGCTCTGCAACTTTTTTCGAGCTACTTTTGTCCAGAAATTTCGATGGTTGATTTAGTCTTGAAGGGGACGGTTGGGAAAAGGCCATTTTTCATGAGACACGAAGAAAGCGATTGCTTATCGACGTCAACTCACTCAGATCCCATCCGTCACCAACATAGTTTATTGGTGACCGATGGGTGGCTACTCCAACTTATACAGTGAACTTGGCAATCATATTTTTGAGATTAATGGCGATACCCGAAAGATCCCCTGCACTCTCTTTAACTCGGCTACTGGCCTGATTCATCTCGTTAGCACTATTGTTTACTTCAGCGATGTCGTTGGCTATTTCTCCAGCAACAGTAGAGCTTTGTGCAACATTTTCGTTAACCTCAGCGATACCAGTTGATGCCTGGCTGACGTTCTCTGCAATTTCTCTGGTGGTTGCCGTCTGCTCTTCAATAGCCGCTGCGATCGTTGTTACTATTTGGTCAATATTCGATATAACATCTTGAATGTCATTAATTTCCGTTACAGTTATGCCGGTTGCCTGCTGAATCCCTTGAATTTTTGTTTTGATATCCAAGGTGGCCTGCGCGGTCTGTTTTGCCAAATCTTTAATTTCATTTGCAACAACCGCAAAACCTTTACCGGCTTCACCGGCGCGAGCGGCCTCTATAGTGGCATTCAGTGCCAGCAGATTAGTCTGTTCAGAAATTTCGGTTATTGCTTCAGTTACTTTATTGATCTCATCGGCAGCCTTTCCTAATTCATCGACACGTTGTGAAGCTTTCTGCGACTTCCCAACTGCTTGGGTTGTGATCTCTTTTGCATGGTTAGAGTTTCGTGCAATTTCATTAATGGTAGCATTCATTTCCTCGGTTGCCGTTGCAACCATGTTCACATTCACCGAAGCCTGCTCCATGGCTGCTGCTACTGTGTTCTGGTTCGCACTCATTTCCTCTGCTGCTGCTGCTACCTGGCCTGACCTGCTGGCGGTATTTTCTGCACCAGATTGCATCTGGTTGGAAATCACAGCCAACTGACTGGAAGAATCGTCGACACTCTCAACCCCCTGGCTAACGTCTGTAATCATTTTACGCAGATTCTTGGCCATTTCATTTAATGATTGTGCCAACATGCCTATTTCGTCTTTTTGATCTACATCCATGGTTTTTGTCATATCACCACCAGCCATGGCTTTGGAAAGTTCGACTCCTTTTTGCAAAGGTTTGGTGATAATATAGGTGAGATAGAATCCGAAAACGAGAGCGAGAGCAACACCGAGACAAATACAGACAATTGTTATAAATTGGCTCGTTTTTGCAATACCTTCGCCTCTCTTGACTGTGTTTGCAGACTCTTCCTCAGCTTTCTTGACTATTGTATCCAGGGCGGTGAATGTATTTTCCTGATGTACAGCAGCTTCTTCAAGCAGTAGTTTATTCATTTCTAAAAAAGATGAATAGGCGACATCACTCAAAGCTTTCATTTCAGAGACAAGTTTAAAAACCTGCTCAGAAAGAGGATAAAGTTCATTGATGGTGATATCACGAGCTACATACGTCTTGTTTTCAGCATTAGACTCCTTGATTTCTCCGACATGTTGATGCAATTGCAGGTGAATTGGCCGCAGTTCTTTGGCCAGGGCGACAATTTCAGGGTTCGCAGTATCCATATTGTCCAGCCATTTACCCAGTGAACAAGCCGTTCCATCGGTACCACCTTCGAAAGAGACGTTAAAAGCAAGGAGATTGCCTATATTTGCCAGGAGCGACTGGTGAGCAATCTCGAAATCATTCATATGATTGTTCAGCCTGGTAGGGTTGGTCATTTCTGTGTCGATAAGTTTTTGGGAAATCTCGACGGCTTTGTTATTAACTGCGACCCACTTGCTTAAATGGCTTGAAAAAATATCGAATTCTGGTTTCACACTCTCTGCAAAGTCGAGAGCCAGAAAAGCTGTTTTGGCCTCACCATAGACTTTTCTTTTCTCACCAAGCCCCTGATGAGCAAGTTGACGTTGTTCAACAGAAGCATAGGGCGTAAGAATAGTACGCATAAGGCTGGCTATTGCTGCGGCCTCACTTTTTATGATCAATATATTTTGTACGGCCGGTAAATCATCTTCCGCCATCTCCTCCTGCAGGTGATGCATTTTTCCCTGCTGCACAATTGCGGTGATCCCTACAGCTAAAATTATCAAAGCGGTGAGGATAAAACCTCCCACCAGCTTTACTCCAATCTTCAGATTTTTCATGCATGCACACCTTTGCCACGTTTAAGGAAAAATTATAAAGACAATACTAGTCTGCGAATGCGGATGGAGTATTGCATAATAGTTTTATTATCAAATGGTATTTTCTAAGGCAAATGAGTTCGAGTCAAGTTTAAATGACTTCAATCAATCTAATTGATGGAAAATTCATGTTGCCAGTTTGAAAGGGTAGATTTAGTCACTAGTTTAACGGGTTTCCTGAGCAAATCGTACTCGAACTTGTCATAAAAATGCCCAAGCACGGATCATTCTTGTAATTACATCAACTCCAACTCCAACGGTTTCTATTTTTCAAGTCAGCACCCACGCCCACTCCCAGAGGTGGGTGGCTACCCTTGAAAAAGGTTGTATTATATCAAAAATATAGATAATATTTTTCCTATTTGGAGTTGTTTATTATTGACTTTAGAATATTCTATTGAATACAATACGACATTGTAGCACTTGGCAGCCATGGTTCTTTTAAGGAAGTTTTTATCCCGCAATGTTGGCTTTGGTGGCTGTGCGGCGGGTTATATTTTTAAAATTAGGAAGCAGATGAAGGCGAATTGGGATGAGATCCCTTCTCTAGAAAATCTCAAAATCGACTGGGATTATGAGCCAGAAAATCCACTTGGAAAAAGATCAACAGTAAGATTGTCTAAAAAAAATCTATTTCGGTTGCTTGGTGAAGAGTTCATCCCGGTAAAGATCGCATCCAAAAATATCGATGGCAAAGGTCATTTAATCGATATTTCAGCACATGGCATTGCAATTCTTCTTGAGAATGAGATGAAAGTCGGTACTCTGGTAAGGGTTGGTTTTTATCTCGGGAAACGGAAAATCATTTCGAGAGCTATCATTCGTAACATTTCTAAGCTTGCAGGTAATTATCGGACTGGTATCGAATTTATTAAATTAGATGAAGAACTTGCATTATACATTAACACCTTGAATGCTTCTGCCATTTACAGAAATTAGCTTGGATTCTGCCAAGCTTTTTCTGTTTTAAGTATTTCCTCAGATCCACCTGTCCTTATTTTAGAGTTTTATCCTCCCGATTTCCTTTAAAGGCACCGGTTAAGGTCTCAATGGCGTGTCGTTGTAGATAATTCAAAATATATCAGGTTTTCTATCGAACTCGGTGCTTTGAAGTGTTGCCACCTCGCCTCTTGTTCATATTGATAAAGGGACATCAGTTTCCTCTGATTCTGTTATTCATTCGGAAATCTTGCTTGAGCAAAGCCAAATTTAGGTATATTACAATAGCTTGCTCAAGCTTTTGTCCCTATCTTATTCAAGGGGTTCAATTCATTCTACAGGTAACTATAGCAAGCGATTAATCCAGATGAAAAATCATAAAGAAATCACCAAAATCGTGCTCATCTATGCCTTGTTTGGTTGTATATGGATTTTCTTTTCCGATACATTACTAAACTGGTGGTTTAAGAATGCGGACATCATAACCGAATTCTCCATTATAAAAGGTTTTCTGTTTATTGTTGCTACAACCATTCTCTTATATTTCCTGATTTCCCGTCTCAGCGACAAGATTGTCAAATCCGCAAGCGCACTGCAAGAAAGTGAAGAATTACTTAAATTTCTTGTCAGCCATTCTTCAGACACTCTCGTTATCATTGATGCTGATGGAAGTCAAAGGTACGTGAGCCCTGGGGCAGAAAAAATCTTTGGTTATCTGGAAAAAGAACTGGAAGAAAATGCGATTGATGACCTCATTCACCCTGACGATTTGCAGAGCATCAAAGATGCCTGGAAGGTGGTCACTGAACACCCGGAAAAAACTGTTACTGTTCAATATCGACACATCCATAAAGTAAAAGGCTGGATATTTGTGGAAGCCGTTGCCCAAAGCTTCCTCCATGATCCTGCAATAAACGGAGTCATTGCCAGCGTCAGGGATATAACTAAACGAAAACTGGCTGAAGAAGAGATCAAAGAAAACGAAGCCAGGTACCTCGCTTTATTCAATTACATAAACAGTGCAGTGTCCATATATCGAGCGGTTGATAACGGAAAAGATTTTGTCCTCGTAAATAGTAACGATGCGGGAAGAAGAATAAATCATTTTCACAATAATGATGTCATTGGGAAACGGTTAACCGAGCTGTTCCCTAATATCAAAACGGTAGGAGTAGGTGCTGTTTGTCAGCAGGTATATCGTTCAGGAGTGCCCATTGATGTACCGGAACACAAGTATAAAGACGAATATAGAGATGGATGGCGAAAAACTTTTGTCTACAAATTGCCGACTGATGAAATTGTCATAATTTCGGACGATATTACCAAGCGCAAGGAGGTAGAAATTTCTCTTCGTGAGAGCGAGGAAAGAAACCGCCTTCTTTCTGACCTCACGATGGAAGGGATTGTGATTCATAAAAATGGGGTCGCTATAGATTTAAATACCTCGATGGCCAAAATGCTTGGTTTAGATCGTACTGAGCTACTCAATAAAAAAGTCATGAATTTTATTGATGAGCGGGATCACGGTTTAATCTCGGAAAACATTGCCAAGGAGTATGCACCTCCCTACATCGTTCGCATGTTGAGAAACAATGGAGAGAGCTTTTTTGCTGAGATTGAATCTCGAAATTTTAAAAAACAAGACGAACGTTGGAGAGTAAGTGCGGTTAGAGATATTACTGATCGTATGCGGGCGGAGAGACAATTGATTGAAAGTCACGAACTTCTGGAAAATCTCGCTCGCCTGGTTCCTGGTGTCATATATCAATACCGTTTATATCCTGACGGACGATCTGCATTTCCATACTCAAGCCCAGGGATGAATGATATTTACGAGGTTTCACCTGAAGATATTCAGAAAGATGCCACTCCAGTTTTCGGTCGACTACATCCCGAAGACCATGATCGAGTCGCTGAAGCTATACGTGAATCAGCGCGCTCCCTGAAGACATTCTACTGTGAATTCCGAGTGGTCCTGCCACGACAAGGTTTACGTTGGCGTTGGTCTCAGGCAGAACCCCAGCGGATGAAGGATGACAGTATCCTTTGGCATGGGATAATATTGGACATCACGGATCGCAAACGAGTGGAGCAAGAGACAGAAAGGTTGCATGAACAGTTGGCCCAAGCTCAGAAGATGGAGTCGGTTGGCCGTCTAGCTGGAGGGGTAGCCCACGATTTCAACAACATGCTGGGTGTCATTCTGGGTTATTCTGAAATGGCCCTGATAAATGTAGAAGAAGATCAGTCTTTGCATTCAGCATTGCGGGGTATTCAGCAAGCTGCGCAACGTTCAGCAGGTCTTACCAAACAACTGCTCGCTTTCGCAAGAAAACAAACTGTATCGCCCAAAGTTCTAGACGTGAATGCGACAGTTGAAAGCATGCTCAAAATGTTAAAGCGACTCATTGGTGAGGATATCGACCTTGAATGGTTACCCGGTAAAGAGTTGCGGACGATTAAAATGGATCCCTCACAGCTAGACCAGATTCTGGCAAACCTCTGTGTAAACTCTCGTGATGCCATAAAGGACACGGGTAAGATAACTATCGAGACAAACAACGCGTTTATTGGTGAAACAGATATCGCTGTTCATCCATATTTTATTCCCGGTAAATACGTGCTGCTTACCGTGCGAGATAATGGTTGCGGTATGGACCACAAGACTCTCTCACATCTTTTCGAACCGTTTTTCACTACCAAAGAGATTGGTGTTGGCACTGGTCTGGGCTTGGCGACAATCTATGGTATTATCAAGCAAAACAAAGGGTTCATAACAGTCGACAGTAAACTCGGACCAAGGAACAAGCTTCAAAATATATCTCCCCTGTTACAATGCTCGGGATGACCACATGCCAGAACGCAACGGTACAGAATCTAACGTACATGGCCATGAAACTATTCTGTTGGTGGAAGACGAACCCATGATTCTGGAAATGACTAGGAAGATGCTACAAGGTTTGGGATATAACATCCTGTCAGCATCCACACCGGACGAGGCTGTCTGCTTAGCCCAGGAACGTGCTGGTGAGATAAACCTGCTCATGACTGATGTAGTCATGCCTGGGACAAATGGCAGGGAACTGGCAAAAAATCTATCGTCTCTCTACCCAAAAATCAAGGTCTTATTTATGTCTGGTTATACAGCCAACGTCATCGAACATCATGGTGTGCTCGACGAGGGGGTGCACTTTATTCAGAAGCCTTTTACAATGAACGATCTTTCTGCAAAAATAAGAGAGATATTCGTTCAATAAAATTAATCAAAAAACTGGACAATTGAAATCTGTGTTTATTGCCAACCCAAAATAAGTGGTGTGAACGTTTGATTAAGATTGTTCCTGAGCAGGACTCAGGCTGACATATAGGTCCTTCAATCTGTATCTGCCCTGAGATATTGCTCCATTTTAAGATCCATTGGCGGATCGCATTTGCATGGTGAACTCAAAGGAACAAGGGTGAGAGCAAAAACTGAGAATTCTCACTTATATGAAAGAAGCACGAAAACAGAGGCTGTAGCAGCAGGTTAATGATCCACGGAAATTGCTGGCAATGTTAAGTCTAAATACAAAAAGGCCCATTTTGGCGTTTTTCAGCGGCTAAATACAGGCCAATTTCCCTTAACTCAGTGTCATTTCCGAAATGGCACAGTCGGAAGGTCAAGTTAAGCGTGTTTGAAAAAAAACTAAAATGTCCGGTGGCAATGTAAACAGGCAGGCAGTCCGGTGAGGTTCTCAGGACGCACGTTCTGATGCCTACTGTAATATTGGATTATGAACCAAGTATTTGAGTCAAAGTCAAATGATGCGTTGCAAGGCTGCTGTCAGGCCCTCGATTTCGACAGGTTTTATCAAGTGTTCATTGAATCCGGCCTCAAGAGCACGCCGGCGGTCCTCTACCTGTCCATAGCCGGTCACAGCAATGAGAGGAAGTTTGTGCAGTTCCGGTTCCTCTCGAATTGCTTGGGCCAGCTCATAGCCGTTCATGCCCGGCAGGCCGATATCACAGAGGACGACATCGACTGTTTCCTGGTGCAGCGTCTCAAGGGCGGCCTGAGCATTCTCCGCAACTATCACTTCATGGCTGGACGATTCGAGCAGTTCGCAAATCATCAGGGCGGCATCATCGTTGTCCTCGACGACGAGAATCTTCAGCGATCCAATGTCATAGACCGACTGGTCGTCGGAGGGTTCTTTGTCAACCGTAGTGATAGGCAGCCTGATCACAAACTCGGAGCCGGTTCCGGCCCCGTCGCTGTACGCTTCGATTGTCCCTTCGTGCAGAAGCAGGAGTCCCCTGACGAGAGAGAGTCCCAGGCCAAGCCCTCCACTGGAGCGGGCCACATCCTGTCGTCCCTGCTGAAACGATTCGAAAATACACGACAAAAAATTCGTTTCAATGCCCACTCCGTTGTCTCGTACCCGAACCACTGCGTCCTGGCTATCGCCCTCGGCGCTCACAGTAATGGTTCCCGAAGGTTGGTTATACTTGATGGCATTGGCGAGAATGTTGTCGAACACCTGGGTAAGACGAACCTCATCACCCATTACCCAGATTGGTTCAGAGGTAATTTCCGTCTCGAGTTCCAAGCCCCTGGCGATGATGTCGTTATTCCGGGCATCAAGGACGCCTTCAAGAATACGACGGAGATCGACGGTCTTGAGATTGAGCTTGATTTTTCCGCGTGCGATCCGCGACACATCGAGCAGCCCGTCAATAATTTTCGACATGTGAGCTGTCTGGCGATTGAGTACACCGGTAATGCTGCTCAAACGCTCATCTTCGGACTCGCTGCGAGAGAGGATTTCAGTTGCGTTGCGTATTGCCCCGAGAGGATTGCGAAGTTCGTGCCCCAGCATGGCGAGATACTCATCTTTGCGACGGCTGGATTCGCTCAGTTGCTTTTCCGCCTGTCTTCGCTCGGTGATGTCATGTATGCCGAGCAAAATGAGGTTCATGTAGTCGAGCTGTCGTGCATCGAGCAATATGACCCGTTGGCCTAGTCGTTCAAAGACATGGTCGACCTCGTATCCGGAGAACTCCCCACTGTCGGGCAACACCCGCTCGAGCAGATGCCTGAGACTCGGGATATCCCACTGCCGGTTGCCAAGATCGTAGATCAGCTTGTCCCGGGTCTCACCCGAGTCGACCTTGAAATGGTCGTAAAAGGCAGAGTTGGCCAAATAAACCTTGAGCTCCGGCGTCAGCACGAGTAGGGGTATGGGCAATTTTTGGAGAATTTTCTCGGACGTCTCTTTGGCCTGGCGGACGTCCTCCTCCGCCTGCTTGATGCGAGTTATGTCGACAAAGGTGACTACCGTACCGGCGATACGATCCCTGAGATCGCGAGACGGGAGGATTCGGGACAGATACCATCGGCCGGAATCTTCATGCACTTCCCGCTCGATGGGAACGAGTTTCTCTAACACCTTGCGTATATCCTCGCCGAGTTCATTGTATCCGAGATGTGTCGTGAAGTCGGACAGCGCCCGTCCGCGGTCAATGGTCTGGATGTTGAAGAGCTGCTCGATCTGGGGCGTAAAGCGCACGATTCTGTTATGGCGATCGAGAAACAGCGTGGCGATGTCGGTGGCAACCAGCAGGTTCTGGAGATCACTTGAAAGTTGATCGAGTTCCTCGACTTTATGGTAATTCTCCTGATTGAGCGTCTAAAGCTCTTCGTTGGCGCTCTGGAGTTCTTCTTTACTGGTCTCGAGTTCTTCGAGTGTCGATCGAAGCTCTTCGTTGGCCGACTGAAGTTCCTCGTTTGAGGCCTTGAGTTCCTCCTGACCCGACTCGTGATCTTCGATGAGCTGCTGCATTCGCTGTTCGGTGAGCAGCTTTTCATCTTCAAGTTCCCTGACCCTCCAGTTGTCATGCTCCTCCGTTTCCGGGGAATCTGCCTCGTCCACATGCGTTTTCGCGTGCTGGTCCTGGAGCTGAGGATATTCGTTGAAAGTGACCAGGACGAAGCCTTCCTGACCGGATGCAGCTGCCGGCTGCAGATCAAGCAGTACCGGTACCAGTTTGCCGTCCAATCGGGTGGAAGCCGGCTGTGTTCGGACGATGCATCGCTCGCGGCGGACCTTCGACAGGGCCGTGCGCAGCTCGATACGCAGGTCTTCATGAATAATCTTGTAAATACTGCTGGTGGGCAGGCCGCCGGGATGAATGAGATAACGCCCGGCTTGTACCGAGGAATGCACGACATTGTCGTCGGGACTCAGGAGTATGCTCGGCGGACCGTATCGCTCGACAAGGCGGTGGTGCAGGTTGTCGTAGGCGAACGGCTCGCTGCCCTTGTCCTCGGCCTGCGGAAACACTTTTGACAGAGGTGAACGGGTCAGTGGAAATCCCGGCAGCCGTACTTCCGGCACAGGTACCCTTGCCTGCGGTAAATCGCCTGTTTTTTGTTCACTGTCGTGAATAAATCGGATCCTTCGATGCTTTCGGAGGTACCGAGGACGAGGAACCCCTCTTCCTGCAGGGCATAATGGAATAGTTCCGCTACCTGTTGCTGCAGAGAACGCTGAAAATAGATGAGCAGGTTGCGGCAGATCAGCAGATCGATCCTCGAAAAAGGCGGGTCAGCAAGCAGATTATGCGGTGTGAAAACGATGAGTTCGCGAACTTCCTTGCGAACACGTTAGCAGCCGTTTTCATTGGAGAAGAAACGCTCAAGTCGCCTGGCTTCGACATCCTGAGCGATATCGCCGGGATAAAAGCCCTCGCGCGCCATATCGAGCGATTCTTTGTGAAGATCGGAGGCGAAGACCTGGATTGACGGGGCTGCCTCGCAACGTTCAGCCTCCTCGATCAGCAGCATGACAATCGTGTAGGCTTCCTCGCCGGTGGCACAGCCCACCGACCAGACACGCACGGTATCTTCAGAACCCTTGTCGGTGAACAGCGATGGGATAATCTCCTGTTCGAGAAACTCGTAGACAGCCGGATCGCGAAAGAAGCTGGTAACGTTGATGAGAAAGTCGTCGGCGAGTGCTTGAGACTCATCGGGCTTCGTGTTCAGCAGTTCCAGATACTCTCCCTCCGGCTTCGCTGATGTGATTGAACTGCATGCGGCGCATGGTGCGCCGCAGCATGGTACTGTTCTTGTAGCGAGTGAAGTCCCGCCCCGTCTGTGATCGTACCGTGGTGAGACCTTTTCCAGAAAATGCCGCGTCGGCTTGCTTATCTCCTGAGCATCGAAGGATTTCTTCACACTCGTTCTGGTCTTGAGGAAACGTATCACAGAGGCCGGGATTTCGGCGACCGGCAGAATCGCATCCACTGCCAAAGCGGCTATGGCGCTCTGCGGCATGCCTCCGAATTGCGCCTCGGCTGGGTCCTGGACGATGGTCAGGCCGTTGTACTCCTTGATTGTTCTCAGGCCCAGGGTACCATCCGAACCGGTACCGCTGAGCAGGATGCCTATGATACCGGCATCATGAGCCTGCGGCAGCGTCCGCAAAAAATGATCTATCGGAGCTCGTCTCCTTCTGGTCGGCTCAAGTTCCGATAAACGCAGAGAGGAGTCTATGGCATTGAGGTTGGCGTTGGGTGGAATGAGGTAAACACAGTTTTTCTCCAGCGCCACTGTTTCGCTGACCTGGCGCACTCTCATCTGGGTATGCGGCTGAAGGATCGATTCGAGATGACTTTTGTGGTCCGGCGACAGGTGCATGACAACGATGAAGGCGCAGCCGCTGTCGGGAGGCGTGTTGTCAAACATTTGCCGGAGGGCATCGAGACCACCGGCGGATGCCCCGATGGCAACGATTGGAAACTGGTCTTAGGGCGCCTGATCTTCTGATCGCGTGGAGATTTTTTCAGGTGAATCCTGATTATTCTGGAGGTCCGTTCCAGGGTCCGTGGACTTTGCAGAAGCTGATTCCGAATCTCTCCCGGTGTGCTTTCCCTTCGCCATGTTTGTTATCCCGTCTGTTTCTGGTGAGCGGTAATCTGACAATGAAAGGATATCTTTCCACTCACCTCCCTCACCGTTTACAGACTATTGATCTAAAGACCCTACTAACTCATCACAAATTACCCTTCTTTTAGCCGGTCGTCCAAACTAGTTATGGTACTACAGAAAATGTGCGGCAGCCAAATTGCAGAAAGGCCTTCTTCACTCATCCAGTTTTCCAGACCCTGAGACACGTCGAGTCGACGTCGACTCTTGGTTTCTCCAGCTTATCAATATAATGCACTGGCCAGATCATTTCACTCAAGGTACTTTTTGACTGTGTCGAGAATCATTTCAACAGGACTGTTTTTGCATATAAAATCCTGCGCGCCTGCCTCTTTCATGACTTTTTCCATATCTTCTGCATCGTGCATAGACAGGCCGATGATCGGCACAGTTTCGAATTCCTTCCTAATCGCTTTTGTCGCTTCGATACCGCTCATGACGGGCATACTCACGTCCATAAGAATTACATCCGGCAGGTGACTGCGCATCATCTCTATTGCCTCCTGGCCAGATTTGGCTTCAAGCAAATGAAGGTCTTCCGTCAGATCTTCCAGCATGAATTTAAGGGTGAATCGCAAATCCTCCTGGTCATCCACGATAAGGAGTGCATTGCCTGATCGTTCCTTGCTGTTCTGTTTTTGTGGAATCTTGTCAGTTTGAGTAGTATCTTGCTTAATCCGACTACCTACAAATTCAGAAGGAATTGAGATATCTATCCGGGCCCCAACTGTCAGCTTTGCTTGTATCGTGATGTCTCCACCTAAGGCATTGATCTGCTCGGTCATACTTGACAGTCCCACTCCTTTGACAGGGTTTTTTTGCAGGAGATACGGATTAAAACCTTTCCCTTTATCTTCCACAGAAAACGTGATGCTGCCTCCGGTTAAAAACGTGACGGTAATTTCTGCCTCATTGGTAGCGGCATGTTTATAAACGTTAAACAACAGTTCTCGTAAAAAACGATAGATCAAATAGCCGCCTTCTTCGGCAATAGGCCGCTCCTCGCCATAGACATGTGTCTTGATCCTGAGGCCGAGGGTTTGTTTGGCCCAGCGCTCAAGCCACTCAAGGCAGACGGTAACACCTGTTTCAAAAAACAAGGTGGGAGCCATTTCCATGCTCATGGTACGAGTGTTGGCAATGGTGTCATTGAGCTGGCGCAGGCTGTCCGCGAGCAGATTTCTTGCCTTCTCCCTTGCACCAACCGCCTGTTGTGCATACTCAACCTTAATTTTGACCGCCACGAGCAATTGCTGGATTTCATCGTGCAGAAATCGTGCTAATTTTTTTCTTTCGTTCTGCTCCAGGCGGAAGACCCGGGTGGTAAGATCACGCAGTTTCACGGTTCTGTCAGCTACCCGCTGCTCTAGGGTTTCATTGAGTTTCTGTAAATCTGTTTCCCCCTGCTTGAGTGCTTCAATATTCATTGCTACGCCAAACCAGCGAACTATCTTGCCGGATTCATCATCTCGAATGGGACTCCCGATAACTCTGAACCACTCATAAACACCATCGAAACGGCGAACACGGTATTCCAGCTGATAGGGTTCATCGTAATGAACCGCAGCGCGCCAGGACGCAAGCGCTCTTGATCTGTCATCTGGGTGCAAAAGTTTATTCCAGCCGTCACCATAATGCTCGGATACCGGAATGCCGGTATAATCAACCCACTGTCTGCTCTGGTAGTCGCAGTAGCCGTCCGGACGAGTGGTAAAAACCAAACCCGGAATCGATTCCAGAATCTGGCGATGGAAGTATTCACTTGTTTCTAATGCCTCCTCGGCCTGTTTGCGTTTTGTGATTTCCACAAAAGCGGCAACAAAATAATCTGGTTTGACCTGATATCCAACGCAATCATACCATCGCTTGTTTGTTTGCAGATATTGTTCAAAGCGAATTTGTTCACCCGTTTTAGCAACGCGTCCGAATGTTCCGATCCAGTCAAATGGATCATCTTCAATGCCCGGAAATGCCTCTGTCACATATTTGCCCCGCGGATCGACCCCGGTTAATTCCAGGTAGCTGGGATTCGCATCGAGAAAGCGATAATCTATAGCTTTTCCGCTATCATCATACACCATCTTATGGAATGCCACTCCAATAGGCCCTTTTTCGAACAACGACCTGAACTTCTCCTCGCTCTCACGCAGAGCCTTTTCTGCCCCTTTGCGCTCGGCCTCCAAAAGCCTTCTTTGCTTATCTGCTGCTGCAGTAAATGCCTCCACTGCTTCCTTGATGACCCCATCCAATTCTTCATTGAACAGCAAGATCTCATCCCAGTTTGGATCTTCTTGCCTACTCTCTATCCAAAGACGTGTAACGCTTGTCCTCAGTGCTCTGTACTCGCTCAGTACATCGCTTATACTGAAATCGAAACCATGGCGAGTAATACCATGCTCGGAGGCCGAATTAAGCGCCTGTCCCAGCAGGGGGCGTATTCCGCGTGACCGTTCATCCCTAAATTGTTTGCTTCTGCTCCTGTCGATTCCAGTGGCTATGTCGAAAAGGATCTTTTCGGCATGATCACGAAGCTCTTCTATATTCAATGAGCCACTTTCAGGCTGGATCTCGAAAGCGTGTTTTTCCCATTCCTGAAGAATGTCCTCGATATTTTGGCGAATAAAATCTGGTAGGTTCATCCAAAAATCCTCTCGATGTCAGGTCAGTGGCAGCGTGTGGTATATGGTATATTATAAACCTAATGAAGAATAAAGCAGTAAGGAGTTAGTCGTAATCCACCAGGAGAAGAAAATTCGGTTTTTGATATTAGTGCGGACAATACACTTAGATATCGGAAATACTCAGGTTAATGTTCTTCCTGAAAGGGTATTAAATGCAGTTCACCTGAAAAAGCAGGTCATTTGGCGATGCTCGACAAGTTTTAGAGCAACAGTAGAAAAAGCTTTAGGAATAAAGGAGTTTGTAGACCTTCAATTTGGCAATCTTAAGAGGCTGTTCTTCTACTGTTTTTTAAAGGACACTTACAGCATGAGCTCGAATCATCGGCCGCACCACTGGTATTTTGCAGAACGCTCCATAGAAGCTATATGCTATATGAATACCTCAATGAACAAGTTTTCCACCGCTTATTCCCTCTATAAATGTATCGTTGAGCTGCGGGCAGTAAAGCTTCTTTTCAGCAGTCATGGTATTTGTGGTAATCATCTTGAGCTGCTGGATAAGCTCGTTCCATTAGCTGAGCAACCTCGAAGAGGGAGATACTCTTGTCGCAACCCACCGGCAGACTGAAAATGTTTACCACATCTTGTTGTTCAGCCACCAAGTTGGTGATTTGTTCATATTCTTTGCGATTGGCGGGACGCAATTCTTCGTCGCCAATCCGTTTAAGAAAAGGCGATGTTGCACCGGTGCCAAAAGTATTCATTCCAGGATCTCCAGGCATTTCTCGGGGCACCTGCTCCAGACAATGATCGACGTAACTCCCTGGTTTTTCCACTCGTGCTAAGTCATATTGACACTGTTACCAGTACAAACAAAAATATCCCCGCTACATAATAATTAACAGGGATTCCTCGATACAGAGCTGGATACTTTCGATCATGGTTACCGGATCGGGTAGGCACCCTACTCAACCCTACCAGCTATCACCAAGAACAAGACTTATATCTGTACATTTTTGTTGTTCTGCATCAGCCCACAAAGAACTTACTCTTGCCTATGACTCGACCATTGAGGGCTGGGTCAAGGCGCTGGAACTTAGAAATCAGGAGAAAGAGGGGCACACCCAGCGTATGACGGAAATGACCTTGCAGTTGTGCCAGGCATTTCATTTGGATGAAAAGCAATGCATTTAGCCCAGGAGGGGTGCTTTGCTTCATGACATAGAAAAGATGGCCATCCCTGACACCATACTTTTAAAGACGGGATCCCTACTCCAGAGAAGCGACATATAATGCAGAAGCATCCGATTTATACTTTCGAGATGCTTTCCAATATCGAATATCTGAAACCTGCGCCTGATATCCCCTATTGTCATCACGAGTCCCAAAATTTTGAATGAATCTGTGATGGATAAAATTGGTCACCCGCAGAACAATGTCACACACAATCCTTTCTGAATATGAACCATTAGCAAAGAGTTCTACTGACAATAAGCCTTCGAATTCATTAATCTAGCGACCTCGTGAACAACATAATATAGTTCAGTAGCAGAGGTCTCTTCCTGAGGCTCACCATCCTCATCAAGATATATTCTGGTCTCTTCCAACACTTCGGTATTCGATGGACCAAAACATTGATCAAAACGCCAATAATCATGTTGTATGCAAGCCCAAGAGTAGCTAAACGTTCTCCGGATCGAGTGCGAATTGAAAAAAGACAGTATGTCAACCCGCACATTGATCGATATAGTCCCGACTGCAATTATTCATCAGGTAACCTTCAGACTTCAACAATTTTGCTGAATTCAAAGGGATGATCAAGAATTCACCAATAAGCATTTCAGGCAATTCACATTTCCATTTGCTCTGTCGCCTCTCAACAGAATTCTCGGCGGCCAACTCGGTTATAAAAAAGTCGTTAAAATAATCTACTTTGGATTGAGATAGCATTTTCTTTGTACCTCCAGACGATTATAGATTTTATTTTTCAAAACACATTTGAATTATTCAGATTGACGAATTCGTTCATGTACCGGTGATATTTTAGCTCTTTCACGCAAATAATCTTCATTAGTCATACCCCCATGCAGCTCCGCACAATTTTTTGGATAAATACTTATGCCAGCGAAGAGCACATACATAAATTGTTCTCTCTGCAATAGAGCCGGAAACTCTTGGAACACTCTTTCCGTCTTTTCTGTATGCACGCGTTACTGCTTTTTGTTCAACGTTCAGATTCCCTTCCAGTCTATCCTATTTTTGTATTATGACACACCGGGGGTATCATATAGTGAGTACCCTCCAAATTTTTTCATTTTTTTGAAAATAAATTGGTTCAGCAGGAAAGGATTTTGATGGGACGAGTACATTGAAAGGCGATTTGAGATACAGCTCACTCTATGTCGCGGCACTGCAATAAGATGCGATTGTTAATTGGGTGAATTGACCGATGCTGATGTGAAACAGAGTTATGATATCTGTTTCGAAAGAATGGGGTATTCGGTAAAGTGCGGATATGGTAAACACTGTCAATAAAAAAGAGTTGCCTGTTTTTTCCTTTTTCGCTGGATTTCAAGGTGTTGCAGTGGCGTTAAAGCGATAACAAGTCTTCAAGAGATAACCATGACAAATCAGGAAATACTGTCTGTCTCACCAGCTATTCTGTATATCGGAGACCTATGGCCTTTCCATCTTGCCGGGAAGGAACGGTAGCTGCGTGATGAAGCCAAAGAGCAAGTGCCGGATGGATTCTTAAGATAGGTGAAGGTCCTTAAATGTTGCCGCAGATGCGAATGGAGTTATACTTGTTGGAAAGTAGCGCCGAAAACAGCCACAACTGAAATTGATCAGAACAGCACCTAGGAACCTGTCGGACTATGCCCTTTTCCCATATCTTCGTTGTTTTCGAAAATTAATGCTCGTAATATTAACTATATGGCTGTGCTTAATTTTCAAAAAAGGTTCGATCTAAGAAAAAATGGTTATAATCCGACAAACCCTGGTCGAAATATGATGAATCACTAATATACTGTTATCAAATCAAGTGACCTATGGAATGCCGATCACCTTCCTGGTTGAAAGAAATTAAAAAGGTTGCGGTAATTATTGCGATAGTCCTTGTACTTGCCAGCTGCAGCTCCACAAAATTTGCTTACCAAAACGCCGACCGGGGTATTGTCTGGTGGGTTGATGACTACATCTCGATGACTGATGAGCAGAAAAATCAGCTTAAGCGAGACATCCTGGCTCTGCGGGATTGGCACTGTAGGTCAGAGCTGCCCCGCTATTCGCAATGGCTGGCAGAGCTGGAGCAGGACGTTAGGTCCGGCAACCTGCAAAAGGCCAGGGTTTCCTATCATCAGGAACAGTTGTTATCCTTTTCTTCACCGCTGGCAGATCAGGCAAAACCGGCGGTAAAACGTCTGCTGTCCAGCCTATCCGACGAACAGGTCAGAGAACTTGCAGACAACATGGCAGAAAGCCAAGCAGAATTGAAGGAGGAGTTTCTGGCGGAAAATCCGGAACAAACCCGGCAGGCCAGGACAGAGCGAACAAAGGAGAGGATTGAACGTTGGCTGGGCACTCTGAATGAGCCCCAGACCCGCATTCTTGAACAGTGGTCCTACAACCGTGGCCGCCAGACCGAAATCTGGCTGGAAGGCCGCCGGACCTTGCAACGGAAACTACTTGAAGCTTTAAAGCAGAGGAAAAAAGCGGGCTTTGACCGTGCAATCGACTATCTGATCGATAATAATGAGGAGTTGCGAGGACCGGAGTATCAGCAGATGATGGCAGAGAGCCGGGCTTCGATGACAGACCTGTTGACAGACCTGCTTGAGGAAGCAGACCAGCAGCAACTTGATTTTTTGTTGGAAAGAGCCGCCACCCTGAGAGGCGATTTCAATAACCTCGCCTGCACCGGAGAAAATGCTCCCGGGACAGAATAGCTGAGCTTAAACTTATTAAAGGTTGCCGAATTTATCATAAGTAATGATATTATAGTTCCAGGTTGGAAGGACGCATTTGAAACAATGCTTTTTATCACCATGGTCGAAATTACCGACAGTATATTTATTTAAAGCAGCAATGAGAGTAAGTTGACCATTACATTAGATTTTTAGGAGTCAGAATACTGTGAAAAACGATGGAAGAAAAGTTGCTTTGATTACTGGTGGTTCACGAGGCATTGGCAGGGCCATAAGTATACGTTTGAGCAAAATGGGTATGGCTGTTGTCATTAATTACGCAAGAGATAAACAGAGTGCTGAAGAATTGGCAGCTGAAATCAAAAAGAAAGGCGGAGAGGTTTTGGCTATTAAGGCAGATGTCTCTAAGATTGAACAGATTGGTGAGATCTTTGATACAGTGATTTCTCGTTTTGGACGGCTTGATATTCTCATTAATAATGCAGGGATTGCAACATATAAAAGGATTGAGGATTTTTCAGAGGAAGAATACGATCGTATTTTTGATATCAATGTAAAGGGGCTTTTTTTCTGCTGTAAAGAGGCCGCCAGGAAAATGACAGACGGTGGTTCCATAATCAACATAGGCTCTACTGTAACCAGGGTAATGTTGCCAAACTATGGGGCTTATGCGGCATCCAAGGGTGCTGTGGAGCAGATAACCAAGGTGCTGGCAAAGGAGCTCGGTAGTAGAAACATCCGGGTCAATACCTTGTCGCCCGGACCCGTCGATACGACCCTGTTCCGTCAGGGAAAGAGCGAGGAGCAGATTGATCATCTGGCCGAAATGGCTGCCCTTGGTAGAATTGGCAGTGTTGATGATATTGCTGATATGGTTGGAGTGCTTTTAGATGAAAGATCGCGCTGGGTGACAGGACAGAATATTCTGGTTAACGGCGGATTTGCTGCCTAAGCGTTGCATTCATAAAAAAACCAGGTTATGAATCTTGACCCTGATCTTTTGCTTGATTACTCTTTCACTTACTGATGATCAGTTAGAATAAACCCATAACCTTTATAACCAGTCGATCATGAATAATCAGGTAAACCTTATTGAAATACTTCGGCATGACGATAATTTTCAGACAATCGTCTGTAATATGCTGCAAAGCGTTTTTGAGGTATCTTTCGATGGCGTGATGATCACTGAGGCTGGACCTGGTTACCCAATTATTTATGTAAACCCCGCACTCTGCGCAATAACTGGTTACAGTTTTAGCGAGCTTCTCGGAAAGTCTCCTTCAATTCTCCAAGGAGAAGGAACCGATAAGGATGTACTTGCCGACTTAAGAAATAAAATCGATAGCGGAGAGAACTTTCACGGCAGAGCTTTTAACTACAGAAAGAATGGTGAAAAATTTTTAATGGAATGGAAAATCGTCCCGATTAAAAATAAAGCTGGGGTTGTATCTCATTTCTTTGCAATCCAGCGTGAAATTGACCGGGACAGCAATACATTTCAGGGACCAAATCTCCAGTTAACCGAAAAACATTAGCCAACTGAATTGTTAGAAATACTTACAAAAATGCAGGTCTAATGAGTTGATCGCGCTCAGTTTTTCTAATGTGAACGGTGAATACTCACGTTGCGGCTGCCAACAGATCTTCAACGGGCGGGTGGTCGCCAGCCGAAGAGCTTTTGAAAAGGTAGGTGATCTTGCCCTCCGGCACGACAACAACGGCACCACCAAGCTGCAGCGCATGCCCCTGAAGTGAACCAGGCATGAAGCCGGACCTAAGAGCTGAAAAACCCTGAATAAAGGATTTAATCCCGACAACATCGGCAAGGCCGTTTTTAAACTTCAAAATTTTATATGTTTCCAGGGATGGATCAGTGAGTAATATCCCGTGGTATCCTGTCACCTTCCTGAATTTTATGAGATCATAGCTCCCACCATTACCAACAACAGCCAGCAGCGCTCCGTGTTGTGAAAAATCATCCAAATACCCAGCTAATTCAGCAACCTGCTGACGGCAGATTACTCAGCCAAAATGACGAACAAAGACCAAAACTGCAGTCTGCTTCTCCCATAGGGAGGACAGTTTGATAGCCTCTTCCCTATCATTATAGACGCTAAGGGAAGCAAACTTTTCAATAGAAATCTGATATTCAACCATCTCACACTCCTCATGTATCCGGATATTGCCTGTTAAATAAACCGGAAAAAAATAGTTCCGGCGAAATCTGTAGCTATGAGCCTGTCGGATTATGGGCATTTTTGTTTGGATCGAACCGTTTTTGAAAATTAAGCACAGCCATATAGCTAATATTGAAAGCATTAATTTTCGCAAACAACCAAGATATGGAAAAAAAGGGCATAGTCCGACAGGCACCTAGAAGACTTGTTTTGAAATATTTAAAACAGTAAACATTTTTATGGAGAAAGATACATGGCAGCATTACAGACAATCGCCTCCAATGTAATGAAATAGCCGATATGTGTGTAAATCCGAGTTATTAGTGGAGCCATCCGCCACCGCTGCTTCACAAGCGTCAATGGCAATCCAAGCGTCAATGGCAATCCAAAAGTGTACCTGTGATTTTGAAAACAAGTATACGGCTGGTATAACTTGCTTGGATCAAAGGCTTTTTTTTACAGTGTTGCTCCGCAGAACTTGCAGTGCGTGGCGTCCACATCATGTCCTTCAGCATTACACTCCGGGCAAACCTGAGTTGAAACTTTACGGCTGAAAGTCTCCGACATTCCCACTGTTACGATGCCTGTAGGTACAGCGATAATCCCATAGCCGAGAATCATCACTAACGAAGCAATTGTCTGACCCAAGGCTGTTTGCGGAGAGATATCCCCGTATCCGACGGTTGTCATGGTGACGATTGCCCAGTAGATGCTGCGCGGAATACTGGTGAATCCATTTTCTCTGCCCTCAATGACATACATTAGTGAGCCAAAAATAACTACAAGGGTCAATACGGTGAAGAGAAAGACGGAAATTTTGCGGCTGCTCGCTTGAAGTGCCTTGATGAGAAGTTTTGACTCTCCGAGATAATTTGCCAGTTTCAGTATACGAAAGATGCGCAGTATCCGTAGGATTCTGATAACCAGCAGATACCGAGTGCCGGGCAGAAAGAGGCTGATGTATGTTGGAATGATTGCAAGCAAATCAACCACCCCATAAAAGCTAATCGCATATTTAAGTGGGCTGTTAACACACAGAAGTCGCAAAGCATATTCTACAGTGAAGAGAATTGTAAAAAACCATTCTATCTTGTAGAGCAGACTGCCGTACTGGGATCCTACCGCATCAATGCTATCTAGCATAACAACCAATACGCTTGCCAGAACACTGATGATAAGTAATACATCAAATGCCTTTCCGGTCGGAGTTTCGGCCTCGAAGATTACTTCATACAATACCGTCCGCCAGGGTGCGCGGGAAGGCGGTTCTTTCTGGTAACCAACTTTCTGATGTTTCATTATTTTGCTTCCTGGGTTCAAGGATAACTTTAGGATAGCATTTTACACTCCACCGTATTCTAGTAAGTAAGATATTTATGGGCGAAATAGAACACTTTTCTCAAATATTTCGCACGCATAATCTCATTTCGTCTTGTAGGCTCAAGCTCGTCCACTCCCTCTTTCAGATTATCTACTTCCTTGTATTGGGTCGAAAAATCTTTGGACATATCCTGCTTAATCGCCTGCATAACTCTTTGGTCTTCACTGACCAGTAAAATATCGTGATTGATCCCCAGCAACGAGCGGTGATTCATATTGACCGAGCCTACGGCAACCTGTTTATCGCTTAAAAAGGTCTTACAGTGCATCAGGCCTGGATGAGTACGTTCAAAGATGGGTATTCCAAATGAGTAAAGCTTCTCCCTCTCACTCGCCCATCCCGCTGCCAGGCGGACAGTATCCAACGTGGCCAAAGAATTAGTGCATACTTTGATGCTTATACCGCCACCTTCTCGGCGATTCTTAAGGCACTTTCGCAATTCCGAAGGAATTGTAATATATGCATTTTCAATCCAAATCCTTGATTCAGCTCCTTGCAAAAAGTCATAGAGCCAGGAATAAATTGGACTTCCCTCACTCTGCTTTTCCGGCTCCTTATGTAAAAAACGAAAAGGTTGACAGTCAAAAGCCTCACTGCGGAAATCAGTTTGCTGTAATAACTGTTCTTCAGTATTGACATAAAGATCTTCCCACTGTGCGTGGATTTCTGCTACGTCACTATCAGAAACTTTGCTGTTTTTATTTCGCCTCCACGCCTGCACTTTTTGAGAAGTAAAAACGTCTTCATAATAAGTGGCCACCTTTTGGCTCAGCTCAATAGAGTTCACATAAAGCTCCCGACTAAATACTGGTTCTTCATCGATATTGTAATGGACGCCACTAATGTTTCGATCACCAATTTTAAGCTCATTACCGCAGACAAGAATTTTATCATGCATGCGGTACAAAAGTTGGCGGAATCCTTTTCTGCCAAGAAGTATCTTGGATAATAGACCCCACTTGGTTGGCGGAAAGGGATGGAAGAGACGAACATCTACTCCTGCTGCGAGCAATGCACAAAGCTTTTTCTCGGAGAGATCCGCCCCATAACCATCAATCAAATACTTAACGGAAAGCCCTTGCTGCCCTGCTTTTGCTAAATAAGCCAAGTGCCTTTCTGAAAAATCATCTTCATGGTGGATAAATGTACTGCTATAAATTCTGGGCGGAACCATATTGCTCGCAGAAGACTGTCTCTGTTTGATCTGCAAACTAAGCATAGAAAAATGAACTTTAAACGCTTTGGAAAAATCAATTCCGACAATGAAAGTGCGACTCTTTTGCATGTAAACTCCCTTTCCTCAAATGCTACGGCCCTTGCCTATCTAACATTCACAGCCGAACTAATGCATCAAAACTACCTTTTCTCGACAGCTTTAGCAATTTTTATCACGCTGAAACCAATACCTGGTATTGCACCAAACTCGCCAAATCAACTTCTTCCAAAAACAGCAATCATTTGACGTCGCAGACGATTATCATGCCTGCTCATGGGTGAAAGACCTATGGCACTTTGACCATCTTCCGTCGATACCAAATTACTGCTATGCTCCCCCGGTTTTCCATCCATTTCACGCCATAGATACAATATATTTTTAGTACCTTTCAAGCGCTTCTTTCATTTTTTACATCGGAAAATGACCATCCCGAAAATTTGCATGATAAACATCGTATTATTTTGGTCGTACGCTCAAAATAATACTTGCCAACCGTGCCCTGCAGCATTAGGTTATGTGCAAATACTCACTACCGGAGCAATGTATGCCAAGACCGAAAAAAATGCGCTTAGTGACTGAATATCCCCTGGTATCAGCTTACCTGCCGGAAAATATGCCGCCCACTGGAACTGTCGATTTATCGGTGGAAGGCATGGAAGCCATCCGACTGAGCGATCTCGATGGTTTTTCCCACGAGGCAGCCGCTGAACAAATGGAAATCTCGAGACAAACCTATGGCAGAGTTTTGGCAGAAGCGCGGAGGATCGTTGCCGAGGCGCTGATTACCGGTAAGAAAATTTGCTTTGGTGGAGGCATGTATAGATTACATGGCGGCCACCGACGGCGGCGACAAAGAGGTCGCGGATAACTTGCCATTCGTTTTGCAGGTTTTCCCTGGAAAGCGTAATGGAAAAAAACCACATGGAGGAAGTTATATGCCACTAGGAAATAACGGTGGGGCCAATAATTCAGGCCCGAAAAACAACGAACAAAAGCAGCAGAACAATAACAATACCAACAAGGGATGCACGCCCGGCGGCCGCGGATTAGGTCGTGGTGGTGGCCAAGGTCGCAAGGATGGCAGTGGAGGAGGAAAAGGCCGTGGGGGCGGAGGCAAAGGCGGCCGTCGCAATCAAAGTTAGCCCAAGGACAACAGGAGGTAAAATTATGCCAGGCTTTGACAGAAGTGGACCAATGGGTACCGGACCAATGACCGGCGGAAGAAGAGGATTCTGCGGCAAAACCGATAGCGCAGAAGCCGGTGTTTCTGTTGCCGGAAATGGACTTGGACGAGCACGGTGCAGAGGTCGCTTTTGGGGTGAAGGATCAGGTCGTGGAGTTGGACGAGGTTTTGGACGCACGGGTGCAGCGCCCATGCGCACTGCTTCCACACCTGATGAGCTGGAAGACCTCACCCGGGAAGCACAAAATCTTGAAAAAAACCTGCAAATGATCCACAAACGAATGAATGAGTTACAGCCAAAATCAGAATAATAACGCTACAATAAAAGGGTTGCCATTACATCTGGGGAAAGCAGGGTCGAGGGTGTAATGGCAACAATTTTATAAAATATTACGCAGGGCAAAGGCTGGGAACAACTCAGTCACAGTCGGTGTTGCACTGCAAGGGAAAATTCCATTTTTGGATACCTGGACAGTGAAGCAAAAACATTTAGCGCAGTCCAGAAGGTTGTGGTCGTGGCCGGCCAGAAGGTTCAGAAATTTCTTGGAGAAGGTCCGTGCTGTGCCGGCGTATTACTCGAAAGTCATTATAGGTATGATTGAAGGAATAGATCGTCATCCAGGCAGCCTTCTTATAAAACAGAATGTCGCCTTATGTGAAGAGTGCCTGGCCTGCAGTGATCCTAAGCTGGTTTGTAAATTCAGGTCAAACCATAGGTATCTCCTATGGTTTTCCTTAATTATATCTATAAATAATATTTGTAATTATCAGATATTCAAATATTATTCGTTTTTCTCTTCATAAAAACAATTTTTCAAGAACAGTTGCGTGGATTGTCTTCGTTATGTTCATAAACATGTTTTTCATGATGTCTCTTCACGTCACTCAATGTCCACTCATACCATAGTCAGGGCAACTTCCCTAAATAAGTCATATGGCGCAGTACAGGCTCTGCATAATGTCAGCCTGACGATCAGGAGAGGTGAGGTTGTAGCCCTTATTGGTGATAATGGTGCCGGTAAATCTACCATCATTAAAATACTCTCAGGAGTATTGCGCCCCGATACAGGATCCCTGTTTGTAGAAGGAAAAGAGGTCAACTTTAAGCATTATTCGGTCCGCAAGGCCCGTTCTCTCGGCATTGAGACTGTCTATCAGGATCATTCCCTGGGAGAAAAACAGCCTTTATGGCGAAATGTTTTTGTTGGTCGCCATTTACGAAATGTGTTTGGTTTCATCGATGTCGCTAAAGAAAAAGAACTTACTCTGGCAATGCTGCAAAAGAGTATTGGCTTGAATGGTGTTGGAGTTTCTGCCGATGCTCTCGTCGGCACCTTGTCCGGAGGAGAACGGCAGGGTCTGGCAATTGGCCGGGCAATGCACTTTAATTCGACTCTTACAATCCTTGATGAACCTACCACGGCTCTGGCCGTGAAAGAAGTCGGCAGGGTCTTGAATTTTATCAGATCAATTCCCGAGAAAGGTAATTCGGCACTGTTTATTTCCCACAACCTGCACCACGTATATGAAGTCGCCGACCGTTTCCTCTTTGTGGATCGCGGCACAATTGTTCATCAGTGTCTGCGGGGAGAGATGAGTATTGCCGAGCTTTTTGACAAACTTGAAGGGTTTTCCTCGAACCCTGCAGGCAGAGAACAGGGATAGCAACATGCACGCTCTTTACCGATTTCGTTTCCAGTGCGGCATTCTGTTGCTGTTAATGATCCTCCTTGGCCTGTTTATGTACTTCAGTCCACAGACATTTTTAAATAGCCGTATCTATATAGCGTTCATGTCCACTATCCCGTTTGCAACGCTTCTGGCTCTTGGACTCACCTTACTGATCGTCGCAGGAGAGTTGGATTTATCTTTTCCTGCCGTTATGGCAATTTCGGGGTTCTGTTTTGCCTCGATCTCGCAAGCAACAGGAAGCCCTCTGCTTGGAATACTGGGTGCATTGAGCACAGGTGCCTTTGCTGGATTATGTAACGGCTTGATCGTTGTGAAGATCGGCGTGCCTGCCATCATTGCCACGATCGGAACCCAATTTTTCTGGCGGGGTGGTGCAACTCTTCTCGCCGATGGTCTCGCCCTTAACTTAACAGAGCTGCGAGAGACGACATTGCACCATATTCTAGTTGGCAGACTCTTTGATTTCATCCCCATGCAAACCCTCTGGTGTCTGATCATTGCCATTATCTTCTGGATGATTCTCAACAGACACATTTGGGGAGATGATATTCGTTTTATCGGTGATGACATGACTACTGCCACAATGATGGGTGTACAGACAGATACTATCCATATTGGACTTTTTATCACAATGGGGCTGATGAGCGCCCTGGCATCGGTCATGGTCTGTCTGGAGATGGCAAACTGGTGGCCGACTCAGGGTGAAGGGTATCTGCTCATTGTGTTTGCCGCAATATTTTTAGGTGGAACATCGGTTTTCGGGGGCCAGGGAACAATTTTCGGCACGGTGATAGGATCGATCATCATTGGAATATTGGAAGCCGGGATTATCAGCGGCGGACTTTCGGGGTACTGGACAAGGCTTGCCCATGGTTTGGTAATCGTCATTTCTGTTTCTATCTATGCCGTGGCCTTCAAAACTAAACGGACCTGAGAGCCTCTAGCTATGCGGTTCGAAATTTAAAATGCGATGACTCACTCCGCAGAGCAAGACGAGTCTCCAAGATTTAATCCGGAGGAATAAAAAAAGTTATGCGCTACGCAGGAATAGATATCGGATCACGTACAATCGAGCTGGTGGTGGTGGATGTAGCTGGCCGGATACTCGGCAGTCTGCAGGCAGATACCGGATTTGATCCCATGACCAGGGCCAGGGAAATGACAAAGGAGCTGACCTACGACTCGATAATGGCAACCGGTTATGGCCGTAACCTTTTTGAGATCTCCTTTGATGCACCAACGGTTACCGAAATTAAGGCCCATGCTGTCGGCGCCCGGTTCTTTTTTCCTGAGGCCACAACCGTCCTTGATATTGGTGGTCAGGACAGCAAAGCCATATCAATTCTCGACAATGGCCGGGTGAAAAAATTTGAGATGAATGACCGGTGTGCGGCAGGAACCGGGAAATTTATGGAAATTATGGCCAGGACACTCGGGTTTGATATTGCAACCTTTGGCGACGAAGCACTTCAGTTCAAGAAGGAACTGAGTATTTCCAGCATGTGTACCGTTTTTGCCGAATCAGAGGTTACTTCTCTGATCGCTAAAGGACACAGCCCGCAGGATATTGCCATGGGTCTGCACAAGAGTGTCATAAGCCGGGTGGCCGGGATGATCAAACGGGTTTCAGGAGAAGGCAATATCGTGTTCACCGGGGGAGTTGCCCATAATCAGTGTATGCAGAAACTCCTGGCCGATAAACTGGCTCGCCAGGTGCTTGTTCCCGATAATCCACAGCTGGTAGGCGCATTGGGTGCCGCGCTTCTTGCCAGGGAAACTGCGTAAAGACCTGATAACAAAGAACTGCTAAAATTTTTTGGCTGTATTCAAGAAAACAGGACTGAAACTATTTAAAGGATCCAACATGAAAACAGAAATTATGAACAACCTGCAACAGATCACAGAGCAGAATCTGGTAGATATTGAGCGGGCCAAGGAGCAAGGACGACCAGTTGTCGGCTTTTATTGTCTCTATTCACCAACGGAAATTGCTGTCGCGGCGGGTGCCATCCCACTCCCTCTCTGTGGAACGCGCAACGACCCGATTGCTAATGCTGAAGAGACTCTTCCCCGCAATCTTTGTCCTCTCATAAAAAGCAGCTATGGCTTTGCGGTGAGTGACACCTGTGCCTTTTTTCGGGCCTCGGACATCATAATCGGTGATACGACATGTGATGGCAAAAAGAAAATGTTCGAATTGCTCTCCAGGCAGAAAACAACCCATGTGCTGCAGCTTCCACAGAACCAGAACACCGAAATGTCCATGTCCCTCTGGCATAGTGAATTGGAACGTTTCAAGGAAATCATTCAAGATGCAAGCGGCGCAACCATTGATGAGGCCAGTCTCCGTTCCGCTATCCGTCTGATGAATCGGGAGCGGCAGGCTCGCAAGAGTCTTATGGATGTGAACAAAACCAGGCCTGCCCCTCTGAAAGGCACCCAGATGCTGGAAATTCTCTTCAAGATCGGATTCCTCGCAGATAAGGAAAAGGGTATCTCTTTTATGGAGGCGGTTACAGCAGAGGCAAAAAAAGGGACTTTTCTGGCAGAAACGCCAGCGCCTGGAAAAGCTAAACGGATCTTATTGACGGGTGTACCGGTAGGGCTGGGCAGCGATAAGGTCGTCAAAATTGTCGAGCAGCTTGGCGCCGACGTTGTGGCCTTTGAAAACTGTTCCGGCTATAAGCAGGCGTTTACAGTGGATGAAGAACAAGGCCCCGATGGAGGCACTGGCGGAGCAATATCTTGCCACTCCCTGCTCGGTCATGAGCCCGAATGAGGGACGGTTTGAGCTCTTGAAAGAAATGATCCGGGACTTTCAGGTTGACGGTGTTATTGATCTCACCTGGCAGGCCTGTCACACCTACAACGTTGAGGCTTTCCTGGTGGATGAAATAGTGCAGAAAAATTTTGGTTTTCCCACTCTGCATCTTGAAACCGATTACGCAGAAAGTGATACCGAGCAGCTTCGGGTACGCATCGAGGCCTACCTTGAAATGCTTTAGTGACTTAGAAAAACATCTTCCTGGCTTTTTAAGAAGAATTTATCGTGAAGGAACATAATACCCCCTGAGAGGTTGAGGATTGACGTTGGTTTTCGTCCAGAATGTTAGGACTGTATTTTTTATTATTTTGGGTAATTTTCGTATAAACAATAACTTGTATGAACATTTGGAGGAAACATGAGAAAGAATTTAGCGACGATCTTTGCAGCCATGGCAATATGCCTGGCTATGGTTACAACTGGTGCAACTGCAGCAGATAAATTACCCCCTCTGGGACAGGGTATTACTATCTGGTTTGATACCGGTGGACCGGTTGGCGGGCCTTACAATACTATTGTACAAAATGGTGCCATGCAGGCTGCGAGTGATTTAGGTGTTGATGTCAAATATCTGTATTCAGACTGGAATCCGGAAAAAGTTGTAGAGAATTTCAAGAAATCAATAGCCGCATCGCCAGATGGTATTGTCTTGATGGGGTTGCCCGGTGATGATGCGCTGGCTCCTTTTATCGATGAAGCCTTTAACAAAGGAATCGTTGTAACCTGCGTGGACACAGGCTCTTCCTGCCACCCTGAAGAAATACAAAGCAAAAGGTTTTGGATTTATCGGCACAGACTATGATGTTATGGGCACTATACTGGCAGAAGAGTCTTTGCAGCGATCCGGTCTGAAGAAGGGTGATCGGGCAATGATATGGGGGCTGAAACGTCTCGAAGACCGGGGTCAGACGGGCACGAGCCATGATCCGTACCCTGGAAGAGGCCGGCATCATTGTCGATTATATTGAGATCAGTCCGGAAGTCGACAAGGATTCTGCAATGGGAACTCCTATTATTACCGGATACCTCTCCAGCCACCCGGACTGCAAGATGATGCTGATAGACCACGGTGCCCTCACCTCCCAAATGGAAAATTTTCTCAGAGCCGCAGGAATCAAACCGGATGATATCTTTGTCGGAGGATTTTCTCTCTCTCCAGCCACTGCCACCGCTATTGAAAATGGTTATGTAGATCTGGTTTCAGAAATGCAGCCTTACCTGCTTGGATATTTGTCGGTAGCGCAGATCGTTTTCACCAAAAAATATGGATTTACCGGTCTTGAACTCGATACCGGAGGCGGTTTGGTGCATAAGGACAACATCGGTTTGGTCGCTCCGCTGGCAAAAAAAGGAATTCGATAGTCAGGTGCTGCCATGGTGGCATGATCGTGCCGCCATGGCAAATCGAAAAGATAGATTTATCACAACCCTTCAACAATGAAAAATCATGCTGAAACCTCTTGCCCTGAGATTACACCCCGGTCAGGACCTGAAAGTTGAACTGGACAATCTGGTGCAGTCCCGCAGTATCGACGCTGCCTGCATTTTAACCTGCGCAGGTAGTTTGACAAAAGCAGTCTTGCGCTATGCCAACCAGGAAAAGGCTGTTGAACTGGATGGATACTTTGAGATTCGTTTCATTGACCGGCACCCTGTCAAGGCATGGCTCCCATTTCCACATTGCCATTGCTGATGGCACTGGTCGAACAATTGGGGCGCACCTGCTGGAGGGGTGCAGAGTATATACAACCGCAGAAATTGTCATCGGCATTCTTGCAGATGTCAGTTTCTTACGCACAGTTGATGTACAGACTGGATATCCGGAGCTTGAAATAGCACTATCGTCCAACATCACAAAAGGAGTAAAAAATGGCTCAACCTGAAAAATATTCGGAAAAACATTTTCCACTGTTACCCTGGCACTTATTGCCTTTGCCATCGTGCTCAACATGGCAATTGGCCAACTGGTTTCTCTGCTCAAACTGCCAATTTTTCTTGACTCAATCGGCACAATCCTTGTTGGTATCCTTGCAGGTCCCCTGGCAGGCGGGTTGACCGGTTTGCTGACAAATTTAATCTGGGGGCTGATCAGTTCACCCGTTGCGGCAGCATTTGCACCGGTGGCAATGATGATCGGTATTGTCGCCGGATTATGTGCGAAATATGGTCTTTTTAAAACATGGTGGCAGGTGATTATTGCCGGTGTGATTATTACCATCTTCAACGCCATTGTTGCCGTCCCTATCCGGTTGTACATGTTTGGTGGCATTACCGGCAGCGGCGCAGATTTCATGACTGCCTATATGCTGGCTCTCGGTAAAGATTTATTTGGCTCGGTAGTCGTTACAGTTTTTACTTCCAACCTCCTGGATAAGGTGGTTACGGCCCTGCTCGCCTGGGGTATTGTAAAAGCGCTCCCGGAAAGAACAGTAAGCCGTTTATCACGGATCAACAGTGTCGCGACCTGAAAACAACAGCGCAGCAACACTTTTTGTCTGCCGAAAGACCTGGCTGCACAGACTCCACCCCTTCAATAAGCTGGTTTATATCCTGTTGACGGGGGTGGCTGTCTATCTTGGGCCCGGCGAGTGGTATGTTGAGGTCATTCTTATAGCTCTCAATCTGGGCTTGGCAATAAGTGGTGAAGTACTTCAAAACGACCTGGCGACTGGTCGTGGCGCACCCTCTTGCCGCTGGCATTTTTCATGATAGTAATTCATGGATTTCTGTATCCTGAGAACCGGACAATTCTTATCTCCATGGGCGGAGTGCATTTTTACCAGGAAGGTTTTCTCTTTGCACTCAATATCTTGCTGCAGCTTACTGCTGTGCTGACCGCTTCGCTGATTTTTGTGTTATGCACTCATCCTACAGACCTTATAACCGCAATTTCACAGGCCGGTTTTCCGCAGTCGCTCGCCTATCTTGTTGGCAGTCCCATGTTGCTGTTGCCGATAATGCGTGCCCGGATAGGAACAATTCAGGATGCTCAGCGTTCCAGAGGGTTGGATTCAGAGGGAAGTTTTATGAAACGGTTTCTTTCTCTCTTTCCCCTGGCAGCGCCGCTTGTTTTAGGTTCTCTCGTTGAAATAGAACAGCGTTCTATCGCCCTGGAAATAAGAGGTTTTAATACACCTGGCCCGAAAACATCTTTCAGAACAGTCTCAGATACGACCTGGCAGCAGCTTCTCCGCTGGGGTATGCTGTCAGTATCTCTACTTATTATTGTCTATCGAATATGGAAATAAAAAATATGCCGGCTCTTGAGGTTTCCCACCTGACATTTACCTATCCGACTGCGACCAGACCGTCTCTTACAGATGTGTCCTTTACTGTTGAAGCAGGAGAGCTGGTGGCTGTAGTCGGCGCCAATAATAGCGGGAAGTCAACTCTTTGTTATGCACTTTCCGGAGTTGTACCAAATTTTTACCGTGGCAGGTTTGCTGGTTCGGTTGTGGCAGGGACAATGAACACGACTGAGTGGACGATAAGTGAGCTGGCACAGCAGGTTGGGCTGGTCATGCAGATTCCAGCCAACCAGCTGTCTGGTGTCAGATATACTGTGTTTGAAGAAGTGGCTTTTGGACTTGAAAATTTAGGCGTAAGCCGCTCGGAAATTATCGAAAGAGTCACAGCCGTTCTTGCTGTCACTGGTTTGTCCGATCTGGGTGATCGATCACCTTATCAGCTCTCTGGAGGGCAGCAACAGAAACTGGCTCTTGCAGCGGTCCTGGCGATGTCACCCTCCATCCTCGTACTGGATGAGCCGACAACTTTTCTCGACCCTGAAGGAGCCCGGGAGGTTTTTGACATTCTCCTGGAATTGAAGCAACAGGGAAAAACCATCATTATTGCCGAACAGCGTCTTGAATGGATTGCCGAATGTGCCGATCGGGTATTCGTTCTGGCAAATGGTGAGTTGGTGTTGAGCGGGACGCCCGAGGAGGTTCTGACAAGCCGGAAAATAAAAGAGATTGGTCTCGACTGGATGCCATATACCAAGACCGCTGAACTGGCGAGTCAAATGGGACTTTGGGAAAGGGACCGGCCATTGCCGTCTACCTTTGCAGCAACTGTTTCCGGTTTTTCAAATCCTAAGCGGTTATGATCGTGCATATACGTATAGAGAACGTAGTTTTTCGGTATAGTGACGAAGTGAAAGCTCTCAACGACATTTCTCTTACCATCCATCAGGGTGAACGTGTCGCTTTCATTGGACACAATGGTTCAGGCAAAACGAGTCTGGTAAAACATCTCAACGGCCTTTTGCGCCCATCAGAAGGCAAGGTCTGGATTGGCAGCCATCAGACAGAAAACATGAGTGTGGCAGCATTAGCGCGAATGGTTGCGTTATCTTTCCAGAATCCTGATGATCAAATCTCGAAACGTCGGGTATGGGATGAGGTTGCTTTTGGTCCCAAAAATCTGAAATACGCAAAGAACCGAATACACAATCTTGTGGAGATGTCCCTTTCGCTTTTTGGTCTTCTGCCACTGAAGAATTATAACCCTTATGATCTTGGTTACAGTGAGCGTAAAAGAGTTGCTCTGGCATCGACCATCGCCATGGATACGCCTATTGTTGTCTTCGATGAACCAACTGCAGGAATGGATGCCCATGAAATGAGTCTTTTGAAAGGAGTGCTTGATAAACTCCAGCAAGAGACAAAGACTGTTATAATAATCAGTCATGACATGGATTTTGTGGCAGAACAGATTCCTCGGGTAATATGTTTAAAAAATGGGGAAAAAAGGTTTGATGGTTCCTCTCGTACAGCATTTCATGATAAAGAGCTGCTTGCATCATGCCGTCTGCGCCAGCCGCAGATTGTTCGATTAAGCACGTCATTTTGAGCTTGTTGAACCGGCGCTGACTCCTGGGGAGTTTGTTCGAGGATTCCAGTCATTAATCAGGGAAAGCAAATACAATAATTAGGTTATGCCATGAAACTTTACTTCACCTGTCCGATTGTAAAAGAGGACTTTGCATCCGATGATTATTCCCTCCAGGAAGGCCATCGAATTGCAGAGGATGAACATGGGGAGAAAAAACTCATGGGATTTGTCTCTCTTAATTCAGCGTGTCCGTTATGCGGCCAGAAACATCGGTATGAGGTGAAAGACGTTATGTGTCCGATAAGTAGAGGAAAAAATGAAGAATAAATCTGTTCGACTGACAGCCTGATTTAAGTTTCACACAATTAAATGCACACTACCCAGCTTTCTTGCATTTAATGTAACCAGAGAGTATTTTCCCTAAAAAGTAGTGAGAAGCAGAGCATTTTGAAGCCCTTGATTGTTCACAGAACAACTTGACGCTGGAGTTCTGATCTAATACCATCTGCGTATCATGACAAAAGAAGAAATCTATGAACGGTACTGGAAGCAACTCGTGGGGTTTAAAAGACAATTCTTTGGCCGCAATCTCGAAAAAGACACGGGGTTTCTCAATCTCACAAAACAGATTAAACAAGAGCGTGATGATCTATTGAAGAAATATGGTTATGAGCCTTTTCGTTAAAGTGTAACAATTTATAGTATCTTCTCGAAAGAAGAAAAAAATTCTGGGGCTTATATTAATTTTTCTGATTACGTATGAAACTCAGCCAAATTACAGACGGCTCACTTAGTTGTAATTAAACATGAGTAATAACAGAAACATACATGAACAACCCCGCGAGACCAAATGAGGTCGCCAAGGAAGGAACTCGCTAACCTCCTGATCGACTGAAAATATATGGCTGTTAACCACTTGTAAAAGTGTTCTTTATTCACCATGCTAACAAACCATCGAAAGCGTGGCTGAGTTTCATACGTAATCAGATTAATTTTTGTGAAAACCAGGTTGTCGGCAGTCTGGCAGCTTCCTCCCCTCTGGCACTCCGAAAAACTAGCTCCTAAGTAATTTCAGGAGCTAGTTTGTTAGTACTGACTTTTTACAGGCAAGGTGTCGATGCAGAAAAACCAAATCAATTATCTGATAAAATTGGTCATGGTTTTGGCTACCGGTTCAGGGGCAGGAATTTGCTCTTTGCCGTGTTCGATAATTTTCATGATCCAAGCCATATTTTTGCCTAGAACTTCCATGATTTGCTTACCTTCACCATCCTGATCCATTTCTCCAGGTTTAAGGCCATGAGCTACATTCCAGTAGTTTGAAGATGGCATGATCATCTCTGAGTAGCTGATGTAGTGATTTAGGGTATCAACCGCCGGAATCCCTCCGGATCGCCTAACCGCCGCAACAGCTGCGCCAACCTTGTGCCTGAAGAGGTTACCGTTGACCGAAGAAACGAAAAAAGCTCTATCAAGAAAAGATTTCATTGTGCCTGACACACCTGCAAAATGAACCGGTGCCCCAAACAGAATACCGTCGGCCTTCTTCATTTTCTGAATCCACTCATTGACTGGATCGTCTGTTATGGCACAAGCTTCATCTTGATTTTTTACACAGCCGTGACAGGCAATGCAGCCCTGTATTGTCTTCTTGCCGACATGGATCATTTTCGTCTCGATCCCGGCGTTTTCCAGTTCATCAAGAACCATCTTCAATGAACAAGCGGTATTCCCTTTTTTATTGGGGCTGCCATTAAATGCAATAACTTTCATTTTTATTCTCCCTTTCCTGAGTATATTTTTTGTAGCTCCTTCTTTGACAAGTTCGTAAAAACCTCAATTTTCGATGGGTAAGTAAAAAGATTCATGTTGGAGGCGTGCAATTTTTCTATTATTTCTGAGTACATACGGTACGTCGTAATGATAGAAAAATTGCAGCCCAAGGGCACTTCCTTCGGGCGTAACATGAACAAGATGAAGGGTTTTTACAACGCCATCTTCTTTGACTTTCAATATCCTGTTCAGGATACCATTTCTTCGAAAAAGATCAAAATCTCCCGAGGACCATACCGCAACATAACTCTCTGGCAAGAACAGCAAATGAAGCAATAAATTCTGGCGATGGAGAAGCTCAGCAGTACCAAAATACAAGGCCAAGGCCTGCGGGTGCTCGCTAGGCTCGCAGCCTTATTTTTTGTCCCTTCGCTGAGCTGGAATGATGGGTAAGATAAAAAGAAAATTGAATAAGGGCTACCTAACAGAATAAAAGTATGTAAAATTCTAAATAATATCGATAAATTGAGATTGTACCTTAAATCTATTCTTGATTTTCTTCAATTAGAGGCAGGTATACAGTAAAACTTGTTCCCTTATAAATCTCACTTTCGACAGCAATGCGCCCTCCATGATCCTGGACAATCTGGTTGATCAAAGCCAAGCCCAGCCCGGTCCCCCCGTTGTCCCGCTTGGTTGTAAAGTAGGGGTCGAAAATTCGATCTATGTTTGCCTCATCAATGCCCAGGCCGTTGTCACTCACCGTCAAGCAGAAATAATCTCCAGGGAGCAATTTCATCTGCTCGATCTGGTCCGGCCGGTCAATTTGTGTTCGGATTAAACTGATCCAGACGGTGCCACTGTTGCTCTTCATGGCCTCAAATGCATTTGAGCATAAATTCATCATTATCTGATATACCTTTGTCGCCTCCAACTGAAC
>CAWDYJ010000024.1:0-193867 GCA_963806525.1 uncultured delta proteobacterium
GCACTCATTTTAGTCCCCCCTTGAGTTTTTCCGGGGAAAGTCAAAGAAAATTATGATGGTTTGTGATGTTTCATTTCTTTTCTTTGGAATTCTTCCCTGCCAGGGAAAAATTGGAGTAGTCAATTTATAATTTGATCTTTGAAAATTCGGTAAAACTTTACAGTATCTCCTGATCCTAGTTATTAGGATAGTTGAGGTGCAGGGAGCACTTATCCTGTATTTGATGCCATCGTTTGCATTTTGCATACAACCTCTGCTCCTCTCTTTTTTGTTCTGTCGCCTTGAAATTGGAGCATTCTTGTCAAACTCTTGATGGTTCCGGTTTCTGTATCCTTTTTTTCCTGTGGTGATTTTGCCTGGACTCTCTCTGGAAAAAGTCTATTGCAGGATTAAATGGTGTGTTGCTTTTTAGCATCCCATAAATAATTCTTAAAATTTATGCATGCACAAACCTATTGCCACCATTTTTCCCATGCCTTTTGCCACATGATCCGAATATATATCGCGTATCAGAGAGTTGCTGTTAATAGCTGAAATTGCAACCATAAAAAGTATGGGCCTCAGCACCATCTCCACTGGTTTTAAAAACAGGATGGATACCAAAGAACTTACCGAATAATTTTCTTAGCTGTCGAAAAACGCTCTACTGTCTGTATTTCCAGCATGAGGCCTATACCAGAATAATCTGCTATTCCCGGAAACGTTTTTAATAGTTCAATTTCGGGAATGGTACATTCCGCAGCCAATCACATCGTCTGCGCTTTAATGGTCTCAAACCCCCAAAATCTGGCTGACGGTGGCTCTAATTTCAACTGTTATGTAATAGAATCAGTAGCAGATGCAACACTCGTCTTTGCAGTCGTTATTAACTGTTTGGCACGTTCCATGATATGGTATTTTTTTTGAAACTGATAAAGATCTTGCCTTTGCTAACTTTGCCGGCTGTTGGATACTGCTTTAAATAGCCCTCAGACCCAGGCAGGAGTTTCTTCCGGGAGTATCGTAAAAATTTCGGGATTTGCGCTATAAACCAATGATTCCAATTGATTTAACAGTTGAGTACTTTGTTTGGTCCACATCTTGACGCAAGGACCATTGTTTACTGAGGCTTCCCCTAGAATCTTGCTGTTGATATCCACAATTGTCTCAATTAAAAACAAGATACTCTGCAATACTTCGTGCACTCACCTTGTCGGGTGATAAATTCCTTTCAGGTCTGCTTTACTATTGTGACTAACTCCTTCAGGATTAAGACGAGCTGTCACGATATTTAAAGAACCGTGCAAGGTGCTATGCCAGTTGCTTTCATAACCGCCAGTGCTTTTACAGCTGCATGAAGTTTTGCCTCAGGGTGTTTTTTAAAAGAAAGCTATAAGTTGTTTGTGGAGTCTGCTATGACCCAAGTGGGTATGGACCAACTGAAAAATTTTCTTCAACTTCGCCGTCGAGGATGACAAACCCGAGCATACCCTTTGCTCATATCACCCCCCATGTAGTATTGTTGCTGCATGGCAGTTCCTTTTTTCGAGTAAGGTTCATAAATTACCAGGAATCATCAGCCTTGTAACATGCCCGGTGTCAGTACACCACGTTTTTCCTCGACTTAAACCGGCGGAAGGAAGACACTCAAGGACGGGCTCGAGACCCAAGGGGTTATCCTTCTTTTTCCACAAGATGAGTTGTTTTACCGAAAAAAGAATTATTAAAATAACTTAGTAAACGAGTACGTCTTGATCTCCTAAAGTTTGCTGTTTATATTGGCTCTGACATCTCACTGAATGTTTTTAATTCATTTTTTATAAAAACACCATACAAGGGGGATAGAAATCTTCATCTTGTTCGTGGGGACTTGTAATGCGTAACTGATGCCTGAGTTTCCTCTCTGAATGCAGCGCTAAGTTTGCCTGAAAAGCATGAAAACAGGGACTGTTTTTATTTTATTGGTTGCCAGGATCACGGAGATTTTTAGGGAGGGTTTAGGGTTTAGGGCCACCTTCCAGTGTCACCTTTCCAAGGACTAACGTGCCAGTGAGACCTTGCCGGGGAGGCCCTCCCGATTAGGCCTATGGCTGGCGCATTCCTCTCTACCTCCACTCATCCGTATCGGGCGGTGATTGGGTGTGTTATCGTGTGCACTCGTGCCCAGGAACTCCTCCTCTTTTATTTCTTGAACATTGGGGTTTGGTGAGGCAAATGCTACAATACATGAGCAGGCCAATTGGATTTGTTTCAGGTCCTCGGCATCTCACCGGATCCGTGAACTATCGGTTTTGAATCTATTTTAGCTCCACCATTGCGGACTCGGCGCTGGCAGGCAGGGACACTTCCCGGGCTCATGCCGCGCACCATCCCTATTGCAATGTGACACGCTTCAATCCACGGCGGTTGAGGTACTATCATTTGGTGCATCAGTTCGTGTACCCATGGCCATCGCTAGGGTTTCCACTCGGACGGCTCCACTAATTCGCTGATCGGCGCCGTGTCGGCGCCGGGCGGTCAGGTGCCATCGCGCGGTGCCGCAACTGCAGCGTGTTTTTGGCCTGGCCCCGCCCATCACCTGGATCATGCCCACGGGTTCTGCGAACCGAACCTATCGCGTGTGCTATTTGGCACCTTCCTATTTAATAACTTAAACTAACTTTCAGAATCTCCGTGTGCATTTTTCTCAATACTATGTGGCATGGCCAACCGACCGTGGCGCCGGCCACGGACAGGCGGGTAAAGTAGGGGCAAGCTATGGCACTATGACCTATGGAGGTTCCTAATTATCATTTTGGGATGAAGATCCACAATCCACATCGTGCTCGCGATTCCTCTTTAAATTTTATTTCTTCGAGCAGGGCCGCTGAGCACGGTGGGCTACCCACGGCGTGGTATTTGATCCCGCGCTCAGGCCTTCCCACAGTTCTCTAGCCCGGGCCCACGGACGCTTTGAAATTCCTGAGCGGCCGAAGTACTTGTACTCGCACCCATGATTTATTCGCGGACCTTAACTACTCTAGCCATTGTGCAGTACTTTGCCAACGTACACTTTACGACCTGCTGCAGTGCTCCGAGTTTAGCCTGGCGCTTGTTGCGATTGCCGCCCGATTCGGGGATTTGCCACGTGCATTTTTCATTTCCGTAGGGCGCACGTGCGCAGGGACATTTGGTATCAACTGCGTATTGCCAACCGACACGTTCACGGCCAATTGACGTGCTTAAAGTGATTGGACGGCTAGGTGTGTAGGATTGGATGTTCGAATGGTGCGTATTTGTTACGGTATTTGCTTATTCGACAAGGCAGACTCGCGCATCCATTGGAACAGCAAGCTGGACTGGGACGACATTCACGCCTGCCGCTGAGGCAGGAGCTCCGCTGGTGAGCACTGCGCCGATGAGCGTGATGGCACGCATGCTGATGACCGATAACGGATGTGCCTCAGTTTACATACTTGTATTGAGGTGAGCGTTTATGGTGTCTGGCGGAGACGTGTTCCAGAGCAGCCATAGCCGGTTACTAGAATTATTCTGGTCATGTGGGGGTGTGATTGGGTTAGGAATTTGGTGAGGGAGGTAGGGTTTGTTGCAATATGTGGGCCTTACCTGTCCGTGAGGCTTCATCCCATTGTGGGTAAGCATTGGAGGGGAGGTATTTGCCATGGCTTGGGTTATTGCTATGGTGGTGCTATTACGCCATCGGCGCACCAGCCACGACTTTACCCCTGCCTGACTCGGGCAGTGTGAATGTTGTCCTAGTTTGATTTGCCGTCCAGCGGCACGCGCGGACTTGCCTTGTCGATGAGCTGCGCGATCAAGCTGTGCGGGGCCACGGCAACGGTCGCACGGCCATTCCCATTGCCGCCAGGGACTGTCCAGTTTATTTCAGCGCCGCCACCAGTTGGGCTATTTGCATTTGTTGGCTGCGGCATTGTCGTTACGGCCGATGTCCGGTTCGCGCACGCGGATCTCGTTAGGGTTGATCGGGTATTGCCCACGGGCCAGGAAGTCGTAGTAATGCTTTGTGCTGCGGTCTGACGCCAGCTCGCTACCGTCGCCGTGCTTGCGATCGCGTTGGCCTAGTCACTGGCCGGGCTAAGCTGTGCCTATTCAGGATCATGATTCTCCTGGGCCGGAGGGAAAGTTTATTTAGGGTTTTTCTAGGCGCGGCCACAGCTGGATCTAGGTCGCATTGGTGAGCGCGTGTTTATTTGACTCCACCCGTGCCACCGTGCCATCCTGTCAGTGATTAGATCTTCGCGGCGCGATTTGGGATTGTCGATCTTGATCGCGTCGTAACTGATTTCTACTAGGTTATTACTGCGATCTTGATCTCCTTTAGGGTGGTTGTGTGACTATTTGCGATGGTTGTGTCTATGATGGCAGGCTCGATGGCGAAGTGCACGGAGTTCCATTCAGTTGGATTCTTGTTGTAGTACGGTGTGCCGGAGGCCAGGCCGGTATGTGGGCCGGAATCTTACGGCTTGTGATCCAGGTCATTAGGGCCATTGGGGGTGAAGTGTAGTAATGGCACGATTGATTTTATGGCAACCGCCCGGGCACGAGTACGTGCCGGGCATTGGGGTTATGGTGGTATGGTATTTTACAGGCCAGTGAGGAGGTGGTACGGGTGATGACGTGGATTGGGTTGTCTATGATGGGATCCATTTGTGTGGGAGTATTTGAGTAGGCACGGGAATTATTGAGTGGGGATCGCGGTTGCCAGTGCCAGGATTGATTTGCCAGTAGGATCAGGTTGGCAACTGGATCCAGGGGGCTGTTTTATTGTGGTCCATTGGAGTTTGGTATGGTGTGAACGTGCTCAATGGGCTAACTTGCCCCTTTCTGGGCTAGGGTTTGAGTATGAAGTTAGTTTGGTTGAGCACGACTTGCACAGTCCGTGAGCTATTGCCATTCCCGTGGGATTGGGTGTGGAGGGTTAGGGTTGTGTCCACGGGCTTTGGGTAGTGGGGCCATTGGGATTGAGTTAGGGGGTTGACTAGTATTTGAGGTGGATTGGAATTTTCTTTTTCTTCACAGATTTGTAGTTATGTGGTTGTAAGGATTGGAATAAAACAGTTCTCTTTTTATTTTTTCACCTAGGGTTCACTGATCCTATCGATGGGGAGGACGACTATCGTCACCTTCTACGGATTTAGGGGCCCTTCCCCCACGAACAAGATGAAGATTTCTATCCCCCTTGTATGGTGTTTTATAAAATAAATTTAAAACATTCAGTGAGATGTCAGAGCCAATATAAACAGCAAACTTTAGAGGCCATCCAAGACATACTCGTTTACTAAGTTATTTTAATGATTCTTTTTTCGGTAAAACAACTCATCTTGTGGAAGAGAAGGATAACCCCTTGGGTCTCGAGCCCGTCCTTGAGTGTCTTCCTTCCTAGGTTTAAGTCAGGAAAAACGTGGTGTACTGACACCGTATGTTACAAGGCTGATGATTCCTGGTAATTTATGAACCTTACTCGAAAAAGGAACTGCCATGCAGCAACAATACTACATGGGGGGTGATGTCAGCAAAGGGTATGCTGATTTTGTCATCCTCGACAGCAAAAAACAACTAGTTGAAGAAAATTTTCAGTTGGACGATACCCACTTGGGTCATAGCAGGCTCCACGAACAACTTATAGCTTTCTTTAAAAAACACCCTGAGGCAAAACTTCATGCAGCTGTAGAAAGCACTGGCGGTTATGAAAACAACTGCATAGCACCTTGCACAAGTTTCAAGGTTCTTTAAATATCGTGACAGCTCGTCTTAATCCTGAAGGAGTTAGTCACAATAGTAAAGCAGACCTGAAACGAATTATCACCGACAAGGTGAGTGCACGAAGTATTGCAGAGTATCTTGTTTCTCATTCCGACAAGGTGATATATCAACAGCAAGATTATTGGGGAAGCCTGCGTAAACAATGGTCCTTCGTCAAGATGTTGACCAAACAAAGTACTCAACTGTTAAATCAATTGGAATCATTGGTTTATAGCGCAAATCCCGAAATTTTACGATACTGCCGGAAAAGAAACTCCTGCCTGGGTATTACAGCTATTAAAGCAGTATCCAACAGCCGCAAAGTTAGCAAAGGCAAGATCTTTATCAGTTTCAAAAATACCATACATATCCATGGAACGTGCCAAACAGTTAATAACGACTGCAAAGACGAGTGTTGCATCTGCTACTGATTCGATTACCGAATAGTTGATCGAGCCACTGTTAGCCAGATTTTGCAACTTAGAAGAACCATTAAAGCGCAGACGAAAATAATGGCTGCGGAATGTACCATTCCCGAAATTGAACTATTAAAAACGTTTCCGGGAATAGCAGATTATTCTGCGATAGGCCTCATGCTGGAAATACAGACAGTAGAGCGTTTTTCGACAGCTAAGAAATTATCGTCCTTCTTTGGTATCCATCCTGTTTTTAAAACCAGTGGAGATGGTGCTGCTGGTTTTCGCATGAGCAAAAAAGGTCGTAAGGAGCCCAGGGCGATACTTTTTATGGTTGCAATTTCAGCTATTAACAGCAACTCTCTGATACGCGATATATATCAGGATCATGTGGCAAAAGGCATGGGAAAAATGGTGGCAATAGGTTTGTGCATGCATAAAATTTTAAGAATTATTTATGGGATGCTAAAAAGCAACACACCATTTAATCCTGCAATAGACTTGGGAAACCGAGAGAGAGTCCAGGCAAAATCACCACAGGAAAAAAAGGATAGAAACCGGAGGTTCCAAAAGTTTGACAAGAATGCTCCAATTTCAAGGCGACAGAAGAAGAAAAGAGAGGAGCAGAGGTTGTCCCAAAATGCAAACGATGGCATCAAATACGGATTTACCCTGCACCTCAACTATCCTAATAACTAGGATCAGGAGATCTGTAAAGTTTTACCGAATTTTCAAAGATCAAATTATAAATTGACTACTTGAGTTTTTCCCTGGCGGGGAAGAATTCCAAAGAAAAGAAATGAAACATCACAAACCATCATAATTTTCTTTGACTTTCCCCGGAAAAACTCAAGGGGAGACTAAAATGAGTGCCCTTTGGGTATTGCTATCCCCTTTGGGGGGTTTTTACGACGCCATCAATCAGGATTTTTTTCTGAGAATCCGCTTGTCACCAATTCGCATGGTAACTTTGATTCGATCAAGGTACTCAAGAATCGGAATAGAAAATTTTCTGGTGAGTCCGATCAGTTCCTTAAACGCCGGTGCATCAATTTCACCATTTTTTTCCATATATTCGACAACTTTGGCCACGAGCGGCTCGAATAATTCCTTCTCGTAGTAGAGCGATTCACTTATTTTCAGTAACTTGCCGTCACGCAGCTGCAAATCGATAACATCCTTCACCAACCGGTCTGGATATTCAGCAAACCGCTCCATGGTTTCTTTTATTGTCGGCGTGGAAAGACCTTTCTCCCGGTACCAATCGCTGAGTTCTTTTCTCAGCTGCTCTTCGTCGGCCTTCAAAGCCACCTGATGATCGGCCATGCGAACGAATGACTCTTCCTGCACCATGACCGATTTTTTAATCAGATCATTGATGCAGTAATTAAAGACCTTGAAATCGACTTTGCGACCGAGGCTGGTCCGCAGTTCTTCCTTGGCAATACCGGTCTGCAGTGGATGCTGCCGGTGATACGCCTTGAGCCGTTCAACCAGCATCGCCTTTATTTTCTCGGCTATCTCAACCACCACATACCGTTGACTGGCCGAATCGACAACAACCATTTTTTTACTCGACAGGGGTTCATTGAGGGCTTTTTTCAGATGTTTGCCAAACAGCCCGAGACGAATCCCCATTTCGTCTGCATTCAGCCCAAGTTCTCTGCTTTCCCGAAGAAACAACAAGGCCTTGTCTTCTACCGTACCGTTTTCAAGAGTTTCCTGAATTTCCAGGTTATATTGGCGATCATTTTCCGCAAGCCGCTTTCTTTTGCGCGGTGAAACATTACCGAGTACCATCCCCCCCCCGATAGTTGCCACCGGAGAATAGCTGCGAATCACATAACGATCACCAGCCCATACAGCGGCCTTTTCTTCAAGGAGCAACTGGACCATGGCTTCATCGCCGGGCTGCAGCTCATCGCGGTCAAGCAGTGAGACTCTGCCGATAATTTCCGCGGTTCCCAGGTGAACCCTCACCCTGGCCCGGTGTTTCATTGGTTTGGCATTGGATGCCAGATAAAGAAGCTGACAGTCGAGCATATAGTTAGCCTCAAGGGTTCCGGGTGATGCCAGCACCATGCCTCGTTCAATGTCGGCGACATCAACTCCCTGCAGATTTATTGCCGTCCGATGTCCGGCCTCCACCTCGTTCACAGCTTTTGAGTGGACCTGTATACCGCGGATTTTGGCAATTTTCTCGGTCGGATAAATACGCAGATCGTCACCTAACGAGGTCCTTCCGGAGATTGATGTCCCGGTGACCACTGAACCGAATCCTTTCATGGCAAAGACGCGATCGACGGAGAGACGAAACGGACCAAACACCTCATGAAAACTAAATGTGCGAACTATCTTGTCCAACTCATCACGGACGAGGTCGATACCTTCGCCAGTGACCGAAGACACGTTTATGATTGGTGCTCCTTCAAGAAAGCTCCCGGCACAAAACTCCTCAATCTCTTCATCGACCATTTCCAGCCATTCAGGGTCAACCATGTCTTTTTTCGTGACAATGATTATCCCCTGTTCAACCCCCATCAAACGGCAGATCTCAAAGTGTTCAACGGTCTGGGGCATGATGCCTTCATCGGCGGCAACGATAAAGGCCAGGATATCAATACCCGAGACCCCGGACACCATGGTCTTGACGAATTTCTCATGTCCGGGCACATCGACTATGCCTATGCGGTGACCACAGGGTAAATCCAGGTAGGCGAAACCGAGCTCAATAGTGATCCCGCGTTTTTTTTCCTCTTTAAGACGGTCAGTCTCAAAACCCGTCAGGGATCGAATAAAACTCGTTTTTCCATGATCAACATGGCCGGCAGTGCCAAGAACAATTTCACGCATAGGGTCGACAAAAGGGGAAAGAGATCAATGGGGCGGAAAAGCGAGTGACCAACCGTCCAGAACAAAAATTGGCGGTCAATGGCTCTCCAGGGATTTTATAAAAATGGATTGGAGCGCTTTTCTTCACCAATCGTCGACTGGTCTCCTCCGTAGCCATGGCCGGGCCAGACAATTGTTTCCGGGGGCAGCACAAGCAGCTTGGTACGAATGGAGTTGAGGAGCTCTTCATGGGACCCGCCGGGGAAATCTGTCCTGCCAAGCCCACCAACAAAGAGAGTGTCACCCGTGATTAAATTAGGTGCATTGTACAGGCACATCCCTCCTGGGGTATGCCCGGGGGTATGTAAAACCTGAAATGTAACTTCACCAATGGTGATTTCATCCCCTTCTGCAACTTTTATGTCGGCCGCGGGCGATGGTTCCAATCCGAGCATGGAAAAATAATTTTTCACCTCGGGTTTGCCAAAAAAGAGTTCATCGGCAGAGTGCATAATTATCTTGGCCCCGGTTGCTTCCTGAATTGCCCTGTTGCCGCAGACATGATCAGGATGACCATGGGTGGCGATAATATACTCGACGCTCAGTCCCATTTTGTCGACCTCGGCAAGGATTTTATCGACATCACCTCCGGGATCGATCACTGCTGCCTTTTTCGTCTTCTCGCATGCTACTATATAGCAGCACACCGCCATTGATCCAACAATAATCTGTTTTATTATCATAGCCTTGAGTTCAGAGTACCTTCTTAGAGAAAAGGTTGGTAACCATGCTTTTGGCAACCAACCTTTTTTGATTTATTTCTAAAACTGCGATATCGAATAATGTCTGCGATAAAATTTATCGAGCGCCTCGATCTAGAGAAAATTCTCGATTCTGGACGGACACTGGTCAGTTTTTACCATGGGATGGACAACTGCCACCGCAGGCACACCCACTGCCTGCATCGGCCATCGCCAGAGGCGGAGCAGTGGCCACCGGTGGAATCCGAACGACAATGGCATTAACCACCTCAGAAAACGCGCGGGTTGCGGGGCTGTCAGTCTCTGATGACAAGTAGGGGGTGCCATCATCTCCAGCCATAACAACCTGCGGATCCATGGGAATCTTACCCAGGAAGGGAAGATCCAACTCACGGGCCAGACTTTCTCCACCACCGGATTTAAAAATATCAACCGTTTCACTGCAGTGTGGACAAACAAAGCCTGACATATTCTCAACAACTCCGGCGATCTCCACCTTAACCGTTTTACAAAAATTTATTGATTTCCGGACATCGGCCAGCGCAACCTTCTGGGGAGTCGTCACCACAACTGCCTTGACATTGGGAATGGTCTGGGCCACCGACAAGGGCTCGTCTCCTGTTCCCGGAGGGGCATCAATTATCAGATAGTCCAGTTCTCCCCAGTCCATATCCGAGACAAATTGGCGAATAGCCTGAATTTTAAGAGGTCCACGCCATATTATCGCTTCATCCCGGTCCCGCATCATAAATTCAAGAGAGACAACCTTGAGGTTGTCGCTGTATTTCAACGGTGGAACCAGTCCGCCCTTGGTCGCAGGAGGCTCAATATTTCCTTTCAGATTAAGCATTCGGACCACATCAGGTCCATGAATATCGACATCCATCAGACCGACCTGGTACCCTTTATTGGCAAGCCCGAGAGCCAGATTGACGGAAACTGTTGATTTTCCGACCCCTCCTTTGCCACTCATCACTAAGATTTTATTTTTAATCTTTCCCAGGGACATTTTTATCGCAACTTCCTGCTGTGCAGCAGCAGCTTGCTGCGACTCCTGCGTCCCACAGGACCCTCCACAAGATTCAGCCATTTCGACTCCTCCTTAACATACAACAAAATAAACAATATCTCAACGAACTGACCGGTCCAGCCGTTTAATATCCTGCTTTCTTCCCCTCTACCGGGGTTCATGTACTATTCCCAGAAAACGATGGAGTCCGTAAAAACCCTTCATCTTGTTCATTGTTGCGATTTTTCGTATCATTACGACGTACCGTAGATACGCCTGAAATAGAGTACTGAAAAATCGCACGCCTCCAATTTGAGCTTTGTACTTATCCATCGGGGATTGACGGTTTTTACAACCTTGTCAAAAACAACATCCACTAAAGTAATGCCGTTCCCTGGAAATGCAAACACTTTCATCTCGATCACTAGCCTCCAAACACCTTACAAAAACCCGACAACGCAGCAGATCGGTTATTTTCCGGGTTGACTTTTTGTTGCTTTCTTTGAAGTCTCTACGTAATATGGGTGACCGGACCGCAATAAATAATTACTTCCACTGACAATTTATTTCAGGAACAGACAATGCTAGGTTGGTTTAAGAAAAAATTCAAAAAACAAGAGCCCGTTGCACCCGCAGAAGAAGTGGTTGTTGATGATCTCGACACAGACACCCGTCCGCCCGAACAGGAACACACAGAAGATGCCGTCGCGCCTGAAACAGCCAAACCTCTGCCACTACCGGAAAAAGAGGAGCAAGGTGCCAGTGAACCCACCCCGAGCGAAGTACCTGATCAGGTGACCGAAGAGGAGCCGGTGCCGGAACCGGAAAAAGACCCGTGGTGGTACAGGAAAAAGAGGTTGTGCCTGATTCAACTGTAGAGGAAACTCCTGCTGCAATTGCGGATGAGGCCGAAAAGCCAATTAAAATTATAAAAAAATCCGAGCAGGAGAGCCAGTCAGGAACTCAGAAAAAGACTCTTTTTTCCCGCCTCACTGAAAAACTCGGCAAAACGAGAGAGACCTTTACCTATCAGCTTGACGCACTTTTTCTTGGCAAAAAAGAGATAGATGCAGATATGCTCGATGACCTGGAAGAGATCCTGATAACAGCAGATCTGGGGGTGGGAACCACTCTGGAACTGCTCGAAAGCGCCAGGCGTAAGGTGAAAAGGAAAGAACTGTACGACCCCAAATCTCTCAAAGAGACCCTGAAGGTACAAATCAAGAATCTCATTACCGCAAACGACCAGGACGCCACTCTGGTCATGCCGGATAAAGGGCCGTTTGTCATCATGGTCATCGGCGTAAACGGTGTTGGCAAAACGACAACTATAGGGAAAATTGCCAAAAAATTTCAACAGGCAGGCAGTTCGGTCATGCTGGTCGCCGGTGACACCTTTCGGGCCGCTGCGGTCTCGCAACTGAAGATATGGGGAGAGAGAAGCAATGTACCGGTTATCGCCCATCAGGAAGGCGCCGATCCTTCGTCGGTTGTCTTTGATGCCCTGGGGATCGCCCAGGCCAAAAATATCGATGTGGTCCTGGTTGATACCGCCGGCAGAATGCATACCAAAGACAATCTCATGGAGGAATTGAAAAAGATCAAACGGGTTATGGGCAAAAAACTGAAAGGCGCCCCCCATGAAGTCATGCTGGTCATTGACGCCACCACCGGTCAGAACGGTATCTCCCAGGCCAGACTCTTTGATGATGCCGTCGGGGTGACCGGCATAACTCTCACCAAACTCGATGGTACCTCCAAAGGGGGCATCGTCGCCAATATCTGCAAAGAAATGAAGATTCCCATCCGGTTTATCGGCATCGGTGAAAAGATGACTGATCTCCGGGATTTTGATGCGGTTGAGTTTGTCGATGCTCTTTTTCATAGCAGTAACAACCGGTCCGAATAATAACTCTACCCACTACCTATCATGCAATATCAACGACAGCAACAACCCGGTTGCGGCGGCTGTTTGCTTATAGCCCTCCTTATTGTTTTTATATCCGGCGGAGCTCCCGCCCTGATCTCTTTTCTTGGTACATTAATCTATACCGGGCTTAGCCGGGATTCTTATTTTTATCGCTCTTTTTTTTGGTTTTTCCTACTGGATACAAAAAAATGTTGCCACCTATGAGCAGTCCCAGTCAGAAAGCCATAACCGCTTTGTCTGGCTGCTGGTCCAGATTCTTATCCATACCGCCAAGATTGACGGCCAGATTACCAGGGATGAGATCCAGACCATTCACCGTTTTTTTCAATATAACCTGCGGTATAGCCAGACGCAGATGCACTGGGTCAAGGAACTGATTAAAGAAGCGACCAACTCGACCCAGTCCCTTGACGCACTGCTCCAGGAATTCAAGTCAACTTTTGCCTACGAGCCCAGACTTATCCTTCTGGAGTTGGTTTACCAGGTGCTCTACACCAAGACCACCGTTCCTGAAGATGAGCTGAAGGTTGCCCGCTATATTGCCGCATATCTCGATATTTCCGAATACGACCAGCGCACGGTTGAGGCTAAATATCGCTACAAACAACAATACGGTACCACTCCGGGCCAGGATATGTCTGGACAGCACTACGCCACTCTTGGTCTTGAAAAAGGTGCGAGCATGGAAGAAATCAAGAAAGCCTATCGTAAACTGAGTATGCAATATCACCCTGATAAGGTTGCCCACCTCGGCAATGAGTTCAGGGCTATTGCCGAAGAAAAAATGAAGGAAATTAACGCGGCGTATGATTTCTTTAAAAAACAATAGAACTGGATTCTTAAAGGAGATAGATAATGGCTGTTGCAGATAAAATGAGAATGTTTGCCGAGAAATCTTCCTGGATACGAAAAATGTTTGAGGAAGGGGCGAAAATGAAGGCCATCCATGGTGCTGAAAATGTTTGCGACTTCAGTCTCGGCAATCCCGACGCACCGCCCCCGCCACAATTTAATCAGGTTATTCAGGAAGCTGTGCAGGATACCAGTCCGGGAGTGCATGCCTATATGCCCAATGGCGGATATCCCTGGGTCCGTGAAGCCATTGCGGTCAGAATGTCCAGTGAACAGAAGATGACTATCGGTCAGGGTGATATGCTCATGACCTGCGGGGCCGCCGGCGGTTTAAATATAGTGATGAAAACACTGCTGAACCCTGGAGAAGAGGTGATCATTCTCGCTCCCTACTTTGTCGAATATGGCTTTTATATCGACAACCATGGCGGCGTGAGCAAAACGGTAAAAACTGACGAGGAATTCAACCTTGATCTGCCGGCCATCGAAGCGGCTATTTCCCCTAAAACCAAGGCAATAATCATCAACTCCCCCAATAACCCCTGCGGCCAGATTTATTCTGAAGAGTCACTTAAGGCTCTTGGTCAGCTCCTTGAGACCACTGCCGCGCAATTGGGCACCACCATCTACCTGATCTCTGATGAACCGTACCGGAAGATTGTCTTTGATGGATACGAGGTGCCAAGTATCTTTACCGCCTATGCCAACAGTATTGTGGTCTCGTCTTATTCCAAAGACCTTTCTCTGCCCGGCGAACGCATTGGTTATCTGGCGGTTCATCCGGACATTGAAGACAAGCACCTTCTGCTCGACGGGCTCACCCTGGCCAATCGGATCCTCGGGTTCGTCAATGCGCCGGCTCTTATGCAGCGGGTCGTGGCGGAGCTGCAGGACGTGAGTGTGGACACTTCGATTTATGCCCGGCGCAAGGAGATCATCTGCACCATTTTACGTGACGCCGGATTGACCTTCACCGAGCCAAAAGGCGCCTTTTATGTCTTCCCCAAGACTCCTCTGGCCGACGATGTTAAATTTGTCGCCCTGTTGCAGGAGGAGAAAATCCTCACCGTGCCGGGTGTCGGTTTTGGTTCGCCGGGGCATATGCGGATTGCTTTCTGTATTCCCGATGAGGTGATCAGCAGATCGGCTGAAGGCTTTAAACGGGCAGTTGACAAGGCCGCTCATTGTAGACAATATAAGATGGATGACACCGTAAAAATCTTAACTTTAACATATACACAAAGGGAGAGTTGAACAACTCTCCCTTCTGTTATTTTTTCTCTCCTCTCTGTTCGGATTTATCCTTGAAAAAGAGTTTAATGGACACCTTGTCCAGGCCGAGTCCCTCCCGGAAACGGTTGGTCAGATAGCGCTCATAGGAAAAGTGCACTCCCTTGTAACTATTGGTCATCACAACAAATTTAGGCGGACAGGTGCCAACCTGTGAGGTGTAGTAAAATTTGAGCCGTTTATTCTTGTAGATCGGTGGGGGGTGTTGTTCAACGGCTTCACGTAAGAGTCTGTTCAACGCTGATGTGGGAAATGTTGCCGAATATTGCCGAAACACAGAGCCGATGACCGGAAAAAGACGTTTGATCCCATAGCCGGTCAAGGCAGAGACGTTCAAAATCGGGGCAAAGCCGATAAAGGGCAGAGCCCGGCCGACCTCCATCATCACCGCTTCCTGCCGTTTTTTATTATTCTGAAGCAGGTCCCATTTGTTGACCAGAACGATAAGCCCCCTTCCTTCATCGAGTACATAGCCGATGACCTTGGTGTCCTGTTCGGTAATCCCCTCATCGGCATCGATAAGCACCACCGCGACATCACATCTGGCCATGGCCGCAAGGGATTTCAGGATACTGAATTTCTCCAGCTTCTCCTTCGTTTTGCCTTTTTTGCGGATTCCGGCAGTATCAATAAACAGATAGCTGTACTTGCCATGGGTTACCATGGTATCAACACTGTCCCTGGTGGTGCCTGAAATGTCGGATACAACCATCCTGTCTTCACCGAGGATGGTGTTTATAATAGAGGATTTACCGACATTTGGCCGACCGAAGAAGGCCACTTTAACCGTTCCCTCGGGAAGCTCTATATCAACGTCGTCGCTTTTGATGGAATCGCACAGCCCGTCCATAAGAGTTCTGAAACCATAGCTGTGCTCGGCAGAAACCGACCAGAGCTGCATCAACCCCCAATTCATAAAACTGGGCAAGGAGCTCCATCTCGACTTCCGGGCCATCAATTTTGTTCACCAGATGGAAAACCGGTTTTTTGGTCCGACGCAGGATATCGACCACCTCCCAGTCAGCAGGCGTCAATCCCTGCTTGCCATCCATCAGGAACAGGACAATATCAGCTTCCTCAATGGCCAGCATGGCCTGATCGCGAATATGCTGCACCAGGGCATCTTCCGGATTGTCATCTATCCCTCCGGTGTCCACCAGGATAAAGGCTTTGTTTTCCCAGACCACCCGCTCGTAATGACGGTCCCGGGTTACGCCCGGAGTAGGGTCGACCAATGCTTTGCGCGACTTGGTGATCCTGTTAAAAAGCGTTGATTTTCCCACATTCGGCCGCCCGACAAGAGCGACAATGGGAAGATTACTGGTCGATGACATTTTTACTGTATCCTGCTAAGGCTCTATCCGCTCGAAACGAGACAAAGCTTATTGTTAAATAAGAGATGACAGAGCAGCTCTGCCATGAACTGACGCCTGTTTCAAGCAGATGCCAGCTCTATCGAACCTCTTTTAATCATATCGCGAATGAGCGGGAAATCCTTGAACAGCGGATCATCCACCCGATTGTTGAGGGAGAGCAGCGATGGTTTTATGAAATCCATAAAAAAAAGCTTTTGTCTTACCTTATACAAAAATGAAAATGCCCCTACAATCTGCATGTTTCTCTGGAAAGCAAGCAGGGTGTAGTGTCTTTTAAACAGAGCCTCATCAACAGCAAGGTAATTCCTGATGAGGCTGAGATACAGTTCCAGCAAATCATCCTGAAATCCTTGGGGCAAACTGCTGTAGGGATCAATAAGCAGTGAGGCCAGATCATAGCCAAGGGGGCCGAGCCGTCCCCCCTGAAAGTCAATAAACCGTACAACTGCCATCTTTGAGCATTATATTTCGAGATTGAAAATCCCGGTGGAGAAAAAAATTTGCCGGAGCTTCACCGGCAAGTCGGGCTATTTCGTGCAGTTCAGGCCAGACGCCATGCATCAACCTCATGCCCCAGAAGCCCCGTCCAAAAAGCTCGCAAAAAATATCCAGCTTCTCTTTCAACCATCAGCCGATGATCGTATTGCCAGCCGTCCCAACACCATGATACGTCAAAATCCTCCGCCCCTGGCATTGCATGGCAACAAGATGCTCAAGAGCGGCATGATACGAGGCAGCAACCCGGTCGTCGAGCCGGGTTTGCTTGTTCGTTGCTCCCGTTATGAGATCATGCAGCCTCATATCGCCGAGATCCTCGAAAAGCAGCACCCCTGTGTTGCTGTCCCACCCATATATTTCCGGAACAGGTATCCCCTTTTTTCTGAGATGCTTGACCAATTTCCCAGGCGGAACGTGACTCAGCCAGCTCTTCGCGACTCAGCCCTGCCGGAGCGGCGATAAGACAGAAAGGCTCATCATTTTTCCTCAACCGCCAGAACCTTCTGGTCGATCCGTCACTGCTTGATCGGAATGCATTGATCCTCCATCACAAAGGTTGCCGCCTCTCTGTCTGTGAGCATGCCATTATCAACCAGAAGAGTTCTGGCGCACTGCAGTACAGCTCTGTCTGACAGGTTGTCTGTTTTGTCTGTTTTCACTGCAATCTCAATTTCTTTTATAGTCAGCTGAGACAATCATATCGCTGATCCTGCTGCCACGGGGAATAGAGACATCATCCCAGACCACAACCCGCTCAAGATGTGTGCCGTTTTCAATATTGGCTTCGCCGATACAGGCCCATTCTTTCAGTTCGATGTGCGCGGGCAGTTTGGCTCTTTTGGCAATACAATATGGCTTTCTGACCGGACCAATCTCATGCCAGCAGGGAATAGTATCGGTGAGCAGTCCCTGATGCAGCGCCAGATAATCTTTCGCTGTCCCCATATCTGTCCAAAAACAGTCATCCGTCCGATAACAGTCAATCTCCCCGACCTTGCCGCAAGTATTTTCCGATATTGATCAATGATGCACGAAAAGCTCTTGCTCTTAATATCCTGCAAAACAGACGGCTCAATGACATGCAGCCCGGTAAAGGCCAGTTGGGTAAATTCTACCCGGTTGTCAAAACTTGCTACTTTGCCGTTTTTCACCATCACATTGTTAAAACGCGGATGATTGTGCATCGCCAGGGTAACGAGGTTTTCGTTGTCAGTGTGATGACGGTACAAGCCAAGAAAATTGACCGTGTGATAAATATCTCCATTGCTGACAAGCAACGGCTCATCCCGCAAATATTTGAGAGCTGTACGCAGCCCTCCCCCGGTTCCAAGTATTACCTCCTCCTCCTGAACGACAACCCCCTCAACTCCAGACAAAGCATCAACAATCTGATTGCCCAGATGATGACAGTTGACCACAATATGATCAAAACCAAGCGATTGCAGCCTTCTTATGGTAAGCAGAAGAAGCGGTTGATTCAGGATAGGGAAAAGAGGTTTCGGACGAATCAGCGTGTGCGGCAACAGCCTGGTACCTAAACCAGCGGCCAGTATCATTGCTTGCATAGTACCTCTTCCGTCAAATTGAGATTAAATCAAATTCACATCGGTAAAGAGCGTACAACCTAATTTTTTCATTTCATTAGCAGAGAGAACCATCCTCACTTTCAGAAACTCCAACAACAACTATACCCGCTTTATTCGCCTCTTCAACCATTAACTCTCGATCAAAGAGCAGGGATTGACCGGCTTCCACAGCAAGTACGGCTCCCTTCACACTCTGCAGGCTCCTGATTGTGGTGAGTCCGGTGGCCGGCAGGTCAAAGCGAAAATCCTGTCCCGGTTTTCTCACTTTTACAACAACAGCGCCCTCCCTGGCCAGCGCCCCGCCACGCAAAATTGCTGCGTCTGTCCCTTCAATCGCCTCCACGGCAAGAACAACACAGTCTCTGACCACCACGCACTGGCCGATATCAAGTTCACCTATGGCTCTGGCGTTCCGCCAGCCGAACTCAATATCCCGCCGCTGTTTTTTCGTTGGTTTTTTTTTGGTAAGAACCCCGGCGGGAAAGAGCAGATGACGAAGATAGAGCGTCGACTCAAGAACTTTGATCCCCTCATCTTCAAGCGTCTCTGCGATCGCCCGCAGTATAGTATCGTCCTGTTTCAGGTCAATTTTGTTCCACAGAGACATTCCCTTTAAGATCCGGCAGAATATCCCGAAAGATTTTGGTCTTGGTGATGGTTCCGAGAAAAACTGTTTCACCAACCCCCTGCTGTTTAAAAAAAGATATCACCTTGCCAAGCTGTCCGAGTTTAACCCAGCAGACGGCATCAGCAGCCTGTACCGCTGCCGCCTCGGTTTCCCCTTTGTGGGCCACAACCACCACCCGCCTGCCGGCCTTATGGGCCGCTTCGATGAACAGCCGGGGAAACTGACCGCCACCGGCAATAATACCTATATTGTCTGTATTTATACTTTTTTGCAACCGACTCTAATCCTCAACCGTCTGTTTGACGACTCCACGCTTAGAGTCCTGGAAAAATTTGACAAGAGTCTGTACTTCATCACAGTCAGAAAATTCCTTTCCGGCCAGTTCAATGGCATCCTTCATCAGAAGATTTGGCGACCTGAAGATAATCCTGTACGCCTTATCAAGCATTTTGATCGTCTCTCGACTGAAACCGTTTCGCTTCAGGCCAACCTTATTGATCCCGGAAATTCTGGTTCTATTTCTGGTACCGGCGATAATAATGTACGGGGGAACATCAAGACCGATCCCGGAAACACCGCCGATATAGCTGAAGGTACCAATTCGGCAGAACTGATGCACGGCAACCAGACCGCCAATGGAGGCTCTGTCCCCGACCTCTACATGACCTGCCAAGGTCGCAACGTTGGCCATAATGACATGGCTGCCGATCTTACAGTCATGGGCGACATGGGTGTAGGCCATGAGCAGGTTATGGTTACCAATAACCGTTTTTTTATGACCACCGGGGGTTCCCCGATGGATGGAAGCATATTCACGGATCTGGTTGTCGGAACCAATAATCAGTTCGGTTGGTTCTCCTTTATAGCCCAGATCCTGAGGCGCTCCCCCGATAACGGTGAAGGAGCCAATCAGGTTTCTTTCACCGATGCTCGTTGGACCTGAAATAACCGCATGGGGTTCAACTCTGGTGTCTGCACCTATCTTCACTCCGGCTTCTATGACGGCATACGGTCCAACGTACACGGATGAGTCAAGTTCGGCCTGGGAATCTACTACTGCGGTGGGATGGATCGCCATTATATTTTTATTGTATTGTGGGTAGAATAATTTCTCGATATTTCGTAGGGATACCTACAGTTTCTCTGATCATGAGAATTGCACTGCTTACCTGCTCCCAACAACTATTGCAAGATTTTTTCGGAAATCAAAGCCCAACCTGAAAGCTGGCTGTCAATCCGCTTGAAAACCTCATCGTATCCTGATCCTTACTATCAGGTGAAGGAAGCCATAAGTTCCGCTTCTGCAACCACATTGTCATCCACCGTGGCTTTGGCCGACATGATCATAATCGATCGTTTCTGCTTCATAAGCTCCAGGGTAAAAATCAACTGATCGCCGGGCACAACCGGCCTTCTGAATCTGGCTTTATCAATTCCGGCAAAAAACAGCAGTTTTTTGCCGATAGCCTCGGGATGTGCATAATAGGCCATTATTCCGCCAACCTGCGCCATTCCTTCCAGAATCAACACCCCTGGCATTACCGGTCTTCCAGGAAAATGGCCCTGAAAAAACTGTTCATTGATTGTCACGTTTTTGAGTCCGACAACCTGCTTGCCAATCTCGATTGAGAGGATACGGTCAACCATCACAAAAGGATATCTATGCGGCAGCACTTTCAGGATTTCCACAATATCAATATTTTCCGGGATAACAGCCTCGCTCATTCGTCCATCTCCTTATCTATTCTTCGTTGTCAGGCGTATTGTTTAGCTCAGCAATAGCCTTGCTATTTTTTCTTACTTTAGTCTGTAATTCTGGAAGTTTTGCAAAAACAGCACAGGCTTTGGCCCATTGGCGAATAGGAATCGCCGGGGTACCGCCGACCACGGCACCTTTTGGTTGATCATTATGCACTCCACCCCGGGCAGCAACCATTACCTGATCCCCAAGAGTGAGATGTCCGGCAATTCCTGCCTGTCCACCCATAACCACATTGCGACCTAAGAGTCGTTGAGCCGGCAATACCGACCTGGGCGACCAGCAGGCTGTTCTCTCCGACAACAACATTATGCGCCACCTGAACCAGATTGTCTATTTTAGCCCCGGACTTAATCCAGGTAACCCCATAGGCGGCCCGATCAATGCAGCAATTAGCGCCAATTTCCACATCATCATCGATCTGGACAATACCGACCTGCGGTCGTTTAATATGTTCTCCCCGCTCATTGGCGGCATATCCATACCCATCACTGCCGATAACCGTCCCGGAATGGATGGTGACCCTTTTGCCGATTTTACAGCGAGGATAGACAGTGACGTTGGCTTTGATCGTTGTATCATCACCAATCTCTACGTCATCACCAATCACCACCCCGGCCTCGATACTAACCCTCTCGCCAATTTTGACCCTGTCGCCGACAACGGCCATAGGTGCGATGGAAATTTCTTGGCCCAAAAGACATTGCTCGCCAACAAATGCCCGGGGATGTATCCCTTTCGCCTCGAAAGGGGCAGCAACAAAAAAACTATGAATAATGGCGACAGCGAGATAGGGATCTTTGACCCGGATAAAAGGAATTTTTTCACCCCCTTCCAGCCCAAGGGGAACGATCACAGCACCGGCCCCCGTCGTTTCGAGTAAATCTGCCATTTGAGCTTTTGCCAGAAAGGTAATATCTTCAGGCCCGGCGGCATCTATAGGTGCAAAGCCACGAATAAGGACAGTTTTATCACCTACTACCTCACCCTTGACCATTTCGGCGAGACCTGCAACAGAGAGTATTTTTTCTGACATAATTATTTTGGCTCAATAAAGAAAATATTTTTTTCTTGTCTGATCAAAATCCTGCAGTTCTCCCTGCCAACTCTTCTCAATCTCCAGGATTGATCGACCATTTTCAAGCTGGCTGCGGACCTGGCGGTCGCCTAAGATAAGATCCATCGGCAGACGTTCAAATTCATACTCATAGGGCGGTTGTTTATAGTGAAACTGTTCAGGATAGAGCAGTATTGCCGCCTGCAGCAATACAAGACTGGTTCGGTAGGGCAGAAAGGTCCGGTTATTGGTTACATGGATCTGAAAACCGTAACAGGCTTGTCCCGCCCACTTACCGGAAGTCGGTTCAAACACAATTGGTCTCAGACAGCATCCGGGCAGTTCCGTTTTCTCTATTAACCGGATCATTGATGTATGGTGCCAATACGGCGCACCGACAAATTCAAAAGGAAGTGTTGTGCCCCTGCCCTCGGAGACATTGGTTCCTTCCCAGATAACCTGGCCCGGATAAACGAGGGCGGTTTCCGGGCACGGCATATTGGGCGATGGGCATACCCAGGGAAACCCTGTATCTCTAAAAAGCATGGATCTCTGCCAGCCCTTCATTTTCACAACCTCAAGATCGGCACCTATGTTAAACTCCTGGTTAATAAAAAGCGCCAGTTCCCCAAAAGTCAGACCATGCCGCATCGGTAAGGGGTACAGACCGACAAAGGAGCTGCAGTCAGCCTGCAGCAGGTTTCCCTCTATTGTCTCTCCGTCGATTGGGTTCGGGCGATCGAGCACGACTACTTTTTTGCCCATTTGGGCGGCCTTTTCCAGGCAATAGGCCATAGTATACAAGAAGGTGTATACCCGGGTGCCAACATCAATGAGATCAATAAGCAGCACATCAAGCTGCTCAAACATTTCGGCAGTCGGCCGCCGATGGTCTCCATACAGGCTGTAAATAGGCAGCCCCGTGACAGCATCGGTAATATGATCGGATTCGATCATATTATCCTGTTTTTCGCAAAAAAAACCGTGCTGGGGAGAAAAAAGACAGGTCAGTCGCCCACCGTATTTCTGCTGCAGCAACACTCTGCCATGAACAAAATTCGCGTGTTGTCGATGCCTGATTGGATAAATAACCAATTCTTTGCCCCGAAAAGGCCATCGCCTTATCGCGCACCACTATTTCGAGTCCGACCTGCAGCATAGATAACCGAAATTAAAAAAATGATTAAAGAAAAATGGATAAGTCAGCCTGCTATCTTAATGGCGGGATAAAGAAAAGTCAAAAAGTAGATGAACAGTTCGATCGGAAAGGAATATCATCAGATCAATTGGTTAATACTAGGAGCTTGGGGCATTCCCTTTTCCGGAATACACCCCAAGTATGACACAGATAAATGATCATGGCTGGCTGAAGCGGTCATAGTGGACAAATTCACTGATGGCCCGGCGCTTTGGCGCGGAAGGTTGATGATCCGGATACCCTATCGGGATAAGCGCAACCAGCTCATACCCAGAAGGAACCTGGAGCAGCTCTTCGGCAGCTTTATGGTCGAAGGAACCGACGATGACCGAACCAAGCCCCAGTTCGTGCGCCTTCAGACAGATATTTTGGCTGATGAGCCCTAGGTCATACAAAAACCAATGTTGATAACGGGTTACCTGCTTGCCCATTGTAAAACCCGGACTTTGCCGGATTGCCGCATACGGCAATGACTACAGGAGCCGCTGCAGTGCATTTTGTTGCCGGATTTTTTTCGGAAAGAAGGCCGGCAAGTGTTTTTCTGTCTTCCTCGGCCTGCACCACGACGAGTTCCCAGCACTGTTGATTTCCCCAGGAGGGAGCCATCCTGGCCGCCTCGAAAAGTTCGGTCAGTATTTCCGGAGCAACGGGTTTGTTCTGGAATCGCCTGATACTTCTGCGCTTGGTGAAAATATCATCCATTTTTTCTGACTCCTAATACTGCTATCGTGATAACTTCGACTCGTTAATGTTCGATGACAGATTTGGCTTCTGAACGTCCGCTGAACTGAACGAGCAGATCAACTTAATTCATTTAAGATTTCTCTGGCGATAATCAGTCGCTGAATTTCACTGGTCCCTTCATATATTGTGGTAATGCGCGCATCCCGAGCATACCTTTCAATCGGGAAATCATTGGTGTACCCATACCCACCAAAAATCTGCATCGCCTCATAGCAGGCCTTGTTGGCTGTCTCCGTGGCAAAGAGTTTGGCCATTGAGGCCTCTTTGGCAAATGAGCGGCCCTGTTCTTTTTTATACGCTGCATTCATCAAAAGCAGGCGTGACGCCTCAAGTGCCGTGTACATATCGGCAATTTTCCACTGAATTGCCTGAAATTGACTTATTTTTTTACCGAACTGCGATCTTTCCAGGGAGTACTGGGTGGCTTTATCCATTGCCGCAAGTCCAATCCCCAGGGCCAGTGAACCAATACCGATCCGCCCGCCGGCAAGTTCCGTCACCGCAGCGCGAAAACCGTCATTCAGTTTGCCCATAAGTGCGTCCTCTGGAATGCGGCAGTCCTGAAAAAGCAGCTCATTGGTGGGCGAGCCATGCTGTCCCATCTTCTGTTCCTTTTTTGCCGACTATGAGTCCTTTGGTGCCGGCCTCAACCAGAAAGAGACTGATCCCTTTGCCCTTTTTGGCTTTTGGATCGGTCACCGCCCAGACGACAAAAACACCGGCAAAAGACCCACTGGTTATAAATATCTTCGAACCGTTCAACACCCATTCATCACCATCCCGTACCGCCGTAGTCGTCATGGCCGCCGGGTCGGAACCCGCTCCAGGTTCAGTCAGAGCAAAGGCCCCAGCCAGATACTCCCCACTGCAGATTTTTGCGATATAGCGATTTTTCTGCTCATCACTGCCTAAAGCCTGGATGACTTCGTTGACCATATTGTTAACCGAAACGGTCACTGCGGTGGAGGCACAGACCCTGGCAATCTCGGTCATAACGACACTGAAAGCGACAACCCCGGCTTCTGTGCCCCCGAATTCATCCTTGATGTTGAGACCCATGAAGCCAAGTTCGGCCATCTTTTTGAGATTATTATAAAAACTGCTGTCATCACCACCCCGGTCAAGCTGTGCGGCCACCGGTTCCAACTCGGTTATGGCAAAATCTCGCGCGGTATCCTGCATGAGTTTTTGTTCTTCCGTCAAATCAAGATCCATGAGTAATCCTCTGCGCTCTGGTTATTGTATCCTTAAAATTTGGGCGGACGTTTTTCAAGAAAAGCAGCCATCCCCTCTTTCTGTTCCCCACCGGCAAAACAGAGGGCAAAGAGATCTGCCTCATAGGAACAGGCCCGGTTCAAATCCATTTCCATGCCGTTGTTGACCACTTCCTTGCAAAGTCGTACGGCGGATGGTCCCCGGGAGCAAATCAACAGGGCCAGTTCCCGGCATTCCGCCATGAGTTTTTCCTGAGCGACAACCCTGTTGACCAGACCGATCCGGCTGGCCTCCGCGGCATCGATTATCTTTCCGGAAAAGAGGAGTTCATTGGCAAGACCTTTACCGATAAGTCTTGGTAATCTTTGCGTTCCACCAAAACCTGGGATAATACCGAGATTCACCTCGGGTTGACCGAATTTGGCATTGTCACTGGCCAGCCGGATGTCACAGGCAAGGGCCAATTCACAGCCGCCAGCCAAGGGCAAAACCATTGATGGCGGCAATCACCGGCTGGGGCAGATTTTCGATACTGCGGGTGACAGCGTGACCAAGCCTGCCGAAAACCTTGCCCTCATCAGGATTCAACCCCTGCATAAAGGAAATATCCGCTCCCGCAACAAAGGCTTTTTCACCGGCACCGGTGATGATGACCACCTGGACACTGCGATCCTCGCCAAGCTCTTTCAAGCAGGCGAGCATTTCCTCCAGCGTCTCCCTGTTCAGGGCATTGAGCGATTTTGGCCTGTTGATGGTCAGTGTCGCAACGGCCTCGTCTTTTTCTACCAGTATATTTGTATATGCCATTTCGAACCTCCGTTCATATTTCAATTTTATTCTGTTCTCTTCCATTATGGTTCCAGGATGAATTTCCAGGCACAATACCAATCATCAGGATGACTGTCCGGAGGACACCCCAGACATTCCGTGCGTATTCTTTTATCGATAGCGCTGGCAAAATAGGTATACTCAACGAGTCCGGCTGATTTGCAGGGGTAATCGTCAAGTCCTTTGCGCTTTCGTGCATCCTGAACGCGGCAGCGGTTCATCTGAAAAACAAAGCTGTTTTCCGTTTCTTCGACAATCGATTGACTGTTGATACTTTCATAGATTCGAAAACCAAGAGCTTTTTTCAGGCCTTCAAGCCCTGGATTTTCCGGCAATTCCAGAAAGTTGCTGATCGATTAGCTTCAACAGGTGAAAATTGCGCCCAGCAGGAATCATTACACCGCTTGGCATCATTCATTCCTTCTGAAAATTCAACGGTCTGAAACCAGACTCCATCATTCACTAGCCAGTTTTTGGCCATCCGATCTTTCAGTTTGCGTGAGTGTTTCGAGCGTCCATGTCAAGCAGAAATGAGGGAATCCCGTCCTCCATAGTAAAACCAAAAAGCTCAGCCAGATGCTTCATCTGAATCTCAAAGCTCTTTTTTGAGGCACTGCTCAGCATCTCCAGCGCCTTCTCCATCCCCACCTGATGTTTAACCTCAGAAAACCAGAGACCATGATGGATAATAAGCCGGTGGAAAAGATCAACTATAAAACGAGCAGTTTCCCGCGAGTCCAACTCGCTGGCATTGTTAGCCTGGATTGACATATCTCCCCCTCTATTTCTAATCGCTTTGATATTTGCTATTAAGGACAAGATGGTTATTTCATCCGGAAAGCTGGCTCAGTGGCTCAAGACCGTTTTCCGTTACCAGATGGGTGTTTTCTATGCCGACAACACCTTGGCCGGGAAAAATTGTCTTTGGTTCAAGAGCAATGACCATACCGGCCTCAAGCGCAAGTTGCTGGCCTTTGGCAATAAAAGGAAATTCATCCAACTCCAGACCGACCCCATGGCCGGTAAAGCGAATTCTTCTCTCCCCTACCCCCATAAAATTTTCCCCATAACCTTTCTTTTCCGCCATGAGATACCATCAGTTCATAGAGCTCTCCGGTAACGGTACCCGGCCTGGCCAGAGATTTTATTTCGTCCTGAATTTCAAGCATTGCCTGATGGGCCGCCTCCAGTTCGGCCGGAGTCGACCAATGGAGAAGATCCTTGCATGATCGGAGATATAGCCATCAAGAGCAAAGACATAATCGACCAGCACCGGTTCATTTGCGCCAATTTTCCTGAATCCCGCACCCTGGCCGACAACACTGCTCACCCCGGTCCCTCCGGTGGGAGAGGCCAGATAACTGGGGACCGCCGCCCCATCACCCGCCATCAGATGACCATAGAAAAGCTCACTGCCCCACATCCGCATCCGGACAATACCCTGATGCCCGAGACTTCTCGCATACCCTTCCAGCTCACCTGCCAAGGTGACCTCGGTTTTGCCGAGCACCAGCAACTCCGGCACCCGGGCGGCAACAGTATCCGATAATTTTGCCGCAGCCCTGCATTTTTTCAATCTCAAAATCCGATTTTACCGCCCGAATCAAGCGAATTTCGAAAGAAATATCTTCAATTTTGGCTTTTTTAAAGATGGAGCAGTACTGAAAATAGAGATTCGTTGGTAATACATCCAGCTCCATCCCCAAAACTGCCGGTGATTTATATCCATACTGGTCAAGAACATCGGGAATTTTTTTACTGCTGACCAGAGCAACAATCTCTTCCAGAGGAGACTCCTGGCGCGCCCGTTCATATTCCTTGAAGATCATCAGAATCGGTTTTCCAGCTGACCGGCACATACAGCCATCCCTGCTGGGAGGTTGCCCCAAAATAGAAAAGATCGGTTTTCTGACTGATCAGGGCACCGTCCATATCCTTTTCAGCAAGGCTTTTTTGTAATTTTGCTATCCTGGCGCTCAATTCCAGGCTCGGCACAGTTACACTGTCAGTTGCCATCTAATTTCCTCAATATTGATAAAACCCTCTCCCGCTCTTTCGCCCAAGCCAGCCGACTTCGACATATTTTCTCAGTAAAGGACAAGGTCGATACTTGGAATCTTTAAACCCATCATAAAGAGTCTCCATGATAGCCAGACAGGTATCCAAGCCAATCAGATCAGCAAGGGCCAGCGGTCCCATGGGGTGATTCATTCCCAGTTTCATCACCGTATCAATATCTTCCGCCTTGCCGACCCCTTGATAGATACAGAAAACGGCTTCATTGATCATCGGCATTAGAATTCTGTTGGCAATAAATCCAGGAAAATCATTGGCTACGGCAGCAGTTTTGCCGAATTTTTCGCAAAGGGACCAGGTAATGTCAAAAGTTTCCTGACTGGTAGCCAACCCCTTTATTACCTCGACCAGCTTCATAACCGGAACCGGGTTCATAAAGTGCATACCGATAACTTTTTCCGGTCGATTCGTTTGCGCGGCAATCCTGCCAATAGGGATAGAAGAGGTGTTGCTGGCAAGAATCACATGGCCAGGACAGAACTTGTCAAGATCCTGAAAAATTTTGAATTTCAAATCTTCACGTTCAACAGCAGCCTCGACGACATAGTCAACTCCGGCCATATCAGCAAGATCGGTGGTGGTCGAAATCCGAGCAAGAATACTGTCACGCTCGGAACTGGTAATCTTTTCTTTTTCCACACTCCGATCAAGATTTTTCTCGATTGTGGCCAATCCCCTGGCAGTAAATTCTTCTTTGATATCGCTCATCAGGACATGTAAGCCGCTGGCTGCTGCAACCTGAACGATACCATTGCCCATCTGTCCGGCCCCGACAACACCGAATTTTGTTTATTTCCATCTGCTCCCCCTCGCCAACAATATTTATTATCAATTGATATACTTTTAAAGTATTATAATATTAGATGGATACAACGCCATCATCGATTAACAACCATTGCCACCGCTTCACCGCCACCAAGACAAAGAGAAACCAATCCTCTCTTGGCATCTCTTCGAGCCATTTCATGCAAAATCGAAACAAGCAGTCGTCCACCGCTGGCACCAATAGGATGGCCCAGGGCGACGGCGCCACCGTTGACATTGACTTTGGACGGATCAAGCTCCAGCACCTTATTGATTGCTACCGAGGTGCCACTGAATGCCTCGTTTATCTCAAACAAATCAACTATCGGCCAGAGAGACCCCTTCTTTTTTCAAAACTTTTGGAATAGCAAGGATCGGGGCCATGAGCACATGCTTCAACTCTATTCCCGCCGAGGCCTGGGCACCTATTTCGGCCAGGATGGTACAGCCCAGTCTCCTCTGCCCTGTCACGGCTCATTACCACTACAGCAGCAGCTCCATCACTGATTACCGAGGCATTGCCGGCAGTGCCAACCCCGTCTTTTTTAAAGGCCGGCCGCATCTTTTGCAAACTCTCGTAACTGGTTTCCTGGGGACATTCATCAGTTGTAAAAAGTTTGGTTTCCCCTTTTTTCACCGGCACCGGAGACAGGGATAATTTCATCCTTAAAAACATCTCCTCGAACTGCCTTAAGGGCCCGTCGATAGGATTCCTCGGCAAAACGATCCTGCTCTTCTCCGCGTTACCTGCCATTTTTCACAGATAAGCTCATTGGACATGCCCATATGAAAATCATTAACCACATCCCACAGTCCGTCATGCACCATATGATCTTCGATCTTGCCAGGCCCCATACGGTGGCCCCATCTGGCTTTTTCGAGATAATACGGCGCAGAACTCATACTTTCCATGCCACCGGCCACAATCACCTCGGCATCGCCGCACTGAATGGCCTGGGCGGCGAGCATCACCGCCTTAAGCGCCGAACCGCACACCTTATTAACGGTGATGGCCTCAACTTCCTGTGGAAGTTCAGCCTTGATCGCCGCCTGTTTGGCTGGATTTTGTCCGTAACCACAGGGCAGGACCATGCCCATTATACATTCGTTGACCAGTGCTTTATCAATACCTGCACGAATCACTGATTCTTTAATCACCATGGCGCCAAGATCGGTTGCGCCAATCTTGCTGAGCGATCCACCAAAACTCCCAAAAGGGGTCCTTACCGCACTGACAATCACTGCCTTTTTCATAATCCGCCTCATTTTTCAGATCGTTTGTCTCAAACCTGGCTATCTCTATTTATTTTTAAGCAAATTTATAACTCTGGAAGTTCAGAGTATTGTACGGCCGGCCAAAACCGACCAAGCGCTCAATCGTTTTTTATGTTTATCTACCAGGCGCTCTTTGTCAATGATTTTTGTCAGAAAATAAAAATCTCCAGGCAAAATGCACCACAGTAATTCTTTACCATTCATCGATGAAGTTTTTAATTCTTACCGCAAAAGGATAAAAAAAACCTTTGACAAATATCAATATTTACTATTTAGTTCGAGCAATAAACCGACCGAGCGCTCAGTTGTGCACTCGACAATTAAGGGAGAAGTATTTAACACCTTTTAATCATTTTCAAATCTGAACTGTAAGGAGTCACCTATGGGTATGGAAAATCTGTACAGAGAAGTTATGGACCTTAACATGATGGATGATAATGACCGCAAAAGGGATGTTGCCAAAGCATTTTTTGAAAAACTCAACTTCATGGAACTCCCGGAATATTTTAACTGGGCAGCAGAAATATTTGAAGGAATGCATGTTAAGGAACGAGGTGACAAAACTGCGCTTATCTGGGCTGATATTGTCACCACAGAAAGCAAGAGCTATAGTTATCAGGACTTCTCTTTCCACGGCAATCAATGTTTAAATGCACTGAGAAAGGCGGGCGTTGAAAAAGGCAATAATATGTATCATGATGATGCCCATCGTTCCGGAAACCTGGTTTGCCAGCTACGCCTGCATCAAAGGTGGGCTCGTTGCCGTACCGACGGCCACAACCATGACCGAAAGAGAGTTAGAGTTCAGATTTGAAACCTATGCACCGGACTCCATTCTCGCCGATGAAATATACTGCGAAGTTATTGATGCTGCTCTTGCAACAACCAAGATGACTCCAAAGATTAAGCTCGTTCGTGGTAAAAAGGCCGGCTGGATCAGCTATGCAGATCTCACCGGTGAATCCGTCGAGGCAGAACCGGCCAAAACCCGGTCCGACGATCTGCTCTTCTGCTTTTTCACCTCCGGTACAACCGGCTTACCCAAACGAGTCGGTCATACCGCTGTTTCCTACCCTTTGGGCCATCTCTCCACCTCGGTCATGACCGGGATCCAAACCAGCGATATTCACCATAACCTCGGCGCTCCAGGCTGGGCAAAATGGGCATGGTCAAGTTTCTTTGCCCCTCTGAATGTTGGCGCAACAGCCTCCGGTTTCCACTTTACCGTGCTTGATGGTGATAAATATTTGAAGATGATCACTACTCATAAGATTTCAACCTTTTGTGCACCACCAACAGCATGGCGTATGTTCATCAACCTCGATACTTCCAAATTTGATTTTTCCTCCCTTCGTCAATCGATTGGCGCAGGTGAGCCTCTCAACCCCGAAGTTATCACCAGATGGAAGGCAGCTCACCGGCACAGAGATCAGAGATTTCTACGGCCAGACCGAATCAACGGCCATGATCGGCAACCATCCGTGGATGAACGGCAAAATGAAGAGCGGTTCCTTTGGTCAGCCTTCATTTATGTATGATGTGGCCCTGGTTGATGATGACGGCAAGGAACTTACCGTAGCCGATGAGCCTGGTCATATCGTGGTGAAACTGGACAAGTGGCGGTCAATCGGTCTCTTTACCGAATACATCGGCAATCCTGAGAAAATGGCCGGGGTCTTTAGAGACAATCTACTATTATACCGGCGACCGTGCCTCCATTGATGCAGACGGTTACTGGTGGTTTGTCGGCCGAAGCGACGATGTTATCAAATCCTCTGATTTCCGCATCGGTCCTTTTGAGGTGGAAAGTGCAGTTTTGGAGCATCCTGCGGTGGCAGAATCCGCCATCGTCGGTGTTCCCGATGAAAAGCGCCATCAACTGGTTAAAGCTTTTATAATTCTCAAGCAGAATCAAGAGCCATCAAGAGAACTGGCCCTTGATATATTCAAACACACAATAAAAATCCTGGCTAAATTTAAAATTCCAAGAATCATCGAATTTGTCCCGCAGGTACCCAAAACACTGAGCGGTAAAATTCGCAGGGTTGAATTGCGGCAACAGGAAATTGATCGCCAGGCAAAAGGCGAGTGAAGCTCCAAAACTTGAATTTTTCTATTGGGATTTCCCAGAGTTGAAGACCAAAAAATAACAGCTGATACAATCCAGGGAAGTGAGATCATTCTCTTCCCTGGGTGCTTCAACAAACCACTTTCTCCGGAGTAAATCTCATGAATTTTGAACTAACTGAAGAACAGAACCTCATTCGCGACATGGTTCGTGAATTTGCCGAAGCGGAAGTGGCTCCGACAGCAAAAATCCGCGATGAAGAAGAGCGGTTTGACCGGGCGTTGATGTTTGACAAACTCGGTGAACTTGGCCTGACCGGCATCGTTTTTCCGGAAGAATACGGTGGTGCCGGAGCAGACTATATAAGTTATGCCATAGCCGTGGAAGAACTCTCCCGGGTTTGTGCATCGACAGGAGTAACGCTCTCAGCCCACCTTTCTCTCTGCGCCAACCCCATCTACCTTTTCGGCAGTGAAGAACAGAAACAACAGTTTCTCGTTCCCCTGGCAAAGGGAGAAAAAATGGGCGCCTTCGGGCTTACCGAACCTTCGGCTGGATCTGATGCCGGTGGCACTAAAACCACTGCTGTCCGTGAAGGCGATAAGTGGATTTTGAACGGCACCAAGATTTTTATCACCAATGGTGGAGAAGCGGAAACCTACGTTGTTTTTGCCAGAACCGACAAAGATGCAAAAAAACATCATGGTATCAGTGCTTTTATTGTTGAAAAAGGAACACCTGGCTTTTCCTTTGGTAAAAAAGAACAAAAATTTGGTATTCGCAGCTCTCCTACTCTGGAACTGATTTTTGAAAATTGTTCAATCCCCGCTGCAAATCTTCTTGGCGAAGAGGGCCAGGGCTTTAAAATTGCCATGAAGACCCTGGACGGTGGCCGAATCGGTATTGCCTCCCAGGCTCTTGGCATTGCCCAGGGAGCACTTGATGTAGCAGTCAACTACGCCAAAGAGCGTAAACAATTCGACACCCCTATTGGTAAGTTCCAGGGAGTGCAGTTCCAACTTGCCGATATGGCCACCCAGATAGAAGCAGCGAGACTCCTCGTCTACAATGCGGCCTATAGGGCCAGCAACGGACTTTCCTATTCCCAGGCTTCGGCCATGGCCAAACTGATGGCCAGTGAAACTGCCATGAAGGTAACCACCCAGGCTGTACAAATCCTTGGCGGCTATGGATACACCAGAGATTTTCCGGTCGAGCGGATGATGCGCGATGCCAAAATCACCGAGATCTATGAAGGAACCAGTGAAATACAGCGTCTGGTCATCGGTGCCTCTTTACTGCAACCGATGACGTGGTTGAGAAACGGATGCGCAAATTTGTTGAGGAAAAATATAATGAAAATTCTGGTATGCATAAAACAGGTTCCGGATATGGAATCCAAGTTTAAAATTGATGACGGTGGTACCTGGTTCAATACGACCGATCTTGCCTGGCGAATGAACGAATATGATGAATACGCCGTAGAACAGGCCGTGCAGCTGAAGGAGCAGACTGGCGATGGCGATATCACCGTTCTCTGCATCGGCTCTGACCGGGTCAAGGAGACGATGAAAAAAGCCCTGGCCATGGGCTGCGACCGCGGCGTTCATGTCAATGATGAATCGAACTGGACCAAAGATGCGCTGGCCAATAGTTCAATAATTGCCGAATACGCAAAAGAGCAGAATTTCGATTATATCTTTACCGGAATGCAATCCCAGGACCGGGGCAGCGGCCAGACTGGTATTTGCTTGCCGAGATGCTTGGCCTGCCCTGCGTTACCACCATCGTTGATTTTTCCATCAGCGATGGAGAAATAACCGTAAAACGAGAACTTGAAGGCGGCACCAAGGCAATAGTGCAAGGTAAGCGGCCCTGCTGTTTTTACCTGCCAGCTTGGGCTCAACAGTCCCCGTTACCCCACCCTGCCGAATATCATGAAGGCCAAGAAAAAGGAACTGGTCACTATTCCCGCTGAGCAACTGCAAAAAATTGCTCCCCGCCAGCAAACTGTAAAAATGTTTTTCCCGGAAAAAAAAGGCGGAGGGCTCGTTTTAGAGGGCGATGCAGCTGAGCTTGCCGAGCAGTTGATTAAAATCCTAAAAGATAAAACCAGTGTTCTGGCCTAAATGAGAAGAGGAGAATATAAATATGAAACTACTACTGGTCGCCGAATACCGAGAGGGAAAACTCCTCGGATCGATCAATGAACTACTTGGTTTTGCCCAGGAACTTGCAGCTGAGACCGCTGTCTTTTTGGTCGGCAGTGAAAAGAATATTCCGCATTTTTCGGGAAATCTTTATCTCGCCGACGTCAACACCCACCAGGAATACAACCCGGAAGGACATAAGGCACTCCTCCTCCAGGCGATCGACAAAGAACAACCCGATCTCATTGTCTTTTCCCACTCTTCCTATGGCTGGGACCTGGCACCTCGCCTGGCTTTTGCGCTTGAGGCAGCACAAATTTCAGAGGTTGTTGGCGTTGACAATGGAGAATTTATAGTTCCCGCCTGTAATTCCAAATTGCGGCGACAGCTAAAAAGCCTCTCGGCTAAAACAGTCCTTACCCTTCAGGCCGGTGCTTTTTCCGCAATTGAGGAAAACGACACGCAGCCGACAATCACTTGCCCTCGACACCGAGGCCAAAAGCAAGACAGCCTTCCAGGGCTACCAAGCAGCGGAACAGGGCGGGGTCGATCTCAGTAAGGCCAAGGTTATCGTCAGCGCCGGACGGGGCATAGGCAAGCCTGAAAATGTGGCGATGATTTCTGCTCTGGCCGAGACATTGGCGGTGAATACGGCGCCAGCCGACCAGTGGTCGATGCGGAATGGGTGGAACACAACCGCCAGGTTGGCACAACCGGCCAGAGTGTGGCGCCAAAACTTTATGTTGCCTGCGGCATTTCCGGGGCTATCCAGCACCTGGCCGGGATGAAAAAATCCGAATTTATTGTGGCCATCAACACCGATAAGGATGCACCGATAGGCGAAATTGCCGATGTACTTGTGGTCGCCGATCTCAAACAATTTGTCCCGACCCTGACGGAAAAACTCAAGACCCTGTAGCAGTAGGTGGTCTTCTCCGGGATAAACTGGCAGGAAAAGCAAAAAGGATAATGCAGTGTTGAGCCTGTTGACCAGCAACGCGCCAAAAACTGGAGCAGATTTCTTCGCCTAAAGGATCACTAACTATTACTGTGTGATATTCATATTTTCCTTTTGTTCTCCTGTTTTTTTGTATACTTTTTTGCAGTCGACGATTGGTTACACATGCAAAAAATGGCAAAAAGACATCTCCGGGAGAAAAATGAATGAGAGATAATGATACAGATTCCCATGAAGTTGTTACCCATATTAAAAATCAGGAGCTGGTAAAAGAGCGCCGGCGACAGATTGTCGACGCGGCGGTTAAACTGTTTATCAAATACGGCTATCACAAGACAACAACCCGGGCTCTGGCCAAAGAGACTGGACTGTCCATCGGTTCTCTCTACGAATATGTATCCACCAAGGATGATGTCCTTTACCTGGTCTGCATTGCCATTCATACCGAGGTTGAGCATGGTGTAAAAGAAGCGCTGGCCCGCCCGACAGTCGGGAAGGCTGCACTTGCTGAGGTTATCAGAGAGTTTTTCCTGGTATGCAACCGAATGAGCGATCATGTATTGCTGATGTATCAGGTCACCCATTTTCTCCCTTTGAAATGGCAGGAAAAAGTTCTTGAGGCGGAACTGCGCATCACCAATCTGTTTATCGAGGCAATGCGTGAGCTGCGGGAACTCGGCAAACTGCCGCAACTGGATGACGATACTATCAATCTGATTGGCCATAATATTTCAGTAATCGGCCATATCTGGGCCTTCAGACGATGGTATTTTGCCAAACATTTCACCATTGAGCAGTACATTGAACAACAGACGGAATTTATCATGAGTTTTCTGGAAAAAAAGAACAAATAAGTTCTCACCCCTCGGATGACTCACGATTGCCGAAATCGGCTTCTGTCGACAACTTATTACAACAGACAATATCATCCCAGTCACCTCGTACGACAGAAGGAGAAACCATGCACGCGGATGTTGAAATTTACCGACCTAAAAACGTTGTCAGAGTTATCACCGCCACTTCCCTTTTCGACGGTCACGATGCATCGACCAATATCATGCGGCGAATCCTGCAGGATTCGGGCGTGGAAGTTATCCATCTCGCCCACAACAGATCGGTCCAGGAACTTGTCGACACCGCAATAGAAGAAGATGCTCAGGGTATTGCCATGTCCAGCTACCAGGGCGGGCATATGGAAGCCTTCAAATATATGATCGATTTGTTGAAAGAAAACAATGCCTCGCATATCAAGGTCTTTGGTGGCGGTGGCGGGGTTATTGTCGCTGACGAGATTAAGGAACTTGAAGGCTATGGGGTGGCCAAGATCTACTCCCCGGAGGACGGCACATCCATGGGTTTGCAGGGAATGATCAATCATATGATCAAAATCCTCGATTTCCCGACCCTGCCATTCCACGACCTTCGACCGGAAAAACTCAGTTTCAGCAGTCCAAAAGCCATCGCCGGTTTTATCTCTGCCGTGCAGCAGGCCAAAGCCGGCGGTAACGGCAAACTGCAGGAAATTAACAACCATGCTCGCCCCTCTCGCCGAAAAAAACAACCCGCCGGTTATCGGCATTACCGGAACGGGTGGGGCCGGGAAATCATCCTTAACCGATGAAATTCTAGTCAGGTTTCTCCATGATATAAAAGATATTCGGATCGCCGTCATCAGCTGCGATCCCTCCCGGCGCAAGACCGGCGGTGCACTTCTCGGCGACCGGATCCGGATGAACTCGATCAGCGCTCTGACAGGGTCTATATGCGCAGCCTGGCCACCCAGAACTCGGCCACTGAAATCTCCGAAGCGCTGCCGGAGGCCATCCAGGTAGTCAAAGCCGCCGGCTTTGACCTGATTATTGCCGAAACCGCCGGCATCGGCCAGGGTGATTCGAAAATAACCGATATTGCAGATATTTCTATGTATGTGATGACCAGCGAATATGGCGCGCCATCCCAGCTGGAAAAAATCGATATGCTCGACTATGCCGATCTTATCGTCGTCAATAAATTCGAGAAAAAAGGCAGCGACGACGCCATTCGCGATATCAGAAAACAGGTGCAGAGAAACCGTAAACAATGGGACAACCGCTGCGGAAGATTTCCCGGTTTTTGGCACCATCGCCTCAAAATTTAATGATGACGGGGTAACAGCGCTCTATCATGGAATTATTAGAGCAGCTTGAGCAAAAACACTTCGCTTAAACTTCAGCCCGGCCTGCCCAAGCCAGAACAGAAAACATCCTCTTCCAAATCCATCGTTATTCCGTCGGAGCGGATGCGTTATCTCTCGGAAATTTCCGCAACAATCCGTGATTATCATGCCAAATCCGAACGGCAGGCCAAGGCAGTGCGGGAAAACTTTCACGTCCAGCAGACCATCGAACTCCTCTGCAAAAAAGAGGGAGAAGATATCAGACAAGGCTGTGGAAGTTCTCAGATCGGAAGCCGATGCAATGGCGACAACAATCGACAGGGAGACGGAAAATAGTCTAAACAGCTGGCAGGAAATAAAAAAAGCCTATTCCGGTGACGACCTTAGCCTATACTGTTCGAGGCCGGGAAATCCATGTTCCCCTTTATTCAAACTCTCTTTCACACTCGAAAATCCCCAAGATTTCCCTGCCGAAATTCAGCGATCCGGCAGACATCTATCGTCTGGATGCGCAGAGAAAATCTCCCCGGATATTTTCCCTATACCGGCGGAGTTTTCCCCTTAAAACGTACCGGCGAAGACCCAACCCGTATGTTTGCCGGAGAAGGCGGTCCGGTCCAGACCAATAAGACGATTCAAACTGCTGTCGGCAAACTATGCAGCAAAACGACTGTCCACAGCCTTTGATTCGGTCACCCTCTATGGCTGGGATCCAGCCATACGACCGGATATCTATGGCAAGATCGGTACTTCCGGGGTAAGCATCTGCACCCTCGATGACGTCAAACAGCTCTATGACGGCTTTGAACTCTGCTCCCCCACCACCTCTGTATCCATGACCATCAATGGACCGGCACCGATCATTCTGGCGATGTTCATGAATACCGCCATCGACCAGCAGGTGGAGAGTTTTGTGACGGAAAAGAAACGCCAGCCGAATAAAACCGAATACGACGAAATCAAAGCCATGGTCCTGGCCAATGTTCGCGGCACGGTCCAGGCGGATATCCTCAAAGAGGATCAGGGCCAGAATACCTGCATCTTTTCCATCGAATTTGCCCTGAAAATGATGGGTGATATCCAGGAATATTTCATCGCCCAGAACGTGAAAAATTTCTATTCGGTCTCCGTCTCCGGCTATCATATTGCCGAAGCGGGTGCAAATCCGATCACCCAGCTGGCTCTCACCCTGTCCAACGGTTTCACCTACGTGGAATATTATCTGGCCCGGGGGATGGATATCGACCAGATTGCCCCGAACCTGTCGTTTTTCTTCTCCAACGGCATGGATCCGGAATACACCGTCATCGGCCGGGTGGCCAGACGCATCTGGGCGGTGGCGATGAAGGAGAAATACGGCGCATCAACCTCGTCGCAGCGACTGAAATACCATATCCAGACCTCAGGCAGATCCCTGCACAGCCAGGAGATCCAGTTCAATGATATCAGAACCACCCTGCAGGCGCTCTGTGCGATCTACGATAACTGCAACAGTCTCCACACCAACGCCTACGATGAGGCGATAACCACCCCGAGCTCTGAATCGGTCCGCCGGGCCCTGGCCATCCAACTTATTATCAACCGGGAATGGGGGCTGGCCAAAAACGAGAATCCCAACCAGGGCAGTTTTATCGTCGAAGAACTTACCGATCTGGTCGAAGAAGCGGTTCTTGCCGAATTTGACAGGATCACCGAGCGGGGCGGTGTGCTCGGCGCCATGGAAACCGGATACCAACGGAGCAAGATTCAGGAAGAATCAATGTACTATGAGCGGCTGAAACATTCCGGCGAGTATCCCATCATCGGCGTAAACACCTTCCGCAATCCGGATATTGATTTTGATCAGCAGGCCGCAACCCTCGAACTGGCCAGATCCACCGATGAAGAAAAAAATGAACAGATTGCCAGGCTGGCTGATTTTCATAGCCAGGCATAAGAGTGATTGCCCTGCAGCCCTCGAGCAGCTGAAAGAGGTTGCTCTTGAGTGGTGGCAATATTTTTGAAGAACTTCTTGAAACGGTAAAACACTGCAGTCTGGGCCAGATCACCAATGCCCTGTATGAGGTGGGCGGACAGTATCGCAGAAATATGTGACGGAAAAAACAGATGCCCTTTGACTGTTTAGCTCCAGGCAAACAAGGGTTGCTCGTAATGGGCGACCCTTGTTGCTCGTCCCGGCAAGAGCCACTTCGCGAAATTGATAGAGCATTGCCGCCGTGGGGGTAGCGATGCAGGTGTGGCCTACCGGCATAAAGAGGACAGGTTGACCGCTCTCCTGCCCTCCCTGGAGAACAGGCGCATCGTGGCGAAAAAGTTCTTCGCAGGGAATTCTATGGATCGAAGCGACCTCCTGGTCGTTTTTAGTGCAGCTGTTGGACCGTGCCGCCCCAGATAACCAGCGGGGTAATATGGAATCCCGACCTGGTAATAAAATCATCCAGACAGCCGAGAAGCCGTTCCTCCGGAAGAAGCAGGCCGACCTCTTCCTCAAGTTCTCGAAACGCTGTCTGTTCAGGTCTTTCTCCCGGGTCAATGCTGCCACCTGGGAATGCCCATTGGCCGGCATGATTCTTCAAGCCCCCTGCTCTCTTGGTCAGAATCAGTGCGGCACTGTTATCCGGGGCATCGCCAAGGCTGTATAAGTCCGCCCTCTCCCCGATAATCAACGATGGTGAGAGCGACAGCCGCTCTTCTAAGATTTCCAGCGGCCAGACTTGATCTTGTGAAATTGGCAAGATTGGCACGAATAATGTCACGAAATTCTTGGGTACAGGGAAATATTTCCATGAGAAACTATAGATATTTTCCAACAACAGAAACAGTTTTTCTTACCTTACCATCCTCTGAGCCATGAGTATAACCGACGACGTCAAAGTCTGTGCTTATTTTTTTAATCAGTTCCTCATAGCCTTCGTATTTGCCGCGCATACATGTTGAGACATGAATCACCTGCACCCCGGCCTCTTTCATTTTGGCCAATTTATAGTCCAGATCGCCACCACTGTGAAAAAAACCTGTCAATTCGACCTCTACACCACGATAGCGGGCAAAACTTTCCGTCTTGGCAAAGAAACTTCTCAGACATCCATGCCCGGTGCATTTCATGGTTGTTTCCTCACGAACCAGAATGGCGATCTTCAACATATTTTCTCCCAACAGGCCTATTACTGAACAAAATACTACTCACTAACCCACTGATATGTACTATTCTATAAGATACAACTGCTCAGAATGCACGTACACGAAGCGATAGAGATATCACTTCACTTTGCAGCAAAAACAATTTTACCGGAAACTGACCATATGCAGCCAGAATTGCAGCCAGAATTTCAAAGCTACCTGAAGCCAACTTTCTTCCTCGATTATGACACTGAGGAAGTGACCGATTTTGCCAAAACTGTTTGTGCCGACTGTAGCACACCAGCAGAAAAGGCTATTGGCCTCTACTATGCGGTCAGGGACCAGATTATCTACGACCCGTACGACCTGCAATATTCCCGCACAGCCATGAAGGCCAGCTCGATTTTGCAGAAAAAAAGAGGTTACTGTGTCGCCAAAGCCGTGCTGCTTGCAGCCGTCGGACGGCAGCAGCAAATCCCCTGTCGCATCGGTTTTGCCGATGTGACCAACCATCTGTCCACGGCCAGATTAAGAGAGATGATGGGCACAGATTTGTTTGTCTACCATGGCTACACCGAGATGTTCCTCAATGATAAATGGGTAAAAGCCACTCCTGCTTTCAACCTGTCACTCTGCACCCGCTTCAACGTGACACCGCTCGACTTCGATGGATCAGAGGATTCGATCTTCCACGAATACAATGCCCTTGGTCAAAAACACATGGAATACGTAAGAGATCATGGCTATTTTGCCGACCTGCCTTTTGCAGAAATATTTGCCGCCTACCGCAAAATATATCCCAGGTTTTTTGCTCATCGTGAGCGAGTTGGACCACGATTTTGCTGCGGAAGCAGAGGCAGAATTGTAATTATCTCTCATTTTTCTTATTAAACAGAATCACATCATCGGCTGGAAAATGTAAGTTCCGCATTAAAATGCGCTAGCGAGATATGACATGCAGCTTTGGCTATAAAAAGAGATATGGCTCTTATCACGAATATAGTGCCAGGTGCTGAAGGCCTGTTTATCTTTCACCAGTTTCGTCATGATCCCCAGCCATCCGCCCGGTTTGAGCATTGTAAACAACGCAGCCCACTCCCGATGAGGCTCGCGCAGATGTTCTACGACCTCGGTGGCACAGATAAAATCATATTTTTTCTTAAACACTGCAGGATCGTTGCAATAAAAAGGATCATAGAGATCGACGTGATGGCCATGTTCTTTGAGCATACCGGACAGCGTAGGGCCTGGGCCACAGCCAAAATCCAAGCCCTTTTGTTTTTCATCAAGTTTTTCCAGGAGCGGAACACTCAGTCGAGAAAGAAAGTGCCTGTACCCCGCATCCTCCGGATCATTTTCATGCAAATCATATATTGCTTTCTCAACTTCTCTATTCAACCAATAGCGCTCTGGCACAAAGACCAGCCCACAAAAAAGGCAGCGCAGATAGCTTCTCATGCTATCCTCAAAAAACGATGCAACATCCACACTACCGCACAAAGGACAGGAATCATCTTTTCCAGTTTTCATTTTTGATGGCTCACTTTTAACTGCCGGACAAAAAAAGGTGGATTATCGTTTAACGATGAACAGGGAAAAGCCTCATATACCATGCACCAACCATCCTGCCTTGGCAAATGTCAGAAGATTCAGGATTTTAAAACATTTAGTGCTTGACATTATCCGTTTTTCACCTAATTATCACTGCACATAATGAACATATGCTTACAACGTGCCTTTGTCGTACACTCTGCAGCAAAGGGCATACGACTGGCAACGATCAGGAATAAATCATAAACAAAGAGGCATCAGAACTCAGTCAACAAACGCATAGGAGGGCTATAGCTGCAAACGTATTCCAAGCAGTTGATGATGAGGAAAAAGAGCAAATAATCTGCAATGATTTTAAAGTTCATGGTTAGAGGAGATTTAACAATGGCAAAAAGGACCGGAAAATATCGACAGATTTTTATTGCAGCTACGATAATAGCCTTGACGTACCCGATACTGTCAAACGGACAGAACACAGGTCATGACTGGTATTGCTCCGACCCGGAAGCGCATGCCGAGTATGAAAAACACCTCAAGCTACATCTCGAAAACCAAGCAGAAACCATCGCCAACGAGCTAGAGGATATCTTCAGCAATCCATCCCTCACCAAAGAGCAAAAGCACTCGAAGACTCTGGATATTCTCAATGAACTTTTAGAAAAACCAAAACCAGGGCTCGGTATCGGTGACTAATCTGCAATATAACAAAAGGAGCAGAAGCGGGCCTGAGCAGTAGTCACCATTTATTGCAGCTTCCACTGAGGATTTCTTTTTGCCAAAAAAGCTGCCACGCCTTCCTTGGCATCATCGGTGGTGCACAATCGGGCAAAGGCTTCGTTCATAAACTGGAACTGTTTTTGATAGTCCATATCCTCGGATTGATAGAAAGCACTCTTGGCAATCTGCACGGCAAGGGGACTTCTCTTGGCCAGATCTTCGGCCCAGCTCAAGGCGGCCTCATCAAGTTCCTCATGGGCGACGACTCTATTCACCAGCCCGAGTTCGAGGGCTTCCTGGGCCTTTAAGAGATTTCCATAGAGAAGCAACTCCAGGGCTTTTTTCCGTCCCACACAACGGGCAACCGGCAGAATCGGACCAACACAGTTCAGGCCGACATTGATTGCGGTAAGACCCATCTTCACCCGCTCTGAGGCAATCACTAAATCTGCGGCCGCCGCCAGTCCCATACCATTGGCAGTGGCAACACCTTGCAGCTGGGCGATGACCGGTTTTTTCATGGTGGAAATTGCCACCAGGGGATTTTCCATCCACTCAATCCACTCGCGATACTGTGTTGCCGATTTACCCGCCAGCTCGTTGACATCAATTCCGGCACAAAATGCACGCCCGGAACTTTTAAGAAGAATAACCCGAACCTTATCGTCTGCCTCCATGGCCAGAAGTGCGGCATGAAGTTCCCCGGCCATCTGACTGTTAAAAGTGTTTAATTGCTCCGGACGATTCAGGGTTATAATCCCAACATGTTTTTCGGTAATTTCAACGAGAACGGTGTTAAACATGATAAGATACCTCCATTTGCTGGTTGATAGTCTGGTAGTTCACTCGGTAGTGAATATAATTACCTGTTCGCATAAATAGCTCAGTAGGCATGTGCATAAAAGATTAAGAGAAACAGTTCTCGCAAAAAAATATGTATTATTGTCTATTTTTCAGGCGACAATTTTTTTGCGAGATTCCATTTGCCTTTTGCCGGTATTGAGTTATCTGTTTTTTCGGTATCATGTCCTTAATTGGAAAACCTTGGAGGAAAAATCATTGCCATACCTGAAAATTGATAAGAACTACCGGTTACACTATCAGTTAATTGAAGGCGATAGAAATAAGCCTTATCTGGTATACCTGCACGAAGGTTTGGGCTGTGTTGCCATGTGGAGCGATTTTCCTGAATTATTATGCAGGATACGGGTTGTCCCGGCCTGGTGTATGATCGTCTGGGATACGGAAAATCTTCTCCTGTGCATATATGCGTACAATTCACTATCTGCACAGGTATGCCCTCAGGAACTGCCCAGACTCCTCGAAAATATTATTCCCGGGAAACCTTACATCTTAATCGGTCATTCTGATGGCGGGAGTATCAGTTTAATTTCAGGGGCCGAACGTCCTTCCTATTCTGAAAGGAATTATAACTGAGGCTGCACATGTCTTTGTCGATGCAGAAACTATTGCCGGAATTAATATCGCCAATGAAGCATGGGATAAGGGCAAGCTGAGAGGCTTATCGAAATACCATGGTGATAAAACAGACAGTATTTTCAAGGCATGGTCGGAAACATGGTTGAGTGATTGGTTTAAGCACTGGAATATTGAATATCTTTTACCAAGTATTGAATCCCCACTACTGGTCATTCAGGGACGCAATGACCAGTATGGCACAATAGCCCAGGCCAGATCTATTGCTGCTAAATCTTCAGGTTATACCCATCTTCAAATAATTGAAAATTGTGCCCATATTCCCCATCTGGAAGCACAGTCAGTTGTCCTGGCGTCGATGAGTGACTTTATCAATAAGATAGTCCAGGGGAGTTAAAAAAAACCGCCTCAGTGACTGATAAAAACTCTGCAGCCATTGACCTGACCACCACACCTCTTCTTTCCTTTGGTTAATATAACCAGGCACCATCTCGCAATCGACGCCTGGTTACCATTTGGCCCATGCCGACTCACTTTAGCCGATCCGTTTTTTTCCCTTCCACTCTTTATCTCTCAATTTGAACTTTTGTATTTTACCGGTAGCAGTTTTGGGCAGATCGCCGAACTCGATATATTTCGGGGCCTTGAAACGGGCCAGATGCTCTTTGGTATAGGCAATAATATCTTCTGCAGAGGTATTTTTTCCGGCTTTAAGCACAACATAGGCCTTGGGCACCTCACCCCATTTCTCATCCGGGACAGGAATGACCGCCACCTCCTGAACATCCGGATGGCCGTAGATGACACTTTCCACTTCAACGGTGGAAATGTTTTCACCGCCGCTGATGATGATATCCTTTTTCCGGTCCATGATCTGGGCATAGCCGTCCGGGTGCATGACCGCAAGATCACCGCTGTGAAACCAGCCCCGGCAAAAGCCTCTTCAGTCGCTTCGGGATCCTTGTAGTAGCCGGTCATGACATTGTTGCCGCGCATGACGATTTCTCCCATGGTCTTGCCGTCTCTCGGACCGGGACCATGGTAACAGGATCAACCACATCCATAAAATGGGTGATGACATACGGAACACCCTGCCGTGATTTCACTATCGCCTTTTCTTCATCGGACATGGTCTCCCAGGCAGGTTGCCAGGCGCAGACACTATGTGGACCATACACCTCGGTGAGACCGTAGGTATGGGTAATATCCGCGCCAATAGCCTCCATATTCCTGATAATTGCCGGGGCAGGTGGAGCTCCGGCAGTCATAATTTTCAGTTTACGCTTCATTTTCACTTCGGATGCTCCCGGCCAGGTGCTCATGGTGATGAGTATCGTCGGAGCCGCACAGAGATGTGAAACATCTTCCCTTTCAATCAAACGATAAATGTCTTCGGCAACCACGGCACGCAGGCAGACATGGGTTGCGCCAACGGCAGTAACACCCCAGGTAAAACACCAGCCGTTGCAATGAAACATGGGCAGTGTCCAGAGATAGACGGAAGAGGCGGTCAAACCTGACTCCAGAACCTCGCCGATTGCATTCAGATATGCACCCCGGTGGTGGTACATAACTCCCTTGGGCCGACCGGTTGTGCCGCTGGTATAATTGATGGCCAGCAGCTGATCTTCGGAATCGATATCGGCCGCAAGGGGTTCAGGCGAACCGGTTGCCAGGAAAGCCTCATACTCCAGACCGTCAAGAGATTATGGTATCGTTTACATCACAGACCGTCACATAGGTTTTAACCTTTGGCAGATCGCCCGGTTTGACCAGGTGGGCAAATTCACTGTCTACGACAACCAGCTTTGGCATCGGAGTGATCAATGATGTAGGAGACCTCTCCGGGAGAAAGACGAATATTGACACTGACCAGGACCGCACCAATAAGCGGCACGGCATAGTGCGCTTCCAGCATTGCCGGAATATTGGGGCAGATAAAAGCGACCTTATCGTCCTTGCCAATACCCTTTTGCTGAAGAGCACTGGCCAGGCGATAGATTCTCTCCGAAAATTCTTTGTAGGTATAACGTTTTTCGCCATGGACAACTGCTGTCTTATTGGGGTAGACGAGGGCGCTTCTGGTCAAAAATTCAACTGGAGTCAGGATACTTTTATTTACGCTTGATGCTTGCATTAAATCCTCCTTTCGGCAGGTTGTCATAGGTGTCAAGATATGACGCTCCTGTACAAGCAGAGTTAAGTCATTTTATTGAGGCTGACATGCTTAACGAGCATATTACATATCTGCTGCGGCAACGTCGTAGCATTCCTTCACCAATATGGATTAACATTTCAAGAAGTGCTGGTGAAAAAATGCAAAGGACACAATCCCCACCGGCACCTGACCTCAATTACAGGTCAATTATTCTTCATGCACATAAAACGGCCATTTATGAAAGAACCATTCATTCCAGAGAAGGGGAATAATCCACCAGAAATTCCAGACAAGCGACTCTCCATGGGCGAACCTGTGCGCGAGTTCATTCATATGATGATTCCCCAAAGCCCAATGACCAAAATTTCCATAATAGAACACCCAGTAGCTTCCAGCAGCAAGCAACAACACCCCGACAGTCCTCACAAAGAACGCCGACCAGCCATCTCTGTCGAGCCCGAAGGCAATATCGTCAAAGTAATGATGCCAGATCAGAAACGGTATCAAAGTAAAACCGGCGATTTCCGCTGAGTGAATCCAGAAAAATCGTTGAACTTCCGCCAGTCCTTTAGCTTCTTCCAGCAATTATAAACGTTTCTTCCGGTACCCACATGGGAATAATTACTTTACAGACGAGGGTAAAATATCGGCAAAAATAAAAGAAAGAATTACCGAAACAATCCCTTTCCACGGTTGAGGAAGAGTAATGAGAGTCCATGGCTTCATCCGCCAGACATTCGGCGTCATGAAGAGAATGACAATTGCCCATTCCCACCAGCCAAAAACCCAGTGCACATGAGAGGTTCCACCAATACCTGCCCACCAGGCCGGGTTAAGGGCGGTCCGGGCAAGACCGTACCAAAAAAGGGCACGATAAGGACAGCATAACAAATCAAGGTTATAAAAGATCCCCAGCCAAACTCTGCAAACCCGGCTGCAGGCTGCGGTATATTGCTTGGCTGAACTGGCCACTTTCCGAAAAATATTGTCGAAACCGGATAGGTGTAAAAGCCTATCAGAACAAAACAGACTACTGCGACCTGCGCGAGTATCACCGGTTTTCCAATAGCCTCAAGTCCATAATAGCTTAAAAAATTGAATCCTATCCCGAGAACACGGTAAAACAGGACATCAATGACAAACCAGACCAAAATTAAATTTACTATGGTCATGATGATTCCGCGCTTGGGCTGTTCGATATTCTGAAAAGGCCAGTCAGCAAGCAACATATGCTGCCATATTCCAACCAAAATCATCATTGCCAGATACATGACGAAAGGATAGGGAAACCACTTTACTGGTCCTCTCGGATCACTGAAGATGAACCAGGTCACCAAGGCAATGGCCAAAAACACGACGAACGAAACAATTCCCGTGAGAGGCTGCCCCCATCTCGGTTTTAACGCTCCTGCTGACATACAATCCTCCTGTGTAAACTCATTGGTAAATACGACGTATAAATTCCAGAAAGTCAACCGGACAATTCACCTTCCCGATCAGTATTTCGGACCGCCGAATGGTAGGATTCATATCATAAGACCAACCAGAATCGACTGAGCGATCGGTCATATTCCTAAACAAGCGCGTCCTTCACAATGACAACGACAACAGAACCAACGAACCGACCAAGCGCTCAATCGCAATTGACGATCATTATTCAGTCAGAGGTTTTTTGTCAATATTTTTCCTGCTCCTTTTCATTTTTTTTGAACATGTCCCTCGAGGCGGCCTAAAGATCAGTAAATTTTCCCCTATTGGCATATTGTTGATATTTTACTTAGGTTAATATTAACTGAAATAAACAACAAACCCCGGAAATTTATTTCTTGTTGTTTATCAATAAGTTTCTTGAAGGTACAGAAACCCCCTCAAGGGGGTACTGAAAACAGTCCGGCTTACTTTCCCGTTCAGCGGGGTTAACAGTTGTCTTACCGTTTTACGCTCTCTCCTCCTCACGCTTTCAGAGCAGAGGCTTATGAATATTGGCACCTTGATATGGAGATCCAGGAAAGAACAACAATTGACCTTGAAGATCGTTGCCGAGAAAGCTACAATCTCTGAGGGGTTTTTCAGTCAGGTTGAAAATGATGTCAACTCACCTTCTTTCGATACCCTTGTCCGAATCTGTAATGCTCTAGGCTTGGACGCCGGAGATCTCATCACCCAGGCCCGGCAAGCAGGAAAAAATTATCATCATCAGGAAGTTGTTTCGCGACACAGAGGATTGATAGGGTCGTAAAACTCCCGAACCATCTTGATCCCATGCGATGCATGGGATCAAGATGTGGCTCACTGCATCATCTGGCTCCCATGTGCCACATGGGAACCAGCATCATGCTTTACCGTAGAGAGACTTCACCGCCGCCCGGTCCGGAGAACCGTCCTTGGTTACCGGTAAATCACTGATAAATTCGACATACTGGGGTTTTTTGAAACGGGCGATGCGCTCACCGACAAAATCAATCAATTCCTTTGCCGTCAGGCTTTCGCCTGGGTGCAGCTGACACACCGCCTTAATCCCCTCTTTCCACTTTGGATCCGGTACGCCGATGACCACAGTCCGGGCAACAGCCGGATGGAGCAGGATGACCTTTTCGACTTCTGCCGGATAGACATTTTCACCGCCCGGTTTGATAAGTTCCTTTTCCGCTTTTCGTCCGGCATAGAACAAAAAGCCGTCACCATCAAAACGGCCCAGATCGCCGGTATGATGCCATCCCTCACGAAAAGTATAGGCGTTATCATCAGGCAGCCCCCAATAGCCCTTGAAAACCATGGGTCCCCTGACGCATATCTCCCCCACCTCCCCTGCAGCAACAGGTTGGTCGTGCTCATCAACCAACTGCACATCGCCAAGCAAAATAGTTTTCCCGGCGGACCCCGGCCGATCATCATATTTGCCGATGGTGGCCAGGCAGGATGTCTCGGTCTGCCCATACATGGCATAATAACTGCCGCCACTAATCTCCTGGAATTGCTTTATCACCTCCGGGGTTCCAAGACCGATAACACCTCGCATTGAACTGATATCATACTTCCCTTCAGCTGCAGCTTTGACAATGGAGTCGAGGATAGGCGGAAAATCAAAAGCTACTGTCGCACCTTTTTTCTCAATAAGCCGGGCCGCCTCCTTTGCTTCAAATTTGCTGATATTTAAACTTGAACCGCCGGCATGAAAGGTACTGGTGACCATAAAAAGTCCCGCCACATGAAAGAGCGGCAGCAGGTTCAGATTCACATCAGCCGATGTAAAGCCCATGGTGCAGTGAAAATGCAAGTCGGCGCACAGTATGTTGCCATGGCTCAAGAGAGCACCCCTAGGGCGTCCGGCGACAGCAGCGGTATGAATGATGACAAAACCGTCCGTACCCGCCACATCCACAACTGGAGGAGACTCACCCGCCTCCAGCAAAGAGGAAAATTGTGACGCCCCGCCAAGATCCCCCTTCAAATTATACCAGCTTGCAACAGAAGGTAAGGCAGTCCCGTTTCTCATCGAGAATATTTTGAAACTCGGCGTCGGCAAAAACTATTTTTGCCTGGCAGTCGTTGAGGTTAAAACAGACCTCGTCGGCTGAAAGCCGCCAGTTGATTGGCAGCACAATAGCGCCAAGACGGGCAGCTGCTCCGTAAATAAGAAAAAATTCGAGACTGTTTTTACCAACGACTCCGATGCGGTCTCCTTTCTCAATCCCGGCACGGGATAGTCCACCGGCCAGAAGATCACCTTTTGTTTATAATCGGTGAAGGTCAATTCTCGGCCATCGTCGATTTCCTGCCAACAGACACGACTGCCAAAAGCGACCGCATTCCTATTGATCAGATCATAGAAAGTAAAATCATAAAGTCCCATGGAATTTCTCCCGTATCTTTGGAGTGAGGTTAAGGTTCGTTATATGATTACCAGATGATAATTTTCAGACTTATACTGAAAACAGACTGCGGAATTTTGAATTATTGTTTACAGAAACTACCGGACAGGATGCTTTCAAAATTATATACTGCGCATTGGATCCGACAATGATTTTTTGGGTTCGCGAAACTTTTTCCACGCCAATAAATATCTGATCGATATCGTTTTCTCGGCAAATCTCACCAGATCTTCGCCAGGCGGCATGCCACGTGCCAGCTGATGGCTCTCACAAACAATCCCTTTTTCTTTAAGAAATTGTTCGGCAAATGCCAGATCCTTCGCGGCTTTGCCGATTTTTTCCGGTTTTTCACCCCTTCCGCCTCCCATTGAGGTGACAACGACCACTCTGGCACTAAATTTTTCTGCGTAGGTTCTTGCCAAAGAGAGAGCGGCTTTGGCTTCCTCCGAGCCATTATACCCTACTAAAAATTTCATTACACCCTCCTTGCGCCAATGATCCTGCAGTACTATTTGCCGACACTACATCCAGCGCTTACGTCTCTTGTAGGATTTCACTTCTTTAAAGGATTTTCTTCCGCCACCACGGGTTATCCCCATATAGAATTCCTTAACATCCGGATTTTCCTGAAGTTCCTTGGAAGGACCTTCTAAAACAATCCTGCCGGACTCCATAATATAGGCATAATCGGAAATCCCCAGAGCAATCTTGGCATTTTGCTCGACCACTAAAATAGTGGTATTCAATTCTTTATTTATCAACTGGATATTGTCAAATATTTCCTTAACAAGCAGCGGGGCCAAGCCCAGGGACGGTTCGTCGAGCATGAGCATTGTCGGCGATGCCATCAGCGCCCTGGCAATGGCGATCATCTGCTGCTCACCTCCCGAGCAATACCCTGCCATCCGATGGGTGATATTGGCCAGTCGTGGAAAATGGGCATACATCAACCTGATGATCATCGCGAATTTTCTGCGTTCCATCTCGCCTGGTAATGGAACCGACACGGATATTTTCATCCACCGTAAGATGTTTGAATACCCGGCGTCCTTCAGGAACCATCACCGCCCCAAGTTTTACCACCTGGGTCCCCAGCTGATTGGTGATATCCTGATCCTTGAATTTAATATACCCTTCCCGGATAAAGCCGTTTTCCGGTTTAAGCAAACCGCTGATTGCCCGCAGGGTCGTGGTCTTTCCCGCGCCGTTTGTGCCCAACAGGGCGACAATAGCCCCTTCCGGAACACTCAGGCTGACACCACGCAACACCTGGACAATATCATTATAGACAACTTCGATGTTATTGACTTCCAGCTGATTGTCAGTTTTTTTATTATTCATAGTCGTGGCTTTTTTATACATCCATGCCAACGAAGGATTCCGGCTTTCTGTGCCATAAAACTTTCTGGTATTATGGCACAGAAAGACAGGGACGAGATTTGATCTATTTAATTTTCTCGGTATACACCGGAATAAAAGGCTCACCGGCAGATTTAAAAGCGCCATCTTCGACGACATACAGCTGCAGCGTGTCAACCCCGGCATGATCGGTTTTCGAATAGGTTACCGGTCCAACTGTCGTCCCGGGAGAAAATGCATTGTCTCCATTCATTTCCTGAAGCTCTTCATAAAGAGTCTCCTTGTTGATTTCTTTTCCTTTTGCCTTTGCCCGCTTGATGACTTCTGTTACAACCTGGGCCACCATCATGCCGTTTGCATAGTTATGGGAATTGGCAGCCTTATCGTCACGATTATATCTCTTAGCCAGCTCAAGCTGTGCAGTTGCGCCCGGGCTTGGTTCGTTGGTAATGATATAGGAGGTCGTCCAGTAGAAATTTTCGGCGGCATCTCCGGCCAGGGCAACAAGATCATTGCCGCCGGTGTAATGGCAGCCGAGAAAGGTCAGTTTTCCCTTTTCGCCAAAGGACTGGGCTATGAGGCCGAGGCTGTTGGCATCTTTTAACATGGTAGCAACCGGGGACTGAACAGTCTGGCTGATGACATACTGCACATCTTTACTGATAAGACGCTTCAGCATGGCAGTGTTATCGAGATTCTTGCCATGTTCAACGACTTCGACGATTTCTATGTCAAGTCCGGCGGCAACAGCCTTTTGCAGATCTTCAACAGGGCCCCGACCAAACGCCGAGGGATGGATAAACAGGGCAACCTTTGGCGTGCCTCCCTTGTTATTTTTCACAATATACTCGGCAAGGCCTATAGCCTGGGCGGAATAAGAGGCGATGGGCAGGAAGATGTAATGTGAATCGACCAGATTCCCGGCATGAAAAGATGCCGGAATAACAGGCATTTTCACTTCCTCGAAATCCTTTTTCAGGGCCAGCGTGCTGCCTGTCGAATAGTTCAGATAAAAGACAATACCCTGATCGAGAAAATCTTCAAAATTTTGTTTGGTAATATCGGTTTTGTATTGATCATCCCGAATGGTGCAGTCGATTGTATCATCGCCCAGCATCTTTGTATCGTTGACATAATTGAAATAGTCTTCAACCCCCTTGGCATAAGGATCACCGGCATCGGAAGTCGGACCGGTAATGGCCAGAGACAGGCCAAGCTTATACACCTTTCCGGCAAATGCCTGGACGGGAAGGCTTACCATGAAAACAGCTACCAACAGAAACATCCACTTGGTCCAATTGTTCTTTTTCATTTTTCCTCCTTGTTGTAGTTGTATTGAGCAGCTGCGTGGTTGATACTAAACATCGAGTCTACATGAAAATATTTCGTAAGCACTCCGGTTCCTCGACATACTAGGGTGTCAACTCATTTGGCATAAATCGTCATGGTGTTGCAGATAACAACAAGAAATCACTGTCAAGATGCCACTAATACCTAAATGGCCACAACTTCACATAAGAGCGGTACAATACGCCACCAGTTGGCAATTCCGCGGGGTTCAAACATCAGAAACAGCACAATAACCAGGCCAAAGCTTAAAGGTTTAAGGGCCGTGGCAAGATTTGCGGCAAAGGTTAAATGAGCGCTCGCCCATTCAGAAAGTTGTTCCACCTGCATCTCAAGCACCTTTATGGCCAGCGGCCCCATAAAAGAACCGGGCAAGGTTCCAAGCCCGCCGACAATGGCCATGGCCAGATAGTTGATAGAGTGATGCAGGGTAAAGGATTCGACGCCAACGCCGCGATATAAATAGGCATGTAGAGCACCGGCCACACCGGCCAGAAAACCAGCCAGTCCAAAGGCATAGACCTTGGTAAACCCCGGATGCATGCCCATGGCATCGGCGGCCCGGTCATTATCCCGTACGGCGACAAGACAGCGGCCATAGCGGGTACGCAGCAGGTTGCGTACCGAAAAACCAAGCAGCACAATCACCACCAGAATCGCATAATACCAGAAGAGATAGTGATCCTTGACGCGACACCTGCCCGGTCACCCAGACAACCCGGCCAACAGATATTGTCTGTCCCTGGTTGAAAAAATTCATGAATTTGATGACCCATTGAAATATCATCTGAAAAGAGAGCGTGGCAATGGCCAGATACAGATGCTTCAGACGAAGAGCGGGCAAACCGACGATGGCACCAAAAACCGCCCCCATACATCCGGCCAACAGGATCATCAACGGCCAGGCATGGGTCAAAAGAACATGATTATCGCCCAAAACCCGGGCAAAAGAGGCAATGGTATAGGCGCCTATACCGACAAAGGCCGCGTGACCGATGGAAATCAACCCGGCAAAGCCGGTGACCAGATTCAATCCCATCACCGCAATGACGGCCACAAGTATGTTGTCGATTATCAGCATATACTTGTTGCCGACATCAATAAAAAAAGGCCAGATGAACAGACCGAGGATGAAAAGAACCATCGCGGTCCGGTCCAGGCTGGTGAAAAATATCCTCTGCTCTTCCCGGTAGGAGGTGAAATAATTCCCTGTAGCCAGCCAACGATTTGATGACATAAGTTACACCCGCTCTATTTCGTGTATGCCAAATAAGCCATGGGGTTTAAAAAGCAGAATCACCAGTAAAACAATATACGGCATGACCTCCCCTGTCCCGTTCAATCCCCAGTGCCCATCCAGATAGCCACTGGCAAACTGCTGTATCAGTCCCATAATGATTCCGGCTACAACCGCACCCAGAATCGAATCCAGACCACCAAGAATAACCACCGGGAAAACAACAATGCCAAAAGCATGCAGGGTATCAAAATTCAAGCCGGTAATGTTGCCGATAATTCCTCCGGCGGCGGCGGCACTGAGCCCGGCCATCGCCCATGCCAGACCAAATACCCGCGGCACGGAGATACCGATGGACATTGCCGCCAACTGATCGTCGGATACCGCCCGCATGGAAATGCCAACTGTTGATTTTTTAAAAAACCAGGTAAAGCAGGCAATCAGGGTGAAGGTGGTGACAACACCCACCATCTGCGTCCAGGAAATTGACACCCCGGCAAAGGCAATTGGCGTTGTCGGCAGAAAAGCAGGGAAGGAGAAATTTTCTGCGCCAAAAGGGGTCAGATAGATCAGCCCGTCCAGAATGGACATCAGGCCGATGGTTACCATGATGACGGAGATAATCGGCTCGCCAATCAAGCGCCGCAAAAACACCCTCTCCACACTCATCGCCAGAAAAAAGGTCAGCGACCATACTGACCGGGAAAGAGACATAGATGGGAATACCCGCCCAGACCGTCAGCGCATAGGTGATAAAGGCCCCGGCGGCAATGAACTGCCCATGGGCAATATTGAGCACCCGGCTCGATTTGTAAATCAGCACAAATCCCAGCGCCGACAGGGCGTAAATTGATCCGACAACAACACCACTGACCACCAGTTGAAAAAAATAGCTCATCAGTCTCCTTCCATTGTGTAAAAGCGGATGGTTGTATCGACCGTTGTTGTCTGGCCGTCCTGATACTGATAAAAGGCCTCAACCTTTTTCTCTGTTATGGTTTCGTCATACAATGCTTCATACAGATCATGGTATTTTTCCCGAACAAATTTGCGCCGGATCTTGCCGGTCTTGGTCAATTCTCCGTCATCCATATCCAGCAGTTTATAGAGAATGGCAAACCGCTCGGATCTTGAAATGGGGCTTCTCCCTGTGCTGATTAATTTCCACTACCGCACCATTGATCAGCTCGGCAACCTCAGGCTGAAAGGAAAGATCCATATAGGTACTGAAAGAGATACCCCTGTCCTCCGCCCATTTGCCTACGACGATGGGATCAACATTTATCAGCGCCGCGACATACTCTTTTTTATCCCCGAAAATGACCGCTTCTTTGATATATGGGCTGAACTTCAGACGGTTTTCCAGGAACATCGGGCTGAACATCTCGCCGTTTTTATTGTGCATGACATCAGAAATCCGGTCAATGACCACCAGATGACCGTTGTCATCGATATACCCGGCATCACCGGAATGCAGCCAGCCGCCTTCAAGCAATTCGGCGGTCTTTTCGGGCAGCTTGTAATAGCCGGGAGTAACCGAAGCCGAGCGCGAAAGGATCTCCCCGTCTTCGGAGATTTTGCATTCGGTCCCCGGCAAAGGTTTGCCAACGGTATCCGGCCGGACATCACCGTCCCGATGCATATAGGCGATACCGACAATTTCCGTCTGGCCGTATATCTGTTTGAGATTAACCCCGATGGCCTGGTAAAAAGTAAAGAGTTCCGGGCCAAGGGCAGCCCCACCGGTATACGCCCGGCGCAGCCTGAGAAGACCAATCTGATTGACCAGCGGACGAAAAATTATCTGCTTGCCCAGCCAGGCCAGAAATCGCAGTTTGCCGGGCATCTTTCTGCCGGACATGCGATATCCCGCCGCCTCTTCACCTATTTTCATGAAAAAACGATAAAAGGTCCGGTTCAGCCAATAGGACTCATCCATTTTCAGCCAGATCTGCGAGCGGATGGTTTCATAGATACGCGGGGCTCCGAACATGAAATGTGGTCCTATCTCCTTTAAATCCTCCATACTGGTCTCAACCGACTCCGGGAAATTGATCGCTATCCCGGTGGCCATGGCCACACCGAAGGAATTCATCTGCTCGCCAATCCAGGCAAAAGGCAGAAACGACAGATATTCATCGGTCTCTTCCAAGAGGATCAACCTTGGTGATCTGCAGACCCATATTGATATAATTCCGATGGGTCAGCATCGCGCCTTTGGGGAGCCCCGTGGTGCCGGAGGTAAGGCAAATATGGCAGACATCATCGGGCTTTCCCTGATCCACCAGGGCAGCAAACAGATCCGGGATCTCCAGGTGGACTTCTTCTCCCAGTCGATACAGATCTTCAATGGACATGAACCAGTCGTCAGCCTGATAGCTTCGCATCCCCCGGGGATCTTCATAGATCACTTTTTTGACACCAGGGATCTTGTCTCGTACCTCAGCCACCTTATCGACCTGCTCCTGATCGTTGCAGAAAACAATACTGACATTAAGATATTCGAGAATGCCACCGATTTCATCCGGCAGGCTGGTCTGATAAATGGCCGCTGAGATACCCCCCACCGCCTGGGCGCCGATGGCCATATAGAGCGTTTCAGGGATATTATCACTGATGATGGCGATTTTGTCTCCTTTGGCAAAACCGATTTTCTTGAGACCAAGCCCGGCATTGCGCACAAAATCATAGTATTGATCCCAGGTATAGCTGTTCCAGCAGCCGAAATCTTTTTCCCGCAGGGCAACCTTTTCTCCGGTTGCTTTCACCCGCCACCGCAGGAGTTGCGGAATGGTGTACTGCAGCTAAATGATCTTGATTTTCCATACGAAAACTTATTCTTCTCCAATATAGGCTTCAATCACCTTGGGATCGGATGCAACTTCCTGCGGATTTCCCGAACCAATGACTTCACCGAAATCAAGGACATAAATCTGATCTGAAATATCCATGACGACCCCCAGATCATGCTCAACCAGCACGATCGTCACCCCCCACTCCTTTTTCAGATCGAGTATAAAGCGGACGATGTCTTCTTTTTCCTCGATATTCATTCCCGCCATGGGTTCATCGAGCAGAAGCAGCTTGGGTGCCAGTGTCAGAGCCCGGGCGACCTCCACTCTTTTTTGCACCCCATAGCTGAGATTGCCCACCATGCTTTTTCGATAGGGTTCAAGCTCCATGAAATCGATTACTTTTTCGACATAGGCACGATTTTCCGCTTCCATTCGTGATGCCTTGCCGAAAAAGATGATCGCGTGCAGAATCGAGTATTGCAGATTTTGATGACGGGCCAGAAGCAGGTTATCGAGAACAGACAGGCCCCGAAACAATTCAAGATTTTGAAAGGCTCTGGCAATACCGATATTGGAGATCTGATGCGGTGAGGCATGGGTCAGGTTGCGCTCACCATATTGAATCTTACCTTTGGATGGGTGATAAAAACCGGAAATACAGTTGAGAATACTGGTTTTTCCGGCCCCGTTGGGACCGATAATCGAGGTGATCAGCCCAGGCTCGATAGTGATATCGACTTTGGAGAGGGCGTTTAATCCGCCGAAGGTAAGTGTAACATCAGAAACAATGAGATGCGTCATAGATTTCTCCAAATCGCTTGTTCTAACTGGTGCGTGCTAAAAGACGAAGCTAATGAAACCCTCCCCAGTTATAGTGAATTAAGCCAGGAGTTTATTATCTCTGCACCTTACTTAATCTGAAATAATATCAAGTTTATATAAATAGTGGTATAATAGTGGTATTTATACCACTATTATTCCAGAGTCAACAAATGAGAACGAAGGTTTATCTTCTTGTTTTTTATACCTAATTTATCTCGTATTTTGTGCCGGTGAAACAGGACTGTGTTTTTTGAAACCAACAGCACCTCAGCAATTTCCTTGTTGGTCTTGCCCTCCTTAACCAGACTGGCCACTTTTATTTCCGCAGGCGTTAATTGAGCCTAAATCTGAGGTCAATTTATCGATAAACGGCGAAACGATGTTGTTTAAATTGGTTTCCAGGATGCGGAGCCAGGGTTTTTTGCTGGGTGGTGAGACGTCCGTCAATGACCCTCTGCAGGTAAGGGCTGACCAGCTCCTGCACATTTCGCAGGACAATTTCTCCCAGTTCCTTTTTATCTTCTTCCCGTTGTTTCAGGAGTACCCTGAGGGCGGTATTTACTTCTTCAAGATGGTGGGATTGCGCCTGGAGTTCTTTTTCACGCTTTCGGAGAGCTTTTTCCGCCCGTTTGCGATCTTCGATTTCCTGCTCGAGCTTGAGGTTGGCCTGGGCCAGTTCTGCTGTCCGTTCGGTAACCAGTTCTTCAAGGCGGCTGCGATATCTGTCCAACTCCTCTTCATCACGTTTCCGGTCACTGATATCCCTCAAGGTGACGATATTCCCCAGCGGTTGGCCATCAGCCCCTTGATACAGAGTGGAACTGAGCTGCACATCCAGAATTGTTCCATCCCGCGTTAAACGTCTTGTCTCAAAAAGATGTATCTTTTGACCGCTGAGCATCAGCTTAATTGCAGCCCTGGTCTCCGCCACATTTTCCGGAGGAACAAAATCGATCTGCTTGCCCAGCAGCTCGTCCCGCGAAAGGCCAAAGGTCTGTTCAAAGGCTGGATTGACATAGGTGGCAATGCCTTTCATATCATAGACCACAATGGGATCTGGAGACGATTCGAGAAAGGTCCGGTAACGCATCTCGCTTTCCCGCAGTATGACTTCCGTTCGCTTCCGTTCGGCCAGTTCATGACGTACACCCGCATATAAGATGCGCTTTTTCAAGGGCGATAAGCGCCAGAGCGGCAAATCGTTCTAAGGTGGTAATATCCTCGCCACTGAATTGTTTATCTGCTTCCACATGGGCAAGTCCAATTACTCCCAATACCCGGCGATCATATTTGAGCGGAATTCCTACAATAGAACGAAGCCCATCCAGAACCTTATCGGGAATGCGGCCAGGCCAGGACTGATAATCCTCAACCAGGAGCGGTTCTTCGGCCTGCCATACACGCCCGCCCATGCCCTGGCCAAGCACAACCCGTCGGCCTAATTGGCCTTTGAAAAACCCCATTCCCACCCGCATCTGCATCTGTTTTTCCCCGGGCTCCAGCAGATAGATATAGCCATGCGCGGTACCGCTGAGCGAGGCGGCACGGTCAAGAATATTTTCCAGCAATTCTTCTTTATCCAGCTTATCTATTAACCCCAGAGAGGTTTCATGCAGAGCCATTAAGGCAACGTTTTGCCGATGGTATGCCCGTTCCGCCGCCTGCAAATGCTGTAACTCAAGGTTTAAGGCAGCGTTCTGCTCTGCTAATTCTGCATAGGAAGGTTTCTTAGCCATATAATTGTTCCTAGAAAACACCGAGTTAGTCAGTTTCAATCAGGACTCGTGTTCGATAATGGCCAGAGCCGTCCGTATCCCGTCCACGCCGCTGGAGATGATCCCCCCCGACCAGCCGGAGCCTTCTCCGGCAAGATAGAGGTTGGAAAAGCCCTGACAGCGTCTGTCTGGCTCCCTGACGGCCTGGATTGGCGATGATGTTTTACTCTCCAGCCCCAAAATGATGCCGGTGTCAAAGCCTTTAATTTTCTTACTGAAAACTGCAAGCCCCCGGGCAATGGAACGACTGATCTTTGGCGGCAGCAATTCCCATAATGGTGCCGAAACAAGTCCCAGCGGATAACTGGTATCTCTTTTTTCGGAAGCTGTCTTACCCTCGATAAACCCTCCGATAGTGGCAAAAGGCGCCTGATAGCCGCCCGGCATAGCGGTAAAACATGTGCTCCAGATTGCTGAGCCAGTCCAGAGCCTCCAGAGGCTCTACAGCCTTGCCCAAGAGAGACTCCAGGCTGAAGCCGGCGACACAGGCAGCGTTGGCAAACCTGCCGCTGCGCCTGTAGCGACTCATCCCGTTGACAATGTTGGCGGTTTCATAGGCTGTCGCCGGCACCACCATGCCGCCTGGACACATGCAGAAGGTATAGACAGGCAGACAACCGTCAGCTTTGGCGGTGAGCCGATATTCAGCGGCTTTGACCCCGGGCAGAGAAGCTTTGCCCCACTGCGCTGTATTAATCAGTTCCTGGGGGTGTTCAACCCGACAGCCGATGGCAAAATTCTTGGTCCGAAACGGAACCCTATTGCGGATGAGCATCCGATAGGTTTCATGGGCTGAATGGCCTGGAGCGACGACCAGTACATCAGCGGGAATCTCTCCCTGTGGAAGTGACAGCAGCGACAACCCTGCCATGAGTAATGGCTAAATCTGTAAGGAGGGTTTCAAAACGCATCTCACCCCCTAAATCTTCAAATTCCTTTCTCAGGTTAACAACGATGTGGCGGAGATGGTCGGTACCCAAATGCGGATGGGCCAGGTATTCTATCTCTTTGGGTGCCCCTGCCCGGATATAGCTGGAAAGGATAAACTGTTTTTCCCTGGCGACGTTTTTGGTTCTGGAGGTAAGTTTTCCATCAGAAAAAGTACCGGCCCCGCCTTCACCGAAGGCGTAATTGTTCATTGGGTCAAAAGCTCCGGTGGACTCAAACTCCTTGATCCTCGCCGAACGTCTGTCTACCCGGGAACCCCGCTCAATAAGTGTGACCTTAAAGCCGGCTTTTTGCAGGACCAGAGCGGCAAAAAAACCGGCAGGTCCGCTGCCGACAACGAGAACCCTGGTTGTTCTCGCCTTCCGGGGAATTTCCAGGGTCGGATAAACAAAGGGCTCACCGCCCTGCAGTTCACCGGACAGGACACCGGCTCGAATCACCCAGTGAATATTGCTTTTCTTTCGTGCATCCAGGCTCTTGCTCTCGATCTGCCACGAAAAATGACCGATACCGAGCTGTTTTCCGATGGCAGCCCTCAGATCATCATCGGTATAGTCGGTGGGGAGCTGGATGGTGATTTCCCGAAAGCCCAATGAGTATCTCCTGCGCTGGTTGTAATAAATTTTAAGGATGCGTGATACAGGGACCCCTTTGTGAGACAGCTTAGGCAGATGGTTTACCATGTATCCCCGGATGTTGTAAAGCACAACAAACCTGGTCTCCCCGAACAGTCGGCGAGCAAACGCCTGAACTTTTCCCAGCAGCCACGCAGGTATTCTATTTTTTCGGAGATAATTCGGTCACTGTCGGCCTAGAAAAATCCATTGACAAATACTTCCAGTGTTTAGTATATAAACGAGATTGTTTTCTTGAAACCATAGCTATTTACTAAAAAGACAGGTAGCGTCTTGATCTTTTTATAAAAATTATGACTAATTCGCTAAACGGAGCCACAAATGATCGAAGTTGAAGTCCGAGGAGATCTTGAGTACGCAATTCGCCAGCTGAAAAAAAAGCTGCAGATAGACGGTATTAAAAGAGAGCTGAAACGTCGAGAGTACTACGAGAAACCGAGTGTCAAAAAGCGCCGAAAGCAGGCCGAAGCCCGCAGAAAACTCCGCAAATTCAACCGAATGAAAAAATCATTCTAGCAGGCTGCCTATATTAAAAGCCTGATGCTGTTCAGGCTTTTAAATGTATCCAGTGTCCGTCACAAAGCAGTCCCATGCCTGACAGCCAGACAGCTGAGGCGCTATTAAAACTTCAAAACTCCCCACCCAATTTGCTGCAGCACAAGAACTGTATCTCCACTACCTTATCTCTGAAAGAAGGTTGGCGGAGAACAGTGTCGAGGCGTATTCCTCTGACATAACACATTTTCTCACCTTCCTCACCACTCGAAAAAAACGAACTCTGAACACTGTCGATCTGGCAATGATTCATGGTTTTCTTGAACAATGCCAAGAGCAAAAACAAGTAAGCAATCGAACCAATGCCCGGCGGATTTCTGCGTTGAAGTCATTTTTTTCTTTCCTGCTCCGTGAAAATCTGGTCACCCACAACCCTTTCAGCGCTGTCGACCTGCCGCGCAGCGGAAAAAGTCTGCCCAAGGCACTTTCCCAAAAAGAGGTCCAGAGTCTGCTTGCTCCGCCAAACATCGCAACGCCGATAGCCATAAGGGACAACACCATGCTCTTTCTTCTCTACTCTACCGGATTACGGGTCTCTGAACTGGTCCGGCTGCCCCTGGCTGCATGTAATCTTAGCGCCGGTTTTGTCCGGGTTATCGGCAAAGGCAATAAGGAGCGGCTGATTCCTTTTGGCGATCGGGCAAAAGAGAAAATCGAGCAATATCTAAAAACAGCACGACCACTTATACTTAAAGGGAAACGCAGCAATTTTCTCTTTATCACCGGACGCGGCAGCTGCATGACCCGGTTGAGATTCTGGCAGATAATTCGAAAAACCGCCCTGGCTGCCGGTATCGACAAAAACATCTCTCCCCATATGATTCGACATTCCTTTGCCACCCATCTTCTCAGCCATGGTGCCGATCTGCGTGCCGTGCAGATGATGCTCGGACATGCGGACATTGCCACCACGCAGATTTACACCCATATTGACCAGGATAGATTGAAAACTCTCCACAAAAAATTTCACCCCCGGGGATAGGGAAGGTATATTCCCCCCATTGTGGCAAAGTCTCTGCAAATGTCCTACTATACTGTAATTGCTTGACACCTTTTCCCATTAGGACGAACTGCCATGCGACTCATCACAACCCATATCAACGCCGATTTCGACGGGCTTGCCGCAATGGTCGCCGCCCAGAAAATCTATCCGGATGCAGTCATGGCTTTTCCGGGCTCCCAGGAAAGAAATGTCCGGGAATTCATCGCCCAGAATCTGCTCTACTCCTATGATTTTGCCAAGATCAAAGACATCGACCTCACAAGCCGTAGACACCCTGATCCTGGTGGACACCCGATCTTCGGAAAGAATTGGTCCTTTCTCAGAATGTTTAACGAACCCGGGTATAAAGCTCCACCTGTATGACCATCATATGCAAAACAGCGGGGATCTCCGCGGAGAGCTGGAGGTCATTGAGGATTTTGGCTCCACCACCACCCTTCTGGTCAATATTCTCCGGGAGAAAAAAATAGCTGTCAGCCCGGAAGAGGCAACAATTTTCGCCCTCGGCATATATGAGGATACCGGTTCCCTCACCCATCTCACCACCACTCCGGAAGATCTTATAGCCGCCGCATGGCTGGTGGAAAAAGGCGCCAAACTCGACCAGGTCGCGCAATATATCACCCATGAGCTGACAACTGCGCAGATTGCCATCCTGCATGAATTGATGAAGAGTGCGAAAAAGTACACCATCCAGGACATTCCCATCGTCGTGGTGACCCACTCTCTTCCCGAGTATGTCGATGAATTTGCCCTGATTGTCAGACGGTTCATGGCCATGGAGAATCTTAATGTGCTTTTCGCTCTCATCTCCATGGGTGGACGTATCTACCTGATCGCCCGCAGTCGGATTGCCGATGTCAATGTCGGCATCATAGCCCGCGACCTCGGCGGTGGCGGCCATGCCAGTGCCGCCTCAGCCACCCTCAGGGAAATGACCCTGATCGAGGCCCAGGAGAAACTGATCCACACCCTGCACCGACATATCCACCCCCAGCCCATTGCCAGCGAAATGATGTCCAAACCGGCCATTACCATTACCCCGGACGCAACCATTTCCGAGGCCAACGCGCTGCTGACCAGATACAATATAACCGCCGCTCCGGTACGGTCTGATATTCGTTTCGGCACCGAAGACAGCCACTCCATTCTCGGGATAATCACCCGTCAGATTGTCGAAAAGGCGGCGCACCATAATCTTGGCGACCGTCCGGTCAGTGAATATATGACCAGTGATGTCGAGACTCTGCCACTGAAGGCGACACTGGCCGACATCCAGGAACTGATTATTGAAAACAGACAAAGACTCATTCCGATTGTCCAGAACAGAGCTCTTATGGGGGTCATTACCCGAACCGATCTGCTCAACAGGCTGGTTAACGATCCGGCTCATCTGCCCAAAAACCTGCTGCATGAAGCAGATCACCCTTCCCTGGAACGGAAAAGGAATCTGAACGCACTCATTGTTGACTGTCTAAGAAGAGACATGATCCAGCTGCTCCAGACGATCGGTGAAGTCGCCGACAAACTCGAGTTCAACGCCTTTGCCGTCGGAGGCTTTGTCCGCGATCTCCTCTTAAAAAAAGCAAATCTTGACCTCGATATAGTTATCGAGGGGGACGGCATTGCTTTTGCTAAAAAACTTGCCGACCACCTGGGGGGCAGATACAGAACCCATGAACGGTTCAAGACCGCCGTTGTTCTCATGCCGGACGGCTTTAAAATAGATATCGCCACCGCCCGGCTCGAGTACTATGAATATCCGGCGGCAATGCCAATGGTTGAGCTGTCGTCTATCAAGCTTGACCTCTACCGCCGTGACTTCACCATCAACGCCATGGCGATCCAGCTCAACCAGGAATATTTCGGTACCTTGATTGATTTCTTCAATAGCCAGAACGATTTGAAACAAAAGTCCATCAAGGTTCTGCACAACCTCAGTTTTGTCGAAGACCCCAGCAGAATTTTTCGGGCGGTACGTTTTGAAAAACGGATGGAATTCCAGATTTCACCCCACACCAAACGGTTGATAGTCAACGCCGTCAACATGAAACTTTTCGGCAAAAGTGAGGATGCACGTTTTTTATCGGAACTTAAAATCATTTTCTCTGAAGACAATCCCCTCCCTGCCATTCAACGCCTATCCGAGTTCGATCTCTTTCAGTTTCTCTGGCCTGACCTTCGTCCCCATTACGAAATCGACCGAAGATTTATGCACATTCTTACCCAGGCCCAGCTGGCAATCTCCTGGTTTCGCCTGCTCTACCTTGATGAGCCCTGCCGGAACTGGGTGGTTTATCTGCTGGCCATCATGTCCCGATCCGGGCCAGACGAGTTGACGGCCTTCTGTGCACGATTCGCCGAATCCCCCAAAACAACAGAGTATCTTCTCGAGCAGAAAGATCGGGTGGAAAAGGCAATGAATCAGTTGGCCCGGGAAAATAACCACAAAAACAGTACAATAGTCGCCTGTTTTGAAGAGATCAGCCTGGAAGGACTCCTTTACATGATGGCCATCGCCAGAAAAAACCATGTCAAAAAAGCCATATCTCTCTACATCACCGCATTGAGGCATGTCGAAGCCAGTCTTTCCGGCAATGATTTAATGGCCATGGGCTACAAACCAGGTCCACGATTTAAAAAGATTCTGGTCTACCTGAAGAACATCCGGCTCGACAATCTGGCCGAGGGACCGGAAGAAGCGGCAGCACTTGTCAAAAAGAAGTTTCCGCGGTAGCCTCTTGCCCGCACGACAACAGTGCTTAGCCTATGGGTGGTCCAGTGAACCGGGCACCAGGATAGAATTTATTACTTTTATTGAAAACAACATAATGGACAAATTTATTACCGAGCTCATCATTCTCGCCCCGCCACTGCTTTTTGCCCTTACTTTCCATGAGTTTGCCCACGGTTTTGTGGCTTACCGGCTCGGTGATCCAACTGCAAGAGATGCCGGAAGATTGACTCTGAACCCGCTGAAACATCTCGACCCCCTGGGGACAATTGCTTTTTTCTTCATAAAAATCGGCTGGGCCAAACCGGTTCCGGTAAATCCACGACTATTTTCAGAATCCAAAAAAAGATATGCTGTGGGTGGCTCTGGCCGGGCCGGCAACCAATCTCGCCCTTGCCGTGATCAGTGCGCTGCTGACGAAAACCCTCTGGGTGCTCGCCAAGATATTACCCTATTCCGCCAGCGACAGAAGCTCTTCTCGTTCCGCTCAATGGGATGCTGATGGCCAGTGTCTGGATCAATCTGGTGCTGTGTATTTTTAATTTTCTCCCCATTCCACCTCTGGATGGCAGCCGTATTCTCATGGGTCTCTTGCCCAACAATCTGGCTTTGTCCTATATGCGGATAGAGCGTTATCGGCTTTGTCATTATTCTCGTCCTGGCCTTCAGCGGTCTGCTGTCCAAAGCCATCGTGCCGATTATCAGCTTTGCCAACTCCCTGCTCCTGTCATAACTTGATGGACTCGTAAAAAGCACCCAAAGGGCACTCATTTTAGTCCCCCCTTGAGGGGGATAGCAACTCGATCTACCTGTTTCGTCGCGTACTAAAAGTTGGCGATTCGCCGTACCTTATGTACTGCCAAATCGCCCTTTCAGACACTACGCCTAGTATATCGAGCTTTTTACCAGAGTCCATACCCGATGGTTTCGATGAGTTTTTACGAGTCCATCATCATTTGATGAGGGTCTCGCTATTTTCTGGTCAGCGACACCAGGGATTCATGAAAGGTCGCTCCGCCACCCATGTCGGTCTGTTTCTGGGAGGTCAGGTCGTTGATGCCACCGGCAGCCTCTTCTTCCCCAACCACTCCGACATTTTCTCCGACAGGCCAGAATATGCCTTCCGCAACCAGCACGCCCTTTCTGGTGTCATTTGTCACCCTGGCAAGCCGTGTCGTTTGGCCCCGGCCATTTTGCAGAAGAACCTCCGCACCATCGTGGACCTTACATCGTGCCGCATCCTCCGGATGAATGAGCACTGTTCCGTAGGTACCACTATAGAATTCCCCAAAAGTGCTGTTCAAGAGATCGGGATGTGGTGGAGTAATCAGCTGAAAGGGATACCGGGACTGCAAATCGGGATCAGCAAATTCTCCGGCGGCTATAAGGCAGGCGATAGCCGGTTCGCATCCCGGATCTGGAGACTGGAATCGGAATTTATGCTTGCCATCCGCCATCACCCGCCCATCGGGGCAACTGTTTGTCGAATGCACAAGTCTGCCGGACAGCACCTCGCGGATGCCGCAATTCTTTGGCAGTCCCTCCATTCCGTAAGGTAATCAGCGATTCTCTCTTCACAGCTCTGCAGAAATGGTGGATCGTTAAAGCCCATTTTTCGAGCCAGACTCTGGAACAGTTTAAAATTGGACCAGGCCTCCCCTACCGGCTCGATGGCAGCCTGTGCCACGCCAAGATAGAAATGTCCGTAACCGGTATAGATATCGAGATTTTCCAGGAAGGTAGTGGCCGGAAGAAGCAGATCGGCATACTTTGCCGTAGGCGTCATGACCTGTTCATGAACGACAGTAAAGAGATCCTCTCTGGCCAGCCCCCGACGCACCATTGCCCCATCGGGGTTGACGCTTAATGGATTGGAGTTATAGACAATCAGCGCTTTTACCGGTGGATCAAGCGCGGTCAGAGCGTGGCCGAGGTGGATCATATTGACAATCCTGGTTGACTCTGTCCGCAAGTGATGGATAGGTCAGTTTGGTCCTGTCTCCTTTGAAAGATCCTGAAGAGAGCAACACTCCCCGCCCTTTTCCCCCGGAAAAAAGACCAAGACAGGCGCCAAGTGAAGAAATCGACCGGATGGCCATCGCCCCCCTGCTGTTACGCGAAAGACCGATGCCAATCCTGAAAAAAGTTCGAGGAGAGTTGGCCAACAAGAGAGCTGAACTCATCCATTTCATCTTTTGACACGACCACTCTCTTGGACAAATTCATCCCAGTGCCGGGCTTGTAGATACGCTGCCTGCCCATGGAACCCTTCACAATGCTGATCAATAAAGTCATGGTCGATCAGATCTTTTTCAAGAAGCGATTTCATCACCCCAAGGGCCAGCGCACTATCTCCGCCCGGTTTTACCTGAAGGTAGTAGTCCGCCGATTTTACAGTCTGATTTCGATAGGGGTCGATGACCAGCAGTTTGCCGCCTTTTTTCCTGGCGGCGGCAACATACTGCCAAAAGTGGACATTGGTTACCTTGATATTAATACCCCAGGCAACAATTAATTCGGCATCCGCCGCATTCTCCGGAGGGCAGCCGGGAATATTGCCGCACTGTTTCTGCCAGCCGGCTCCAGCTGCCGCCGAACAGATGGTCTGATCCAGCTGCGAGGTCGCCAGTTTATGGAACAGCGGGTAGCCGGCAAATCTATTCACCACCCCCATATTTCCGGCATAGGAGTAGGGCAATATCGACTCACCGCCATATTGCCGCCGGGTCGCTGACAGCCGGTCGGCAAGAATATCCAGGGCTTCATCCCAGTCGATCCGGCGGAATTCCCCTGCACCCTTTCTGCCCACCCTGAGCTGTGGATACAGAACCCTCTGGGCGGAATGCACCCGTTCCGGGTATCGACGCATCTTCCGGCAGATGAAACCAGCTGTATAAGGGTGCTCATTGTCACCCTGCAGGGCTGTAACTTTACCGTTGACAACAGTTGCAATCATGCCGCAACTGTCCGGGCAGTCCAGTGGACAAATGGTTTTATGCTGAAGTTATTCTATCCATAATTAATTCCAGTAAAAGCTCGAGTAAAATCGGTAAAGGATGATCGGCGTCGACCAACCTGTAATGCTTACGAGAGATAAGTAGAAAAACTTCAGACTTTGTTTAAAGCGAGATCACATCTCCCCCAGTCCGGCCACCCGCTGTACAGATATCGTTTTATCTTGTGCGTGGCCGTTTTGATAAAGGGTTCTCTTCGTTCAAAAACTTTTGCCAGCCTTGATGACTTTGGCAGTTGCTTATTCAGTTCGGTCCGCATCGAATCAAGCAGATTTTCAATATATGCCCGCCTGTCGGCGCGGGAACTGCCGGCGGTCTGCTCATCGATAAATTCATAATCAGGATATACCCAGGCCTCCATCTGGCCGTTCTGTTCAAGGAGCATGCTCTCAACCACCCAATGATAGGCATTCAGTTTATGTTCTATCGCTTCCGGATAGACATTTTCTCCATTGGCCAGGACAATCACATTTTTTGATCTGCCGCAGACATGCAGGTTACCCTTTTTATCAATAAAGCCAAGATCGCCGGTGGAGAGCCACCCGTCTTTTGTTAAAACAGCTTCGGTGGCTTCTTTATCATTAAAATACCCCCGCATCACATTGGCGCCACAGACGGTTATCTCACCTATGCCTGTTTCCCTCTCCGGGTCGGCAATTTTCACCTCGACTCCGGGAATCGGTTTGCCCGTCGATCCGATGGCAATCGATTTGTCACCTGCCGGTCCACCGGCGATCAAAGGGGAGGACTCGGTCATGCCGTACCCGACAAGATACGGAAACTGTGCCTCATAGAGAAACTTCTCCACCTCAGGGTTAAGTGCTGCTCCACCAACCCCCATCAACTGCAGGTTGCCGCCAAAAAAGGCCAGCAGTTTCTTGCCAATCTTGCGGTAAACAAACTTTCTGGCCGTACCGAATTTACACACCCCTTTTAACAATCTGTTCTTTTCAATCTGCGGCAGCACCCTTTTTTTATAGATCTTTTCCAGCACGAGAGGGACGGCAAAGATTGCAAAAGGTTTTTCATAAGCGCAAAGTTTCTGCAGAATTGCCGGGGTCGGGGTTTTACCGGCGTAGGCAATACGGCCGCCACATAACAGGGGCAGGATAAAGCCGCAGGTAAACTCATAGGTATGCGACATGGGCAGAATAGACAGCCATACCGAACCCGGTTGAATCTCTTTTAACCCGGATGCGGCATAGGCATTCGCCGTCAGGTTTTTATGCGTCAGCATGACCGCTTTGGAATACCCCGATGTGCCCGAGGTATATAAAATGGAAGCGAGATCGTTCTCATTTACCGGTGGAAAAAGAGGACGTTCCGGATTTTCCCTGAAAAGAAGTTAAAGCTTCTTCAAGATAGTCTGGAAAAGTAATTACAGTTACGACACTGATTTCCGGATTATAGTCATCCAGCGTTATTACCGGGCCTTTCAGTTCCTTGCGGAGTTCATAGATCTTTTCAATCTGTTTCTGAGTGGTGAACAGTGCTTTGACCTGCATCTCATTGAGAATATGATGCACATCCCTTTCCGGCAGATCGGGAAGGATGGGTACGGCAATGGCTCCCAGACGGACGATGGCGAGATAGGCTATGCCCCAGTTATGGGAATTTTCACCGAGAATGGCAAGACGATCACCTTTGGTCACCCCCTTCTTCTGAAGGCGTGTGGCAAGGGCGAGAATACGCTCAAGAAAATCACCATAAGAAAGAGGTTCTTCCATCGCCATTCCGATGGCGGGCTGGTCTTTGTACCTGGAACAGCTGGAATCAATCACATAATTGAGAGTCATGCCGACTTCTACTACTGCATTCATAGTCTACCTCTGTATCTATCGCCCGGCACTTTGCGCTCCCGGTAATAAAATCTTATCTGTCTGCTCGATATATGGACAACCCGTTGGATAGTACACAATACGACTTTTGCAGTCAATTACCAAGGATCATGGAATCGTATAACAGCGGATATTCAGGAGAAATTCTTAGGGATTTACAGCAAAATTGGTGCAGAAATGATAAACAGCAGGTGAACCGATACCCTCTAGCAGTATAGTGTACTGGTTCCTATCAGTAATAAGAGGAGAAGTGTATTGAAATAGAAGTTCCGATTCATTTCCCGTCTATCGGGATTAGTCCACGTCGGATTTCTCTGCGCCCGGATCATGCAGAAGCGTTTTTACTGCCTCAGTTATTTCCTCTATGGCAAACGGTTTGGCAATGGTAACCACATTGTCCAGATATCCGGCAACAGCAAGGTACCGTTCCTTGGAGATAGTCCCGCCCCCTGAGATCGCGATAACCGGGAGACCAGGAGCTGCAGCACGCAGATCAAGTATTGTCTGCAGGCCGTCTTTTATCGGCATAACCATATCGGTTATAACCAGATCGCAGGAGTGCAGCTTAAACAGCTCGACCCCTTTCTGGCCATTTACTGCCGTCATCACCTCATATCCATTCATTTCCAGGATCCTGCGCAGCAGGTCGAGGGCTGTCGGCTCATCATCTATAACAAGGATACGTTTCCGGTCGCTCATTTCAATATTATATATTTTATACATTCTGTTAGGGAATATTATTCTGATATCTATACGCTACTTTAAAAAATTTTCAAAACAAATTTTAATACTACCGCATTGATCGAATTTTATCCACTGTGAGAGTCAGTGCGCCAAAATCCGCCTCTACCATACCTGTCAGCAGATAGCCTCTACCGCTGCGCAGCATATGCGCGTGGGTTTTATATACTTCAGGAAAAAAAGTTGTCTCAAGTTGTCCAGTCTCATCCTCAAAAGTAAGAAATTCCATCACCTCCCCGGTCCGTGTCGACACCATCTTGCCGGTCAACAACCAGCCCACCAGCTGCACCCGCTGCCCAATACGGCCCGGCAGATCTGCTACTTTCTGTAATCCTTTGTCCTGATAAGTTAAAAATTGCAGGGGATGGTAGTCACAGAGAAAACCAAGCACCCCATACTCCCGTCGCAGCATGCTTTTTAAATCCGGCGGCGGCAGAGGAGGTGCCGGAGGAAGCTTTACTTCAAAAAGAGAAAGGCACCGTTTGTCATGTACCACCCGTTGAAAGCACGCCCATTGCCAGAGGAGAACGGTTCGGTTCAGGTTGGGTTTCAGGCCGTCCAGTGCCCCGGCATGGATCAAGGCACGGGCCTCATTATCTGCAGGTTGCGTCCGTCTGAAAAAATCACCAATATCCCTAAACTGTTCTTTTCTTCGCTCCGAAACGCAGCCGATCCAGAAAACCAGCCGATAGACCCTGCACACTCTGCAAGCCAACCAGCAGCTGTTTTTTCTCCCCCGACCAAAGAACCTGACTTTTCCGTACATCCGGATGCAAAATTTTCAATCCCAGCCTTTTCGCCTCGGAGACATAGGCAAAAGTCGAATAATAGCCCCCCTGATTGGCAATCACAGCGGCCATAAATTCCGCCGGATAATGGCGTTTGAGATAGGCGGCCTGAAATGATACCCTGGCATAAGAGGCAGAATGCGGCTTGCAAAACGAATAGCCGTCAAAGCTCATCATCATCTGCCACATTCGCTCCACTTCCGCCGGAGCGACATTACGACGAGCACAGCCGTCAAAAAACATGGCTTTATAATGCTCCAACCGGAGCACCTTGTCTTTTTTCGACATGACCTTGCGCAGGCCATCGGCATCACCATGGCTGAAACCGGCCAGGGCAACAGCGACTTTGGAGACATCTTCCTGATAGACCATCAAGGCCGAAGGTATCGTCGAGGACATCGCCGATCTCCGGACAAAGCGGCTCCCAGGTGCCGCCATGCAGCCGCCGCACATATTCCCGGACAAATTCATTGGCCGCAGGACGAATTATCGAGGACTGGATAACCAGCTGTTCGAAGTCACCGGTTCCAGCCTTTTTTTCCAGCAATCGCATGGCCGGACTTTCAATGTAAAAACAGCCCATAGTCGCCCCATCGGCAACTGACATCCTGGTCGCCGCATCATCTTCCGGCTGCCAGGTCAGCTCGTTTAAACACCCGCCCCCGCGACGCACCGCCGCGATAGTGTCACGAATAACCCCCAGGCTCCGGTTGCCAAGGAGATCAATTTTGACCAGCCCGGCCTCTTCCGTGCCGTCTTTTTCCCACTGAATAATCGGTACACCTTTGGCAGCCCGCTCCACCGGCACATAATGGCTTATCGGTTTCGGGGTAATAACCACCCCTCCAGGATGGACGGAAAGATAACGCGGTATCCCGATCAGTTTTTCGGCAAGGTGCAAGACCTCCGGCCAGGGTGGCGACAGATCCTGATCTTTTAGTGACGGCAAAGAGACAAGACATTGTTCCAGACTTTTAGCCCCGCCGGCATGCATCCAGGGGATACGCTTGGTCAACCGGGAGATTTCTCCCCCCGGCAGGCCAAAGGTTTTTGCCGTTTCCCGAATGGCCATGCGCGGTTGAAAAAAGACATGGTTGCAGACCATTGCCGCATGACCTGCATAGTCCTGCAATACAGCGGCAAGCACTTCATCGCGCTCATCCCAGGAAAAATCGATATCTATATCAGGCGGGTCGGTCCGGCCGGGATTCAAAAAACGCTCGAAATAGAGATTGTATTTGATCGGACAGACATTGGTTATATCGAGACAGTACGCGACCAGTGAAGCTGCCCCTGAACCACGGCCGCAGATCCTCCGCTTTTTTCGTTTGCCGTCCGTACCTTTTCTATGGACGATATCCCGCACCACCAGAAAATAGGAGGAAAAGCCCATCTCTTCAATTACTTTCAGTTCATGCTCAAGCCTTTCGATTACCGGCTCCCCCAAATCATCCCCGTATCTGCGCCTGGCCCCCAGATAGGCTTTTTCCCGCAGAACCTGCGCCGGCTGCAGACCATCTCCACCCCGCCAGGGCGGCATGACAATGCCGAAATTGGGTCCGGTGTAGGTGCAGGTCGCAGCCAGTCTTTCTGTTGCCGGCACTACCTCCGGCCAGATGGCGAATCTTTCCCGATATACATCTTTACCGACCAGCCAGTTGACAGCATCGATCGTCTCTTGCATTACGCGACTCACAGTACTCATGGTGCTGCCGGCACGGACCGCCTGCAGGAGACAGTAGAGCTGCCGGTCCCCTTCCCTGCTGAGATCACTGTCGGCTGTGGCAACGGCGGCAATCCTATGTTTTTGGGCAAAGGCGCGAAGCGTGCGGCTGCTGCCATTGGGCTGTGGCCCAAGGTCGGCCGCGACCTGTACGCCCTGATCTTTATATTTCTGCAAGTAAACTGATATCCCGGCAAAGAACAAGCAGACCTCCTGACAAGGGGCCCAGTTCATTCATGAGACTGAAACTCTTGTCCATATGCCGTTTGGTCAGCAGAGAGCAGAGATTGCTATAACCTTCTTTACTTTGTACCAGGCAGGTGATGATTTTATTCGATCCCGATTCGGAGATTTCCGCGCCAATGATCGGCCGCAACCCTTCGCGCCGACAAGCTTTTAAAAAATCCCAGAGGCCATAAAGATTGTCCCGGTCGGTCATGGCCAGACCGGAATAACCCAGTTCTTTTGCCCGGCGACAGAGGGCGGCAGGTGATGCAGTACCCTGCAGAAGGGAATAGTATGACCGGACACGAAGAGGAAACATGAGAGGCTACCTGAAAACGTTCGACTTGTCACGATGCCATCAATGGACGGACAGAGTCGCCGGACTCATCTGCTGAGACATCAACCGGGTACTGCCGCCCGACACCGATCACTCCGTGGCCAAAACGACGGCGCAGAGTATCCATGGCCCCGGCGATTTTGTTCTGGTGCAGTTGCCGATTCTCCAGTTCGGGAAAAAGAGACAGCTGCGGCGACTGGCGCTGCAATCGGTCACAGACCAGGCGGCAGCTGCGAACTCTGACCCGCCTCGTCCAGGCACGCTGCAGCGCAGTCAGAGCCAGTTTATGCAGCAAAACATCGCCAGAGGTCCCGGCTTTACACGTGGCCTGACGAACCACATGCCCGCCGTCCGAATATCTCAGCCAGATCCCCACCCGGCGGGCAACCTGCTGCTGTGCGCGTAACTGAAACCCCGCCTGGCTGGCCAGGGTGACGACAACTCCCTCGATCTGCCGTTGATCATTGGTGTCATCGGCAAAAGAGTGTTCGTAATCAAGATGTCTCTGTCTCAGCAGAAGGGAGACAGACTCTGCTATGATCAACGCCATGGCTGGCGGCATAAAGATAATCACAACGACTGCCAAAAGGCACCATGAGCTGGCGACGATTCAGTTTTGCCAGCGCGCCAATGGTGGTCAGTCGAAACTCCTGTAATTTTTGCAGTTCCCTGCCGGAAAGCCCGGGCAGGAGGTGAACAGGCAACGGAGCAAGAAAAACCGCCTCATCACCTGCCGTAACGATATATTCCCCCACCGGCTTGACCAGTCTGGACGCGACTTTGGCCACCAGCTTGCTGGTCCCAAGAGTCCAGATCGGATTGATCCCAAGATTGGTGCGGGCGTGGCGACGCACCCGCCAGCCGACATCGGGAGCCGGTCCGTACAAACGGTGGGTTCCGGTCACATCGACAAAAAAATGGCCATCGGCCTGGCCGCATTCAATGAGGGGAGAATAGCTCTGCAATTCCTTGAAAAAAGCCTGCATCGCCTTCTGGTAAAGGGTCACACGGGGAGCAAGAATTTGTGCGCTCCGACAGATTCTGGCTGCCTGCCTGAGCGGCATCCCTTTACGGACGCCCTCCCCATAAGCCTCTTCACTCATATCATAGACCACCGCCCGTGCTGCCTGCAGCGGGGCGATGATAAGCGGCCGCTGCCGCAGGCTGCTGTTGGTGACCCGCTCGACAGCGACGGCAAAATCAGCGACATTAAAATGAAGCACCGCCCGCTCCCGCAAGGTAAACCCCGAGACATGAGAACCTTACCCCTGCTCCCGGCCGGCCAGAATAGTTGCCAGCTTCCGGCCATTTTTCGGCGCCTGGGCCCGGACATGGTTATTAAAAACCAATATGCCCCGTTCGGCCCGGGCAGCCATGGAATAAAGATACCTGTCGCACCAGGCGCGGAGTTCCTGGTCGGAATAGTCGTAATTGAATTTTTTCTGCATATTGCCTGATCGCCAGCCCTCCTTGTTCCGGCCATGGAAACGGACATAGAAAAGTGCCGGATTAGTCACCACATCAAGAGAGGGAAAAAGTCCCGGCAGCGACGGCTCATCAACCGCAACAAGGGTTATCCGCCGTCGTTCCAGTTCGGCAAAGACTGAATCTATCGCCCAGGAACAGTGCCGAAATTCCACAGCAACCGGCACATCATGCAGCCCGTCAAGCAAAGCGGCCAGGTAGTTGCGATTGGCAATGGAACGGTCAAAGTTCGGCGGCAGCTGGATCAATACGGCGACAAGCCGTTTTTTTAAGGGTGCTATCCCCTCCCGGAACAGCTGCAGCTGTTCCGGCCAGTTTTCCACCCGTTCATGGGTCATGGTCCGGGTCAGCTTGGCGGCAAACAGCAGATGAGCAGGAGCTTTTTCCACCATGCGGGCCAGCGCCTCGGCCCGGGCCATCTGATACCAGGTATAATTGAGTTCAACGACCGAAAAACAGCGACCATAAAGATTCAGCATCTCTGCGCTTTTAGTCCCTTGCGGATAAAACCCGCTGTCCACCCATTCAGTATACGAATAACCGCAGGTACCGACATAAACAGGACAGGCACGACGCCCCGCCCCTGACGCCCCGGGAGGAAAAGTCAGCTCCACCCTGGCCGGGCAATGGTCCTTATATCCGCTCACCATCAAACTCCGCATGTTTGCCCCTGATGACCCCGACCACCTTGCCCTGGACCAGCAGTTCGCTGAACGGGTAGCACATGACCTGATAGTCATCATTCGCGGGGCGAAGCTCAATATGGTCGGCATAGCGGAAAAAACCGTTTCACCGTCGCCTCCTCGCCTTTGATAAGAACAGCGACGACTTCACCGTTTTCGGCATACTGCCGCGGTTCGCAGACCACCAGATCGCCATGCAAAATACCGGCGTCCCTCATCGACTGTCCCTTGATGCGCAGGCAGAAAAGATTGTCACCGGGAAAAACCGAACTGTCGACCACCACCGTCCCTTCCCATTCCTGCTGGGCATACATGGGAAGTCCTGCAGTGATCTGGCCGACAATTGGCAGTTCCCGCCCCGGCCGGAGACCTCCTGACCTCCCTGGGGCCGGGATAGAGCTGGATAGTCCGGCCATAATATCCCTCCCGCTCGAGAACATTTTTCTTTTCCAGTTGATTCATCAGCTGGGCCACCGCCGTATGACTGACCCCCAGATCGGCGGCGGTCTGACGCAGGGTCGGTATGCGCCCTTCTCCGTCCATCCGCTCGGTCAAATAGTCGAGCAACTGCTGCTGCTTATCGGTAAGTTCCATAATCCCCCCCTAAATGTACATTTACATTTCTTCTATTGTATATGTACATTATTTTTTGTCAATATACATTGTTGCTGGTGTCGTAAAAATTCGCAGGATGGGAGAAACTCCCTGAGACGGTGTTGTATAAGAATAATCGTGTTTTGAACGGTTGGTAAAATCAGGCGACAATCATCCACCTGTCAGACAATCTTTAATGCGCTCCCAGTTTCCCTTCCTGACCCACTGGATTTTTTCCAGAAACAGTTGATCACTGGAATAAAGTTTGCCGGTCCGTGACCGGGCCAGAAATTTTTCGTACTGCCCCGGCCCGCCATTATACATGGCATACACAACCTGGGAAAGAAGCTTCGTATCACCACCTTTTTGCCAAATCGGGTGTTTCAGGGCATATTTCCGCAGATACAAATCGGCAATCTCGCAACCGGCGAGTCCATTGTAATGAATATCCCAGCGAAGACGACTGCGGTCATAAACACCCCGCCAGACCCGTTCGTTAATCTGCATCAGGCCAACCGAGGTCTGATTATAGGAAAGCAGGTAGGTGAGTTTGTTGTTTTTCACGACAAACTGACGAAAACAACTTTCCTGCCAGGCCATAGCCGGGATGAGTTTTTTGAACATCTCATGGAACTGTTTGGGAATTTCCCCTCGAGCTAAGACTTCATCAGCACTATCGGCAAGAACAACATTGACTTTTTCCATATACTCGGCCAAATTTTCTTCGGGCACCTTCCAGCGAAGAATTTCGGCATAAGTCGGCAATTCTGCGCCATATGCCGGTCTGGCACAAGAAATCGACTGCCCGGGAGAGAGGCCCGACATCCGGCTCTTCCTCCGGCATGTCAATTTCTTCGATATCATCGAGGGGAGTCACATCTTCCTCTGTCACCGGCAACTGCAACAACTCCCGGAGTTGTTTGTCCACTTGAGGACTGTAGGGCAAGGCTGTACTCCTGCCGGTCAGCATTGCGGCCAGACGCAACAGCCCCTGTTGACTGATCTCGATTCCAAGGGTTGGTCCCATCCGATCAAAAACAGCCAGGGCATCGGCAGCAGTAAAAAAAGCCAGGTAACCAAGGCTGTTCTCCGAGGGTCGGGCATATAACTGTCGTCGAAAAACAGGGGCAAGCCGCTGCCAGGCCCAAACAAACTGCAACCTGACAAAATCTCTGTCAAGACCCTGCAGGTCAAGGGCCGTGGTAAAGACATAGCGGGTATCAAGCAGCACATCGACAAGGATCTGTCTGATCCTCTGGACGAAGCGATTCGGTGGCCATAGTGACAAGCAACCGAACCAGCAAGGCATCCCAGGTTTCCCAAAGCTGAACCAGCTGCTGGCGGTCCTCCGCAGTTAACTCCACGCTCAGTCGTCATCTTCCGGCTCGAAGACTTCCTCAACCTCGGCGAGCAATTCCACCACCACGCCCTCTTCTCCCACTTCAACCCGACCACCGTGCAAACTGTCAAGCATCGCCTGGGTTGCTCGCTGCGCATCTGCATGAAAAAGCGGGACCAAAAAGGAGCGCAACTCTGATACCGGCGGCGCAAGGTCAAGCTGTACCCGGTCAAGATGTTCATACACCCTGGGTTTGGCAAAATCCCAGAGAAACCCGGCAATAGCCGCAGGTTTCCTGGATAAGGTCAAAAGGTTTGAGTCAACAGTACGAAAAGAAAGGGAAAAAGACTGACTATCAAAAATCGGCTGCTGCAGCAACTCGAGATATCCCCGCCACTGCACGGGGGCCACGCATGTCTCACCCAATTGCAGACCAACCCGAATATCCAGCCGCATCTCCAGGCGCAGCAATTTTCCCGCGGCGGAAAATGCTGGCTCCGCCCCCCTGACATACGTGCAGTCACCGGGCATCCCAACTATCGCCGCGCTATGATCATCGCCGGAAAAACTATGGTGCTGCAAGAGAGAATTTAACAGCGTATAGTCAAGGGTCAGGGGCAGGACAACCTCTTCTGCAAGCCCGGAAGAGGCCGATAAGACCAGCCAGAGCAACGCCGGCACGAGAAATTTCAGTAGTTTCTTGGCAATTCTTTTCACTGCTGCTGCAACTCCTCAACGGCTCTAGCCAATCTAGCCAAACTTGATGCACTTACAGTCAAAAGCTCTGCAGGCACCCAAAATCTTTTATCGTTTACGGAACAATCATACCATATCAGAATCAAGAAACGGTTCTGAATTCCAGGATCAGAGATCTCTTTTTATATGTTTTTTTGCAAATAGCTTACAATAATTATAGAATTGAAGTAAAATTGATCAGTTATGATAACTTTACAGCCAACAGTTTAGCCTCAGGAATATATTGATGAAAAACGTGCAGAAAACTGAATATGGAGAAATCGTCTCACTTCTTCTCGAATCGGCAAAAATAAGCGCAGAACAGGTAAAGCACGCTGCACGGATTCGCCAGAAACTGGCGACGCCGACCTCTCTGGTCAATGTCCTCAAAGACCTGGGCTTTGTGTCGGACGAGATGGTGCGAGAAGCACTGATGAACACCAGGCTGTCTATCCGTATTGGCGAGCTTCTTGTTGAGTTGGGACATCTCTCCGAAGATGACCTGAATGCCGCCTTTAATATTCAGAAAGAGCGCGAACAAAAGCTCAAACTCGGTGAAATCCTCGTTAAATATAACTTTATCGATGAGAAAATATTTAACCGGATTCTCTCCATCCAGCTGGGGTTTCCGCTGATAGATGTCAATATCTCCCAGGTGGACAAGGCTCTTTTAGCAAAGTTCCCATAAAAACAATTATTGAATATCAGTTTGTTCCTGTTAAAACCATCGACAATGCTGTTCTTGTAGCTTTTGCTGATCCGCTTGACAAAAAAAGTATTGAGATAGCAAATAAATTTTTTGGTGGTAAAGTCAGTCCGGCGATTGCCGAAAAAAAATCCTTAAGCGATACCATTAAACTGCTGACAAGCCTCGCTGCCGGTAAAACTGTCAATGTCGATGGAAAAACAGTGACCGGTATCGTTAATGCCCTGATTATTGCCGCTATCAAAGAGGACTGCAGCGATGTTCATATAGAACCACAGTCCGATCGCCTGCAGGTTCGTTTTCGGGAGGACGGTGTCCTGACTCACTACAAGGATTTTCCTGTGGATATTATACCGAATCTGACCAGCAGGATAAAAATTATGTGCGGCGCCGATATTGCTGAAAAACGGCGGCATCAGGGCGGTCGGATCCTTTTCGACTACGATGAGGGCCAGGTTGATATTCGAGTATCATTTTACGTTACCATCTATGGGGAAAAGATAGTTTTCCGGTTGTTAAAGCAAAAAAAAGAACTGCTGGACCTCTATACCATCGGCATGGCCCCAACATGATGACCAGGTTTCTGGAGGATGCAGTGTACCAGCCAAGCGGGGTACTGCTGGTCACAGGTCCCACGGGATCGGGCAAAACATCCACCGTCTACAGCTGTGTCAATCATATAAAAAATCCGCAGATAAGTATCATAACGGCAGAGGAGCCCGTCGAGTATGTCATTGACGGCATTGCCCAGTGTTCGATTGATCCTTCCATCAATATGACCTTTAAAGAAACTTTACGGCATATTGTTCGGCAGGATCCGGATGTGATCCTTATAGGTGAAATCCGCGATCATGATTCGGCGGAAATGGCCATGCAGTCGGCCTTGACCGGCCATAAGGTGTTGAGTACCTTTCATACCGAAGACAGTATCGGTGGTCTTATCCGTCTGATGAATATGGATATTGCGCCTTTTCTTATTTCGTCAACGATTGTCAGTGTCCTGGCCCAGCGACTGTTGCGCCGGGTGTGTGAATCCTGTGCCAAGGAGGTGAAACCGACCCCGATCCAACTGCAGAGAATTGGCATTTCGGCAGCTGAACTCCATGGCGCACGATTCAGAAAGGGCCGCGGATGTTCCGACTGTAAACAGACAGGATATAAAGGCAGAGTCGGCGTCTTTGAATTACTGGTGCTCAATGAGCTTGTCCGGGATGCCATACTTGAGCAGAAAACCAGCCATGAAATTCGGCAAATCAGTATCCAGCACTCCGGATTGATCACCTTGCTGGAAGATGGCCTGGTAAAAGCCGCCGCAGGCATCACCACCATTGAAGAGATTCTACGCTGTTTACCGAAATTAAGTAAACCCAGGCCTTTAGCCGAAATACGCCGCCTTTCCGGAGAATAATACTATGCAGCAGAATCTTTCATTCCTTGATGTGATCAAACAGTATATTGAGGCAGGCAATGTCGTTTTGCCGGTATTAAGTTCAGCAGCCATAAAGGTCCAACAGGAACTGGTGAAAAAAGAACCGGACATGCGGGTATTGGAGAACTCTCATTTCGCAAGGACCAGTCTCTCTCAAGCCAGGTATTGCAAATGGCCAACTCGGCATTTTATCATGGCCTGGTTGAGATTATGACAATCAGGGCAGCAATTGTCCGCCTCGGCATCCAGGAAGTGGGCCGCATAACTCTGCTGGCTGCACCAAAAACCAGTTCCGGAGCAACAACAAGATACTCAACATTACTATGCGCAAGTTATGGCAACATTCGGTGGGTTGTGCCCTCGGGGTGCAGATGGTTGTCAAAGCGATGCAAACTCGATGAAGCTGGAAAGCCACGCTTTTTTTGCCGGACTTTTTCATGACGTTGGCAAGCTGTTTGTCCTGATGGTGATGGATCAGATGAAAGAAAGAACAAAAATCTCCCCCTCACCCTAACCCTTGCTCACGGAAGCGATGACCGTTCTGCACACGGAACAGGGATACAACCTCATGAAGCAGTGGAATCTTCCCGAAGAATACTGTGTCATTGCCAGGGATCACCACAAAAAAGACTTTGACAGTAAAAATCTTCTGCTGCTGATGGTTCGCCTCAGCGATATGGCATGCCTCAAGCTTGGTATCGGTCTTAGAAAAGAACCATCCCTCGTCTTATCGGCAAGCGAGGAGGCGGTCAGCTACTCAATCTTTCGGAAATTGATCTTGCCGAACTGGAGATTCACCTTGAAGACACCGAAATTCTGGCTGGCTGATACAATGCTCATTACATATAGAAATTATTTTACATATCCATATCATCCTGCCATGCTGCAGTCGCTTATCCTCGGTTTCCCTGAGAATCCCCATAGGTATCAATAGCTCTCGTATGCCCCTTACACCAGTCATCTTCCTCTTTATCTTAGGCAAAAGAAGAGCTGTTCTAAAAATCTTCCCCGACAAGAGACATCTCCACGTGAACGACGTCCTGTTCTTTCTCCTGCCGCATAGGCAAGCCACTGCGACGAAAAACCTTCAGCATTGCACTATTCTGAGCAAACACTTCGGCTGTAAATCTCGAGACACCTTTCTGACGGGCGATGGCAGTCAGGTGCTTTAACAGAATAGTGGCCATTCCCTGACCATGATAATCTTCTTCAACGATAAAGGCCACCTCGGCACAACGTGTACCGTCCGGAGTAGTATAGGCCGCATAGCTCCCTGAACCGATAATGGTTTCAGTGTCCTCCTCATCTATGGTAACCACCAGTCCGACCTCGTTTTCAAAATCCAGTTCAGTGGCTTTTTGCAGTTCTCTTGCACTCAAGCTGGCTTTTCTCTGAAAAAAACGGGTATAGATCGATTCCGGTTCCAGTTCGTTAAAGGCTTTGACAAGCAGACATTTATCATCGGGCCGGATGGCACGAATCCTTACCCGCAGACCATTTTTTAACGATTCTTTGGTATCGTACTGCGCTGATTCTACCACCTGACTCGTCTCCCTTCATGGATTGTATTCATCTTATGGCACAACATTTCCACAGTTTAAACACCAATGACCTGACGATTTATGCCTGCAGGACAAGGATCTGAATGAGCAAATTTTCCCATCTACTCATTCAGATCCAGATCAGGAGCCAGCAGCTCTGACCAATCTGCCAAAGCCTCCCGGAATAGTGCCCGAGGACCAGAAGGCCCGCCCCTGTTTATAATCAACAAACCAGTAGCCACCGGGTTTTCGCTGGGCCGCCACAAATATAAACGGCTGTTCTTTGGAAAAACACGGATTCAGAAAGACATCTTTGGCGTTTTTTTCGGGCTCCATCAGTGACATAGCCTCTTCCATAGTCGGCAGTCGCCAGTCGGAAAATCCGGCAAAGTTTTTTTTATTCAACTCTTCGATATTTCTTTGAATTGTCCGAATTGAATTGATATCAAGACCATCGCGCTGCCACATAAGCGATGTTCGCTGATCAATAATAACTTCCTCATGGTCGGTGGCGACAAAAGAATTGTCAAACCTGCCGGACGGATTATATTCAGAATCAAAAAAATTCCATTTCCTGATGACATCAGCAATCTGATCATCATTGATAACACCCGGCTCCGACGGCAAATGAACAACTTCTCCGGTAAATGGATTTTCCGCGGCAGCGGGTAACGGCGTCCCCATGTCCTCAACCAGGACGACCTCAACCCTGGGCACAACCAGCTGGGAGTCCCCTCCATCAAGGACATTATCTATCAGCCACTGTTTAATCGGCTCATTAATAGCGTAACTTTTCTCAAAAATGGACGAACTGCCCTGGCTTTTCACACATTGTTTAATAATTTCCCGGGGTGCTTTTATTTCCGCCATGATTTTCGCGTGTTTCACCGCCCGTTCCATCAGACAAAGCTTCGGCTCATCTCCCCAGTTATCAACAAAAAAATAATAGACACACTCATCATTGTTTCTTACTCTTTCTCGACCACCCCAGGATTCAAAGGTCCCAAAAGAGAGATCCGGGGTCATCTCCCAGTCAATAGGACTAATTACCTGGTCGCCAACTTTTACTTTGTGAAACATGCCCATAGTTTTCTCCATATGTGCCAATGCGTTCTTAATTCATTATCTCCGGCCATATAATCATTTCCATATTTTCACGGCTGGAGTAACATTGTCTACTTCGATCGATAAATTTGTGTCTGTAAGAATTGATACATAAGACAGAAAATAATAATCATTATTATCATACCACCATATGTCCACCCCCAAAAGACCAAATATACGAAAAAGAGGCTATCCCCTTCCCGAAGGTGTCACCAAACTTGAGGAGGGCATAAATTTTGCCATCTTTTCCCGCCATGCCACCCGTGTAACCCTGGTCATTGACCATTGGCCAAAGGGGATACAACTACCCATTCGCCATGAATTTGAACTCGATCCAGCGGAAAACCGGACCGGTGACATGTGGCATATTCTCCTGGCTACCCACCAGCAAAATTTCAGCTACGGATACCGAATGGACGGTCCAGCGGATCCGTCCGGCAAAGGGTTGGTTTATGATTATGACAACAATCCTCATAGACCCTTATAGCCGTGCACTCCTGCCAAGAAAATGGGGAGAAGCAGCAGAATATGGCCAAAAACCCTGCTGGCAGAATAGTCACTCATGATTTTGACTGGCAAAAGGATCGACCACTCAGGACACCCTTATCGGAAACCATCATATATGAACTCCATATACGTGGTTTTACCAAAGATACCAGCTCTGGGGTTGCTGCACCGGGTACCTATCTGGGTATTATCGAAAAAATTCCTTACCTGAAAAGCCTCGGCATTACCGCCATCGAACTTATGCCGGTCACCGAATTCGACGAAAATGATATCCGTTTTTCATGACCCTGATACCGGTCAACGTCTGAAAAATTTCTGGGGGTATAACCCGGTATCTTTTTTTGCCATCAATTCCGGGTATGCCCACAACCCGGCAGAAGCTATCAATGAATTCAAAACAATGGTTCTGGCCATGCATCAGGCCGGAATCGAAGTTTTCCTCGATATGGTATACAACCACACAGGCGAAGGAGGATATGATGGCAATACCTGCAGTTTCAGAGGAATTGACAACCCGATTTACTACCTCCTTGATAAAAACAATAATTACCTCAATTTCTCCGGCTGCGGCAACACCGTAAATTGTAATCACCCGGTGGTTCGCCATTTGATTCGCGATTCTTTACGCTACTGGGTAACCGAGATGCATATTGATGGTTTTCGGTTCGACCTGGCCTCCATTCTTGGCCGGGATCAGCAGGGCAACGTTCTCCCCAACCCACCGATGATCGAGGCAATCGGAGAGGACCCCGTTCTCCGTGACACCAAGATGATCGCTGAGGCATGGGATGCAGCGGGACTGTACCAGGTTGGTTCGTTCTCCAAGGATCCCCGCTGGGCGGAATGGAATGGCCGATTCAGAGACGATGTGCGGGCCTTTATGATCGGCAAGCAAGAACACCATAACCCACCTGGCCACCCGTATTGCCGGAAGTTCTGATCTTTACCAGTCAAGCGGCCGAGGCCCCTTATGTTCAATCAATTTCCTGACCAGCCACGATGGCTTTACCCTGCATGACCTGGTCAGCTACAACCAGAAATACAACCGTCGCAAACGGCGAAAACAACCGAGACGGCGACAACCACAATCTCAGCTGGAACAGTGGTTCGGAAGGCCCTGAGTGTCCCCCGCAGATTTGCCGGCTCCGGTTGCGCCGGATGAAAACTTTCACCGTTTTGTTGATGCTCTCCCAGGGCGTGCCGATGATCTGTGCGGGAGACGAATTCGGACGCACGCAAAAAGGCAACAACAATGCCTGGTGCCAGGACAATCCAATCAGCTGGCTGGATTGGTCTCTTTTGGAAACCAATAAAGGATTTCACAGGTTTTTATAGACAGTGCATCATGCTGAGAAAACAACATGCTCTTTTCCGCAGAGAAAAATTTTTCCAGCCGGAAAGCAGCCCTTCGGGCACAAATTTGTCGCCGGAAATAGCCTGGCAGTATCTCACTCCTGATTCACAGAACTGGGCCCCCGACTGCCATGGTCTGGCTTTTCTGCTTCGCGCGGCAGCCAACGATAAAAACTCAAGCGACTTTTTTGTCGCGCTTAACGGCAGCAAGGACAAAACATTGTACTTCAAGGCTCCAGAACCATTACAAAAAGAGCGGGCCTGGTATCGAATCATCGATACCGCGGCCGACTCACCGAAAGATATTGTCTCCCTTGTGGAGGCCATGCCCCATCTGACGAAAAACAGCCTTGGCGTCCCCCCTTTCGGTTGCGTTGTTTTACAATCGGATTTTTAACGCTTTTGTCCGCTGAAACTCTGTTACTCAGATTACTGTGCCGAAAAGGGGAGACCCTTAGGAAATAGAATACCACCGCGTTTTTTCTCCACCAGGGATCGAGAGCCGTGAATTTTATCCTGGCAATACAAAAATTTCGGTTTTCGATTATTTTCCCTGAAAAATGGACTGTCGCCTAGATGATTGAGAAAATCTTTGGCAGCATAATCGTCATATGCTAATGTTATTGAGGATGGAAATTTTAATATTGATACTGGCTTTTTTATCGATTTCATTTTCTCATCCCGATAAGCAAAACTTTAGGCTATGTCCTCTCGCAGGCTGGCACTTACCCAGGGAATAACCATTTCAGTACCCGCTTAAAGGGTCGAGGTGTATTTACTACATAATTTTCTATGATTAAAACAGGCAGATAATTTCTAAGACACTCATCTGCACAGCCGAAGACCATGACACAAATATTACTTCTCGGGGATTCCCACATCGCTTACTTTTACTGGAAATCACGCATGCCATCCTACCAGATTGCAAATATGGGCGTTCCCGACATGGTGGCGGCAGATCTGCTTGCATCCCTGCCTGAAATCAAGCAACAGGTACAATATGCCGACGTGATCATGATGATGATGGGCACCAATGACCTGCTCGCCGGTAATTACGAATTCATCAACACCTTGAAAAAAATAATCGTCCAGCTCAGCCACGATTACCCGACTGCAGAGATTCTGGTCAGCAGCCTTTTCCCCATGAAACTTCCCAATTTACCGGACTACACAATCTCCAACCTCAATAGCCATATCGAGGCGTTCACTATGCAGACCGGCTGTTGTTTCCTTGACACACACCGCCGTTTCAGCGACTCTGATCAACCTATTTTCCTGGAAGATGGGATACATATCACCGAAGAGGCCTATGAAATATGGGCACGAGCCCTGCTGGAGCATATTGCCTTTCTCATTGAAAATGACTAAGGTGCACTACCGTAAGATTTCAATCATCAAAATTTTTCTCAAGGAGTTTTACCGATGTATCGTAAGCTTGTATTACCCATGATTGCCCTATTGTTTTCTTACAATTCACCATTTCTGCCGCAGCAGGTTATGGCGATGCCCAAGGCATCAGCGCCAGCCAGCGCACCAACAGTAACCGGAACCATCGTAGAGACAATGAATGCCTCCGGTTATACATATATGCTCGTTGACAGCGGAACGGAAAAAACCTGGGTGGCCATTCCAGCAGCTACTGTGGAAAAAGGCGCGACAGTCAAATACTACGAGGGAATGGTAATGAAAAATTTTACCAGCAAAACCCTCGACCGTACCTTTGACAGCGTTGTCTTTAGTCCGGGACTGGCTGATGAAAAAGCTGGCGCTGCCCAGCAATCGGCATCGAAAACAACAAACGATTCCTTTTCCGCCGCAGTCAAGGCTGAAAAAATGTCCACTGCCCCCGACACCGGCAATGGAGATGTCCGCCGGCAGTGCCGGCGCAATTGCCCCTCTGGAAGAAATTTCCATCGAAAAAGCAACAGGTGCCAACGGTTACACGGTAGAAGAAATTTTCAACAAGGCCAAAGAACTTGCCGGCAAAAAAGTCCAGGTACACGGCAAGGTGGTGAAATTCAGCCCGATGATCATGGGTAAAAACTGGATACATTTACAGGATGGTACCGGAAACCCGATGAACAACAGCCACGATCTGGTTGTTACCAGCGAGGAAACTGTTGCAGTGGATGATATTGTCACTATTGAGGGAACTCTGGCTGCTGAAAAAGATTTTGGTGCAGGCTACAAGTATGCGGCGATCATTGAAGATGCCGCCATTATCAAATAAGATGGCGTCGTAAAAAACAGACTCTTATTTCTAAGTCAGGCAAAGGCGAAAAATGCATTTCTTACTGGTTGGTCCAGGCGCACTCGGTTGTCTTGCTCAGTTCTGTTATCTCAAAAGGATTGGGTGACAGCGACCGGCTGACGATTCTCGATTATAACTCTGACCGGGCCAAACAACTGACTCAAAAAGGGCATTGGCTATCACCTTGAAGACACAACTGGTGCAGGTTCCGGTCAAAGCAGTGTCCGACCCAAAGTTGCTTGATCCTGTGGATGTGGTGATTCTTTGTGTCAAATCATACGATGTCATCAACAGTCTGGAATTCTGTAAACCGATTTTATCCAACAAGACGCTGCTTATTTTCATGCAGAACGGTATCAGTCATCTGCGTTTGCAGGAGCATCTGCATGAGGCTACGCGCCGCATTCGGCACCACCACTGAAGGGGCGACACTGCTTGGAAACAGGCCAGGTCAGACACGCAGGCAGCGGGATAACATACCTTGGTTTTCTTGAACCTCCGGATAAACAGCCCGCAGCACTTTTACAAAAAACCCGTGATGTCTTTTCGTTCCGGCGGACTGCAGGTCCATCTTACCGACAATATTCTCGCCAGACTCTGGGCAAAACTCTTCGTAAACGTCGGTATCAATGCCCTGACAGCAATCCTTGGCTGTAAAAATGGTGAATTGCTTACTCTCCCCGGAATTGATAAACGCATGAAAGCAGCAGTTGACGAGGCGATGCAAGTTGCCATGAAAAACAATATCCCTATTATGGATGAACCGCATACAGACTACCCGGATGGTCTGCAGCAAAACGGCCAAAAATGTTTCTTCGATGCTGCAGGATGTGCAGAGACAAACGGCGCACGGAAATCGATGCCATCAACGGAGCCGTTGTCGCCTTGGGGAGAATATCAGGAATAGATACTCCGGAAAACAGCCTGCTCTGCAACCAGATTAAAGAACTTGAAGCCGGTTATGTTCGATAGCAGCCTTGCCGTCTCCCGCAGGGTGAACATTCCTGTAGAGGAGATAGGGTTCGATTTTGACGGAGTCATTGCCGACACCGCAGAGGCATTTATCCGTCTGGCCTGTACTGAATATGGTTATTGCTCTTTTACCCTGGAAGATATAACCAATTTCGAATTGCAAAGTTGTCTGCATATCCCCCGCAGCCTGGTGGAAAAAATTTTCACCGACATCCTCACCGACTCCCTTGCTGCGCGATTGCGGCCAATGCCAGGTGCGGTGGAGTGCCTTGAGCAATTTACCTGCACTTCCATGGTAACCATCATCACCGCCCGCCCTCTCTATAATCCGGTTTTCGACTGGCTGGATTGTTTTTTTACCAAAAACGCCAAAGAAAACATCAGGGTTATAGCAACCGGCGACCATAACGACAAAGTTCGCCACATCCATCAGCACAGCCTGAAATATTTCGTTGATGACCGGGCGGAAACCTGCAAACAACTCGCCATTGAAAACATCACGCCCTATGTCTTCACCCAGCCCTGGAACAGAGATCGTCATAACCTGCAGATGGTAGCCAGCTGGGAGGAAATCAGGGCTACTGTTTTCCTTAGAAAGAACAAAATCAAAACCATGAAATGTCCTCACTGCAACACAGAAATAGAAACTCATAGAAATCCGACACCGACTGTCGATATTATTATCGAAGTCGGCGACCAGATAGTACTCATTGAGAGAAAGAAACCCGCCCTATGGCTGGGCACTGCCCGGCGGTTTTGTCGATTACGGCGAATCCTACGAAACAGCGGCATTAAGGGAGGCTGAAGAGGAAACCGGCCTTAAGGTAAGTGGAGCTCCGCCAGTTTCACACCTATTCCGATCCAGACCGGGATCCGCGGGGGCATACCGCCTCAACCGTTTTTATCGGCAAGGCCGACGGCCGCCCCTGCGCGGGTGACGATGCTGCCCGGGCGGAGCTTTTCAGCAAAGACAAGCTGCCGCCCCTGGCGTTCGATCATGCGAAAATTCTGGCAGATTATTTTAAAAAAAGTAAAAACCTGTAAGGCACTAACAGCACAATCCCCAACAGCCAGTAACTGAAAAGCCCCATACCTATGGATCCGTAGATCATCATTCAGGGTGTACACTCACTGCCGTATTTTTTGGCTATAAACCCAAAGGTGGCAAGTCCGACCAGTCCGGCTCCCACCAGAATAACTATTTCTTTCATAAGGATCTTATCCCCTTACTTTCTGCTCCGCCCTCTTGCGCAGACGAATTGACTCCGGGGTTACCTCGACAAGTTCATCATCGTTAATATAGGCAATACATTCTTCCAGAGACATGGTGGTCGGAGGAGTCAGGATAACTGCGTCATCGGTACCGGAGGCCCGCATATTGGTCAGTTTTTTCCCTTTTGCCGGATTAACAACCAAATCGGTCGACCGACTGCACTCACCGATGATTTGACCGGGGTATAAAGGTGCGCCGGGATGGATGAACAATTTTCCCCGTTCCTGAAGATTAAATAAGGCAAAGGCTACGGCTGTGCAAGGTTCTTTGACCAAAAGCACACCGCTCACTCGATTGATGATATCTCCGGCATAGGGACCATATTCGGAAAAGACATAGGACATCATGCCCATACCTTTGGTGTCGGTCATGAACTGGGAACGATAGCCGAGCAGACCACGGGTTGGGATATTGAAAACCATCCGGACCATGCCGTTGGCACTATTCATTTCCTCGAGCTGGCCTTTTTGTTTGCCAAGTTTTTCAATAACCGCCCCCTGATAAAGCTCATCAACATCGACAGTGAGTTTTTCGTAGGGTTCTAAAACCTTGCCATTCTCATCTTCCCTGCAGGATAACCTGAGGCCGGGTCACCTGTAACTCATACCCTTCCCGTCTCATTTTTTCGATGAGAATTGAAAGATGCAATTCTCCCCGACCAGAGACCTTGAAGCCCACAGCATCTTCCAGTGGTTCACATTGCAAGGCCACATCGGCGAGAATTTCCCGCTGCAACCGGTCATTGATATGGCGGGAGGTGACATACTTGCCCTCTTTACCGGCAAAGGGAGAATCATTGGGAATAAAATTCATTGAGATGGTCGGCGGATCGATAGTCGACGAGCGGCAGAGGACGTGGATTGTCCGGATCGGTAAAGGTTACCCCGACCGTCACATCATCCATTCCGGCGACAGCGACAATTTCTCCGACCCCAGCCGATTCCACGGCAATTTTCTCATCACATTCAAACCTGAAAATCTTTGAGATCCGCACAGGTTTGATGGATCCATCACGCCGGGCCACAACGATCGGCTGATTAAGACTGCATTGTGCCGTTGACCACTTTGCCGATACCAAGTCTGCCCAGATAGGGTGAATAATCGATGGTACCAACCTGCATCTGCAACGGCTCTTCGCTTGAGCCGGCAGGTGCCGGGGTATGATCGACAATCATCTGGGAAATATGGACCATACTGCCGCCATTTTCAACGGGATCTTCCGGGTCGAGCAGGGAATAGCCATTCTTGGCTGAAGCATAGACCACAGGAAAATCGAGGATATCATCAGGGGCATTGAGTTTTACAAACAGATCAAAGACCTGGTCAACAACCCAGTCGCAACGGGCGGCCGGTTTGTCGATTTTATTGATAACGACAATGACCGGCAGATTATTTTCCAGGGCTTTTTTCAGCACAAAATAGGTCTGGGGCATCGGGCCTTCCTGGGCGTCGACCAGAAGCAGCGCACCATCAGCCATTCGCAGAACGCGTTCCACCTGACCACCAAAATCGGCATGTCCCGGGGTATCGATAATATTGATCCAGTAATCATTGTAATTATATGAACCATTTTTGGCGGTAATGGTGATGCCACGCTCACGTTCCAGATCCATGGAGTCCATCAATCGCTCGGACACCTCCTGGTTATCACGGAACATTCCGGACTGTTTAAAAAGCTGATCCACCAGCGTTGTCTTACCATGATCAACATGGGCGATAATTGCCACGTTACGAATTTTACTCTGTTCCATCTTGTGCCCGTAAGGCCTCCAAGTACTACGGCTTTATCCCACCCAAAACATGAGGGTAACTGCCTGGTTATATAAAACAAAAAAAGCACGTGCCCCAACAAGCAGTGCCTTCGATACAAATATTTCAAGTTGAAAACTTCATAGTATACCCTACTATTGCTTTAAACACAAGGGTCGACATCCAGGCTGAACATTAACCATTATTTTCACATAAGCTATTAAAGTTGCGATAAAACAAGACTACGGGCTTTTGCCGAACGGAGCAGGGTCGGAACATTTTCATCGATATAGTCAAAGACCCGGGCTCTGTTTATTTTCCGCCGGACGCATTATTCGGCCAATAACCTGAAGCAATCGTCCCTCAAAACTTATCGGAGTCGTCAGAAAAAGGGTGGAAAGACCGGGACAGTCAAAACCTTCACTGATAAGCTGCAGAGTTGCGACCAGAACCTCAACTTCACCTGCCTGAACCGCCTCGACAATTTCATGCCTGGTCTCAGGGGTAAGCTGTCCATGGAGCAACTTCACCCTGACTCCCTTTTGCTGCAATTTTTCCTCAAAGAACCGACAATGGCTCACCCTGTCGGAGACCACCAGAACGGTTCCATTGTTCGGCTCTCTGAGCAACCTTCAGAATATCGTCTAAGATTTGCAGGTTCCTCCCCTCATGCTGCACCAAAGCTTTGATCAGGGCCTGGTAATCCCCACGATAACGATAGGTAAAAGAAGTGACGGTCGGATGATCTGGGGTGCAAGGATTGCACCCGTCGCCTTCAACTCATCCTGGTCAACCTGATGCAACCGATCACCCATAAAAAAATAAATCAACTTGGTCATTTCACTGTCACTGCGATAGGCCGTTGCCGAGAGCCCGAGACAAATAATGACAGTCAAATCTGGACACCACATCGGTAAAGAGGCTTGCCGGTACCCGGTGGCATTCATCAACAATGAGATGACCAAAATGTGGAACAAACTCTTCGACACGCTTTCTGGCACTGTTGACGATAGCGATAGTGAGAGGAGCCACGGTCAAATTTGCCATCCCCCACCAGTCCCGGCTCACACGCCAAGAAACTGACGGGCCCGTTCCTGCCATTGATACAGCAGTTCTTTGGTGTGCACCACCACCAAGGTCGGCTGCCGACGTTTGGCGATAAGGGCGAGGGCCATGACTGTTTTTCCGCTGCCGGTTCCGGCCTCGATAACCCCAAAAGATTTTTGTGCCGCAACTGCAACCGCCTCCTGCTGATACGGGCGCAAGGCACCGTAGAATTGAAAGTCGATTTCCGGCAACAACTTTCTCCGGTCAATGATTGTTGGATTTTTGCCGGTGAATTCTCGGCAGAGAAGCACTGCCTGGTTGGCAAATCCCCGCGGAAAACGCAGCCCGCCAGGTACAGGTTCATAATATTTCAGCTGGGGTTTTAGTTTTTTACCTATCCAGCGGCCATATTTTTTGGCGGCGATATATTGGGGATTGTCAATGGTCAGCCTGCTCTTAAATTCCTTTTCGAGCTCAAAATCAATTCCGGTTACAAGGCAGTCTGAGGTTACAGTAAGCGTCGGTTCCATAGCAGGTACACGAGAACGATGGTTCTATGTATACAAAGGTGAGACGCTCTTATAATGTAGTAATTAGCACAATCACAATTCCCATCCTGAAATATTGTCGGTCTTCTACCTGCAATTCCTGACCCAATCAGGCGATTATTATCACTAGGCAATTTCCGAGAGAGTTCCCATGATTCGACATCTTTCTTTCCTGCTCTTTTTTATGGCTTGCACTTTATCGCTGCAGTCGTTAATACTACTGGTGCAGTTTAAAGTCCAACACAACTCAACGAGGAAACTATAATCCGAAATTTTTTATTCTTGTAGTTTTAACCCTGTTTTTACGTTAACCTCTTTGCCAGCCCGGTCATGGCTGAGGATTTCATCACCCTTAACCTGCCGCAAGCCGTTATCGCCAAGGCAACTGCAGCCATCCTTCCCCTGCGAATCGATGCCCACTCAAAATCCATTGAGGGTGATATAACTATCATCAACATCAGCGAATTGCAGTTGACCGACAACCATCTCGTCTGTCGCCTTCATTTAGCTGGCACAAAACTGGCGTTCCTTACCGAGATTGCCGGGCATGAAATACGACTGAAGGTGGGGTCCGTCGAAATAGATTTCAAAACCGATGCGGCAATTCGTTTTGATGCAAAAAAGCAGACTCTTTTTATCAAACCGATAGTCAAAAACGTCGCTGCCGGCGGCGCCGGCTCCAGTGCCGACATAGGTCAGGCACTGGTAGCAGTTTTAAATGGCAGAGAGTTTCCGGTAACAATACAAGAACTCGATCCACTCATTGCCAGGACCGGCTCCAAGACAATCACCATTAACACTACAATCGCCAACATAGAGGCAAACCAAAATCTATCCAACTCAGTCTTCTTCCAGCTGTCAACCACTCGATAAACAGATCCGATGCGAACCGGCTTGCCGGTCTTTGTGACTTTGTTCGGTTCAACTGATGCTTACCTTCTCCGTTGCCACTTACTTCACCACATCAGATCATCCGGGACTTCAAAACCGGCGTACGGATCATCAGGATCAGAATCTTTTGGGGAAGAGGCGGCGTTGATATTGACAAAGACCTGATCGCTGATCGACTGAATCTTCTCAACAATGGATCTGGGAATCACCTCATACTGATCGGCAAGTCCGACAATACCAAGGCGACCATCGCTGAGCTTATCGGCAATTTCCCCGGCCACAAAAATACGCTGAATCTTATTGTCAACGGTGAAACGGTAGGCGATCCCGCGATCATCCTTTTCCAACCGATGCTGTTCGACAAGTTGTTTAACCTGGGCATCTTCAGCTCTTTTTTGCAGCTTTTTTCCCGTTGCAAATTCAGTTTTCGGGTACGAGCTTTCTTTTTTTCTTCAGCCTGCTGCGCAAGAAGTGCATTTTCATCAACAACAACATGCTTTTTACCGGCCTTGGAGATTTGTTTTTTATTTTGATGTTGCTGTTTTTTAGTCTGACTTGCTTTCTTTTTATCGACCAGCCCCAACTGCAGCAACTGTTCCTGAAATGATTTTCCCATGAAATCTCTACCCAATGCTGTTAAACTGTAAAAATGGATCTAACAACCCATCACTCTAACCAATTGTTCCCAAATATTGTAGCTGACTTTCACCATGTTAATGCAAAGGTGAATTTCACATAATTTTCGCTGCAACGCGACGAAATGATAATGTCGCGGACTGCATTTTCATTACCTCTTCGTGTGGATTTAAAGGCAGCAAGGCCCTTCCAGTCTTAACCACGTTATTGAAAAAATTGTCGATATCCGCTCGTTCAGCGGCAGGATTGGAAATCAATAAACGCATGACCAACTGGCCATCAATATAGGCGGCACCGACCAGACTTGTTCCTTCCTGATAGAGCCGGTTGCGAAGATCAAGATTAAAAGCATTGCTTTTTTCTTTTGCAACCTTGAAGCGAAAACAGATATTAAAAGATGTCCGTGGAACAACCATTTCCAACTCTGTGCTTTAATTTACCCAGGCTTTCCGCATATTCGCAGAGTTCAAGGTACTTTTCCACCCTGCTCGCCAAACCTTCCCGCCCGAAGAATTTCCAGTCCAAAAACCATTTCAGACTGTCAACCCGCCGTCCACACTGTAGAGAAACTGCCCCAAGATCCTCAACTTCATTGGTATGTTCATCCCGAAACAGATAACTGCCGTCACCAGCACTGAGGACAGTTCCAAAGGCGTGGCTTCTATTATTTATCAATAGGATGTTGCACATCAGCGATGCACCCAGCATCTTATGAAAATCACAGGTGAAAGAGTCCGCTCCCTCAAGACCTGGCAAGATATTTTTTCTTCAGTGTTGGGCTGAGCACTGCAGCTCCACCCCAGGCACCATCCACATGGAGCCAGAAACCGTATTTATCCCGAAGCTCCAGCAGTGATTTATAGGATCATACGCCCCCCGTACTGTCGTTCCGGCGGTTGCCGAAACAAAAAAAGGCAGCCCGCCACTGCACCAGAACCTTGTCAATAGCCTGCTCCAGTGCTCCTGGCTCCATTGAGCCAAGCGCGATTAAGCGGCACCTTGATCAACTGATCGGTGCCTATGCCGAGAATATTTGCCGCCTTATCCATCGAATAATGGGAATCTGCACCGACAAAGGCAAAAAGTTTCTGTTGGCCAAAAAGCCCCGACTGTTTTACCGAATCGTTGGTCAGATTTCTTGCGGCCATCATGGCAATCATGTTGGCGTTGCTTGAGCCGGTGGTCATTTGCCCTTCGCCGTTTGTAAAACCAACCAGCTCAAGCATCTGTCGAATCATATATTTTTCAAGAAGGGTCGAAACAGGAGCCGACTCAAAGGTGCAGGCGAAGTATTAGATACCGCAGCAACAATCTCCCCGACGATGGACGGAAGATTAGCCCCCACCCACATCCGATTGACAAATGCAGGATGGTTGGTCTTCACGGAATACGCCAGATATTTATCAACCCAGTGAAAAATTTCCTGCCAGTCCCCGGTTGTTGCCGGTCGATCAAGATCAAGGATTTTGCTCAATTCTGCAGGACTGTGGTAATCGAGAAATTTGCCACTTCTCTGGGAAGAATGATAGCGCTCAATCACTTTCAGAAGATGCTCAAACAATGTTTTTTCATTCATGACAAACTCGTAAGAAGTCTGGTTACGCTCTTTTCATACAGCACCGATTATTCTAAAATGGCCTTACATGATCCTCTCGTTGGCCCAATTAATTCGGAATGCAGAAATTTATCAAGGAAATAATAGATTACGAACTTCTCATGGCAAGCACTGCGTTCGCTGCGAAAATAAGCAAGGCTCCACACCAACCACCAGGGTCAAATGCGGATCAGCCACCAGCAAGGGCCCAAGAAGAGCGGCCAGTAATATTCTGCTGGAGGAAATTATGGAACCATTCACTGCAGTAACATACAAAAAGCCGTAGGTGAGCAGATACTGTCCCAAAACACCGGCAACCGAACAGCTCAGAAGAAAAAACAGTTCGGTGGCATTCGGCCAGAAGATTGCATCATGAAAAAAAATCAGCATGATGATCGAGCCCAAACCAAACATAAAAAACAGAATGGTCTGCGAGTCATGGTATCGTCTGCTGATATTGAGATAAATAATTGCCGCCGCCGCAGTAATACCGGAGCTGAGTCCCCAGAGATTCTCCCATCTCACCTTGATATCCCCCGGCGACAGTACCATCCATACCCCGGCAAAAGCCACTGCAACAATGACAAGGGAAAACACATCACGCTGGTCCCGCAGAAAAAACCAGGAAAACAGGGCCACAAACAGCGGATAGGTCATATTCAGGATATTGGCCTCGGCCACCGATCCCAACTCTACTGCCTTATAAAAGCAAAACACCGCAATGGTGTTGGCCACGGTTCGACCGAAGAGATAATGATATCTTTTCGGATGCAGCCGCTGCCTCTGAAAAATCATGGTCGTCGAAACAACGATAAAACCAAGCAGAAAACGGCTAAAGACAAAATAGGCTGAGGCAATATCCACATGAGGGGATGCCCAGCGGATAATGAGAGTGGCCAGATAAAAACAGAAGGCAGAACCGAAAACTGCCAGCCAGCCAACGACTTGCCGGGATTTTTCGGAGGATGCCCCAAAAAACTGAATATTCATAAAGTATCAAGCTGATATATGTATTGCACAGGTCTTGTCCAGGAACTCTCTCCAACATTCATGCATCCCGCCCTGTCCTACATCATATAAGCGTCGCATTCTACTTCGTGTGCTGATATCGAACAGCTTTTTTATGTGCTAAATATTTTCTCCGGTGCAATCCGATTCTCTTGCATCTAAATCAGCACCCTGTTCTCTTTTATAAAATCTGAGCCTAGAGAACTCTGCTCAATCAGACTCATGGTATGACAATGTGATAACAAAATATAAGAGCACAAAATCATGTTTTTTAACAAGTGTTGTACATGAATGGAAATTATATATGTAACCATTGAATAATGCTTTAATAATGACTTTAACTGCAGTATACTACCTGCATCATTCCTAACGTACTGAGACAGGTGACAATACCCATTTTCAATTTTCACAAACAACAGATGAGGTTATCATGGCAAATTTTCTTTTTGTATTGCGATCAAATGATAACGAGAAAGCTACCCGTTGCTTTCAATTTGCAAAAATTGCTCACTCCAAAAAGCACAAAGTCAATATTTTTTTGATCGACAGCGGGGTTGACTGGGCTATTAAAGGTAAAGACGGTTCGGTAAAGACAACAACCGGAGACTGCGTCAACGACTATCTGCCATATCTCGTTGAAAATGAGATTCCTACCGGAGTGTGTACACCCTGTGCCAAAAACAGAAACCTTGATGAAGCGAATTTTAACAGCAATATGGTGCTTGATGGCGGACCACACCTCATCGATATGGCGGCTGAGGCAAAAGTTTTCAACTTCTGATTTTTTTCAAAAAGAAACCGGGGTCTGCCCAAAGCTACCCCGGTTTCCTGCCCTCTGCGACACGCCATCTGTAGAGATTTAGCAAAATCTCATAGCCAAGAATTTCTGCGCGTTTTCAACATCGGCCTGCAAGCTCCTTATTTTGCCAAGATCGAATAAAACACGACTAAGTGGTATATATCGCGTTGTAATTAATAAGATATATTTTTAGACATGAATAGACAATATTTATGAAATGTGTTTTTATCGTTTTTTGTTTGAAAGTATCTTGAAGACATCAAGAGCATTTTGCAACGACAAAGAAAGGAGATATCATGGCCGTCGACCGAAGAGTGTTTATCAGAAATCTGCTTGTTGGTGCAGGGATAATAACAGTTTTCCCCAAAGAGCTGCTGGCACAGAGCCAATGTGATGTTGAACACCCCTTTATGCCTCCCAACGCAGCATTTAAAGGAACTTGTCATAATTGTGGCATGACGCGGCCCATGTGGGCTCGAACCTGGCACTCCTACGAGAGCAACGGGCAGCAGTTGGAGGTATGCTCTCTGCATTGTCTTGCCGAGGCCTCGATAAATTCCGGCACAACTCCTGAAAATGTGCAGGTAGCCCTTTATTTAGCTCCAGAGAAAAGTGTTCCAGTGAACAGGTTTTTTATGTTGTTGGCTCCAAAGCACGCGGCACCATGACGATGCAGAGCAAATTGGCCTTTGCATCAAAGGAGGAAGCTGAATCATTTGCGCAAAGAATGCGGAGGTAAGGTAGTCACATTCAACGATGCCTATCAGGCAGCGGCGGCGACAATTGAAAAAGAAAACCAAATGATTGGCCGCAACAGAATATCAAAAGGAAAAATCGTCGAACCATCGGCGATAAGGATCTATGCCCTGTGTGCGGTATGTATCCGGCCCGATATCCCAAAAATAAATGCCAACTGCAAACAACAGACGCCGAGGTTGTTCACTTTTGCAGCACGCAATGCCTATTCGAATTTCTGGCAAATCCCGCCAAATATGAGAGGAACAGCATAGAAGCAAAATTTATCTGGGTGATCGATTTTGAAAATGGCCAATGGATATATGCCAAGAATGCTTTTTATGTGATAGGTTCGGATGTACAGGGCCCCATGGGCAAGGAGGCATTTCCTTTTGTTAATAAAGAAAACGCAGCTAAATTCATAGCAGCGCATTCAGGAGAAATACTCAGGTTCGACAGGGTAACAATTGAGCGGATAATGACCTGAAAATATAAAGGTAGAGCAATGACCGTCAGGAAAATCAATGCTAAAGTCGGGAATTGGGCCTGTCAAATACTTCCACATAGGGCTGGCAGAGAGTTTCAGCTCTGATACGGCTTGATTTGACCCTGGCCGTCTGAACACTCTTTTCGGGAATTTTGTTTTTCCTGTACCAGGCGTTCGGGTCCTTGCAGAATTGCAGCAGTTCCAGGAGGGCATCATCACCATTTCGGCAGGGTTTTATCAGGTTGGGGATAAACAGTGGGCCATAGTTGTTTTTTGCTATCTCCATTACCTGCGCCTGCATGTGAGCCCAAAGATTATCCGGGTCCAATAGAATTATCGGCGTCAAAGGGTTTTCATGGAGTTTCATAGAGGTGATGGTGATGGACAACTCCTCGGCACTCCCGTATCCACCGGTGTTAACAATGGGCAGGTTGCTCAGTTTCTGAAGATGATCCTGGCGGGCCAGACGGAGGCCCTCTCGGTATTTGATCAGCCCGTCGCAGGTAGTGAGAGAGAGCTGGTGCTCCCCTTCCAGGTCAATGGCAATCCCGACACTCATAATATTGTGCTGCCTGGCCAGATCGTTGGCCTCCTTCATAAGTCCCGGCCCGCCACCATGGACGATGCCCATTTCCGACCCGAATTTAAGAGCGAGTTTATTGATCAGATCTATGGTCAGCTGGTTGTCCGCCTCCTTGGTGTGTGAGCCATAAAAGGCAAACCAGTACCTCACTACATCGAACCGCTCCCTGTCATCCGGTTCAATAAAGCAGCCGTGGTAAAAGGTATAGAGTTTGTCGGTCTCGGTATCATAACGCAAGAACTCACAATCCGACGCAGCGGCGTGGGTGAGCTTGATCATTTTTTTCACATAATCATCTTCAAAGGAGGGGTTACCGGTATTTATTAAAAAGGTCCTGACCCCGCTGGTCCTTAAAGCATCAATTACTTCCGAAGAGGGGAAAGTGTCCCCGATAAAGACCCTGCTGTTAATCCCGCCAAGAACCGAGAGTTTTTCCAGGGTCTTGGTAAATTCACCATTTCCGCCTTTTACATGAAGGTGCTGCTTGTTTTCGAACGGTGCTCTCCACCACTGCATTTTTGATAATCTCGAGCTGAGCCTGTCCCTGGGGGTCAAAGGCTCGGGCAATCTGGATAAAATTATTTTTATTGAGGATCATGCCGAGCGATGCATCATCAACAAACTGAAAGAGATTACTCACTTCTGCATTGGTCAACAGATCGAAAAGCCGATAGCCATCCTTCACCCTGTTTTTCACAAGGGGAACGGTCAGAGGATTCTTCGCCCTGAAAAACCGGATTCTCACTTTTACCTGACTGAGCGCCACCTCAGCCAACCCAAAATGATAGAGTTCCACCTGGCGGTCACGGAAGGTTCGAAAGGGATCCAGAACCCTGGCCGGCAGATGCATTACTCCAAATTCTTCAGGTTCGGTAACTGCATCAATAATCCCGTAAATATCACCGAGAGATATTTTGATCGCGCCGATAAAGAGCTCCCCCGGACGCAGTATCACCTGATCCAGCACCAGGCAGGTCCTGGAGCGGATTTTCGCCAGAGCTATACGACCTTTCTTGATGACATCGTTGACACTTGATTCATTTATTGCATTTGGTTCAAAGCAATACTGATAGGGCTCGAGTTCAGCAAGGATATAGTCACTCTCTTTCCCGGTCACGGGATCGATCTCCCGCTTGATTTCAAACCCGTCATAATGTCCTTTACTGTTTTCCCTGCCCACGAAAAGCCGCTTGTGCAGATAGTGGCGCACATCATGAATCCTCAACTCGGGATCCATGATAACCAGTCGACCGATTTCATCACCGACTTTAAACAGCTTCAGCGCATCACCCAGCAGGGGATTGAGATTCTGCAGTTTTCCGTCCAGATGAACATCCAGGCCATCAACCACCGGCATGGTTTTCAGGGACAGGAGGTCGGTCTTGATACCGATCTGGGCATTGCCGCTCCTGCCTGAAAAGATAAAAGGTTTCTCTTCTTTGATTGCCCCACGGATATAATCTGACACATCAGGAAAGGAAAACTGTGCCTGAAGAATATCCGTATCGTCAATTTTTCCCGATATGTCGCTAATATACCCGTCCGGGCTTATGATCTGAGTTATTTTCATAAAGGTAGTTTATCATACAGCAGGGGAAATAGTCATTGCCTTTTCAAACCATAGGTACATATCAAGAGATATCAGAACTCCTTCCGACTCTCCAATAAATATCTAATATACTAAAATAAATTAAATTTTTTCAGGATTTTTCCGACCTGCTACGGCAGACTTTCCAGGAAACAATAGGGGTCAATATCGCTGAAAATGTTCCGGCCAAAGCCAAAACTGACCGAAAGTCAGCCAGCTCAACGGCAGCAAGGTCTCCAAGATAGGGAGTATCCGGATAAATTTGAGGATTTTTCTTAAGATAGGCCGGAAGGTTTTCAGCCTTATGCAAAAGTTTCTGCAACTTCAAGAGGAAAAGCCGATCAAAAACAGATTAACTATAGAAAAATACACCCACAACCCGAAAAGAGATTCAACGTATATTGACGTTATAAATAGTGTTCTTCAGCTATTCATGATCTTCGACCTTGATCCGGCTGGAGATGCAGCCATAACAAGAACCTGAGCGACCGCGCGCAGCGTCCGAGAGAGAAAGGACACCGACAATATTGTTTTCATTGTCCTCATGGACAAATAATCTATGGATATCTGCCAGAATCATCTTTTTAATAGCCTCTTCCAGCAATGATTCAGCGTCGCATGTATGAACAGATGGATGCATAATCTTTTCTGCAGCGACAAGAGGTGCGACACCATGATTATAGGCGAGGACCAGATCTGTTTTGGATATCACCCCGGCCGGCAGATTTTCCGCATCGGTAATCAGCATCGCACCGAACCTGTAGGTTGACAGGGACTCCATCACTGTATTTAAAGATTCGTGCATGGCGAGGCTTTTAACCCCGGTTGTCATCATTTCTCTGACCTTAAAACGGGTGACACCCCCGCTCTTCTTGACTTGCTTTTGTCGATTCAGATGGCTGTATTCACACTGATGGCAATATTGGTAAAGGAGTCCGACAATATCGGGATATGCCAGGGTCCCCACCAGATCCTCCGAGTTGTCCTCGGTAACATACAGGCGGTAGACTCTACTGGTGCGCATCTGCTCAAGAGCAGTATCGAGAGAGTCTCCTGCTTTGCAGTATATAGGCGGGGAAACCATGACACAATCAAGGGGTGAATCGATCGGGAGACCTGCGTAATAGGCGCCCATTATATCGGTTTTTGAAACCACTCCAGCAGGTTGCCGCTGCCCATCAACAGCAAGCAGTGCGTTAACCTTATGCTTAATAATGGTATTGATGCCATGGCTGATGGTTTTGTCCTGATCAAGGTAAATGATCTGCCGGCGCATGGCTTTACTGACCCGAAGATTTTGCAGAGTGTTGGACTGTGCCATAATTTATCACATGAGGTAATGCCTGCGAGTGGTGATGGGGTGGAAATCGAGTCTGGCCTGCTCAGTCACCTATTTTCTCCAGGAGATGATTGAAAAGATCCGAAATATAAACAATACCAATAATCCGCTGGTCTTCCACCACAGGTAACCTGCGGACATGTTTTTTTATCATGATATCAAGGACCATAAACAGATCGACATTGGGGCCGATGGTTATCACATCGGGTGTCATTATGTCACCCACCAGAACTGATTTAATGCGCGCGCCGGCATTACCGATCACCCCGGCAACATCGAGATCCTCCATAGTCCCCCAGACCTGAATGTGCTTTGGCCGCAGATACAGCAGAATGTCATACATCGAAAGCATGCCGACCAAACGATTATTACCGTCGGTGACGATAATACCGAACAGACGCCGGCCATGTTGCTGGGAAGACTGGCGGAAGATGTCGAATTGCCTCGATAAGGGGTGTTTCGGGAAACAGAGTTGGAAACTCTGTGGTCATGATGTCGGCAGCTGTAATTTTCATTCCCTATCTCCCAAACGGTATGAAAAAAAAGAGAAGCTACTATTGTAACAAAAGAATATCGTCAACAAAGGCCAGGATGTTGTGTATGCTATCCACTTCAGGTTATCGGTGCAACATATTTTACAGCACATGCCGCGGAGATAAACCATTGAACGGGTGAGTTTTTTGTGCATCCTACTTCGGCCTCCTGGCAACTTCACAGTTTAAAAGCCATTACGCACGAGCATCACGCTTTTTTTTGCCACGCATCAACCCATAAATGAGGAGACAGCCATGAGACGTGAAATCAGACAGATATTCACAGGTGAAAATGTAACTGAGGGTGCCGGGGTACGCTTGCGGAGAATTTTTGGCTTTACTGCACCGACACTTTTTGATCCTTTTCTGCTGCTGGACGATTTCCGTTCGGATATCCCCGAAGATTATATTCGAGGATTTCCCTGGCATCCCCACCGAGGTATTGAAACTATCACCTATATCCTAAAAGGTGATGTAGAGCACGGTGACAGCCTGGGAAATAAAGGCATAATCTCTTCAGGGGATGTGCAGTGGATGACCGCCGGCAGTGGTATCATCCACCAGGAGATGCCGAAGGGAGACAGCAAGGGCGCCATGCATGGGTTTCAGCTTTGGGCCAATCTCCCGGCCAGCCAGAAGATGATGGAACCTCGTTACCGGGACATCAAGGCTGCAGACATTCCGGTTGTTACCCTGGAAAACGGTACCAGACTGAAGGTCATTGCCGGATCAACAGGTGGAGTTACCGGACCGGCTGAAGATATTAAGATTGATCCAGAATACCTTGACTGCACGGTTCCTGTGAAAACAGAATTTTCCCATAATACCAAAAATGGATATACGGCTTTTCTCTACGTAATAGGAGGAGAGGGCCTGGTAAATGAAACTGAGGTCACCAACCAGACGCTTGTGCTCTTTGCTGATGGTGACGAAGTAAAAGTGTCTGGTGGTGACAGTCCTTTGAGATTTCTATTTTTTTCCGGAAAGCCACTAAATGAGCCGGTCGCATGGCGAGGCCCTATCGTTATGAATACCAGAGAGGAATTGGATCACGCCTTTCTAGAACTGGACAAAGGGACTTTTATCAAACATCGTCAAGGTGTCTGATGACAAAGGTCCTGGAAAATGATTACAACATTATTCCCTCGCACTCTACAGGATGAACCATATGAAAACTCCCTAATATTTTTTAGCATCATAAGATACTAATCGTTATTGCTAAGATGCCAATCAGTCGAATACGGTTAAAGAGCATACCAACCCTCCGATATATTAATAAATAATTTTTCGTAATCAGCTATATGATATTAACCAGGAGAGTGCAGTTAGAAACCGGTAAGCAGGAGTGGCGATGGTGAGGTCAATGCGCCAATCGAAAACGACAGTTTTACATTATTTCGGTAGATGTGCAGATGAAGTTGCCACAAAAAACTAGCGACACAAATAGGTGGTTTTGCTGTCTGGCACATCATGAACACCTTGAAGCGGGATTCGAACCCTCCAAATTCGGCACAAGAATCAATCATGGTATCTGATAGCCTATGAGACAATCCTCAACAGCCATTGACTCAAACACATAAGTAAACAAAACACTTTGTGAATAACTCTCATACTGCAGATAGATACAACGAATATATCAAAATAAAATCAACCTTAAGTAAAAAAATCATTGCGCCTATCTTATAAAAGTGTCAGTATCGGAAAAACCAATAATTTACTCTCTATCTACAACTTAGACCTATGATAGAAAGCCCGATCACAACATTAGTTCTCCTGACAGTGCTAGCCATTGCTGCGCCTCTGGTGCTGCGAAGTTTACGAGACTTCAATCAAACAGCACCAATACAAAAAACGAAAAACAAGTTGTTTCGTTGAAATCTTCTCTGTGTGATCCGAAGCCCTGTTCGAATTAAAAGCCACCAGAAAACAGAAAAGCACTTAACGTTAAACGCTAGGTGCTTGATATAATTGGTAGGCGAGGCGGGATTCGAACCCGCGACCTTCGGCTTCGGAGGCCGACACTCTATCCAGCTGAGCTACCCGCCCATGGGGAAATAACATTTGTGGAAACCGAGTTTAGCACGGTGCCTTGCTCTATAACGTTTTTTCAAAAATTAAGCAAGTGTGGTATAGAAAGACAGATGTAAATATATGGAGGTGCACCTCGTGTACACCTAAAGAGGTTAGACCTAAGCCATTATCTCATCGTCGGTAATTGAGCAGCAATTCTGGATCAATAATTGAGTGCACAGTCTGGATTTGCAGCAATAGAATAAGGCGACATTGGCATATTTAGCACTTTGGTAAGCTAGTTTGAAGAAGTCACCGTGTCTCTCTACTTGCCTCTGTTATCCTTATTTAAACCTTGCTCAAAACGATGGCCATTTTGCACATAATGTTGTGCTTGTATTTCCAAATCCTGCTGTTGTTCTAAAGTCAATTTACGCTTAATTTTTGCTGGCGACCCCATTGCCAGTGAGCCATTAGGGATTTCCATATTCTCTGTAACCAGTGCATTGGCACCAATAACGCAGTGGCTACCAATCTTTGCGCCGTTTAACACTACTGCATTTATACCTACCAAGCTATAGTCACCGACATTACAGCCATGAAGCATCGCTTTATGCCCAACAGTAACACCTTTACCTAAAATCATGGGATAACCCGGATCAGTATGCAAGACTGCACCATCCTGAATATTACATTCTTCTCCAATGACTATCAACTCCGAGTCCCCACGAATTACCGCATTAAACCAGATACTCGCATCTTTTCCGAGAACGACATTGCCTATAACCGCGGCACTTTCTGCAATGAAATAACTTCCAGGTAACTGAACTTGTTTATCATCTAGCTGATACAACACAATCTGTTCCTCCAATACTTTTGGTGTTAGGTTATGGAATATTTCGAATTATGGCATTTCACCTCCGAGGTAGTATCATAAACCCTATTGGCCAGATCAACAACGAGATGAAGATTTTTACGACGCCATCTCTTTTATTCAATGATGGAATTGCTTACCTGAGGAGGTCCCGAGCCTAAATAAAATATGCCGGGATAGCCGCTGGTTTCAAATCCTTCGCTTGGATTATCTCGTAGTTGCGAGTCTTGTATTTTGAGTGATCCTGTTCTGTCGTTACTCACAAAAAAAATGGCGCCTCCTCCTTCCCTGGCATGATTGTTTACTACCTCCGTTCCACAAAGAGATAGGGTGAAAGTATTACCATCATTATAAATGGCCCCACCACTGCCGCCCCCGGGGGGTACCGTCCCTCGCAGGATTAGCCCCAGACCCTATTGCTTTGTTATAACTCATCAGGCTGTTGATCACCGTATAGGAAACGCCAATACTGCTCAAAGCACCCCCATTGGAACAGACATTACCGTTGGCGGAGCTTCCTCCAAACGTGGAGCCCACAACATATACAGGTAATCCGTTGTACTGGCTGAACACACGCACAGCAGCTCCTCCGACATCAGGTCCTGTGCCGGTACAGACATTTCTGTAAAATTGACAATTCACAATTTTAAATCTGCCACCCCGAACCGAGACAGCTCCGCCCCCATCATATTCCTGTTCTCGAGCTCGAATCTCCGTCGATGAACGTAAGATTCTGTATGGTAAGTTGCGGGTGGTCCTGATTCTGGCAGTGAGACGTTGTCCATGTCTGGTCAGGATCGCAGGTGTTCATATACAGGATGCGTCGAGCACCACCTCCACTAAGGGTCACCTTGCCACCTCCATCAATCACAATTTTTGGCCCTGTATTATTCACAATTTTAGCTGTTTGGTCTAAAGTAATAGTGACGGGTTGGGGGCCGCAATTAAAAGTGATGACGCCTCCCTTTGCCACGGCACTCACCACCGCTGCACTGGTGCAGCTTTGAGGAGTCCCATTTCCAATGACTTGGTCGGCATGAGAGCTGTCTTCTGCTCGTCCCTCTACAGGAACCGGACAAAGACCATCCGGAGGGACTTCTTTACCTTCACCGATGATGGCTGGAAAAAGTGGCAGAATACCTTCGGCTAAGGAGATGCTTGGTAGCAGAAAGATGCCGAGAATATACAAAAGTCTTAAGCTCTTTCGGGAATTATCTATGTGCATATCTTACTATTTTTACCTCAATAATGTGGACAACTAATTAAGCCACAGAAAGTGATGTAACAGAGTATAGTGGATACAAAACCTCCTATCCTCCTTTATCTGAAAGATAGTTTTTATGGTAACTGACTTCAGTTCAAGTCTAATGATCGATAAAACGAATATACTTAAAGGGAAATAGTAATGCTGGGATCCACGTCGTGATCCAAGATCGAAATTTGCATTTGCCGACTTACCAATGTCACCGCCTGACGCCTTCAGGCAATGCAGGCGTCGTTTGTATGACCAATGAGGAAATTTTTGGTTGGATAATCATGGGGCCGATGATTGAATGTAAGAAGAGAAAAAGATACTCTGACGCAAGCCATCAATGTTACAGTCAAAAAGATAAATTGTATAATGTTCACTGAGATTCCTGATACATGGAAGAAAATGGACGCGGTACAACCGATCCACGATCAGAATTTACCAGTTCGCCAGACTTACCAGCAGTACCCCACCTACTGCCGAATGGCCCTGCTGGGAATTGCTACACATCAAAAGGAGGATGGTGCATCTTGCCAGCCCTCGCTCAAACCTGTCAATAGCGCCGACCTGTTCCGATATTTTGCCCATTCCTTGAGTTACCGATACCAATCTGTTACAACTTAAGAAGAATACCACTATTTTACATTGTCCGACAGACAATACGGTCTGCCAACGGCCCAGAAACTCTTTACCTGTCAGCAAGACACCCACGGGTTGGCCACGCCACCCAAAAATACATTATTACAAATAAAATACGGTAACACCGACTTTCGCTATGAATAGAGACAATAATTGGCAGCGAATAGGTTCGATCCGCAATCGGATTCTCTTCTTTTCCATTCTCGTTACCCTTGTTCCGTCGATTGGTATGGGCTGGTTCTGGTATGATATCTCCCGAAAAACCACCAGTGCCAAGATTGAACAGCAGCTCACCAGCTCGGCGAATATCATTGAGCGCGAGATTGGGCTCTGGTTCAAGGAACGCAACTACGATCTGCAGGTGTTCTCCAACTCTTTCGTGGTATCGGAAAACCTGGGAATCTATCATCGGGAAAAAGCCAGCAGCACCGGACCATCGCACAAGACAGATGAAGCCCTAAAAAAGATCAGCACCTATCTTGGGATCATTATCACCAAATTCCAGAATTATAAAAATCTCGCCGTGCTGAATACGGAAGGTAAAGTTCTTGCTTCTTCCAGCCCTGAGCTGCCGGAAAAACCAACTACACTGCCTGACAATTTGGAAGATCAGATACAGCGCAACCAGTATTTCATCGGCAACTCTTCTCTCACCGCCCCGGAAGGCGGTCCTCAGGTGCTCATCGGTATTCCGCTGATTGAAAACACTGAAAATGCGGTTATCGGCTTTTTTGTGCTGGAGGCCCATCTCGACACAATCCAGAGGCTGATCACCAGTTCACTTCCAGTCAGCAGAATGGAAAGGGGAAGCGCCATCATCCTCCTCGAGAAAGACGGCAGAATCATCTTCAGCACCACACCAAACAACTCCACCGACACAGTCGATGTCGTAACGGAAGAAGCCCTGAAAATCTATCAAAGTCCTGGCAGCCTCCATGAATATGTGAACAGGATCCAGACTCCAGTACTGGGCATGGGCTTTTCCCTCACCGAGTTGCCCTGGTATCTTCTCATGGAAAAAAACAGGTCCGATGTCTATGCCGCGCTCACAGAAGCACGTAATCGGATTCTGCTGATCACCATATTACTCACCGTCGCTATCGGCGGGACAGCGGTCATTATCGCCCGCAATATCATTTACCCCCTGCAGGATTTGATCAAAGGGGTGCAGCAGGTTGCGGGCGGTGATCTTCAGGTCACAGTACCAGTGCGCAGACAAGATGAACTTGGCATCGTCACCAGCATGTTCAACGAGATGGTCGAGCGGCTTCAGGAACACCAGACCCGGCTTGAAGAGCTGGCAACCACAGACCCGCTCACCGGTCTTGCCAATCGTAAGCAGATTATGACCAGCCTTGAGTTACAAATGGATGGATTTTCCCGACATGGCACCAAATTCTCCCTGTTGATGCTTGATATCGACTTTTTCAAGAAGGTGAACGACACCTATGGCCATCAGGCTGGGGACAGTGTTCTGGTAGAGCTAGCCAGTATTCTCAGCACCATCCTCCGAACCCTCGATACCGCAGGGCGATACGGCGGAGAAGAATTCGTAGTTATCCTCGATACAGCAGACCAGGCCCAGGCGGTCCAAAGCGCAGAACGTATCCGACAGGCCGTGGAGCGTCACGTTTTCTTATGTCAAGGACATGAACTGCGAATAACCGTCAGCGTCGGGGCCAGTGTCATATACCCCACCGATGAAACGGTGGACAGCCTGATAGCCCGGGTGGACAAGGCTTTATACCGGGCCAAAGCGGAAGGGCGGAACCGGGTGTGTATCCCAGATGTCCCAGCCGCCATTAAAGATGGCGGGCGGGAACCATGAGCCGACGAGGGATGAAGCTATGACAAACCCGATTATTGCAGTTTTTTGGGGATAGACAGCAGGGAATAGTATATCCACCCATCCCTGCCGTCCTGAAGTGAAACCTTGATCCAATACCCCTTATGACCGATGGCAGTAACGCCTGTCTCTGACTCAATCGTTGTTACCACCTTGCCCCTGATGCCGGGAGCTTTCCTGATATTGCTTGTTCTAGCAACTCTCAAGTCAAGTGGGGTGATGAAATCAGCATAAGTTTTCGGAACAATCCTTGCCTTGCCCTCATCGTTAAACTGCTGCAGGCTGATAAGATCCAGCGCCTGTGCCGCCAAATTGGTGGCCTGCTCATAACGATCATTTTCCAACTCGAGGTTGCTCTTTACCATGAGTTGCTCTGCTTCGGCAAAAAGTTCCTGCTCTTCCGGCTTGATCTTTTCCCGGGCTGTCTCGATTTCCGTAGCGACTTCCGCCAGGTAGGCTACTGTCTCCACCCTGGTATTTGCGGCCGGGGTGCGGATGGTGTTGCTGGCAATTTCCTTGGCAAGTCCCTGGCCGGCTGCACGCAGACGGACGATCTCTTCCTTTTTCTGGACCAGTTCCATTTGCAGCCGGGCCGTCATCGCATTCTGCAGGGCAAGCCCGGCTTGCAGGTTGTCTATCTCGCTTCGCAGTATCTGGTTCTGCTCGGTCATTTTCGCCGCCCGCTCTTCTGCCCTTTTGACATTCGTGCATCCACCGAAAAAAAGAGCCATTGCCAGCAAAAGAACAAAGGGACAACCATAAAGTGCATATCTTGAAATTGCCAATCCAGCTTTCCCCGTTTCGTTGAACCAGCTATCTCTGTCTACTGGTGACTGCAGCGTACTACCAGTTGCCGGAATATTTCTGACGGCAACGGCTTCATCGTTCCTAAATATTTTAGCATAAGGGCAAGAGAGCAACAAGGAAACTTTCGGCACCTTTAATTAGACAGGCTTTTCTCGATGTGCTCAACCAGGAGAAACTGCAAAAGGTGCGAGCCTTCTGTTCACCGATTGCTAGCCGGTTACCCAGCAAAATTGATCAAAGAATGATGGCGTCGTAAAAACTACCCAGAATTGGAGACGGCGGGTGTAAAATTCCTGATTCATTTCTTTTCCTGCACCATTTTTAGAAGATAATCCTCCCACTCCAGAGGCAACATGCTTTTTTTCAGATTATTGCAATCCTTGCAACAGGGAACAAGATTATCCTTTGTCGAACGTCCGCCTCTTGCAAGGGGAACCAGATGATCCATGGTAAGATCTTTGAAGGAAACTTTTCCCGCAGTAATGACAAAGTCCGGGAGCGGTTTTTTGCTGCCACCAGCGAGTTTTCCGTAAATCCCTGGCTTTGCCGCGCTCGGCCCTGATTTCTGCATCATCAGGTGCATCGAAATCAAAAAACTCTCTTGCCACTAAACCAGATCTCCAAGCAAGAGATGTCGTACTGCACCGACAAGATAGAGAGAGCCACCAACAACAATAAGATCATCATCTTCGGCTATCTCTTGGGCGGCAAGAAGGCCTTATCAACTTGCGCAACACAGCGGGTTTTTTGCTGCTGCTCATGTTGAGAATGGAATAGATATGTTCCGGGGTGGCGGCCCGCTCCCCATCCGGCTGGGTTATAATCAATTCATCCACAAGAGGAACGAATAAGACCAAGAGTCGTGGATAGATCCTTATCGACCATGGTCACCCCAAACCCCAACAAGTTTGCCGTATTTGAAATTTGCCCCAAGAGTTTTTGCCAAATTTCTGACACCATCAATATTATGCGCACCATCAAGGAGATAGCGAATAAGTTTCACTTTATTTTTTGCTATTTCCAGGCAGAGCAGAGGGGATGTACTCCTGTTCAAAATATTCCATTCTTCCTGGCCATTTGACGGTGGCAAGCCCTTCGCTGATCTGCTGGTCACTGACCTTATAGCCACTTTTCTCGCAGAAGCTGCAGCGCAGCAATAGAAAGCGAATCGTTTTCCGGCTGGACAAGGCTTGAGCGGCGGCAACGCAGCCCGGCAATTTCCCGGCTGCCAAGATTTGTCCCCCCTGTCCAGGTCCAGGTTTTATCAGGGAGCACAGTATAGTCAAAATCTTGACCAAGGGAAAAAACCTGGGCATTCCTCGCTTTGCCACCGCTTCGATAACCGGAGCACCTCCGGATGAATGGCCCCCGACACAACCGGAACCCCAGTCTTAATAATGCCGGCCTTTTCTCCGGCAATTTCGATAAGACTGTTGCCGAGATACGCCTCGTGGTCCATACTGACACTGGTAATGACCGACACCAGCGGCGTTACCACATTGGTGGCATCAAGTCGTCCCCCCATCCCTGTCTCCAGCAGAACCAGATCGACATTGGATTCAGCGAACCACAGCAGACCAAGTGCGGTAGTGAACTCAAAATAGGTGATCTGTTCCTCACCGAGAACCTCGCAGATCCTGGTGCCAATTCTGGCAAACGCTTCCTCACTTATATATTCGCTGCCGATCCTGAATCTTTCCCGCACACTGCTCAGATGGGGAGAGGTGTAAACTCCAACCCTGTACCCACCGAGGCCAAGCACCTCGGAGAGAGCAGCACAGACCGAACCTTTGCCGTTTGTTCCGGCGATATGGACAAACTTGAGACGACTTTCCGGTCGATCCACTTTTTGCAGAAAAGACTGCATGGCCTCAAGGCCCAGCTTGATTTTATGCATCTGCAGGGCATCAAGATGAGCCAGAACTTCTTTATATGTCATAATGATATGAATATAATATAAGAATGGGGTTCGTGTCAAAGAATCGTCAGTTTTGCGTAGTCTAGATGGAGGGTTTTCAAACCATGTCTGTCAAAATGAATATCAAGAGATCGTGCCTTCGAGAGTTTAGTCACCGTGCCATTCACCAAAAAACGGATGATTCACTCTACACCCCACAGAAAAATCTGTCATTTCCAATTTTTCGCTGTTTTTTCTTTCTGCCTGGCTGCGGTAAGGTATCCGATTGAATAGATCTGACTGAATCCGTCCCCGTCCCAAGACTAATTCTTTCACCCGTTCAAAGAGCCCCCCGCTCAGCTCGTTTAAAAAAGGCGACATTCCGACCCTGCGAAACTGCCTGTCCGGAGTCATCATTTGTCTGGGATAGGTCAGATACAGATATTTTTTTGCCCGCGTTGCCGCCACATACAGCAATCTGCGCTCTTCTTCCCACTGCTCACCAAACATTGCCGAGGCATGGGGAAAACGGCCATCCGCCACACCAATAACAAATACTGCTTCAAATTCCAATCCCTTGGAAGAGTGTATCGTTGACAAAATAAGCCGGTCTGTTCCCCGACTATCCTGACCACTTTCTTCAGGTGGATCAAGAGTCGTATCATCAATAAAACTTTGCAGATCTTCATAGCCATCCATGATGCTCTTCAGCTGATCAAGATCCTTCTGGCGTTTAGGAAAATCATCACTGTAGAGCCTCTCAAAAATAGGCTGGTAATAGGTGAGGGCAATCTCGTAGAGTGCGGAAGGGGTTGACCTGCCATCATGCAGATCGACAAACAGCTGCACCAGCCTGGCATAGGATTCTTTCCATGTTTTTCCCGGTGGATAGTCCCGCAAGGCCTGGAGCGCATCAGTCGGCCCCGGCAATGGTTGCTGAAATTTTCTGGGCGGTTGCCGGCCCGACCTTCTCGAGCTGGAGGAGGATTCTGTTCCAGGAAAGGGTATCCTGCGGATTCACCAGCACCCGAAGAAAGGCGATCATATCTTTCATATGGGCCGACTCGGTCAGTTTCAGGCCGCCCCGCTTCTCGTATTCCAGGTTTTCCGCCCCCAGTGCCAATTCAAGCTTATAGGAGTGAAAGCTCGAGCGGAACAGGACGGCAATATCGTGCAGACCGACACCTTTTGCCAGCAGCTTCTTTATTGTCCTGACGATGAACGCGGCCTCCTCCCGTTCATCCCTGCCGGCAAAGACCATCGGCCGCAGATCGCCTTCAATACGGGTAAAAAGTGTCTTGGTATATTTTTCCGCAGCATTTCTGATGATATCATTGGTGAGGGAGAGTATCGGCTGCGTCGATCGGTAATTTTCCTCCAGTTTGATTATTTTGGTGTCACGGAATACCTTGGGAAACCGCATAATATTATAGAAATCAGCCCCCCTGAAGGAATAAATTGACTGGGAATCATCACCGACAACCATGACATTATCATGGGTATGGGCGGCCAGCCGGATAATATCAGCCTGGATGAGATTGGTGTCCTGATACTCATCGACCATAATATGGGAGAATCTCTCCGACACGGCCAGCTGCACCTCAGGGCGACTCTGCAAGCAGCTTTTTCCAGTTGACCAGCAAATCGTCATAGTCCATCAGGCCGTGGTCAAATTTGAATTCCTGATAGTGTTTGTGCAGGGTAAGGATATCTTCAAGGTGTTCGGAGAGATGGGCATATTGATCTTGAACCAGCCCCTCAAGGTCGATTGACCGATTGACAGAGCCACTGATCATATTGATGATGGCCCGCTTCGAAGGAAAACGTTTGTCTTTTTTGCCAAGACCAAGCGATGATTTCAAGCAGATTGACAATCCCCTCGGCATCGGAGCGATCAATAATGGTAAACGAAGAGCCGAAGCCGATACGTGAGCCATAGCGCCTGAGCAGCATATTGGCCACACCGTGAAAGGTTCCGCCGACAACCCTGTTGCAGTTTTCATTTAACAGTCTGCCGGCACGCCATAACATTTCCTGACTGGCCTTCCTGGTAAAAGTCAGAAGCAGAATCGATTCGGGTGGAACACCCTTTTCCACGAGATGAGCAACCCGGTATACCAGGGTTCTGGTCTTGCCGCTTCCGGCGCCGGCAATAACCAGCACAGGACCTTCTGTGGTTGTTACCGCTTCATACTGTGATTCGTTCAGTTCCTGCAGATTTACAACAGCGGAGGCTGCATCAGAAGATGGGGATATTATTTCATTTTTCATGGCGGCTACTTTAACACAGGCCATTTCCCGGTGCAATGTCACAGCAAGGGTTGACAAAATTGGCTGCTACTGTTGTAGTATTACCGCATTATCAGCATGTTCATTCGTTTCAACCCATCTCCATCATTACTATTATTTGACAATACACCCCTATGACAACCGATACCGATCAAGACCGTTCTAACCAAAGAAAATTTAGAGAAAATTTTCCCCAAAGACAAGGGCCAATGATTTTTTTGAGGCCCTCTTCGGCGATGCCGATGAAGGAGCATATGACATCGAACTGGCATACCGGGAATATAACGGTAGAACACTGGTCATGGACTTGCTCCTGCACGAACGACCAAATTGTTGTCTGGCCTGTAACCTCACCCAGGGACTTCCCCAGGTTTTTTCCCGCCATCCGATAATCAACATCACCGGCATCGTCCGGGACCTTGATGCATTGCTTGGTGATAATTTCAAATGTGGCGACTGGAGTCTTGGCTACACTGAACAATACAGCAGATCACTGCATGCTATTCCAATCAAAATTGCGATTGAAAAAGGTTGATGGCGTCGTAAAAATTCTTCATCTTGTTCGTTGTCACAATTTTTTCAATCATTACGACGTACCTTATGTAGTACGCCGAAATAATCGAAAAATTGCACGCCTCCAATATGAAGCTTTTTACTTATCCATCGAAATTTGAGGTTTTTACGAACTTGTCAAGATTGACACCTTCACCTTTTTCCTGCATCAAAAACAAAAGGCCGACTTTTTCAAGTCGGCCTTTTGTCAGTTCGCTATTTTAGTTTAGAAAATCTATTCTACTGCAACCCTCGATCGTCCTTCCGCTTTGGCATGATAGAGAATATCATCGGTGCGCTCCAGCCACTGTTTCAGGGATTCTTCCTGTTTGAGTTGGGTCAGTCCGATAGAGACACCTAGCTTGGTTTCATCATTTGCCCAGATATTGAGCTCATCGACAGCGACACATAATCTTTCTGCCAAAATTCTGGCATTGTTGAGATCAGTATTATCAAGTATAAGCAAAAACTCATCACCACCCATGCGTATCAGGAGATCAGTTGACCGAACAGCGCCTTTTCAGTACCTGAGCGACCGATTTCAGAACCTCGTCTCCTGCCTGATGGCCAAGATTATCATTAATCGCCTTGAATTTATCCAGATCCATGGAAATCATGGAAAGAGGATGGTGGTACCGTTTAGCACTGTCTATCATGCCGATAAATGCGTTCTTCAAATACCCGTCTGTTGGAAAGACCGGTAAGTGCGTCATTACTTGCCCGCTCAAACAGGTCCTCATATTCCAGCCCGCGCCGCAGACATTCCGCCAGTATTTCGAAGGAATGATTGATGAGATCAATTTCCTCTGCTGACAGCTCGTGGCCTTTCTTTAAGATCAGCAGGATCCCGGCATCATCCGCAGTTTCAAAGACCCATTTATATGCAAACCGTCCATCTTTCTTGGTGAAAGAACCGTCAAGGGGAGTCTTGTCGTTGATGAGTTGCTCGGCAAAAGCATATTGCTTTGCGTCTATTGGGTCCATGTCCGGAGCAAAACAGATGTCGTTTTTTCCGATTGCTATTATTGTATCCGATCAGTTCGTGTTCAACCTGTGGCATCAGCCAGACCGAATAGGCTTCGATCATTCCGGTCAGGCTGAGCACCCCAGCCATTCTTGCATGCAGCTTATTGATAAGATCAAGTCGTTCAGACTGTTTTTTTACATAGTCGAGCTCAACCATGACCTTTTCCAGCTCTACCTGCTGCAGGTTCGATCCAGAAAATTGAGTTTCTTTTGTTGATGAGAGTCATGAGCGATATTCCTTAAATATTGTACATTTTGAAAAGATTTTTTTTAGCTAATACTCTTATCGACCAGCGTCCAAAAATCTTTATCTAAATTTCTATAATTTCGATTAAGCATTTTCCATGCCAACAACAACCCTACTCATCGTAGGGTAACCGCAAACAACATACTCATGACATTGTTTTTATTATATTATTTTGTTTTCTCAGACGCGTTCCCCCTACAGTCTCATCTTTGTTTCATTGAGCCTCTTGCAGCTGCTCAAACAACTTCTGTCAGAATATTGACAGTTTGACCTCTCAACAAAAATTCTTTGACAATTGTATTCTCTGAAAGTACTTCTCAAGATATAAACTGAACGAATCCAGAAATTACCATCACATCCGGACAAAAATGACGCACCTCTCTCTGGAACAGAAAATTGGTCAACTCTTTATTTTGGGCTTTACAGGTGCCACGCTCAGCGCCAGATCATCCGATTGCCCAGGACATAAGAAAAAGAAATCTTGGAGGGGTGATCCTTTTTGACCGTTTTCTGGCTGCTGCAAAAGACAGCAATAATATAATCAATGCTGAACAACTGAATCAGCTCACCGCCTCCCTTCAGGAACTTGCAGAGGAACCTCTTCTGATTGCTGTTGACCAGGAAGGCGGCCAGGTCAATCGCTTTAAAAAGGAAAGAGGTTTTCCGGTCACTCCAGCTGCAATTGAGCTTGGCAGAACTGTCTGATTTGCACGCTACTATTAAAAGCGCCCAACAGACCGCCCGGATGCTTCGAAATGTTGGTGTGAACCTGAATCTTGCCCCGGTTGTCGACCTCAATGTCTATGAGGAAAATCCGATAATCGGCAAATACGGCCGCAGTTTTTCTGCAGATGGCGACACCGTCACCGCCCACGCCGAGGCATGGATCAGAGAACACAGGGAGCAGGGAATTCTCTCCTGCCTGAAACACTTTCCCGGCCACGGCAGTTCCCGTACCGATTCACACCTAGGATTTGTCGACATAACAGAGAGCTGGCAGGACACCGAGCTGCTGCCATATCAACAGCTCGTACGAGCCGGTCTGGCGGATGCGATCATGGTCGGACATCTGTTTAATAAAAATTTTGATGAGCAGTACCCCGCAACCCTGTCCAGGGCAACTATCCAAAAACTCATCCGACAGGAACTCCAGTTTGAAGGTGTCGTCATCTCCGATGATATGCAGATGAAGGCAATCACCGACCACTACGGACTTGAAGATGCATGTTGCAAAGCACTTGCTGCGGGGGTTGATCTTCTAATCATAGGCAATAATCTTGACTATGATCCCATGATACTCTCGAAGGTGAGGGATGTTATCTTAAGAGGCCTGGACAAAGGAATCATAACTGAGGCGAGACTGGAAAACGCCTGGAGACGAATCCAGAAATTTAAACAATTGCTTTTACAACCAACACCGACAAAACATGGAAAACAGTAAACACACGACACATTCCCTTCTGGTTGGCTATCTGCTCTGGATTTTGGGATTTCTTGGTGCACACCGTTTTTATTATGGAAAACAGATCAGCGGCACAATCTACTTTTTTACTCTGGGTTTGCTTTTTATCGGCTGGATCATCGATCTTTTCCTCATCCCGGGGATGAATAGAGAGGCGGATATCCGCTATCATGAGGGGCAGATAGATTACAGTCTCGCCTGGCTGCTCCTGGCCTTTCTCGGTCTGTTCGGGATCCACCGGATGTATATGGGAAAATGGATAACCGGCCTAATTTATCTCTGTACCGGCGGACTGTTGGGGCTTGGCTATATTTATGATCTCTGGACACTCAACGATCAGATCAGTCTGATGAATGCAACTGATCATTAAGAAGACCAGGAAGGTTTGTCTGCATCCGTGCCAAGAAATCGGCCGATAACTGTCGACAAATCCCTCATTGAGATTGGCTTCATACAGTACTCACTGATGCCTGCCTCTACGGCGGCATCCTTGGAAACCTGATCAGAGTATCCGGTAAAGAGAATGATCGGAATATCCGGCCGCAAACTTTTACCCGTTCACTCAACTCCAGACCGGTTAAGCCCGGCATGGTCAAGTCGGTGAGAACCAGGTCAAACTGATCAGGGGAACTAAAAAAAAGCTCCAGTGCGTCCTGAGGTGATGACCTGCCGACGACTTCGTAACCAAGACTCTGTAAAATCTCTCCGGTAACCTGAACGACCTGTTCTTCATCATCAACAAGCAGGATGCAGCCGGAACCACCCTGCAAATCCCCAAAGGATACAAGCTGTTCAATGGCTGTTTCCCTCTGCGCCACAGGCAGATGCACCCTGAAGATGGACCCCTTGCCAATCTCACTTTCAACATCAATATTCCCCCCTTGACGAATGATAATACCGTGCACCATGGCCAGCCCCATGCCGGTACCGCTGGTTTTTTCTTTGGTTGAGAAATAGGGTTCGAAAATTCTGTCGAGAATCTCCTTTTCAATACCGCCACCAGTGTCGGCAACACTTAATTCCAGCCAGTCCCTGCCGTCTCCTGTTGATGACACCTTGTCGAGCCTGACGGTCAGTACACCATGCCTGCCATGCATAGCATGGGCGGCGTTGGTACAGAGGTTGATGAGAACCTGATGAATCTGGACCGGATCAATCAGCACCCGTCCGCATTGTTCATTTATTTTTTCGTTGATGACGATAGTACTTGGCAGAGTAACCCGCATCAGTTTCATCACTTCTTTGACAATTGGATGCATATACTGCAGCACCGCTTTCTTCTCGATACTTCTTGAAAAAGTCAGGACCTGCTCCACCAGTGACTTTGCCCTTTTGGACGCTTTGAGTATTTGCTCCAGATAGTCATAGACAGCATTGTCAATGAACCCGTCCTGTTTCAGTTTCAGACGAATTATTTCCGTATACCCCATGATCGGGGTGAGAACATTATTAAAGTCATGCGCCACCCCACCGGCCAAAGTGCCGATAGCTTCCATTTTCTGAGTGTGGCGCAACTGTCTTTCCAGCCGGTACTGTTCCGTCACATTCTCGGCAATGACAATAATTCCCTCAACTGCTCCTTTTCTATCCTTTACCGGGGAGGCAGTAATATTAAAGACCGTTTCATCGCCATCTTTACCAAAAATTCCAATTCTGCTGTGTGCTCGTTTCTATATTGCCGCTGCGCAGGCTCTTTTGAAAGGCACATGAATCGCATTTATCAGTTCTGGGAGCAGAAGATCTCATGACAGGTTTTCCCAATGGCATCGGGATATTTCCGGTAAGTCACCTTGTTGATCCACTGCGCTTTCATAGCGTGGTCAAAAAAAATCAGAATTCCGGAGAATCCATCAAAAATTGCTTTTTTTTGAGCTTCACTCTCAAAAAGTGCATCAAGAATTCTTTGTTTTTCTCTTGAATCCAAAGGGGGTTCCTTTTTAGTCTGGGTTACCAAGTGGTAACTATGCAGTCCATTAGCACGTTTACTAGTAAGGAATGTCTTTCTATATTTACGACGGCCAATTGTATCACCAGCTATTTGATTTATTCAAAAGAGTATTGCAAAGTTGATGATTTCGCCATCATAACAAAGTTCTCCGTTCTCGGAACGGTCTTTTCCTTGACTCTTGCCGACTCATTCATTATTACTTTTCAACTTGATCAGACAGTAACAGAAGATTTTATCACAATTTAACAGTGACACGTTCGTAAAAACCTAAAATTTCGATGGATAAGTAAAAATCTTCATATTGGAGGCGTGTGATTTTTCTATTATTTCGGCGTACATAAGGTACCTGTAATGATATGAAAAATCGTACCCCGAGGGCATTTCCTTCGGGCGCGCAACGAACAAGATGAAGGTTGCTATCCCCTTTGGGGGTTTTTACGACGCCACTCAACAGTAACATATTTATGATACTCCACAACAAGACAACCCCGGAAGATTTACCCGAGCGGCCAGAGATAGAATACCCCTGCACCTGGGTGTACAAGGTTATAGGCGAGGATTGCAGTCTGCTTAAAGATACAATCGTTTCTGCCTGTTCTTCTCTCCCGGTCAAAATCAGTCACTCCCATACCAGTTCGAAAGGAAAATATCACAGCCTCAAAGCCGAACTGGAAGTACCGACATGAAGAAGTCCGACTAAAAGTGTATGAAACCTTAAAGTGCAGCCCCGCAGTAAAAATTATTCTTTAACCACCTACGATACCAATGGCAGCAGAAACAACCGAAAAAAAATCACAACTGGTCAATTTTCTCAGGGAAGGGGTCAGTATCGTCCAAATGGTTCTCTATAAAGAAGTGCGCGCCAATCTCATGCAGAAAAAGACCGGACCTGGACAAAACCCATCTTGCCATGCTGGCTGGCTCGATTACCAATGAAGTTTTTGGACGCAGAATCCAGAAGCAGAAATTTGTCCGTTTTTGTCAAGGAAAACTGGGGAGAAATTGAGCAGGAACTGCTGAATATCAAAGAAGAATTGGCCCCCCTCTGCCCTCTCCTCACCGATGCCCTGCGTATTCAGACCCTCTGTGACCACCAGGAAGGCGATGATGGCTCGCAACACTTCTTCGGGCCAAAGAACTTGATTTTCTCATGGAAGAACGGGATATTCCACTCCCCTCAACATTTATGACATCAGTACGAGAACTTGGCAAGCAGCATAATCTGCTCATTCCTCCGGTGCAGATCACTCCCGAGCAGGACGATTCTCATGGTGCATTAGAACCTCTTTAGTTTCACCCGAACAAGCCCACGCACCGAATTACAGACAAAAATCGCCTCGGCAGATATGACATCCTGCCTGGTCAGGATTCTTTCGACAACGGGAACTGTACCGTCCTCCAGTATATGTCTGCGCATAACACCGGGCAGCAGGCCACTTGTCACCGGAGGAGTCATATATATACCTTGCCGGTAAATTATTATATTTGTAATGCACCCTTCAGTCACCTCCCCGGCACTATTGCAGAAAATATAGTCAAACAGGCCATTTTTCCGGGCCTCGTTTATATTCTGCATCGTAGAGCTCGCGCATGGTGGTTTTGTAGTAAAGCCACGGGCTATTAACATCGACCGGGTGTGGAGAAAAATCGACAAGCGGGCAGCCGGACACCTCAGCGGGAATTGACTCATTGACAATTGGGTGAAGCAGCGGAGCATCACAGGGATGGGATGACAGCGATATCCGGCCATCTTTAGCCAGGACCAGGCGCACCCGATAACAGCCCTCGGTAAAACTGTGCTTCTTCACGAGAAAGCTGTGAACGTACCATTTCTAAATCACAGGAAAATTTAAAAAATTGCGCCCCGCTGGCAAGACGCACAAGATGTTCCTCAAGAAGCCAATATCCGGTGTCAGGCTGCCAGAGTATGGTTTCAAACAACTCAAAATCCGGTTGGGAATGGGTCAGAAATCGACCTTTCAGCAAAGATTCCTCCCATTCTTCCTCAGCTATAGAATCGTAGGTAATACCTGCACCGATGCCCATCTCTCCAGAACGTTCCCTGCAGGCGAATGGTTCGAATCGGAACATTGAAAACCGCCGATCCATCGGGGCTGAAGTAACCGATGGCTCCGGTATAAACCCCCCGCCGCTCTTTTTCCAGTTCATCGATGATCTGCATGGTCCGAATTTTCGGCGCACCGGTTATCGAACCACAGGGAAACAAGGCACGAAACAGTTCGGTAAGTTTCAGATTCAGACATCGTTGACGGCATGCTCTTGGCCTTGATTGTCGACGTCATCTGCAGCAGACTCTCATAGGACTCGACATCAAACAGAGAATCGACAAACACCCGACTCTCTCCGTGTCCGTGCATCAATCGTGCGAGATCATTGCGCAGCAAGTCAACTATCATGACATTTTCACTTCTGTTTTTAATATCATGATGAAGTTCGCTGCTGATGCGCTGTTCTTCCAGACTGTTTCTTCCTTTTGCGGCGGTTCCCTTCATGGGGCGAACAGTAATTTCATCACCCTTTTTTCTGAAAAACAGCTCCGGTGAAAATGACAAAATCCGCTCTTCACCGTTGCGAAGATAGGCACTGTAGGCAACCGACTGATTTTTGCGCAGAACTGAGTAGAGCTTTTCGGGGGAACCATCAAAATCAAAAAGCAGCTTCATGGTATAGTTCACCTGGTAGGTATCACCGGCTGATGATATACTGCCGCACCTGATCAAGAACCTGCCAAAAATTCCTCTTTGACCATATTGGGCCTGAGATTCTGAAATGGTGTATGTCTCCTGTTCCATTGCACATTCAGAGCTCATATGGAAAATTATTTTCTCCTGAATAATGATCAAATCTATATGGTTTTAAAAAAACCCCTAAGTCGGCCAGAACTGTCTGTGCTTATCCGATGGATGACGACTGACTTTTTCCCTGATTCTGCCTTCAAGCATTGCCCCAAATTCATAACCAACCCAGCCGGCAAGGTAATAGCCCTTCGCCAGGCGCTCCTGGAGGTCAGCCAGATACTGTTCAAGATTATCACCTGCCTCGGCAAATCAGCCGATCAACAGGATCAAGAAATAATAATGATTCAACATTTTCATGATCAGGTCGTGAGGTGTCCAGAAAGACAAAATCCTCCTTATGAGCAAGGAGATTGAGCAATTTTTCCAGATCCGGATCCTGAATTTTCCACATATGCATATCCTTTTAATGCCTAATTCGTCATGAGACAATCGTTTTTCACACAGCAACAACAACAGCAAACAGCCTGACCATTGTTTTGTTTTACTTATGACACCAATCAACAATTCTCATCCATTGCACAGGTAACTACTAACGTACATATAGTGCGCAACGAAAATTATCTCTGTATTTGTTGTAATTCGGTGAGTCATATACTATTATCACCGGGTATTTCTTGCACGACAGTACAAACCCTTCAGGACATTTATACTATTTCGGCAGTTTTCGCCACGTTGCTGGCACAACTAATAGGAATAACAAAGGAGAACACATCATGTCGCGAAAGATGGTTACAATTGACGGCAATCAGGCGTGCACCCATGTCGCCTACGCCACGAGTGAGGTCATCACGCTGTACCCCATTACCCCATCGACCCCACTGGCTGCAGAAGCAGACTCTAAGTCTGCTACTTTGCAAAAAAATATCTGGGGCACTGTACCTGTAGTTAACCAGATGCAGTCCGAAGCCGGGGTTGCAGGCTCCATTCACGGATCTCTTACTACCGGAGCCCTGTGTACAACCTTTACGGCCTCCCAGGGTCTGCTGTTGATGATTCCCAATATGTACAAAATTGCCGGCGAACTCACCCCGACAGTTTTTCACGTAACGGCCAGAGCCATTGCCTGCCAGGGTCTGTCTATTTTTGGCGATCATAGCGATATCTATGCCGCCCGTCAGACCGGTTGGGGTATGCTCTGCTCTGAGAACGTTCAGCAGGCCATGGATATGGCGCTGATCGCAGGTCAGGCCACGCTTGCTTCCCGGATCCCGTTTATCCATTTCTTTGATGGCTTCCGCACATCTCACGAAATCCAGAAGATTGAGGAAATCAGCCACGAACAAATGGCCGAGATGATCGATGAGGAACTGATCTTTGAACATAGGCACAGAGCACTCTCCCCTGATCATCCAACCATTCGCGGTACCGCACAAAATCCGGATGTCTACTTTACCGGTCGTGAAACTGTCAATAAATATTATCAGGCGGTCCCTTCGATCATGCAGGAGACCATGAATAAGTTTGCCGGCATCACCGGTCGCCAGTATCATCTTTTTGATTACCACGGCGCTCCCGATGCGGAAAATGTCGTCGTCATGATGGGTTCAGGTTGTGAAACCGTTGCTTCAACTATTGATTACCTTGTATCTCAGGGTGAAAAAGTTGGTATGGTCATGGTTCGCCTGTATCGTCCATTTGACTGCAAGGCTATGGTCAATGCTCTTCCTGCTTCTGTTGAAAGAATCACAGTGCTCGATCGCACCAAAGAACCAGGTGGCCCCGGTGAACCTCTCTATCTTGATGTGCGTGCAGCAATCGGCGAAGCCGCTGAGGCAAACAGCTCCATCTATCCTCCGGTCATTCTTTCCGGTCGCTATGGGCTGGGCTCCGCGGAATTTTCTCCGGCAATGGTTAAGGCCGTATTCGATAATATGGATGCAATGGCACCAAAGAGTAAATTCTGTGTTGGTCCCAACGATGATGTAACCTATTCAAGCCTCAGCTATGATCCTTCCTTTAATATCGAAGGTAAAGATGTTTACCGCGCCATGTTCTACGGTCTGGGATCAGATGGTACTGTTGGCGCCAACAAGAATACCATCAAGATTATCGGTACCGAAACCGACAACTCCGCCCAGGGATATTTTGTCTATGACTCCAAAAAATCCGGGTCAATCACCACCAGCCATCTTGCGTTTCGGGAAAAATAAAGTTGTTGCACCGTACCTGATCGACAAAGCCAATTTCATCGCCTGCCATAACTTCACCTTTCTCAAGCAGGTTGATATGCTCACCAATCTTGATGAAGGTGGCACCTTCCTGCTGACCACCAGCTATGATAAAGATACCGTCTGGAACGAACTGCCCGGAAAAGTCCAACGTGATCTGATCAACAAGAAAGCCAAATTTTATATCATTGATGCTGTCTCCCTTGGTCTTGCCCTTGGACTCGGCGCCCGCATTAACATGATTATGCAGACCGCTTTCTTCTTGATTTCCGGGATTCTTACCGAAGATGAAGCTATTAATGCCATCAAAAATGCGATCAAAAAGACCTACGGCAAGAAAGGCGACAAAGTCGTCGAGATGAACTACAGCGCGGTTGATGGCGCAGTAAAAAATATTGTTGAGGTTCCTCTTGGTACCAAGCGTCAGACGGCAAAGAAATGCCACCGGCAGTGCCTGCCCATGCACCTAAGTTTGTCAAAGAAGTTACTGCCAAAATCATCGAAGGCAACGGCACCAAACTGAAAGTCTCCCAGATACCGTCGGACGGTACCTGGCCGACAGGCACCACCCAATACGAAAAACGTAACATCGCTGTTGCCGTTCCCCGGTGGATTCCTGAAAACTGTATCCAGTGTGGCCAGTGTGCACTTGTTTGTCCGCATGCCGCCAACCGCATCAAGGTCTTTCCGGAAGCACAAAATGCCCCGGAAGCCTTCCAGACCATAGATGCTGTCGGCAAGAACTTTAAAGGCCAGAAGTTTACCCTGCAGATCTTCACCGAAGATTGCTGTGGCTGTACCCTCTGTGTCAGCGTATGTCCGGCGAAAACCAAAGCACTTGAAATGATTCCAAACAGTGAAGAAGTAAAAGCTGTTCAGTCGAAGAACGTTGAATACTTCCTGAATCTGCCGGAAATCAACCCGGCTGATATCAATCTGGCAACCGTCAAAGGCAGCCAGTTGAAACAGCCGCTGTTCGAGTTCTCCGGTGCCTGTGCCGGCTGTGGTGAAACACCTTACATCAAGCTCATCTCCCAGTTGTTTGGCGACAGAATGTACATCGGTAACGCTACCGGCTGTACCTCTATTTACGGCGGCAATCTGCCGACTACTCCATACAGCAAACGCAGTGATGGTCGCGGTCCAACCTGGGCCAACTCCCTGTTTGAGGACAATGCCGAATTCAGTGCCGGGATGCGTACCACCATCAATAAAATGCGCCAGCAGGCTGCTGAACTTTTGATCAGTGCTGTTGAAGCCGGCATTGTCGGCCAGGATCTGGCAACGGCTATCCTGGAAGCCGTGCAGGACACCCAGATGGATATAGAAGCCCAACGGGCAAGGGTTGCTGAACTCAATGCCGCTACTCAAAGCCAGCAGTAATCCAATTGCCCGTCGACTCTTGCATCTTACCGACTTTCTGGTGAAAAAATCTGTCTGGGCCTTTGGCGGAGACGGCTGGGCATATGACATCGGCTACGGCGGTGTGGATCATGTCCTGGCTTCCGGTGAAAATGTCAATATCCTCGTGCTCGACACCGAAGTATACTCCAATACCGGTGGCCAGATGTCAAAATCTACACCACGGGCAGCCACTGCTCAGTTTGCCTCAAGCGGCAAGAAAATGCCCAAGAAGAATATGGGTATGATCTTTGCCACCTACGGCAATGTTTATGTTGCCCAGATCAGCATTGGCGCCAACCCGGCACAGGCGATTAAAGCAATTGCCGAGGCGGAAGCGTACGACGGACCGTCTCTGATCATCGCCTATGCCCATTGCATTAACCATGGCATCAACATGGCTCTTGGCCTTGAACAGCAGAAAAAAGCGGTTGCCTGTGGTCACTGGCCGCTGTACAGATTCAATCCAGACCTGGAAGCTCAGGGCAAAAATCCGCTGATCATTGACTCTAAAGCTGAGCCGACCATCAGCTTTGAAGAGTATGCCCTTGGCGAAAACCGCTACCGTACCTTAAAGCGAGTCAATCCGGCCAATGCCGATTCACTTCTTGCTCAATCCCAGAAAGACGTTCTGAAAAGCTGGAAGTTCCTCAAGAGCCTTGCTGTAGCCCTTGAGCCTGATGCAAAAGTGGAAGAATAAGTCTTTCCCTCCTGCTCCATTCCGATAAATATCGGAATGGAGCAATTGCTAGCTCAATAACAAATAAAAAAGGCCCGGTGGATATTTAACCACCGGGCCTTTTTTATTGCTGTTTGCCAGCTTGAGATCTATTTCTTTTCAACCCTGTAGCGGCTTTCTTCTTTTCTGTTTCAGCTTTCAGCTCTTCATACTCTTTAACAGATTGCATGACGGCCTCATCCTGTCGTTCTTTCATCTGAGCTACTTTTGCTTTAATTTTATCTTCTTTAATATTCAAGGTCTGGGCACCAAAAAGGGTCGCTGCCAGATACTTAAAAGAAAAAAGCATCAGCTCAACATCATCTTCCCGGATCTTATCAATGGTTTCTTGATCTAACTCATAGGTGTCAAGAAAGGAACTTTCGAAAACAAATTTACGAAAGGTGGCAAGATCAGTGGAGGCCATAAAAAACATGCGTTTAGCCGGTTCTGACAAGGTTGCCTGAAGACCGTAGGATTTACGCCGCATGACCAGTCGCAGCCACTCCTTATTCATCTCATCCCGGACATCAACCCCCTGATCAGCTCGCCATTCACGAATAGTCCATTCTTTATCCTCTTCAAAACCTTTGCAATGATCTTCCCTTACGGTGAAGAAAAATTTTTCTTCTGCAGACTCACCTCTTTGCCATCGGCATCTCTTGATCCACCCTCATGAAAATCAGCCATACCGACAGGATAATACCGACAGGCAGTCGGGCGATCAGTATAAACCGTGCAACCTTCAGGGGTCACAAAAGGACATTTATTATCATCTTCCCGCAGTTTGATCATAACACCCGGGCATATCGGTTTTTTCAAGGTAGGTCGGCAGAGTGATATTTATGAAGAAATTCATGGGCGGGAATGCCGAGTCTTTTGGTCAGTTGCAAAATATCATAGGGAGTCAGAACAATTTTTATTCCACCACAACATGCGGTAAAACATCTTACCCCAGGATGACAACGAAATTTCAAAGGACTGTCCAGAGTGAGTTTTTTCGGTTCAATTGACGATGGATTTTTTTCTTTACCAAAGATTGTTTTTGCCTTGGCCTTGTTTCCTTCATTACTCATTACATCACCTAAAAGTAAATATTATATCGGACCCCTTACCGGGTTAAGTTTCTTGCAAACAGCCTCTACATAATAAACATCTCCACCCATTGTGTAAACCAATTTCACCTTTTCACCTGCTCTTTATCATTCCATGACCACCTTACGCGTCGGCAAATCTTCAACAGTTCAAAGAAACCTCTCTTTCTGCAGGTTATCCCTTGCAGTTTTCCATAATAGTTCGTATATGTCATCTTGTTTGAACATTTTTATTTATTTTTTAGTATGCTGGATAACCTGCATCACAAAGGTTTTTAAAGAATGAAAATATTTAGTCGTCCAATTGATTTATCCGGTGTCAGTACCGTTGTTTATCATCTTCCTGATGGTCCTGCCCTCTCCCTGAAGATTGAAGGTATAGAAGAATATCTCGATCTTGAACTCGAACTCGGTCATGTCTGTGACACTTCCGATATTGATGGAGTACTCCACTTTTTTCCCAAAGGAAACGCCTGAGTCTGGGCTATTCACTAACCAGACATTCGAGCATCTTGCAATGGTCGAAAACAGTCTCTGTCTATTTTTGCCGATTCCTCTTTGTGACATCCATATTCATACCCGTTTTTGCGGCCATGCAACCGGTGAGATGGAAGAATATGTTCAGGCCGCAATTCAGAAAAAACTCAAAAAAATCATCTTCCTGGAACACATGGAAGAAGGTATACGTTACTTTCAGGGAAAGACCTGGCTTTCAGAAGATGATTTTGATGCATATTTTGCCGAAGGCCAGAGACTGCGATCCACATACGCAGCCGAGATTGAAATTGGCCTGGGGGTCGAATGCGGCTACAATCCGGATTGCTAGCGACCTGCTCAAAACAAGACTTGGCAGAAGAGCTTGGGACCAGATAGGCATTTCCTGTCATTTCTTGAAATTTGAAGGAATTACCCACCACCTCAATATGTTCAGCAGAAAAGAAGAGAACATCCTGCTCGCCCGGCAAATTCGGCGCAGAAAAAATTCTGGATCGTTATTTTACAATCCTTACCGAGGCAGTCCAGTGTTTACCCGGCACCATGCTTTGTCATCTTGATGGGGCACTTCGATTTTTACCGGAAATCAGCCTGACAGAAGCACATTATATGCTGATCGACAAATTGCTCCAGGCGGTAAGTGAAAAAGACATGGCCATCGAGATAAACAGTTCAGGTTTTGCCATACGACAGGAGCAGTTTCCGAACCGGCGCATCCTTGACCATGGCAAAATCCTACGACATTCCCTTCATATTCGGCTCTGATGCCCACAAACCTGAGGATGTGGGCAGATATTTTGACGATATCAACGCTACATTCCTTTCAGAATCTTATCCATAGCAGCACCAAGGCTTTTGGCGTTAAACGGCTTATGAACAATATCGTTAACGCCGGCCATATATGCCTCTTCATTATCCTGACTCTCATTTTGAGTGTCACCATAATCATCGGCAAAAGTTTGGCCGAATATTTTTTCCGAATCTTTTCGGTCAGCTGTATCCCGGTGAATCCCGGCATATTAAGATCAGTAAGGACCATCAACGGTTTTTCCGTCTGCAGCCATTCCAGAGCAGATGCTGGAAATTCAAAGAGAACCGGATCGTAGCCGAGTTCATGTAAGTGTTGCCTTATAAATATTGAGAATCATCCTCGAATCATCAACGGCCACAACTTTCGGCCGCACGGCCTGCTCTTCTTCTCCGATGATTTTATCGGCAAATTCATGTCTTCCCGGCCTGCTTTAAAAGTTCATGATAATGGTTTCTGATATCTTTATGGGTATGGGGAAGATAGATAAGCGCCAATTCTTCAAACAGTTCATCGTCCGCAAGATAACTAAAAATATTGTCAACCTGGGCATTGACAATAATTTTGGCAATATGCCGTGCCTCATTCTCCGGACCACGCAACAGATTTTTTATGCCGGCCCCGAGGATGGGGGAAAAATTTTTATCAATCGCCCTGGCCGCGGCAATACAGACATGATCTTCCTGATCGGTCAAACCCGCAGTAAGGGTATATGCACCTTTTTTCAGAGGCAGAAGAGCCAAGGTTTCATAGGCAGCAAAACGCACATTGGCACTTTTCGGTTCATTGGCGAGTAATTTTCGAATTGGCGCAACTGCCGACTCATCACCAATATCACCCAATACATTCAAGGTGTGGATCCGGAAATCCGGATCATCATGCAGAAGATTCTCGATCAGCACCGGTACCGCTTTCGGACCAATCCTGACCAACTCTGATTTAGCGAAGGTGCGCATATGGGCATAATGCGAACGGATCGTATCATTGAGCTTATCCAAAGAAATATTATCCTGCACTTCGGAAAATATTGAGAGTATCAGATAGTCGATCTCATTATCGGTTCCCATCCGTTCGGCAAGCCGATGCATGGCCGTAGGAGTGCCCACCTGACCAAGCGACTGCACCGCGGCTATAATAAGTTCCCGGTTAGCGGCATACAGATAGTCGGTGAGGGTATTAATCGCCAATGGATCACCGATCAGTCCAAGACTTTCAATGATCAAGAGAATCTCAGCTTCGTCTTCAGATTTTGCAATGAGATCAAGCAAAACAGGACGTCGCTTCGACCAATGCGGAGTTCACCCACGACTCTGATCAATTCCGTTTTATCGCTGATTTTGGCAGAACCAAGAAAATCGACCAGTTTTTCAGGATAAGCCAGGAGAATGGAAAGCAGGGTCTCCCGGATGATCGGCATCTCCTCGGCAACCGCCAACTGTTCTGTCAAGAAGATAGATAAAAAGAGGAACGGAAAAATCGGCATCAGCTCTCGACAGGATATAAACCAAGCGATTGCGTGTCTTCTGGTCTACCTGCTCCAAGTGAGCCAGAACAAGCTGCGCTTTCAGAGCATCACCGGTTTTGATATTATCCTGGAGTTCTTCAATCATATGTTGCGGATTCAGTTCAGCTCATTTTTTCCGTTACATTCTTGTCTTCTGCTCATTTATAGTCAAAACAAAATCTCCACGTACCAGCATGGCTAACTATACCACAACGTAACCATCGATGTCCAATCAACAGGAGACAACTTAATTTACAGGCAACCAGTCAGCCCCCATCCGCCTGATGACATTGAAACCACCGGGAAGCACAATATTGTTCTTTAGCCCGACATAATCGAGGAACACCTGCACCTCAAACGATCTGGAGCCAGCGTTACAGAAGACTATAAGCTTTTTATCCTTCGGCAGTTCCGAATAGCGGTCACGAACCTGATCATACGGCAACGAACTCCACAAAGAGCTGCCGAATCGTTCAACAAAAGGTGCTGCCTGCTTTTCATGGCGGACATCCAGCACCTGCCAGTCAGGATGGCTGGATGGATCGGCCATCCATTTATAAAATTCTTCCATAGAAATCTGCCGCATCCGTTTATCACAAAGGTTATCGGCGATATAGGCAGCAGCGTTGATTGGATCAATAGCCGGTGAAAAAGGTGGTGAGTAGGCCATCTCAATGTTGGCAAAGTCATCGATCGTCGCCCCGGCACTAGAGCGCCACAGCCGCTGCATCAATACTGGCAGAAAGCGCATCATTGACCGGCCCGGTTCCCTGCAGACCGAGAACTCTTCTGGTACGTTTGTCAAAAATCAATTCCAGACAGATAATATCCTGACCTGGATAAAAATGGGCCCGGTCAGAAGGCGCAGAAAGTGAAAAATCGGCATCAAAACCTTCGGCCCGGGCTGTCGCAAGACTCAGACCGACGGAACCAACAGAAAGTTCAAATGCCTTGACAATGAAGCTGCCGACCCCACCTTTAAAGACCGAAGGGATCCCGGCGATATTGTCGGCGGCAACCCTTCCTTCCTTGTTGGCCATACTGCCAAATGGAGCGACAAAACGTTTTCCGGAAACCAGATGGATAATGTCAACACAATCTCCGGCAGCGTATATATTGGGGTCGGAAGTCTGCATCCGATCATTGACAACAATTCCGCCGGAGGCCGACACCAACAGGCCTGCATCCTGAGCCAGTTTGGAGCGCGGCCTTACCCCAACAGCCATTATCACCATATCGGCATCGAGGGTTCTGCTTCCCCGTCCGAACGCCAAGTACCTTGCCATCCTGTACAACAATTTCTTCGGCTGCTTCTCCCAAATACACATCAACATTATGATCACGAAGATGTTTCTCCAGGATTGCGGCCAGCGGCCAATCGATGATTCCGGGCAGCAGCTGGTCCTTGTATTCGACAATTGCTGTTTCAACACCCCACAGATCGGTCAATGCCTCCGCCATCTCAATACCAATGGCTCCACCGCCGATCACTACAGCTTTGCCGACCTTCCCCTTGGCAATCATCTCTTTGATGGCAATAGCCTTATGCAAATCACTGACGGTAAAAACGCCTTCTGCATCAGTTCCGGGAATCGGCGGCATTACCGGCTGACTGCCGGTGGCGAGCATCAGGGTGTCGTAAGCATATCTCAGTTCTCTCTACCTGTCTTGAGATATTCAAGCTGCACCGTCTTATTTTTTCGGTCAATTGCCAGGGCACGGGTGGAGGTCAAGGTTTTTACTCCCTTGGCCTTGTCAAAAAAATATTCATCCCGCACCATATGAAAACTTGTTGACCGCAACTCCTTTTCATCGGCGACATCACCAGAGACATAATATGGTATTCCGCATCCGCCGTAAGAAATGAGATTATCCTGATCGATGACAGTTACTTCGGCATCCGGCAAAAGACGTTTTAAACGACACGCTGCTTTCGGTCCTGCCGCAACCCCCCCAACGATCACTATTCGTTTTCCCATTATCTACTCCATTTTTTTATTCGAAGAAATATTATTTCAATTACAACTACATTCGACATTGATAGACATATGAACACTAATCGCCCGAAAACTCAAGATCAAGTGATTGCCAAAATTCATCTTCCTTCCGGTTTCAAAATTTCCAGACGGAGCCGGTGCCGTTCGTCAAAAAGATGCCACCCTGACATCCAGATAGCACTTATCACCCCGAAACCAGTACCTGCGGCAATCAGAAACATGATAAGAATCTGATACTTTACCGCCTCAACCGGTGGTGTTCCCCCCAAAATCTGTCCGGTCATCATCCCCGGCAAACTGACCAGACCCTGCTGCCGCCATGGAATTAATTATCGGCAGCATCCCCGTCCGCATGCAATCGCGCCGAATATCGCTGCTCGCTTCCTGCCAGGTCTGGCCGAGCAACAGTCTTTGTTCCACCTCACCCCGGCGCAGATACAACTGATCCGTCATCCTGTCCAGAGCAAGAGCAATACCGGTCATGGTATTACCAAGGAGCATGCCAAGCAGCGGAATGGCATATTGTGGTGTGTACCACGGTTCGACCTGAATAATAACCAGCAGAGCCAAAACTGTGACAGAAAATGAGGAGACGAACATGGCGCATATACTGATCAGATACCCTGACAAGACCCATTATTTTGCGCTTCTGTCTGGCCTGCACTTCACGACCCGCGGCAAGAAGCATGACAGTCGACATCAGCATCACCAGGAGAAAACTGCCGCTGGCAAACAAAAAGCGCAGCACCAGGCCGACCAAAAGAAGCTGAGCGGTCATCCGCATCCCCAGAAAAAGAATCTTTCGCTCCAGTTTAAGGCTGAACATCATGCTGAGCAGGGAGAGCAGCACCAAAAGAGATGCCGCAATCGCCAGATCAACACTGCTTAAACTGACAACATTCATCGCTTCACCGGATCTTGAAAGAGATGTTGTTCTTTTCATATTCTGTTCGCACAGCCCGTTCTGTTCCATGGCAAACTTCCTTCCAGCCACCCGTCGAATTTGCTCTGGATCGTGGCTGACCCACACTATTGAAGTTTTATGGAGCAGGCGATAGTGTTCGATAAATGTTTCCATCATCCGGGTATGATAGGCATCAAGTCCTGAACTGGGCTCATCGAGCAGCAGAACAGCCGGCCTGTTTTGTAAGGCACGCAACAATGCCAAACGCTGCCGCTCCCCCGTAGAAAGCCGACTCACCTGCCAATCCAGAATGTGTGGATCAAGACCAAGGGCAGTGCAATTCTCTGCAAGCAAAGAATTCTGGTCCGACACAGGAAAATGGTCGCCGACCCTGATCATACCACCAGCACGAGTCGGCTGGTACCATGGTAACTTTACTCCGCCATTCTGTGGGGGTGAAATGTTGTACGGGGACGCCATCCAGGAAGATTTCTCCACCGGCTGGAATGAGATCGGTTATCGCCCTGAACAATTGCGTCTTGCCTATCCCGGATCGACCGGTCAAACCAATACATTCTCCTTTTTTAACCGAAAATGAAAATGGTCCCTTATCAAGAAAAGTAATGTTTTCAACCCTGAAGGCACATGTCATTCATATTAACGGAGGAAAGGCTATGGTAAAAGTAGTCCCTTTCCCTTCTTCACTCTGTACCGATATCTCTGCCTGGTGACTGTCGATTATGCTCTTGGTGATTGCCAGCCCCAAGCCGGTTCCCTTATTTTTATCGGTGAAAAAAGGTTTGAAAATCTGGTCAAGTTTTTCAGCAGACATACCAATCCCATTATCCCTGATTGATAATTCAGTGCTTCCCGCCGCAGGTGCGAAAGGTGCTCACCTGCAATTGACCATTTTCTGTCATTGCCTGTAAACTATTCATCAGGATATTTAACAGGGCACGATAAAGAAGATCATGATCCAAGTTGACTTTCGGGAGATCGGGGGCCAGATCAGTTATCAACTCAACTTGCTGACGTTTCAATTCATGGGACAGAAAATCGAGCACCTTCCTGACAACCTCATTGACACTGGAGGGCTTTAATTGTGCTTTCTGCGGCCTGGCGAAATCAAGAAATTCAACCACGATATTGTTCAACCGTACCGTCTCATCAACCACGATTTTGGCAAGATGTTCATTGCCCGGCGCTATTTTTGCGATCCTTTTTTCCAGTATTTCCGCGGTACTGCGAACAATACCCAGAGGACTTTTAATTTCATGGCTTACCGTCGCGACCATCGTTCCAAGATGGGCCAGCCGTTCTGCCTGATTAAGTTTTTCTTCAAGCCGCAAACGCTCCACCGCTCTCCTCTCAATTATTTCCCCTGCCCGCGACACAATAGTTCGCAGCACCAGAAAAAGTATGGCCATAACGACACTGGAGACAACTATAATCCGTCCTTGAAACTTAAGAATATTGGTATAGTTTCGTGACAGGTCTTTTTCAATCTCAATGACTCCCATGATGAGATCACCCTCCTCTCCGTCACGACGTACCTGGCGAAAAGGAATAAAGGTTTTCAAGACACATTCAACTTTGGTCGTAATATGCAGGAGACTGAGAACCGATCCACTATAGATCAGCCGGGAATTAGGGACACCCACGAGGGCCTTATAATATTCGGATCCCCCCACATCTTCCTGACCAATGAGCTCCGGCTGGGTCGAATAGGAGATGATATTCATGCTTGAATCATAGATGGTTACCGAATCAATCTTCAGTCCCTGGGTGACCCCTCTGATAATTCCATCAAGCAGATCAAACTGTTCCGGTTTACGGAGAGCTATGCCGCCATAACGGATAACCGCGGGAAGAACAAAACGTCGAAAAACCTGTTGATTGATATTTTCAGCCAGCAAAAGTGAATATTCCTCGTTTTGCTCCAGCATTATTTTTCGGGCGTTGTTGGAAATAATCCAGGAAAGCAGGAGGGTGAACACCAGGATAACGGCAAGACTGGAGAAAGAGAAATATTTAACCAGCTTGAATGACTCAAGGCCGGCCTCAATTTTCTCTTTCCGGATTGAATCAAGAACCGGATCAGTCTCTTCCCCTTTAGTCATTTTGATGTTCTCCCGGGGAAAGAAAAATTCGGTTTACTTGATAAGGCCCCTCGTCCGATCATTCTGGTTACAGTGAGGGAAGTCGACTGCATGGCCATCGACAAAACTCATTGGCTGACAAATTGATAGCATCGCTTATTGCGGACAGCTACTTACCTTGGAAATTCAGGGTGGAAAACAACCTGCATTTTTCGCACTAACGACTTAAGCGGAATATTGAATCTCTTATCGGTACTTTACGACGATCAGGCTTGTCAGTTCGCTTTTTTCCGCAAATACGTTGGGGTTTCAAGATAATCATCATTCCAGTTCAGCGCATTTGTCGCCTTTCCATCCGGAGCTTTTGAAGATCCAAGATTATCCAGAGCATCAAAATTTGAACCTGGCAGCCGTGTCACTCTGGGTTGCTTATTTGGTGCTGCCGGAGCCCCTTTAATGGTTTTTTCCGGTTCTTTGACCTTGGCCGGTCTACTCATATGGTCCTCAACCGGGTTGATGGTCTCCTTCTTGTCCATCATCCCGCCAACTCCGGTGGCGATGACCGTTACATGCAATTCATCTCCAAGAGCATCGTCATAGAGTGCGCCGATGACGACCTTCGCATCATCATCAACTTTTTCCTGAATAAGAGCAGAGGCCTCCATGAACTCGGCCATGGTGAAACTCTCTTCCGAAGCTGAGATGTTAATCAGCAGACCGCGTGCTCCATCAATGCCGAAATCTTCAAGCAATTGGTTATCAATTGCTTTTCTGGCGGCCTCGGTCGCTCGATTCTCACCAGACGAGAAGCCGGAGCCCATGACAGCAGGACCAACCTCTTTCATCACCGTTCTCAGATCGGCGAAGTCGGCATTGATAAGTCCGGGTACATTTATCAGATCAGTAATTCCCTTTACCGCCTGGAGCAAAACATTATCCGCCATGCACAGCATATCAGATAATTTACTGTTTTTCTGCATAATCGAGAGAAGTCTGTCATTGGGAACCGTGATAATCGTGTCGGCATATTTTTGCAGTTCCTGCCAGCCTTCCTCCGCATTTCGGGCACGATATTTGCCTTCAAAGCTAAATGGCTTGGTGACCACGGCAACGGTCAAGGCGCCCAGCTCTTTGCTCGCCTTAGCAACCACAGGAGCGGCACCAGTTCCTGTTCCACCGCCCAAGCCTGCGGTGACAAACACCATATCACTGCCTCGCAAAGCCTCTTTAATCTCTTCCAGAGACTCCATGGCAGCCATATTCCCCGTTTCCGGATCAGCTCCGGCACCAAGGCCTTTGGTTATGCTCGGACCTATTTGCAGACAGACATCGGCCTTTGACTGATTTAATGCCTGCTTATCAGTATTGGCAACAATAAACTCTACACCCTGAAGTCTATTGGTTACCATAGTGTTGATCGCATTACCGCCACCACCACCAACACCAATAACTTTCACGACTGCAACACCCTCTGATTCGGCAATCCTGAACGGCATTTCTACCCCCTAGATCTGTAACTTAAATGTCCACCACATGCAGAGATAAAGTACGAATATTATCAATGCAATACTATAGCATCCCGAAGTTATCACTTAAACAAAAAACTTAACAATCACATGATTTTTTTGATCCATTCCTTGACCCTGCCCATGACAGTGGTATCTTGTCTGGCCATTTCATTACGTGCATTTCTGCCAAACAGCACGAGCCCCACCGCCGTCGTGCAGCGCGGGCTGTGGAGTTCTTCAACCCTGCCTGTTATTCCGGTCGGATAACCTATCCTGACCGGTAAATCAAAAATCTGTTCAGCCAGTTCGACAATATTGGGCAGAAGAGCTGTCCCACCAGTCAAAACCACCCCGCCATTAATCTTATTTTTTTTCCCCGAGGCAATCAGTTCACTGTTCATCATCTCAAGTATCTCAATTATCCGAGCCTCAAGAATGTCCACCAGTACCTTCTGGGTGACCTTCCGCGGTTCCCGATCGCCAACCGTCGGAACGTCTACCACCAGATTCGGCTTAATAAATGAGGCGATGGCACCACCAAAATCTTCCTTCAATCGTTCCGCCTCCTGGAGCGGTGTGCGCAGGCCGACGGACAGATCATTGGTGAGATTATGACCACCCAGGCCTATTTCACAGGTATGACGAATAGTTCCATCACAAAAAATGGCCAGGTCAGTTGTTCCGCCACCAATGTCAATCAAAGCGACACCCAATTCCATCTCATCTTTGCTCAAAACCGAGTTAGCGGAGGCAATTGACTCAAGAACCAGTTCGGCTACCTGCAGTCCCGCCTTATTGCAGCAGGTAACAAGATTGTGAACCGCGCCAATGTCTGCGGTGACAATATGAACGTTGGTGACCAGACGAACCCCGGTCATCCCGACAGGGTTCTGAATACCGGTATGATCATCAACCATATATTCCTGAGGCATGACATGGATAATCCGCTGATTTTCCGATATTTTTACGGTTTTTGCCGCGGCAACCACCTCATCAATGTCAGCCTGTTTGATTTCCCGGTTATTGACAGCGACTATTCCGGGGCTGTTGAAACCTTTAATATGGTTACCGGCAATCCCGACATAGACATAGACCGACCGCAAATCACAACCAGCTGATTCTTCAGCGAGTATTACGGCCTCCCGAATGGAATTAACCGTGCTCTCAATGTTGACGACAACACCTTTTTTCAGCCCCAGGGAAGGTACTGTTCCCACCCCAATCACTTCAATCCGGTCATCAAACACTTCTCCGACGACACAACAAATCTTTGTCGTTCCAATATCAAGCCCGACTACCAGTTCACCCGCATCCTGATAATCCTCATGGCTTTCTTCTGGTTTTGACAGTGTCAATATCGGTGATTGCCATCAGTTTTATTATTTTCATTCATGCTATTTTTCTAACCGCTAAAAACGGGACTCTTTTTAAGCACCCCAAAAAGGTACTCTTATCAGTTGCCCCTTCAGGACCTGCCAGTTTCTCCTGAAGGGTAAAACCAAAATACGGTACCAAACCACTAACCTGATTCACTCTGTGCAACAAGCACCTTGTCCTGCAAATAATCCATCTGAATATATTCAATCTGAGAAATCGACTCCCTTGCCCTTCTCTGTTTTATACAACGTTTTGAGAACCTGCACCAGCCGAGAATATTTCTGGCTGGTGTTACTGGTTCCCAAAAAAATCGGGAACGGATATTCAACGAGATACACCACCATTTCTCCATCTCTGTCAAGGTGAATCTCTGAAACAGACTGTGCCGGAAGATATGGATTATTACCATTGACCTTTCTTAGAAAAACCAGCACTTCTGCCAGGGCCTTTTCCCGTACTATCGGATCATCAATTTCAGTGAGTCCTGTAATGACCGGAAAATCAATATCTGCCCCAGGCCTAACCTGCAGAAACGGCACCCCTTTCCTGTCAATATATTGCAGTTGAGGTTCATTGGGTTTATTGCTGTGCAAAAGGGCCACAGGAACATTTTCTACAATAGAAATCTCAACAGTTGACGGCCAATTTTTTTCGACAATCGCCCGCGCCACCCACGGAACGGTCATCAATCCTGCCTCTGCCTGCGCACAGTTCAAACCAATAAGACTCGTCTGGTGCAGAGTTATCCCTGAAGCTTCCCTCAATTTTTCCCTTGTGATGGTATCATTACCGGAAAAGACAATCTCTGACACATGAAAGAAAGGCAACGATTCAATATTGTTAACGATTATTTTCCACCCCCCGACCAAAACAAAGACACAGCACAGTCAAGCGTAACAGTGGCCAGTCCCGACCAGCTTGAAAATCAATTTCTTGCTGCGAACCGGTTCGTTGTATTGCACATGGTGCACTCTCTTTTTAGTTGTCAAAGACTGCCAGAAGCGGAGAAATACTTTTTTCCGCTGCTTATACTGACCGCTTTGATGGCGGTTCTGCCCGGGAAGAGCGTGCAGCTGCAACGCACTTTGCGAATACTTCGACCCACTTTTTTTTCTTTTAAAAAACGAAATGAGATATTTTATTTTCGAGCCTAGCATCGACATTCTCAGATAAAATGGACTTCCGGTTCGAGATCAACTCCACTATCGAGTTTCACCTTTGCTTGAATCATTTTCATAAGATTCATGACATCTTCTGCAGTGGCATTGCCCCTGTTCACTAAAAAATTACCATGATGTTCAGATATCATGGCTCCGCCAATAGCCGAACCTTTCAACCCGCTCGAATCGATCAGACGACCGGCACTGTCGTTTGGAGGATTCTTGAAAAAGGAACCGGCATTGGGATATTTACAGAATTGCGTTTCTTGACGGCGACTTTGCAATTCACGACAATATTGTCTGATTGTCCTGAGGGTCTCCTTTTTTCAATGTCAGCACAACCTCCGCAATCACCGCTTTTCCAGATATCCAGTAAACCCATCCCAGCATCGATACGAAAAATCCAGTTCTGGGCGGTCAAATCGTTTTATCACCTTCGGCAGTCGTCAGCCTGACACTGTCGGTAATTGATGAAATATCACTGCCCCATGCCCCCGCATTCATTATCACCGCGCCACCAAGGGTTCCGGGGATGCCGCAACCAAATTCAACCCCGGTCAATCCCCATTCCATGCAGTTATGAGACAGCTGCGACAGGGAGTATCCGGCACCAACCTGAAGAGAGATCAGTTCCGCTGCTGCCGCTGCCTGTTTTACAACCGTCTTAAACTCTCTGCCCAAGGTGATTATTACCCCGGCAAAGCCATCATCTCTGACCAGCAGATTCGTCCCGCGTCCGATAAGCCTCCAGGGGATACTTTCCTCGGCTAAAAAAGCAAGCAGCGGCTGCAGTTGCTCTCGCCTGTCGACCCTGACAATCGCTTCAGCCGGGCCGCCGATGGCAAGCGAGGTATAACGATCCAAGCGGCATTGCCAGTGAACCGGCTGCGCAACCAGGCCTGTCAGTTTTTCCTGTTGTGCCCGGTTCATTCTGACCTCCTGATGGCTATTCTTCTGCAATAAAAGCAGCAATTCCTCCCCTACCTTGACGATATTGCCGGCCCCAAGGGTAAGGACCAGATCGCCGGACTGCAGCATGGGCAGAAGTTCTTCAGCCATATTGTCCAGTTTGGCAATATAGCGGGTGTAGCGCTGGCCGTGATCTTTTGTGGCCTCAAGCAGACTCTCGCCGGTTATGTCCGGAATCGGCTCTTCGCTTGCTGCATAAATATCAGACATCACCAGGTAATCTGCCCGGTGAAAACAGGTCTGGAAATCCTTAAACAGTGCTTTGGTCCGGGAATAGCGATGGGGTTGAAAAAGAACCACCAGACGTTTTTGCGGCCAGGCCATTTTGATGGCTTCCAAGGTGGCACGAATTTCCGTCGGATGGTGGCCATAATCATCAACTATGGTAATTCCGTCGATTTCGCCCTTCTTCTGCATTCTTCGCTGAACTCCGGCAAATCCCTGCAATCCGGCCTGAATTCTTGCAAAAGGTATTTCCACTTCCAGACCGACACAGACCGCTGCCAGCGCGTTATAAACATTATGGATACCCGGAGGTGCAATATCTATTCTGCCGCGAATGGTCTCGGCATCTTTTACCGTGAAAGAGATCCTTCCATCCTTCCAGGTGATGTCATCGGCGTAGATATCCGCCTGTGGGGTCAGACCATAGGTTATCGTCCTCTTTTGAATGAGTGGCAAAATATCAGCAATATTAGGGTCATCCAGACAGACGATGGCGGCACCATAAAAGGGAATTTTATCGATAAACTGCAAAAACGTCGATTTAATATGCTCAAGGTCTCGATAGTAGTCGAGATGTTCGAGATCGATGTTGGTGACAACTTCAAGGACAGGTGATAATTTCAAAAAAGATCCATCACTTTCATCTGCCTCGGCCACCAGATACTCACCTTCACCCATTTTAGCGTTTCCGCCCAATGCATCAACCTTGCCACCAATAACGATAGTCGGATCCAGCCCTGCTGAAGCGAGCACCCAGCTCACCATGGAGGTGGTTGACGTCTTGCCATGACTGCCGGCAATGGCGATGCCGTTTTTCTTGAGCCGCATCAATTCCGCAAGCATCTCCGCCCGCATGATTACCGGGACATTAGTCTCTTTGGCCCTGATAATTTCCGGATTCGCCGGTGAAATAGCCGATGAGGTCACCACGACATCCGCCCCCTCCATCCACTCACTCTTATGCCCGGTATGAATGATGCGCTCCAAGACGGGAGAGATTTTCAGTGATGGCGGAGCCGTGCAAGTCGGATCCCGAAACCTTGTAGCCCAGATTAAGCAGCAGCTCAGCAATGCCGCTCATACCGATACCACCGATTCCGACAAAATGGATATGTTTGGTTTTTCTGTTCATTGCATGCACTATTTGGCGATTTCCTGCAGACAGCAGTCGACTATCCTGACAGCCGCATCAGGAAATGCCAGCCGCTGCATAGCCGCCCCCATGGCCGCCAATTTTCCTTCATCGTTCATAAGCTGCAGCACAATTTCCCTGAGTTGTTCTCCGGTCAGCTCCTTTTGGGCAAACTGTACGGCCCCGCCTCCGACCACGTAATACTGGCCATTTTTTTCCTGGTGATTATCGGCTGCATGGGGATAAGGTATAAGAATCGCCGGTTTGCCCAATACCGCCAGCTCGGACAAGGTGGTTGCCCCTGCTCTCGACACCACCAGGTCCGCCTGGGCATAGATGTCGTGCATATTGATAAAAAATCCGGCAACCACGGCATCAAACCCACGTTGCTGATATCTATCTCGGACCTGCGCTTCGTCTTTACCGCCGGTCTGGTGAATCACCCTCAATCCCCGCAGTTCTGTGTCCGATAGAGAACATAAAGCCTCGGTTATTAAACTGTTTACAGCCTGAGCCCCCTGACTGCCCCCCAGGATAAGCAGGGTTCGTCTGGCACCCGCTCGAGGCACGGGGTTGTCGGCCAGTTCAAGAATTCTGCTGCGCACCGGATTTCCGGTGTAAACTATTTTTTCCGACGGAAACTCAGCACCACTTCCCGGCAGTGACAAACAAACCCTGTTGGCAATCGCCCCGAGTTTTCTATTGGCCAGCCCCGGCACAGAATTCTGTTCATGGATAACAACCGGCAACCCCAGGGTTTTGCCGGCAGCGATTACCGGACCTGTAACATACCCCCCCACTCCAAGAAGAATATCCGGTTTATAACGGCGAATAATGCCAAGGGCTTGGAGGTATGACACCGGCAGTACAGCAAGAGCTTTAAGCAGTTCCAGTGGACTTTTGCCTTTCAGTCCATAGCAGTGAATACTCTCACTGGTGAAACCGTAAGCATCAAGACTCCCGGTATCCATCTTCCTTTTCGTACCGATAAAAAGAATTTCCGAGTCCGGCACCTGCTTTTTGAACTCCTGGGCAGCTGCCACCGCAGGAAAGAGATGTCCTCCGGTTCCGCCACCGGTCAACAGAAGCCGTATTTTTTTATTATCCGCCCTCAACGCGCATGCCCCATCTTGCGTTATTCCTTGACAGTTGGCAAGGCCAATACTGCCTTTTTAAATTCATTGCCTCTATGCCCATAACTGGTGAACATGTCAAAGCTCGCACAAGCCGGAGAAAGGAGCACCACGTCTCCGGCGACGGCTTCTTTGGCCGCTCTTTTCACCGCGTCCACCATGGATTGGGCGGATTGTATGTCGACCAAATCAGCCAGACATTCCCGTAAGAGTTGGGCAGCCTCACCGAGAACCACCAATTTCTTCACCTTTGCCTCCACACTTTTTCTCAACAGGCGGAAGTCGTCACCTTTATCCCGGCCTCCGGCGAGCAGGATGACATTTCCTCCAAACTGCTCCAGGGCACCGATCACAGCTCCACTATTTGTTGCTTTCGAATCGTTATAGTAAGATACCCCGTCTATCTCGGCGACAAACTCAATACGGTGCGGCAGGGTCTGGAACCCATGCAGCACAGACTGGATTTGCTCAAGACTGCACCCCTGTGAGCGTACCGCCAGTATCACCGCAGCGTAATTCATCAGGGTGATTCCGCTTCCCGCATGCGCCGAGCCATTAAAGAGATACTCTTCCTGCTCATCGTTTATGGTCAAGTGTATGCGCTGGTCTTTGACTACCGCAGTGGATCGATCATTTCTGCCAAAAGTATAGACTGTGGGCGACGCCCCCTTGGGAAGGTTTTGACAGAACAGATCATCCCCGTTTATGACTGCGACAGCTCCTCTACGTTGGTGGGCAAAGAGCTGCATTTTGGCCTGCACATATTTTTCCATCGTCCCATGTCTGTCCAGGTGGTCCGGGGTGATGTTGAGCAGAAGACCGACATCAGGGGAAAAATCCCCCGCACTTTCAAGCTGAAAACTGGACACTTCCGCTACCACGATATCGTACGCTTCAGGGTTCAGAAGATATTCATAGAGTGGTGTGCCGATATTTCCCCCGACAAACACTCTTTTGCCGGTGCTGGCCAAGATCTCACCAATAAGTGTCGTCACCGTGGTTTTGCCATTTGTCCCTGTAACCGCGACCACCGGGACATCGAACAATCCGGCGGCTACGGCAAACTCGCCGGCAACCCTTACGCCGTTTCGCTGCAACGTCATGAGCAGCGGGAGATGCAAAGATACACCTGGACTGACCAGAAGCAGCTCGACCTGAGCCAAAAACTCAAGACTGTGGTCCCCGGCTTCCCATTTAACGCCTGTCGCAGCAAGAAATTCACTTTCCTGGGCAAGAAACACCTGTTCCGGCCTGTTATCAGAGACAAAGACCTCCGCCCCGCAATGGAGTCCATAGCGAACCGCAGCACGACCCGAGACTCCCAGTCCCATCACCCCGACTCTGACGCCTGGATATATCAAGGATTTATTTTTCATTAGCGCAGTTTCAAGGTGGCAATGGCCACAAGGCCAAGGATGATCGACACAATCCAGAATCTGACCACGACCTTTGGCTCGTGCCATCCCTTTTTCTCGAAATGGTGATGAAAAGGAGCCATCAGAAATATCCGTTTCCCATGGGTCATTTTGAAATAGCCGACCTGAATAATCACCGACAAGGCTTCCATCACAAACACTCCCCCAACAATAGCAAGCAGGAATTCCTGCTTGATGATGATGGCAATGGAACCAAGCGCCCCGCCAATGGCCAGTGACCCGACGTCGCCCATAAACATCTGCGCAGGATAGGCATTAAACCACAAAAAGCCCAGGCATGCGCCGAAAATCGTGCCGCAAAAGATGGCCAGCTCGCCGCTGCCCGCGACATAGGGAATTTGCAGATACTCAGCCAAGACCACATGGCCGGCCAGATAAGAAAAAACCAGGTATACTGCCGCAGTTACCACTGTGGGACCGGCTGCGAGCCCGTCAAGTCCGTCCGTGAGGTTGACCGCATTTGACGCCCCAACAATGACTATGATTGCAAAAATGATATAAAACCAGCCAAGGTCGGGACGAAAATTTTTCGTGAACGGCAGACTCAGGTGTCCATCCAGGCCGGAATGTAAAAATATAACCAGACCAACTACGGACGCTCCAAAGAGCTGTAATACGAGCTTCCATCTCGCACTTAAGCCTTTAGAATTGTTCTTGCGTATTTTTCGCAGATCATCAATAGAGCCAATACAACCGTAAAACAACGTTATAAACAATCCTAACCACACTAGCGAATTATCCAGACGGGCCCAGAGCAGGGTGCCAAAGGTGATAGCCGTAAGGATCAGCAGGCCACCCATAGTCGGTACCCCTTGTTTGGCGAGATGTGTCTCCGGCCCGTCATCGCGCACCACCTGGCCAATCTGAAAATGCCGCATGGTTCTGATGAAAACCGAACCAAGAAGCAGGACAATCAAAAAAGCAGTCACCGCACCGCCTATGGAACGAAAGGTTATATAGCGAAAAACGTTCAGTCCGCTGAGACTGGTATGCAGTGGATAAAGAAGGTGGTACAACATAAAAGATCAGACTCATAGGTAGATGGTTCAACAGCAGTAAAGCGGGATCCGGCAGTCCAGACCCCTTCAATCAGAAATCAACCAGTTTGGCAACAATTGTCTCAAAACGGAGACCTCGGGAAGCCTTGACAAGAACAACATCATCCTGCCCAAGCCCTTCACGGTCAACCATTTCATTCATCCAGCGGACTGCATCCTCTTTTTCAACAAACATCTGGACACGACTCTTGTTGAAACTATGTTCGAGTGCACCCTGTACCACATCTTCCTTAAATTCTCCAACAACTCCGACATAATCAAGCGCCAAATCGGCAATTAATTTTCCGATATCATAATGGGCTCGTCGGGAAGTGTCACCAAGTTCACGCATATCGCCGATGAGACAGACAGAAAATCGTCGGGTTACCATTTTTAACGTTTTCAATCCGGCGGCCATAGATGCCGGATTAGCATTGTAAGTATCGTTTATTATGGTAAAACCTGACTTGGCGCGAAGCATCTCCATGCGTTTATCCGGAGGCCGGAAATCCCCCAGCCCGGCAGCAACGTCTTCAAGCGTTGCCCTTGCGGCAATACCGATGGCTGCGGCGCAAAGGGCGTTGGACACATTGTGCTCCCCGGCAATGAAAAGGTGTATAGCAATCCTCTCTTCCCCATGATGCAGGGTGAAAGTAATGGTGCCACCATCGCTTATGTGGATATTCGACGCCCAGATATCGGGCAGCCGCGGAGGTTTTCAACAGCATCCGGCACGTTTGCTTCTCTTTGTACGGCGAAGGTAATCTGGCGATTATTATATTTACTGGAAAGCTTGCGGATTCTTACGTCATCCAGATTAACAACCAGTACGCCTGACTCTCTGGTAGCGCCGAAAAGCTCTTCTTTCGCCTTCGCGACCCCTTCAATTGACTGCAAGCCCTCAAGATGGGCCCCGTGAATATTGGTTATACAGCTTACATCCGGATCGGCGATGGTGCCAAGCCGACTGAGCTCACCGGGCCGATTCATACCCATTTCCAGGACAGCTGCACGATGACTGACATCAAGGGGCAAAAGAGACAAGGGCAAGCCAATCAGATTGTTAAAATTACCTGTTGTTTTCAGTACACAGTCAGCGGGATACTCCGCCCCTGCCGGCCACATCCTGGCCAGTATCGAAAAAACCATTTCCTTAACAGTGGTCTTGCCGCAACTTCCAGTAATGCCGATGACCACCTGTTGACATTGTTCGGCAAGCTTTTGCCGACGAAAGGCTGCCAGATCCCCCAAAGCCTGCAGGGTATCGCTGACCTCAACCTGATCAACGGCTAATTCGCCGGACAGGGAGCTTTTTTTCGACCACCAGACAGGCAGCACCGTTTGCCACGGCCTGGCTGACATAGTCATGAGCATCGTGGTTTTCCCCTATCAGGGCAACAAAGATTCCATCCCTGCTGACAACCCTGCTGTCGGTAATGACCGGCCCCAGCATTTTTCTTCTAATTTTTCCAGGATGCACGCGGCCTTTAACGGCAGCGGCGACCAATTCTGTCGTCCAGGAAAAAAGCACCCTTTTGGCCTCCTGCCGATCATCAAAAAAGCGTTTTCCCTGCACAGTCAGCTGGTAGGGTTCATGACCTTTTCCGGCAATTATGACGATATCCCCAGGGGAAGCCGCCCGAATGGCTGCGTCAATTGCCTTTCTCCGACCGCGAACGACGACACAGCCGCACTCTTTTTCGTTTCTTGTTACAAGCCAACCCTCATTTTTCACTTCGAGTTTGGTACCACTCAATCCATTCAGGATCTGACCAATGATCTTATCAGGGTCTTCAGTGCGCGGGTTATCATCTGTCACCACCACGACATCACAGACCTTTCCGGCAATTTGACCCATCAGGGGCCGCTTCCCTGTATCCCTGTCGCCACCGCAGCCAAAGACACAGAAAAGATCGCCGTGGGGCAGAGCAGCGACAGTGGTTAAAACTTTTTCCAACGCGTCAGGAGTGTGGGCATAATCAACCAACACTACCGGCCCCTTGGAATCCCAGCCGGAACAGGTGGTAACTCTTTCGACCCTGCCGGGAGCACCCTGGGCAGTGGCGAGGGCCCGGCAAACAATCGTTTCATTAAGACCTGCCGCCAGACAGAGTCCGTATACCGTCAATATGTTATCTATATTATAACGGCCAACAAGTGGCGATGAGAGCGTACGCTCTGCAGAAGGAGTCTGAATGACCAGTTCCGTCCCATTTAGTGCCGAAGTAAACCGCTGCAGCCGGATATGGGCGTTCTCACTCTCCCCCCAACAGATTATCTTATGGTTTTTTCGGGCACACATTGAATGCAGCTGACGAAGCCATTCGTTTTCATCGGCGTTGTGGGGAATAGGCTGGAAGCACCACTGTTCCAGCATTCTTCATATAATCAGAAAAGAGTAAGGTTTTCGCCTGGAAATAATCATCCATATCCACGTGGTAGTCCAGATGATCCCGGGACAGATTGGTAAAAGCGGCTATATCGAAAAATATGGTGCCGATTCTCGATTGGGCTAGGCCATGGGATGAGACCTCCATGATGACATGGGTCACACCATTATCTGCCATTTCCCGCAACACTTTCTGAAGTAAAAAAGCTTCCGGAGTGGTAAATCCGGTGGCCAGAACTTTTGTATCGCCATCTCTGCCGGTATACCTATTGTTGACCGTACCGATAACTCCAACAGACAGACCGGTCTGCAGCAAAACATGTTCCAGAAGATAGGTAACTGTTGTTTTACCATTGGTACCGGTAACCCCGATAAAGTGTAATTTTTCTGCCGGTCGCTGAAAATAATTTGCCGCTACAGCGGCATACGCCTTCGCGGTATTCTCTACCTCAATCACATTCGCCTGCAGGCTCTTTGCCCGATCCTTATCTACCCTTCCGGGACTGCAGACAATAACCCGACATCCAGCGGCAACAACCGCTTCAATAAAATCGTGGCCATCATTTGCCACTCCGGGGACGGCGACAAAAAGACTGTCAGCTGTGACTTCCCTTGAATCAGCAGTAACCAGAGCTATCAGCTGATCATCCATCGACCAATCGGGCAACGACCAAACCAATTTGAATTTTTGCCCCTGAAACAGAGAGGCCAAAGATTTATGTGCTTTGGGGGAAGACATTTGCTGATATCCAGTTGAGTTGTTTTTAAGCAGTCCCTTCGATAATTTTTCCGGAGCTATATTGTCCTGATTTTCCAGAATCAACAGACATTCGTTTATGCCTTTTAACGAGGCACCGGGTTGTGGTCTTTGTTGAGTGATTCTTCCTGTACCCTCTATTTTAAGCTCGACATTGATTCCCTGTAACAAACGCAGACTTTTTCTGAGACTCAAGCCCCTAAGGTCAGGCATAACTCCAGATCCTGCCTTTTCCTGGACAAGCGTTTTTTCACCGGGGGACAGCTCAGGGACTGGCCCACCTTGTCCCTGATAATTGTCCTCACCCCCTGCTTCAGGTTCGACCACATCGGCGACTGATTTGGCGATTTGCTGCAGCACAGAGATTCTTTCTGCCTTTTCATCTATAATCTGCTCAACAGTTTTTTTATCGCTGCTTTCCGCCCTGCTCACGCCGCTTGGTTTTCGTAAAATAACAACCAGCATGTTCAGATCATTTGTTCCTGCGGGGATAGTGACAAAAATGACGTCATTGATGAGAAAGTTTTGGTTATCACTATTACTGACCAGGATATCATCCCGGAAAAAATATGCCCCCGATGCTCCGCGACTGGCCTGACCGCGAAAAAGAGACTCGATTCTTTGACCGGTTAATTCGGACCAGTTCTCAAATTGTTGTCTTGGTCGCTCCTCGTTAAAGAACAACTCAGTACCCGTTTCTATATCAAGATTTTTTTTTACCACAAACGGGTGTATTTTCTTACCCTGGTTGAGCAAAATGGAATAGGTCGTAAGAAGATTCAACGGGGTCGCTGATTCCGGCACAAGACCGAAACTCATCTGTGACGCCACAACAGTTTTCTGCCGGTTGGCCATCGTTTTTCCGGCTTCAGTCACCATATGAAAATCCGTTGCCAATGGCTCATCCAGCCCCAGCCATTCCCAGAACCGCAGCTCACTGCCAAGATCATTTTTTTCAGGAAGGAGACTCCAGGCAGAAGGTGAAACACCCTGATTTCCTTGCGCCTGCAGCATGGTCGCATCTTTTAAGAAAAGTCGGAATTTATCAGGCAGCTGAAACGGGACCAGAAACAAATTATCGGTCTGTTCCTGAGAATATTTGGCAAAGTTATTAGGATTAAATCCGGGCAGGTTGGTACCCCCGATTATTTCTCCTGTACCACTTTCCAAGAGATACAACGAAACTTTCTCGGCCTGCTCACCGACAGCAATATCTTTCGCGATATCTTCGAGAATTTCCTGAATCTTCAGATCAATAGTGAGAACAAGATCCAGTGAATTAATGAGGGGTTGCTGCTCTTTCTCCTGCCTTAGTTTTCTTTTGGCCAACAGCCGGTCGTAATAGTACTCCACCCCAGAAAGCCCGATTCCATTCTCGACCGCACCGATTAAATGGGCAGCCTGAAATTCATTTGGATAGTACCGTTTGTCCTCTCGCTGCAGATAGACACCCGGCAGGTTAAGATCCTTGATGGTAAGTTCCTGTTCCTGGCTTATATCTTTAGCAATCCAGAGTCGCAACGTCCCACTTTCCAGTTGATCTTCCAGCCTCTCCTTGTCCAGCGCCAGTACTTCGCCGAGGCGCAGCGCCGTTTCCTGGATGGAGTCAATCTCCCGGGTTCTTACATATACCGAGACCCGTTCCTGAGTTACCGCAAGCTGTTTGAAATTTCTATCATAGATCGTTCCTCTGGCTGAACCAGATTCTGAGAAAAGGTTGTTTTTATGGTGTGCAGAAGCTCTTTTATCGAGGAAGTTATGGAGTAGTACTGTTCAAGCTGATACCCAACTCCGCCAAGTACTGCAGCAAGCAACAGATAAAATACCCACCGCCGCCCTTTTTTTTTTGCGTTCTGAGGCGGGATTTTTTTACCATTTTATCTCTTAGGGATGGACAAATCTTCCTGTTCTGCGATTAAACTTTCCTACCTGATCACCTGAGGCAACAAACAGTGCCAATTTCTCTCCGGCCAACTGTTGCATACTAACCGGGGACCAAAGCTTTGCTTTGCGGGCCAGTAATTCAATATTTTTATCCATCAATTCATACCGTTGATTATCGACCACGACAAGCGACTGGTCAATATTTGTCACAGCAGAAGCGACAAACATATTTATACCCAGAATGACGGGTAAAATCATCAGCAGAATTTTTCCAACAGGTTTCCACAAGACGAGCCAACTGGAGAGATCAACAAGATCCCGAGACCCTGCCTGCTGCCGCATGCCGATCTTAACGGCTGGCCGCATATACGTTTGTGTAGAATTATTATAATTCATGCTGTTCCTCCTGCTATTTTGTTTCTTTTCCGGGCAACCCTTAAGCGCGCACTGCGTGATCTTGGATTGACGGCAATCTCCTCGGGTGAAGACATTACCGGTTTACCGGTCAACACTTCCAACATCTCGTTATTTTTAAATTTTCTCTTGACGATTCGGTCTTCCAGAGAATGAAAAGAGATGACACAAAAACTTGCTCCAGGTTTGAGATACCGCACGCCGTCGTCCAATATACGGGCCAAATTTTCCAGTTCCGTGTTGACAGCTATCCGCAATGCCTGAAAAACCTTGGTTGCCACATGTATTCTTTTGGGGTGAAATCTTTTGGGAACCGCTCGGGCGACTATTTCGACCAGTTGTTTCGTTGTCTCAATTTTTTTTTGCTTGCGGTACCCGACTATTGCCGAGGCAATGGGCCGCGCCTGGCGTTCTTCTCCGTAGTAAAAAAAGATGTCCGCCAACTCTTGCTCCGAACCGGTAGCCAATATTGATTGAGCGGTTGTTGTACCGCGGTTGTCCATGCGCATATCGAGCATTTCATCACTTTGAAAGCTGAAACCTCTCTCTCCCATGTCAAGCTGAAGAGAAGAAAGTCCTATATCAATGAGCAATCCATCTACCTGATCAATGCCCAACTCGTCGAGTCCCTGCAGCGAGTTCGGCAAAATTACGCCGGACGATCGTCAAGCGATTGCCATATCCGGCCAGTCTTTTCTCCGCTAGCTGGAGAGCGCTTTCATCCCATTCAAAGGCAATCACTCTGCCGTCCGGTGCTGAAGCAGCCAGAATGGCAGCGCTATGTCCTCCTAAACCCAAGGTGCCATCGACATAAATCCTGTCGGCCTGAGGTGCAAGATAATGCAGACATTCGGGCAATAACACCGAGGTGTGGATCTGCTCTGCCCGACGATCTGCGTGCACTAAAGAATCCCCATCCTGGCGAGACCGGCTTGATGTTCCTTGAAGTTTTCCCGGGTCATATCGATTTCCGCCTGGGAAGCATCCTTATCGCAGATCTCAATCCAATCCATCATGCCGGTCAGGGCAACCTCTTTGGTCAAATTGGCATCGAGTCGGAGTTCGGGAGGAATACGAATTCGCCCCTGTTTGTCAACGGCGCATTCAACGACGCCACCGACTGCATACCGAACGAAATCGGCTATCCCCTGCTCTCCGCCCAGGGTCAACAATTTGGTCTCCAGAGCTTCCCATTCGGCAATCCGGTAGGCACGAAGGTGGGTCTTCCAGGGCGCAACCATAAGTATATCTGAGCCACTTTGACGCAGCACTTCACGAAAACGACTGGGGAGGTTCAACCTCCCCTTTGCGTCTAACACATGAAATGTTCTGCTTCGAAATCTGCTCTGCGCCAAATTTTCGCTCCTGAAAGCCACGCCAAACCACTTTAGAACCAATCTACCCCATTTTGCCCCACTATACTCCTTTTTATAAATTGAGATGGACAGTGTCAAGGAAAAAATAAATGTAACTTCAAGAGGATAGGGACAAAACGCAGCAGCACCTATAACCACAACATGATGGGTGTTGCAGGGATACCTCCACAACACCTAGTGGGTAAAAGATAATTTCCAGAGAAATTGCCCAACTAAAAAATTCCCTCAAAAAAGAAAGTAATTGAGTATTTTCAAGTGGTTCGGAAAAAAGCTATCCAGAAAGAAAATATTAATTTTTTTTCGCAGTGGAGCAAAGTGGAGGACGCAGAAAGACAGGAGAAAAAAATGAGTCGGCTGAACCTCTGTTATCAGAAAATGGAACTGCAGGTGGTAAAAGAAGATCGCTCAACAAAATATCGCATCTACTATCAACCATGGACTATATCATAATCGATAGACACAATCTCACTTACCTGAATTCAATTGAAAAGGTAAATTGTTGCTACTGTGGACACTTCAATGTGCTAATTTTATATGTCAGGAAATTGCTGCCGGAACGGAACAATATTGGTGTCCCATCAAACATGCCGGGAAGATGCGAGCCATTCACAATCGCTACTATAAATTTCTAGACTATGGCGACCACCAGGCATACCGCGAAAGACTAGAAATATTACGTCGAGATTTCAGCGAGTTAATCAAAAAAAACGACTGATTCTCCAATCACCCTGGAATCCCCTCTATGTCTGGCTGTTATCTATCGATTTGGTATGAGAAAACAATACTGCTGACCAAAATGGATGAGACAACCACCTTCCTGCTGACAACACTGGTAGTTTCCCTGAACAGCTTGATCCACAAGGCAAAAAAAATCCCCGCTGACACATAATCAGCAGGGATTTTTTTAAAAGAGCAGGATACTTCCCGATCATGGTTGGCGGATCGGGTGTACCCCACTTAACTCAAATCTACCAGCTATCACCAAGAACAAGACTTATGTCCATACATTTTGCCCGTTCATCCTCTGTAAGGTCTGCACCTTTTTTAATATTCTTGAGATCTCCGGCATAACACGCATATTCTTTACCATTTTTATCATGTACGAAGACCATGTTTTGATATTCTTTGGAAATTAATTCGCCTCTCATACTCATATCGTCACCTCTGCTTTTAATTGTAAGTTGTTGTAATCAAAGTCAACATTTATAGCTGATTCTCAACATTTGCCATCCATGAGTTTATTCCTTGTTGACCTGCTAATAGATTATGACCTCTAGTCAAAATTACAATGGATATTAAACAATAGATTTTTGATAGTTTATTCTCTTAATTTATGTGAACGATAGCTTGAAAGATGCCTGGAATTATCAATGATCTCCCTTTCCGTCTTGATTATAGAAAAGAAGCTGAACGTTTTCGAAGCTCGGCGTTAATACCGACCAATCAAAGATATGTCGATTTTAAACCTCAGGTTCAACTTTTTACAGTGAAGTAACTCAACCAATCGGCCCAAAAACCTAGCAACGAAATAAGGTATTTTTGACTTTTGGAAAATTACCGATACCCTGATAAGAAAAACACCCTTTAAAATCCCTGATGGTTCCATACTATCTATGGTACGCAGTCCTGGGACTGCATAGGAGATGATAATACTTACTCGTCAGTCACGCAGCCTTCAGAAGCAGGCTTAACATTTTTTATATACTTATACAGCGTACCGCGGGTTACCTTATAAGGCGGCATTGACCAAGCTGAGCGGCGGGCGGCGAGTTCATCATAGGTCAAATCAACATTCAATTGATTCGCTTCCGCATCAATCGTGATCTTATCGCCGTTTTGCACCAAGGCTAACGGACCACCTTCCTGCGCTTCGGGGGTGATGTGACCCACAATAAAACCATGCGAGCCACCGGAAAAACGACCATCTGTCATCAACGCCACATCTTTCCCTAAACCAGCTCCCATAATCGCGCTCGTCGGCGTCAACATCTCCGGCATCCCAGGACCACCTTTAGGCCCTTCATACCGAATAATCACAACCTCCCCTCTATTGATCCTCTTTTGTTCTAGTGCCGTCAGCATATCCTCTTCAGAATCAAAAACATTGGCTGGTCCACTAAACTTCAACCCTTCTTTCCCTGTGATTTTAGCCACAGCCCCTTCAGGTGATAAATTGCCACGCAAAATCTGGAGATGCCCGGTCTCTTTTATAGGATTGTCAAATGGGCGGATAATCTTCTGTTCATGCGGTAAACCGGGTAAATTAATCAAATTCTCAGCGATCGTCTTCCCCGTCACCGTCAAGCACCCTCCATTAAGCAACCCTTGATCCAACAACAACTTCAATACAGCAGGGATTCCACCGATATTATGTAAATCTTCCATCACGAATTGGCCGCTTGGCTTCAAATCCGCCAAGAACGGAACCCGATCACTTGTGGCTTGAAAGTCATCAATCGTTAAACTCACACCGACTGATCGTGCCATTGCAATCAAATGCAACACAGCATTGGTTGAACCACCGAGTGCCATCATCACCACCATGGCATTCTCGAATGCTTCTCTGGTCATAATGTCATGCGGCTTGATATCTTTTTCAAGCAATTGCAAAATCGCCTTGCCAGCTTCCACACATTCATTGTGTTTTTGTTTTGATTCGGCCGGGTAGGATGAACTGTAGGGTAAACTCATGCCCAATGCTTCAATCGCAGATGCCATCGAGTTTGCGGTGTACATGCCGCCACAGGCTCCAGGACCAGGGCAACTGTTCATTACAATCTCTTGTCGTTCTTCATTAGAAAGTGTCCCAGCTAAATACTCCCCATAACTTTGGAAGGCCGACACAATATCCAATTTAGAGTGTTTGGGAGTGCAACCTGCACGAATAGTTCCGCCATAGACCATGATGGCAGGGCGATTGAGGCGACCCATTGCCATAACACAACCTGGCATATTCTTATCACAACCTGGAAGGGCAATAAGAGCGTCATACCATTGTGCCCCCATAATTGTTTCTATCGAGTCAGCTATTAAGTCACGGGATTGGAGTGAATAGCTCATCCCATCAGTCCCCATGGAGATACCATCACTAACACCAATGGTGTTAAAGCGCATCCCGACTAAACCAGCTTGCCTTATACCTTCTTTCACCTTTGCCGACAAATCAAGCAAGTGCATATTGCAAGGATTTCCTTCATACCAGACTGAGGCAATCCCTACTTGAGCCTTGCCCATATCCTCGCTTGTCATTCCCGTAGCGTAAAGCATCGCTTGTGATGCTCCTTGCTTTTTAGGTTGGGTAATATTTTTGCTGTATTTATTAAGTTTATGCCCCATTTCTATTCCTCCAAATATTCGGTTCCAACTTCTTTGGAATTTATGCAACTCGCAGCAATTCTGGCTCCGGGTCTTGTGAGACATTAATCATGATAAAAAGATAAGTTGGATAGAGAGAAGGAGGCCAAATCCAAGCAGGACTGGATACGGAAGCAGCAGTTCAACCGACGGACGAGACAGTGCAAAACTGAGGGCTTTCAGGGTCAGTGCCGTAATCCGCCCCTTCGGGATATTATCGGTTTCTGAAAGAGCTCCCGCCAGGGTCCCTAAATCGAGGGTTACTGCAAAAAAAATGACTTACCCAATAATACAAGCGGTACAGCAAGCACACCGATGGTCACTGTGACCTTGATAGCTCAAAACCGGTCAGGAGGAGCCCGAAAATAATGTCAGAGCATCTCTTTCCATGCGAATATCTGTTCTTTTAAAAAGATGCTCATTTGATCAGCGATATATATCACCCACCTTTTGAGTCGTTCATTATTTCAAACTCAGCCCACTCGTCGAGTTTCAAGGCATCAGCTGCTCTTTGCAGACATTCTGCAGGTCCATCTGACAAATTGTGCTCAAATCTGCATATCAATTTCTTATTAACGTGAACACGGTAGGTACAGCTTTCCGCAGTGTCGCCACTTTCGTATCTGATTGTTATCATTTTTATCACCATTGTCGCTACTCGGTCTTTGGAACCAGATTCATTAGAATTTCTGCAATGCGGGACTGGTCTGGAAAAGTTCGCCTCATTGAACCGAAATCATTATCCCCATGTCAGGCTGACTGTTTACTGTCATCACAGGATACAGACAATAAGTTCGGGCAGGTAACGACATCATCCTGCCCATCCCAAGAACCAAGGTAAGGGGTAAGACGTTCATCCATGAACCCTTGGATGGACATGCCATCAACTCTGATGAGTGGGCGCTTGATGAGTATTGGATTTTCGATCATGAGGGAAACTGCTTCATCATAGTGCAATTCTGCTGGTACAATCTCTCCTTTCTTAATTGCCGGTGCGGTATGATTCATAATCAAAGATGGCTTTTTTTGAGCAAGAAACGGGGCGAGTTCCTCCCGACTCCAGGTGTGTTCCAATATATTCACACATTCGAGAACATTTCCGGCCTCAATCAGGATGTTTTTCTGTTTTTCGCCATTAATGCAACCAGGTTTTTCAAAAAATTTGATAAATGCCATGTTATTGCCTCTTTTTAGCACATAGAGATAAATAGTATTCCATGCCATCAATCTCTATGAGATTCAACCACTTCGTCCAAACTCCCTTGCCAGCTGCAAGCGCCGCAAAATATATTGTGAATATCAATATCCACAGCACTGAGAGTTCCGGAGGCCGACTGGATACATTGCACCGTACGCTCATGTGCAACTTGAAAGATATTTCTCGGACCTGCCTTAGAGGTGAGAAAATATGTTGAACCGCAACTCGGGCAAATAAACTGAGCCATAATAATATTCCCTCGGATTACCCATAATCAACCACACCAGGAGCCTGTCGGACTATACTCTTTCTCCCCTATCTTCGTTGTTTGCGAAAATTAATGCTCGCAATATTAACTATATGGCTGTGCTTAATTTTCAAAAACGGTTCGATCTAAGAAAAATGCCTATAATCCGACAGGCTCATAGTAGTCTCTAATTGAATTGTGTGTTACAAATCTTGAGCCATTTTATGCTTTTAATGATCTATTTATTTAAAATGATGAAAAATCAGCCACTTATTTCAGGAAAATCGATGTATGAAGATCTCAGGGGCGGAGGAATAGTTTTGGTTGGATTCCTACAAAAAAGCAAGAAATGTCAGAATTGGCAGTTTGGAAAGACATTATTGAGCAACTTCTTTGTAAAAATATTTGCACCGGTAGTATGAGGAAATTAAAGGATCTACTCGGATACGTTTACAGCCTGATGCTCGTAAAGTCTAAGCAGAAGAAAGGAACTCAACTTTCTGAAGTGCCCGGATTTATAAAAGCAAGGGTAGACATATACATGCGAGATCAGGTTGGAATCTCCGCATCTTGGGTGGGGCAATATTAATCGCGGCGCCGACCCGACAGGATGGGCGATTTTTTCATGTCTATTCATGATTAATCTTGTTTCTGATTACCCCTCAAACTCAGCCTGTAGAAGTGGAAGGGTGTGGATTGTTCATTTTACGGGTCTCTGTAGCCATGGACGGCTACAGCGAAGCCCCCATGGATGGGTTTACGGCGTCCCGGAAAACGAACAGTCCACACCCTGGTTTATTAGCTGAACATTAGGGGCAATCAGAATTTTGCTTATTGCCACTGTATGTTTTTAGTCGAGATCATTTATTGGTGAGCTATTTGCATACAAGCAAGACCGATGCAGTGAAACATTCAGGAGCAATCCTGTCTTTATTGTTCAAACGTTTTTGTCAAGTATGGCTGCGAGTAGACATAACATTTCCTGAAGAAGAATAAGAAGGTTACCATGCCGTTTTATCTAGAAAAATCCATTCCATCAGATTCAAACTGATCACCAGTCTCATTGCCGTTTCACTGTTCGTTTGCCTGATTTCGATCCTAGTCGGCGGAAACCTGCTGTACCGCTCTGTAATCGCTGAGGCCAACAACCAAATTCAACAGGATCTCAATGTTGCAAGAGTCATATACGATGACCGAATCAGTGCGATTCACCTGGCACTGGAGATTACTGCCTCCGTCCCTGCGTATCCTAAAACCGCATCCTCCACCGATACTTTCCCTACCACCAAAGTCATTAACCAACTGGCCAAACGACTGCAATTGGATTTTCTTGGGATGACCAATGGTAGCGGACAGATCATTTATCAATACAGACAAGATACCGCAAAAACCGGCATATTAAGCAAAAACCCTCTGGTAAAAAACGTGCTTGATACGCAGCACCCCATAGCGGGTACCGTTGTTTTAAATGTGGAACAATTGCTCTTTGAAAACCCTTCGCTTGCTGCCCAGGCAGATATGGCTGCAAATTCTGGCCCGGAAGAGAAAAGTGCCGGAATAGACCAGTAACTATTGGAAATATAATAGGTGGGGTTGTTTTTGGGGTACTGGGGAGCCTACCTGAGGACGTCAAAATAAAGAACATTTTCCCTGGAATTGAGAGAGAAATCACGCTTGCGGCTGTCTAAGCTAGTGTCTGTCCATAAACGGCCTTGTGGCCGTTTATGGATGGAAACGAATCAGTTGCCACTTCTCATCTATTCCATCAAAAGCTGTCGATAGTCCGCTTCACTGGAAAAACTGTGTTCAGAGCCGGGATAGGAACCCGTTTTTACGTCACTGTTATACTGTTCAATACCCGCTTTAATTATCGGGGAAAGATCAGCGTATTTCTTGACAAATTTCGGGGTAAATTTATCGAACATGCCAAGCAGATCATGGGTGACAAGCACCTGGCCGTCACAATGAACCCCAGCCCCGATGCCGATGGTCGGAATGGCAATTGACTCCGAGAGCACCTGGGCCAGTCCGTCAGGAATACATTCAATTAAGAGCCCAAAAGCACCGGCCTTTTCCAACCCCTTTGCCTCGGCGAGGAGCCGCCTGGCATCGTCTAGTCCTTTTCCCTGCAGCTTATAGCCGCCAAGCTGGCTCGCCGTCTGGGGGGTCAGGCCAATGTGGGCCATGACCGGCACCCCTGCGTCAACCAGAGCCCTGACAACCCCGCACATTTCCAGGCCGCCTTCGAGTTTTACTGCATCACAACCGGCTTCTTTTAAAAATCGGATGCCGTTTCTCACCGCGTCCCGTTCCCCGGTATGATTCGCCCCAAATGGCATATCGCCAATGATAAAACTCTCCGGAGCGCCCCGTCGAACCGCCTTGGCATGATGCAGCATCTCCTCCATTGTTACCGGAACAGTCGAGTCATACCCCAGCATCACCATGCCAAGTGAATCCCCAACCAGCAGGATGTCTACTTCGCAACTGCTTAACAAGCGCGCCATTGAGCTGTCATAGGCCGTCAGCATGGAAATTTTCTTTCCCTGCGCCTTCATTGAGCGTATTTCTGCAAGAGTTTTGCGCATAATAGCAACCTGTTGTTAGAGTGATCGGATTTTGTCTTCTTTTATTCTCCAAAGAGAGACTGCTGTATGGCCATCTGTCGGGGAATTTTCCGCTTAAAATGTTCGTATGCTCTCGCTGTTGCCACGCGACCGCGCGGTGTTCTATTTAAAAACCCCGATTGGATCAAAAAAGGCTCGTAAACATCTTCCAGGGTGTTCTTTTCTTCACAGACAACAGTGGCCAGGGTTTCCAGGCCAATCGGACCACCCTCAAATTTATCAATAATTGTCAGCATTATTCTTCTATCCATATCATCCAAACCAAACTGGTCAACTCCCAGCAGATTGAGTGCCAGATTGGCCACGCCCCTGTCGACCACAGCATGACCGCCTACTTCAGCAAAATCCCTCACCCGCCGAAGCAGCCTGTTGGCAATTCTGGGAGTCCCCCGTGACCGTTTCCCAAGCTCAAGCGCTCCAGTGTGATCGATATTCATGCCAAGGATTTTCGCTGATCTCTGGACAATGCTCACCAGTTCCTCGGGCGAATAGAACTCCAGGCGAAGAACAACGCCAAAACGGTCTCTCAAGGGAGGAGTCAGAAGACCGGTTCGCGTCGTGGCGCCAACCAGGGTAAACCTTGGCAGATCCATCTTTACCGATCTGGCGCCCGGTCCCTGGCCGATAATCAGATCCAGCTGAAAGTCCTCCATAGCCGGGTACAGAATCTCTTCAACGACGTGATTCAACCGGTGGATTTCATCAATAAAGAGGACATCACCCTCCTGGAGACTGGTCAGTATCGCAGCAAGATCACCCTGTTTTTCAATAACCGGGCCAGAGGTAACTTTTATCCCCGCCCCCATTTCGTTGGCGATAATATAGGAGAGCGTCGTTTTACCAAGGCCGGGAAAGCCATGAAAAAGGGCATGATCGAGAGGTTCGCCACGCCCGAGGGCTGCCTGAATAAAGATGGACAGACTTTTGCGCACCTGTTCCTGCCCGATATAATCAGCAAGCTTTTGCGGACGCAGGGAATTGTCACTGGAGGGATCGCGCATCTGGCGGACTCGGCGCGACAAGGCGATCATCGGGATCGCTGGGATTATCGGAGCTGATGTCTTCCTCAATATTCATGCCAGTGCTCTAAGAGCCTCCCGGATAAGAACTTCGACCTTCTGCTGTAGAAAAAACCTCTTCACCAAGTTGTTTTTTGACCTTACCAAGGGCTCCCCTGGCAACACCATCAGGGTAGCCAAGATTGACCAATGCGGAAATAGCGTCGGCAGCAGCGGAACCGGCGGCTGCCGCAATACCACAGTACTGCCGCCCTGGTCGCACTGCTGCTCCAGAAGACCAAATGGGCGACCTTGTCTTTGAGATCAACACAAATCCGCTCCGCCGTCTTTTCCCCACTCCGGGAAGCGTGGTCAGTCTTTTAATATCTCCACCGCTGATCGCCTGGCAGATATCCCCAACCCGCAGCCCGGAGAGCATTGCCAAAGCCAGCTTGGGACCAATTCCGGAGACGGTCTTCAAGATAAGAAACAGCTCTTTCTCCTGTTCCTCAAGAAAGCCAAAAAGAGTGATCGCATCCTCCCGGACATTGGTATGCACATAAAAGAAAACATCTTCCCCTTTGTCCGGCATCCGGGCAACCAGTCAGTGGACAGGATGACCTCATACCCGACTCCGGCCACATCCACTACCGCCCGGTCAAAACCTTTTGCAAAGACTCTCCCTGTCAAGGTGGCGATCATATGCTTTTAAATAGTAAATTGATTCGCATGGCAAATAGCCACAGCCAAGGCATCGGCAGCATCCGAGCTGGGTGATCCGGACAGACGAAAGCAGCACCCGGACCATATGCTGGACCTGTTTTTTGTCCGCTTGCCCGTAGCCTGCAACTGCCTGTTTGACGGCCCGGGCACTATAATCAAATACCGCCAGTCCGTTCTGCATGGCAGCAACAACAGCAGCCCCCCGGGCATGGCCAAGCTTTAAGGCAGAACGGGGATTTGCGGCCAAAAAAACATCTTCAACCGCCGCAACTGCCGGCCCGTGCACCTGGACAACCTCATTTATCCCTTCAAAAATTTCATTGAGTCGATGGGAAAAAGGATATTTTGTCGTCGTTTTTATCACCCCGCAGGCAATAAACTGCAGTTGCCCGCGATCGGTATCAATTACTCCCGTAACCAGTAACCCTGCTTCCCGGATCAATCCCAATGATTCTCTCCACAGTGGCTGCCTATTCAGACAGCTGCTCCCATCAGCTCATCATCTATATCGAAATTGGCATACACATTCTGTACATCATCGTGATCTTCAAGGCTTTCCATCAATTTCATCAGCGCACGGGCAATCTTTTCATCGACAACCTCCACAGTATTCTGGGGAATCATGGAAATGGAGGCATCCAGAAAAGCTCACTCCACTCTCTTCCAGGGCACTCCGCACGTCATCAAAATCCTCCGGGGCGGTCAGGATCTGGAACTCATTTTCTTCTTCAACGACATCCTCGGCACCTGCTTCAAGAGCAGCATCCATCAAGCGCCTCTTCCTCAATAGTGTCTTTTTCAACCAGAATCAGACCTTTCTTATCAAACATATAGGCCACACAGCCGGACTCCCCCAGGTTGCCATTACTTTTCGCAAAATAATGCCGCACATCGGCAACCGTCCGATTTCGATTATCAGTTAAACATTCGACAAGAACGGCAATTCCACCTGGTCCATACCCTTCATACATGATTTCATCATACACTTCACCGGCGATTTCTCCAGTCCCTTTCTGAATTGCCCTGGCAATATTATCCTTGGGCATATTTTCAGCCTTCGCCGTTGCAATTGCTGAGCGCAGCCTGGGGTTGCCTTCAGGGTCTCCGCCGCCGTGCCGTGCGGCAACCGTAATTTCCTTGATCAAACGGGTAAATATCTTTCCCCGCCTTGCATCATTTGCACCTTTTTTTCGTTTAATTGTCGACCACTTAGAATGTCCTGACATAGATCACCTGGTTGTTATTTTATCCTTAGCCAGCAAAGCTAATACAAAGTTAATAATTTTTACACATGCATTACATTTGTTCTTTGCAACCTTATCCCGGAATTATTTTTTGTATTCCATTCCCAAGACAAAGACTTCTCTACTTTCAATACGTGAACTTTTCGGTTTGAGCACTTTAACCATGACAAATCGCTTTTTCAAATCCTCAACAAAGCCAGGAAAATCTTCACCCTGAAATACTTTGCAGATATAATGTCCTTTATTCAACAGCAGTTCTTCAGCGAGTGCCAATGTTTTCCGGACCAGGATCAATGATTTCTGGGCATCTGTCCATTTGTTGCCGGTGGTGGCAGGAGCCAGGTCGGAAACAATAACTTTGAAAGCCGGACGAAACTTCCGGACCATGAGAATCATTTCCGGCTCAAGAATATCCTGACAAAGCCAATGTATCGGAGCACCTCCCGGACGGACAGCCTGATCCGCCTGCTGCAGATCAACCCCGACAACTATTCCTTTCGGTCCAACTACTTCGGAGGCATACAAAGACCAACTTCCGGGATAACAGCCAAGATCAAGGACACTGTCTCCCCGGCGGAGAAATTTATACTTCTGCTGCACCTCCTCCAGCTTATAAATAGATCGAGCCGGATATTTTTCTTTTTTGGCTTTTCTTGAATAGTAATCGTTTATTTTACGCACGTTTTAGTCCATTTATTTTTCTTTGACAAGATGAAAACCGGTATCGGTTACAGCCTGAGGTTTCCTTGTTTGTACAAATTCTGCGCCTTCCGGCGGCTCCTTGTTGCAAAATGGGACCCAGGCAAGGGCTTACCGCCGATCGGCTATCTTTCCCTCTACCCTTGCCGTTTCGAGCTCATCCAGAATATCCGAAAAAAGTGGCCCCGGAGTAAGATTAAATTCTTCTATCAGGTCTTTACCGGTTAAGAGACGGGGCCCATGCAGGACAGGACCAATATTTTCATCATACATTTTCAGAACACTATTAAAGAGAATAACCAATTCCTCCTCCATCCGCTCCGGCTTTTTCTCTCCCCGGCTGGCGAGGCTGTCGGACATGGCCAATAAAAACAATCCAGTTAATGAATCTTCAGCCCGACGGCAGAGTTTTAGAGCTGCTTTTTTAGAAATCTGCTCGTCCCGGGCCACATTGCAGAGGTGAAACGGATGCATATGCATACCGACCAGGCCACTGACCAGTTCCATATCCGCCCTGCTCCACTTTGCCCGTTCTGCAAATTTTTTTTACAATTTCCCTGCCCAGCTCATCGTGGCCATAAAAGGTGACCCGGCCGTCCTTTTCGGGATGCGTTTCTTTTGTCGACGGTTTGCCTATATCGTGCATCAGGGCAGCCCATTTGAGACACCGTACCACTCTCTTATCTTTGAGGTAATCATCAATTCGCGCGCTATGCCCCGGGAAGAAGCGATCGGGCTCGCCAATAAGAGTCTCCATCTTCTCTAGCGCAAGAAAACAGTGGTCAAGCACATCCAGATGATGAAATTCCGGCTGCTCCACCCCCTGGCCCTGATACAGTTCCGGCAGGAGCTGGCGCAAAAGCCCTGTCGCATCCATAGCCCGCAGGGTCTCGGCGGTTCTGGGTGAATCGAAAATCAGCTGCATCTCATAGGTAATTCGCTCGGCGGCGACTGTGCCGATGAGCGGGGCGTGCTGCCTTATCGCTTCTTCAGTCCCGGCATCCAGATGCATCCCCAGGCTGGCACACAGTCGATATCCGCGCAACATTCGCACGGGATCGGCAATAAAAGCACCGGGACAGTGTTTGACCCGCCCGTCACGCAGGTCGTGAAGGCCGCCGGCGGGGTCAATCAACGACCAACAGGACACACCTCCAATCATCCCGGGCAGCTCCACCGCCATAGCGTTGAGGGTAAAGTCCCGCAGAGGCAGGTCTTCCTCAATGGTCTGCACACCCGCCCGAAAAGAGGAAATATCAACTTGCTCTTTCTGCCAGACCAGTCGAACAGCTTCATCATCAGGACCGGAGAGATCAACAAGGGTTCCCCCGCCAATTTGTCGCTGCAATAATTTCGCCATCGACAAAGCACTGCCGGCGACAGCAAGATCCACATCATGGGAGATTCGTCCCAGCAGAAAATCACGGACAGTGCCGCCGACGAGATATAGCCGAAGGCCATGCTGTCCTAGCGGTCTGCAGCAACGCCTCCAACAATGGTGCGGAGAAATTCTCACTCAATTTCGATAGATTACTTAAGGCCAGGTGATGCACCCTGTCCTCATCCTTTGCTCTTTGCAATATTTCAGTCCTTGGGGTACCATGACAACTTTTTCAGGATCAGCTCACTCCAATTTATCCACTACATAATAATCCGCCAAGGACAGCAAATATACCCTGTCCAGCTAAAGAAAAATAATTTCTCTCCAGGCGCCAAATCTCATGAACCAATCGCAGCCGTTTCTCTATCTCGCTCCCATTCGGGGGCTCACTGATGCGCTTTTTCGTGAAACTTTTTCTCGTCATTTTAATGGCTTTGATGCTGCGGTTGCACCATTTATTTCTCCACAAAAGAAATCGCTCTATGAAGACAAAATGATCCGCGATGTATTGCCGGAAAATAATACCGTAATACCGGTTGTTCCCCAGCTGCTCCACACCGACCCGGAAGACTTTCTCGTCCTGGCCCACCGCCTGACAGGTCTTGGCTATACCCATATTAACTGGAATCTCGGCTGCCCGGCTCCGATGGTCGCCCGAAAAAAACGAGGGTCAGGTTTACTGCCTTATCCTGAGGAAATAGTTGATCTGTTGACCAAAATATTGCCCGAACTGACCATTGAATTGTCGATAAAAACGAGGCTCGGCTTTAGCGATCACACCGAAACCAAAGCACTTCTTCCCGAACTCAACCAGTTCCAGTTAAAAGAGATAATTATCCATGCCAGGCTTGGCAAACAGCTCTACAAGGGGACAACAGACCCCGATGGCTTTGACATGTGCCGGCAACAAAGCAATCACACCCTCACCTATAACGGGGATATAAACAATCTCGAAACTTTCAGGGTGCTCGACCAGCGCTTTCCTGATATCAATCGGTGGATGCTCGGCAGGGGCGCGCTGGGCAATCCGTTTCTTGCCGAAGAGATAAAAGGCTATCCGCAACAGACGGCTGCACAAAAAAAATTACGCCTCTACAATTTTCACAACGAACTGTACAGCAGGTATACCGAGCGGCTGTCCGGCCCCAGCCATCTGCTCGGTCGGGTTAAACACCTCTGGCTCTATCTTATTGCCTCTTTTCCCGGTAACGGAAAATTGCTCAAAAAAATCCTTAAAAGCAGCAGTCTGCCGGGATATCGTGCAGTGGTCGAACAGCTTTTTACGACATAGTATTGCAAACCTTGCAACCCGTTCAGCCCAACACCCAATCCTGAAAGATATCATCCGCCAAAGGTTCAGCAAAGATGACCCGACGGGTCGCTCCCAAAATGCAGGTCACCGCCCCTTTACTGTTTTCCGGGAGTTTCTTTCCATAACGGACCACTAAAGAGGCGGCACGCTGCAGATCTCTTTCCAGTTTTTCATGGTCTGAATAGTGGTTCCCCGCCTTTTTTAATACGGCCAGCGGCCCTGGCCATTCTTCCATCAAGAGGACTGCATCTTCCGCCTGAACCAGTTTTTCCAGCCGGTTATTATCTTTTTCATCACGACCGACAATCAGCCACCCGCCCCCAGGTAAAATAAACTGTCGCCCCACCAGCAGCACCCGGATATCCGGCACAGTAATGTCCGCCGACTGCAAGACCGACTCGGAGGAATAGAGCTGGGCAATACGTTGACTGAGAATAGGGTCGGCGAGAATGCACCCCCCCGCCGGCGCAGGGAAATCCGTAATACCATATTTTGCCGCTAAAGCAATCTGGGGGGAACGACTCCGCCCGCTCATCCTGAACAGCTTTGCCCGGTCCACCCATCCTGCGGCTTCCGCCTCGGTCACCGGCATCAGCTGGGCACAGAGAGGACGCAGGAGAATGGATTTGGTTCCGGAATCACGTTCTATAACATTCATGGTGTCACGACGCTGGGACATCGGCCGCTGCCCGAGAACCTCCCCGGATATAAGAAAAGATGCACCCTTTTCCGCCAGGAGCTGTTTAGCCCTGGCAAACATCATGATTTTACAGTCAATACAGGGATTAAAATTCTTACCAAAGCCATGACGCGGATTATGCAACAACTGCAGATAGCCGGTACTGATGTCCTCCACCTCGACATTAATCCCATATTGCGCCAGCATTTTGCGCTTATGCGCAGCAACATCATCGAGAATATCGTAGTTGAAAAAGGGGGTAACAAACTGAATCGCCTCCACCTCAACCCCCTGCTCCATCACCACCCGTGTCGCCAGGATGGAATCGAGTCCACCGGAAAAAAGAGAAAGAGCCTTGATCTTGCTCATGCGGAGGCACCACCTTTAACCAGCAGATCTTCAGCCCAGGCCTGAGCCTGCTCGGTAGCAGAGTCTCCAGCCAGCATCCTCACCAGTTCCGACACCCTTTCACCTTGAGACAGACGGACAACATCCGATTGGGTTCGCCCAGCGCCGACCTTCTTAGACACCTGGAAGTGCAGGCTTCCGCGGGCGGCAATCTGGGGGAGATGGGTAATACAAAAGACCTGATGGTGCGTTGACAGTTCCTGAATCTTCCTGGCCACTGCTTCAGCTGCTTCGCCACCGATCCCCGCATCAACTTCATCAAAAATAACAGTTTCCACCATATCTTTTCGAGCCAGCAGACATTTCATAGCCAGCATAAGCCTCGACAGCTCGCCGCCGGAGGCGATTTTGGCAAGAGGTTTTGCCGCCTCTCCGGGGTTGGCAGAAAAGTAGAACTCCCCCCTCTCCCAGCCAATGGGTCTCATGGTTTCCGGAAGCTGCTCCACGTCTTGCCAGACCATCTGAAAACTGGCCTGGTTAAACGCAAGCGACGACAGCTCTCTGGTCATTGCCGTTGCCAGAGCGGCCGCAGTCTGCCTTCGTTTTTCAAAAAGGTGACCGGCTTTTTCACACATCTCCTGTTCCAGCAATGTGAACTCTTTTTCCAGGGCGGCAATTACTTTGTCCATGTTGTCAAGACGCTGCAGTTCACGTTCGCCCTGCTCGGCAAAATCAAGAATATCAGCCACTGTAGCACCGTATTTTCTTTTGAGCTGCTGGAGAAGATCCAGTCGCTCAGCCACCTGTTCCAGGCGATATGGGTCATTTTCCAGAGAATCACGATATTTTTTCATCTCGTTGACATGATCTTCAGCTAAAAATGTATACCCGCTTATCTCTTCGGAGAATTGTGTTATTCCTGGATCGATTGCCGCCAATTGGGCCAGATTCTGCCGCAATGTAACAAGGTTATCCATCAGTTCATGGGAGAGCAGCCGGTACGTCTCCTGGCTGAGGCTGATCAGTGCCTGGGCATTCTTTAGTCTTTTCTTCTCCGCAAGCAGCAATTCATCTTCACCATCCTGCAGAGCCGCCTCTCTAATCTCACAGACCTGGAACTGGAGGAAATCCTGCCTCTGTTGCTTTTCCTGCTCCTGCTGCCTGAGTTCTGTCAGTTCTGCCTTTTTATTCTGCCACTTTCTATGCATTTTACTGAGCATCTGTCGATCCCCCCAGAGGTCTCCCAAGGTATCCAGGTAGTCCAGGTGAAGACCTGGCTGCAGCAGCTGCTGGTGGTCGTGCTGACTGGCAACGCTGATCATCTCGACAGTCAGCTCCGAGACAATTTTGGCGGTGGCCAGAGACCCGTTAACATAGAAGCGACTTCGCCCGGAGCTGTTCATTATCCGTTTAATGACCAGTGAAGTGTCGCTGCCGAAACCTCCTTCTTCAAGTTTTTGCAACAGGAGGTGGTGCCGCTGATTAATTTCAAACAGTGCCTCGACCTCACAGCTGTCGGCGCCGCCCCTGATCCATTCAGAGGAGCCCCTTCCACCTGAAAGGAGGTGGATGGCCCGGAGCATAATAGATTTTCCTGCTCCGGTCTCCCCGGTCATAACCACCAGCCCACCTGCCCCCCCCTGATCAAAGCCCAGTTCAAGGGATTCGATCAAGGCAAGATTTTTTACGCGAAGTTCACACAGCATCTGTTCTCGTTAACTTTTTTAAAATGACGTAACTGAAAATTATTTTCTTGGTTGACAAAAAGTATTCATATAAGGATTCACCCTGTCAAGGGTGGCGGGCAAACAGCGTTTCTCATAAAGGTTTCTATCAATAATTAGACCAGCCAGAGTCAAAAGTCCTTGCTTGACTCTCCGGACAAAGGACAGTAGTTTAATGAGGATTCAAGTCGATTGTATCGAGAGCCTGTGGCGCCCGTACGACAGTCACCTTTTCTCTACCAATTAATCTACAACAATTGAATATGAAAGAAAAAACAGACCTCAGTGCAAGCCTTGAAGATTATATTGAAGCAATCTATCACATAATCGAAGAAAAGCTTGTTGCCAGAAGCAAGGAGATTGCTGCCCATCTCGGGGTCAGTCGAGCCTCGGTTACCGAAGCATTGCGTGCTTTATCAAAAAAAGGTCTTATCAACTACTCTCCCTACGAAGCAATAACTTTAACTGATGAAGGCAAAGAAGTGGCTGAAGATGTTATATTCCGCCACGATGCGCTGAAACGTTTTTTTATCGAAGTACTGACTATCGAAGATTCGATTGCTGAAGAAGGTGCGTGCAAGATCGAACATGCTGCCCCACCTGAGATTATTGCCCGAATGATCAGTTTCACCGAATTTATGCAAGTCTGCCCCAGAGGTGGAGACGAGTTGATCAAAGGTTTTGCCGATTACTGCAAACGGGGAAAGCAGGATGACAACTGCGAAAGTTGCGTCGCACAATGCCTCGATCTCCCCAAGTCCAGCTGATTTTTCATCGACCACCGGCCTGCAAAAGAAGTACTATCTCTCCTTCTTCCGGAAAACGCTGTAAACTTTTTTTAGAAAAAATTAACTGTTTATCAACAACTATTTCAAACACCCCTCCAGAAGAAGCAACCAGCTCAACATCTGCACCAAAAACACTTGTAAGCTCTTCCCCCAACCTGGAGGCTCGCGGCTGATAATTTCACCTGGTGCAATACTCTATTGATATCTTCATTCATTTTCCTTTACATGTCCTTTTTACAGATCCACCAGCAAGGGTGGTTATATTATGTGCACCGTCAGAATTGTAGCAATTATTTTTTTTATATCAATAAACACATGGATAAATTTCTCGCCAGATGACTACTCTGCCACTTTTAAACGACCTTGCCAGACTGGACTTTGAAGAATCACAGCGGCTGTCGCCTGCTGCCACTTTCTCCCCGAAAGGATTGAGAAGATCCCCCGAAGATACCGCGGCATATCGGCAACAGTTCGCCCTCGATGCCGACAGGATTCTTTATTCCCGGGCTTACAGCAGATATATTGATAAAACACAGGTGTTCTCCCTGGTCGCCAACGATCACATCACCCACAGGGTTCTTCACGTCCAACTGGTTGCCCGCATCGCTAGAACTATTGGTCGTTTTCTACGTCTCAACGAAGACCTCATCGAGGCCGTTTCCCTGGGACATGATGTCGGCCATCCACCATTCGGCCACGATGGGGAAACATTCCTCTCCGACCTATGCCTTGAACACGGTCTGCCGCCTTTTCAGCACAATATCCAGTCAGTGCGTCTCTTAGACAGACTCGAACGCAAAGGCAAAGGGTGGAATCTGACCCTCCAGGTATTAAATGGCATTCTCTGTCATGATGGCGAAGTGCATTCACAGTCGTTGGCCCCTGCTGCCAATGAATCATTTGACCAGTTTGATCAAAACTGGAAATGAAAGCACAGAACCCAAAGCGAAATGACATGCCGTCTACTCTGGAGGGCTGTGTCGTGCGACTGGCCGATACAATCGCCTATATCGGAAGAGATATTGAAGATGCAATTATCCTGGGCCTCATCAGGCGGGAGGATCTCCCCGACACCTGCCAGGCAATTCTTGGCAGTACCAATGGCACAATTGTCTATAATCTGGTGACCGACCTCATCACCCATAGCCATATAGAGGATTTTCATTCATCTTCTATCGGATTCAGTGAAGAAGTTGCCGCAGCGCTTGGAGAGTTAAAAACGTTTAATTATGAACGAATCTACCTGGCACCGACAACCAAGCAACAAAACCCTCTTGTCCGGGAGTGCTATCGAAGCCTTTTCAACCATTACATGAATTGCCTCGAAGGTCATCCCCGGCATATACCCCTTGATGTTGACCTGATGTCCGACATTAATCCGCATTATTTGCAAAAATACAGTTCTGAAGAAAAGGTCCGGGATTTCATTGCCGGCATGACAGACGCTTTTTTCCTCAAACAGGCCGAGTCAATTGGCTGCAGAATCCCCCAAAAGAAATAACCGTAATCCGACACTGCCGGCAGAATTTTTCAAAACGGAATTCTATCCTCGCGTCACGTAAGTAAAACAAGAGAGGACTAAATCCTACACAGTTTCATTTTTTTCATCAGATCTTAATCAAAAAATGATCTAACTATATCTCCTTTTTTGACATAACCTACAATAGTCTCAGTCCCATCCTGGACGACAGTTATTGGCTTGTATGAAGACAGATCAACATCTATTAATTCTTCAGGAACCCTGTCGGTGAAATCCTGTTCCAGATAGGTTGTCAGACCGTCAGGAAAGACACTCTCCAATGTCTGCGGGTCTACCATGCTCATAATTTGGTCAATGGATGGACTGACATTAATCCCCTGACTTAAGAACTCTGACTGCTCTTTGGCATTGTCCAATGGCATCGAACTTAGATCGACTGAAGCTGGCGACTTCCCCAGCACTTCGCTTCCACTGCTGTATGCAGCACCCTGGACCAAGAGGATTGCCAGTAATACGACTGTTCCTTTCAATACATTGTATTTAATGATTACTTTAGTACTCATTTTTTATTTTCTCCTGTTGATTACTTGATTGATAAACTCGTAAAAACCTCAATTTTCGATGGATAAGTAAAAAGCTTCATATTGGAGGCGTACGATTTTTCTATTATTTCGGCGTACATACGGTACGTCGTAATGATACGAAAAATCACAACAACGAACAAGATGAAGGGTTTTTACGACGCCATCTTGATTAAGCAACTTATAAAAAACTTTCGCGACATACGTTTTACGACTTCTTTTTTTTTACTTTTTCTCTATTTTATGACCTTTACGTGGTTTTTATGGTTGCCCTGATCATGACCCTTCTTTCTATCCAGGGTGGTTGCCTGTTAATATGACCCAGAATACCTACAACTCCTTTCCGAAAATTTCGCAACCACCCATAAGCTATCTTTTTATCATTACATGTCTTGTCGAAAAGCTCATCTCTGACATCTACCTATAGTAGGATGACCTGATGTCCAACCATAAGCCAGATTATTATCAAAATCCAGTTCCGAAAGTAAGTCTGAAACTTCATTGCTGCAACGACAGATGATCTTTTTCTCAGGCAGCAAGGTGTGATGTGGCAGGAAATAAAGGATGCAAATCGATTTTTATGGCATCGAATTGTGCTCGAAAATCAGTTAGTATCAACCTCGCTGCCTAACGCTCGCCCTGAAGTGAACTGCAAATATTTTCTGGATTATTTTAGATTTCAAAATGCTCCATTTGGGACAATTCTTTTCGCATTATTCCGGTGACATTTACAGGAAGAAGATCAAGTACTGGCTAAAGGTGAAGATCGATACCTTAACTTTGGATATCTATAGTCCTCAGTTACTCCATTTCTTAGCAATTTAAATTCAATAGTCAAGTCTACCTGCTCAGGATAGTCTTTACCAGACGAATCTACGGATCGCTTAGCGTTGGCAGTGCAAATCTTTGGCATGATCCTCCAAGGAGCTTTTTGGGGAGGATCATGCCAAAGAGACTATAGAATTATCTAAATTTTCAAAATGTTCCATTTTTCGTTACGATGTTGAAAAATAATCTTTGATTTTGTTGATCGCCAGAATGCTCCTTTTAGGGCATGTTTTTTTATAATGATCAGTTCAAACTGCTCCCGGCATATACAGGTTATGGTTTTTAATGGAGAGTTGATACATCCATCGCACTGTCACCCTTCTAAGTGTTATGGTAATCTGTTCCCTGCTAATACATTTATCCCATACAATGACAATGAACGAATAAGACATGCAAAAGAGTTTGATAAGGAAATCTGGCATCATCTTCTTGATGGCTACAGGCCTGCTCCTCCTTTCGGCTGGCATCATTTGTGCTGATGTTAACCGGAACGCAGGAACCACCGGCGTAGTAGGAGAAGGTGGTGAATTTGTCATAGAAAACTCCATTGCCCTGGAAAGCGACAATGACGGCATAGTCTGGACATTGGATATGGCCATCCTTTACACTCCTAAAAATCTACCAAGGTTTAGTCTGCTGCTGGAGCCGACGTTGTGGGAGTGGGACCGGCCGAAAGATGATGGGAACGTAGACGGGTTTGGCGACATTGACCTGTCACTTTTTTATCTTCTTTTCCCCGGCAGTGAAGTGCTACCGGGAGTGGTCATCGGTACCAAGGTGAAAATTCCTACAGCGACTGACGAAGATATAGGTACGAGCAAGGCCGACTATTCTGCCCTTTTAATAATCGGCAAGGAGTTCGGCGAACTCGACATTAATCTCGAACTTGAATATGCAACCTTCGGTCAGCCCGATTCCAGTTCCTCTGGCGATGAAGTGTTGTTCGAAGAGGACGTAAATGCCAAAAAAATTAAAGATCAGTTCATCTACACCTTTAGTGTTGATTATGGGTTGACCGAGAATCTGACCCCCTATGTAGAGCTTTTTGGCAACACCAAACCAACAGAGGATGAAGCCAGTTCATTTGCCGCAGGTTTCGGATTGGAATATGATTTTGAGCTTACCGATTTGACTTCATTTATTGTTGAAGCTGGTATTGACACCGATAAATTGATCACGGGGAAAATAGGCTTTGAATGGACATTTTAAGCGTTAGCGTACTGTCTCATTTTTAGGGCCGACAATACTATTTCAGTCAATTTGTATTTTCATCAAGAGATCTTCGTTCTTCCTCCAAATCAGCAAAGAGCAGGGCGATATTCATAATGTTTTTTCTACTAAAAAAAAGATATCTATGAGCAAGGGATCAAGATGTTAATTTTTTTCAACTTTACAGGTTTTCTTCATCATTTCTTCATTTAAGACGGTTAAAATGTTGGAGACTCATCATTGTGAACGTAAAAACATGCCCTTTCAGGGGTGCTTTGGGAAGCGCCAATTGTGTCAACAATCACAAGGAGGAGGAACCAATGAAAAAGAGACAACCGTCCCCCCCGGGAGAGCCTGTGCAGGTCTTCTTACATCTGACTATGGTCGTAACAATCGCCGCTGCCCTGGTATTAGGCGCCACTTCTGTATGGGCTAATGGCGGTCATTGGGCTCATAATGGTGGCCATGGAAAGCATGGAGGAGTCTGCTCAAAGACTGCACAGATTGCATTCATTGCCTGTGGCAAGGATGTCGAAGACAATTATCTGATAGCCACTGCCAAATGCATAAATTTTACAGATGATGATGAAAAGTACGACTGCTTTGATGAGGCCAAAGAGACTCGCAAGGATGAGAGAGAGAATTGCGGAGATGTCCGTGGTGCGCGTCTTGAGGTCTGCGACACATTGACCATAGGCGACGGTCCGTATGACCCATTGAGTTACCTTGATCCTGATGATTTCAAGAAAGCCGAGGAAATCGAAGGTAATAAGTACTTCCCGCTGATTCCCGGAAAGAAGATGATCTATAAAAACACGGAAGGGGAGAAGATCACCGTTGAGGTGACCGACGAAACAACTGAAATCCAGGGTTTTCCGGTAAGGGTAGTGATTGATGTGGTGGAAGTAAGGGACGAAGAAGGTCATTGGGTAGTCGTTGAGGACACCATTGACTGGTTTGCCCAGGATAATGATGGCACCGTCTGGTACTTTGGTGAGACCACCCTGGCAGCCGACGAGGAAAGCATGCTCTTAGACAATGATGGTTCCTGGCAAGCCGGCGTCGACGGCGCGCAGCCTGGCATTATAATGCGTGAGGTCCCTGAAGATCAAGAGGTCTATCGCCAGGAGTGGCTGTTGGAAGATGCGGAGGATGTTGCTAAAACTCTGAGCACGGCGGCAGATACCCCAGATATTTTACCCGAAGTTCTTCCAGAAAATGTAGACTGCAATGGGAACTGCATCGAGACTCTAGACTACACTCCCATTGAGCCCGGTGTCTACGAGCACAAATTTTACGCGCCAGGTGTCGGAGTGGTTGTGGTTACGGTTGACGACGATCCCGATTTCAAGGAATGGCTTGTGAAAATAATACAGAAATAACAACGACAACTTAATCTTCAATAAGTGCATTTTCCGATCCCATCGAGAGACTCATCATGGTGGGATCGGAAACAACCGTCAACAAGGTGAGCTGCAAAAACCTATTTTCCGATCATCTTCACGATATCTTCATTTTCACCTGCTATCTTCAAACCTGTTGCGTATATCAAGTTTACCTTCAGCTGAAATCTGCACACTTCTAAGTGACGCTAAGATGCCGCAAATCCCAGGCAAAGAATCGACAGATAGCATACTGAATAAATCGGTGAGCATATCCTGGCGCAATAAATTTATCGACACGCTCTTCCTTTCTGGGCAGAGAAAGCGTTTTGTTCGCTTTGGCATCTCAGGTCTTACCGGACTGTTTGTCAACATGGGTACCCTCTATACACTTCGCGAATTTGAAAATCTGGGATTAACGCGCAGTGCGATCATCGCCATTGAGCTGGCCATTATTAATAATTTTTTCTGGAATGATCTCTGGACATTTCAGGATGTCAGCAGCAAAACCAAAGGCTTGCGTAAGCGATGCAAAAGGTTCCTGAAGTTCAATTTGATTTGCCTCTCAGGCTTAATTTTAAATGTCCTGATCATTAACACTCTCTATAATCTGGCTGGCACAAATGCATATTTGGCAAACCTTATTGCAATCGCTGGTGCGACCTTCTGGAACTTCTGGTTGAATCTTAAAATAAGCTGGAAGGTACCTGTAGGCATACTGGAAACCTGCCCCCCTGCAAACGATTAGAGAAAACTCGTGCAAATTTTTAACCGGATAGTACTAATTATTTGTACGCTTTCAATCTTCTGTCCTATAAATAATGCTTTTAGCGAAGAAAATATACCTTCCCCGAAGACAGCTCAAATATCAATTGAAGCTATCGAAAAGACTGAAAAAAATGGTTCAACAATGTGGCAAAAGATTTGGGGTGAAAAGTCAAGAGATGCTCTCCTCTTGGGAATGTGGAGTATTCATCTAAAAGGAACCGGTGAGTATTTTGGAAGTGGAAAAAGTAATGAACAGAATAAATTATTAGGCATACAATATTATGGCTTAAGTGCAGGCACATTCGTTAACAGCCACGATGACCGTTCCTGGTTTTTCGGTCCTTCAAGAAAAGTTTATTCTCGAAAATTTTCTCAGAACACCTGTCTTGATGTTGGCTATGCCTTAGGCCTCCTCTACGGATACGGCGACAGCCTACCTAATATTGACAAAGTGAGCTTATATGCAGCCGGCACTGTGGGCTTTTCATGGCACAGATTAGGGTTCGATATAACGATAATTCCGATCGGCGTTATCGCGGGCAGTTTTAGAATTAATTTTGATTAAGTCCCTTTTGGAGCAGCATCATCGATGCCTGGTCAAAAAGATGTGCTGGACCTAGGATATCACCAGCAAAACGAAAGGATTGCTTGAGCTAAGCAAAAGCTTCCTGAAATTCAATTTAAGTTGCCTCCCAAGCTTAATTTTGAATGTCCTCAGATTAATGCTCTTCATAATCTGATTGGCATCAATGAATATTTGGCAAACCTGAACCCAACAATCAAGCAGCCAAATCTCATATTGCCCTTCCCTTCCCCTGTCTTCAGCCGCTTCATCTTATCTTCATTTTCATCTGTTATCTTCAACTCCATACATTCTTCCTCCCCCACAAACCATATACCTGATAACGCCCACAGCATGAAACATTTCTCCATTGTTATTCCGACCCTAAATGAGGCTGACAACATTCAGCCTTTGTTGCTGGAGATTTCAGAGGTCGCCCAACAAAACGGCATGGAGCCCGAGATTATCTTTGTCGATGACAACTCCACCGACCTGACAAGACAACAGATCAAAGACTACAAAGGAAATCTCAAGGTTCGCCTCATAGAGCGTGATGCTGAACAAGGTCTTGCCAGCGCGGTTGTCGCTGGTGCCTGGGCAGCCTCCAACGAGTTTCTTGTGGTAATGGATGCGGACCTGAGCCACCCACCTTCCGCCATCTCCGCACTTTTGGAACCTCTGGATAAAAATACGCACGATATGGTTGTCGGCAGTAGATTCGTTGAGGGAGGAGAGACACCCAACTGGCCACTTATTCGACGCCTTGCATCACAGTTTGCCAGGATACCGGCCCGATTTTTCACTTCAGCCCATGATCCGTTATCTGGTTTTTTTGCGGTGAGCCGGGAAAGACTTCAGGCTGTCGACAGTTCTGTAGCAGGGTTTAAAATCGGTCTTGAAATTCTCGCCAAAGCGGGGTGTGATTTTCGGGTGCAGGAGGTACCGATAACTTTTGCAGATCGACAGAACGGCTACTCAAAAATGAATATGACAATTTTGACAGAATACCTCTGCCAGCTCTGTCGGCTCGGCAATGGTCATTCATTTCTCAGAACTATGCCGCTGTTAATCGTTCTCGGGCTTATTACCGGCCTCCTTGATTACGCCTGCTTTTCACTTTTCACAAATCTTGGGTATCCAGTTGTAACAAGCCATATTGGCAGCCTGTTAGTTGCGACACATATCAGTTACGCAATTTCCTTATTCTTTCACAGGGCGACCACCAGCGCCCCCCCTTTGTACGATTATGCTGGTTTTCTTACGATGACTCTGCTGGTGCTCTTTGCTCGTGGCGGTCTGTTCTTCCAGACAAACTTGTCGCAACAGATCCCCACAGCTCAACTTGCACCCATTCTGATAACTACATCCTGTACTGCCTGGCTGGTCGCGATCATCACTGTCCGTACGGGTACATTTCAGTTGGAAAATCCTAAAAAATTTCAAAGTCTCGCTACATTACTTATAGGCTATGCCGTCCTGCTTCACCTCATCTTTCTCGGCAGCACCGAGCTGATCCAGGAAGAGGCTTATTACTGGAATTATGCCCAGCACATGGCCACAGGTTACCTCGATCATCCGCCGGTTGTCGCCCTTTTGATAAAGCTCGGAACCCAGTTGTTTGGCAACAACGAATTCGGTGTGCGCAGCGGAGCGCTTGCCTGCTGGCTTGTGACCACGTTCTTTGTCGTTAAATTAACCACGCTGATCTTCAGCAAAGAGGTGGCCTTTAGAGCGGTTCTACTGGTGGCGATTCTGCCAATATTTTTCGGTTCAGGCCTGCTTATCACCCCGGATGCACCACTCATCGCCTGCTGGGCAGGGGCTCTCTACTTCCTCTATCGCGCCCTGATACAGAATATTTCAGCATCATGGTACGGTGCCGGAGTCTGTATTGGTATCGGTCTCGCCTCCAAATACACAATGATCTTGCTTGGCCCGGCGATCGTTTTGTACATGTTGGTTGTTCCTTCGGCCAGGAAATGGTTTTCAAGGCCGCAACCTTATATCGCGGCCATCCTTGCCTGGGCAATCTTTTCTCCGGTCATCTGGTGGAATTACCAGCATGACTGGGCATCTTTTCTCTTTCAAAGCCAGGAAAGGCTGCAGGCCAAAACAATTTTTTCAACCCATAAATTACTGGGCAGTGTTATAGCGCTTCTCACTCCTACAGGTCTTTTGGCAGTTTATGCCAGTATGCGACCACAATTTGCCTGGCAAAAAACAGCCGGGGCAGTTCACCTAAACACAAGCAACCGCAATTACCTCTTCTGCCTGTTGATGGCTCTCGTGCCGCTTTCCGTCTTTGTCCTTTTTAGCCTCACAAAACAGATCAAGCTGAACTGGACAGGTCCTTTGTGGCTGTCAATCCTGCCATTTATGGCCTATACTATGGTTCACAAAAAAGGCCGACTGCAGGGCTGGGTTGCTGGAATCTGGCCAGGAACTATGGTGATTCTGGCCATAAGCTATGGTGCGCTGTTGCACTATTCTGCACTGGGTCTGCCAGGCACTCCATTTGCGAACGATGTTTTTCTTTTTGGTTGGGACGATTTCGCCCAGCAGATAGAAAAGCAGGTCCAGGTATTAGCAGATCAACGAGGAGAACGCCCGCTTGTTGTTGGCATGGACAAATACAGGATCGCCAGCGGGCTTGCCTTTTATCGAAACAAACAGAGAACAGCTGACCTTGTTCAACACCCGATAGATGAAACAACCGGCAGCCATCTTTTTGGCCGTAAGGCCCTTATGTACAGTTACTGGTTACCACCAGCCCAGGCAGATGGCCGGGACATTTTTGTTATTTCCCGGAACAAGGTAAAAATACAACCCCCTTACTTTAAAAACAAGTACCGGGATCTTGATGAAATTCATGAGATCACGATCAAAAAGCAGGGTAAAGATGCCGGTCACTATTACTATCGCCTCCTGACATCGTATATTCCAAAAGGTCAGGCAAGCCAAACAAGTCGGTATACCCCAGGTCAATCGGCGATCGATAACAGAGAACTGTACCATTTAAACACAACATTAGCAGCCAAACAAGGCCTTAGAACGCAATGAAAATACTCATTATTGATGATGAACCCGAACTTCTTGAGCGGCTTGCCAGTGTCCTGCAAAAAGAAAAGTATACAGTAGTTTCCGTCGCAGATGGCCGCCAGGGCATGGATAGGATATGGGATGATACATATGACCTGATCCTTCTCGACATCATGCTGCCGCATATTGATGGCCTGGAGATTTTAAAAGAAATGCGGGCAGCTGGTATTAAAACCCCGGTACTCATGCTGACGGCAAAAGGGGATATCGATGACAAAGTCTTAGGGCTGAACCTTGGTGCCGATGATTATCTTGCTAAACCCTTCTCTTTAGCCGAACTTCTTGCCAGAGTGCGTGTCCTTTTGCGCCGCGGTGCTGCTGCTAATCCCATTATTGAAGTCGGGCATATTCGACTCAATACTATCAGCCGCGAAGTGTACAGCGCTGGAATTTTACTTGCTCTAACCACGAAGGAATTCGCCATTCTCGAGTTTCTGCTGCACAACAAGGGGCGGGCTGTCTCAAAATTCACCCTGGCAGAACATGTCTGGGGAGATGATTTCGACCCGTTCAGTATGTCCAATTTTATTGAAGTCCATATGAAAAATCTCAGAAAGAAAATTACTTCCGACGAAAATCCGCAGCTGATAACGACCATTCGGGGATACGGATATCTTATCCAAGGGCCAAACCGATGAAAGTCAAAAACAAATTCACCCTCTGGATATCGCTGACGGCAATGGCCGCAGCATTATTCTTTTCAAGCTTTGCTATCAAAGAAATGAAAGATCAATTCGAAGATAGTATCGATTACGAACTGGCAGATATTGCTGACGCGGTTTTTACCAACCTCGCCGCGACAGCGGCTATGAACAGCCAGTCTCTATCCATCCAGCCGAGGACAATCAACTATCCCATCAGTCGATTCTGGCTGCGGGTCACCAACAACTCAGGCGACACCATCTATGCAACCAAGTTGGCAAAACTCGCAGACATTCCGCCCGCAACAGACCATCATGGCTATATGGTGGAATGCAAGATAGCGAAAGAACATATCTGGATTCCCCCTAAAGAAAGAAAAGAAATAGATCAAACAGCCGATGACAACTTAAAGCTGCGGGCGCGCTTTTTCACCCGCACCATCCAAGGACAAAACTACTCTGTCCATATTGCCAAACCACTGCTCTTGTTGAATACTGAATTTAACGAATTTTTCCAAGAACTTGCCCTAGGCATCGTGGTCACTCTTTTCCTCATTGTAATAGTTGCCTATTTCGTTGCTGGCCGAATCCTGAGACCACTTGCCACCATAAACAGTAATATACGGCAGATACGAGAAAACTCCCTGAACAAGAGGATTCCGTTAAGGAAGAGTCAAGATGAACTGTATACTCTCACAGCCTCTTTAAATTCCATGTTCGACCGACTTGAGCATTCATTTCAGCGTCAGAGGGATTTCATCGGCAATGCCTCACATGAGATGAAAAGCCCCTTGACCATTCTCATGCTTGGGCATGAGGATATGTTGTCGGGGAATCCTCCGGTAGAGATCAGGAGCGAGCTCGAGAAACAGCTGTCCAGCATGCAACGGCTCAATAAACTCATCCGGGACCTGTTGTCAATTGCCCGACTGGAACAACAGGAAACTCTCTGCCGAGAGCCGGTTGAGATGGATAAGCTCATTAAAGATATTTTGGTGGATTTTAGCGATATGCTGAATGCAAAAAAGATTGTGGTGACCACACGAATACCCAATCTGGTATTTTTGGGTGACTATGAAAAAATGCAACGCCTATTTATAAACCTGATTGATAATGCTATCAAGTACAATCAGGCTATGAACGGGAATCTGGATATCCAGGTCAAACAAAAAAAATTCTCCCTAGTCATAACAATTACAAACAGCGGACCAACAATACCAACTGAAGATATCTTGAAGGTTTTCAACCAATTCTACAGATTGGAAAAGTCGCGATCACAAGCTTATGGTGGCACAGGGCTCGGCCTGACAATCGTTCAGAGAATAGTCGAAATGCACGGCGGTACCATTGAGATCACCAGTGGAGATTGGAAAACGACGTTTCTGCTTATTTTGCCGAATATCGACAATGCCTGAGGTTGTCTAACGCATTAGGAAAACAGAAGAAAAATTTATAATCTTACATGAAATCAGTTTATTTATTCGGTATATTGAGCATTGTTCTCTATTTTACGGTGTTTGCACAAAACGGGCTGCTCAATCTCGATGTCATGGAGGTGCGCAACATTGTCACTGCCCGGGAAATGGTCAGCGAGAACAACTGGTTGCTGCCCACCATGAACGGGGAAATTAGAATTGCCAAACCACCGCTGCCGACCTGGCTTACAGCTCTGCCTATTATGCTGACAGGCAGCGATGACAACCTTGGTGCCCTGAGAATTCCCGCGGGTGCTGCCGCCTGTCTGATGGTGTTTTTTGTATATTTTCTTGCAAGGACCTTGACCAGTGATCCACTGATCCCTTTTCTTTCTGCAGCCGTGACAGCGTCCAGCGAATTTCTCATCTTCATGAGCAAGCGGGCATCCTGGGATATTTTCTGTCACACCTTTATGCTTGGTGCTATCTGGCTGCTTGTCTGCGGATGGCAAAAAGAAAAACAATCGCCGCGAGTATTCATATTTGCCGGAATATTAATGGGCCTCTCATTTATGAGCAAAGGCCCTGTTTCCTTTTATTCAATGCTCTTGCCATTCCTGCTCAGTTACATCCATGTGTTTGGCTACAAACAGATCGCGCAGAAATGGAGAGGCAACATCCTCGCAGTTGTTGTTCTTTTCGCCATCGCCATGATATGGCCTAGTTATGTTTATTTGTATCTGCCCGATACATCTGTGAATGTTGGGACAACTGAGATACAGTCCTGGGTATTCAAGCAATCCAAACCTCTTTGGTACTACCTGTCATTTCCTGTCCATTCCGGCATCTGGACAGTTCTTCATCGCGGCGCACTGCTTCATCCTCTCACCCAAAGAAAACAGCCCTCTTTTGCGAGAGCAATAATTACAAATTCCTCCAACTATGGATTTTCTGGATAGTAATTCTGCTCACCCTCATGCCCAAAAAAAGCACCCACTATCTCCTGCCGATTATCGCCCCTGCATCTTTAATGATTGGTTTCTATATGAAGCACCTGATAGTGAGCTTTGTGGAAAAACGGCAAACTTTTGCCGACCGGTTGGTCATTTCTATCCATGAGACTATTGTCGTCGTTTTCTCTATCGGCTGCCTGGTAATGTACCTGTATTATATAATCGACATCAACCGGGCAGCATATGCAGGGTCATATCTGCCGCCACTTATTTTTGCCGGGATTGCTCGGCCTGTCACTGCATTATTACCGCCATAAAAAGATTTACAATCTCCTGATCACCACTTTGTTTTTGTTTGTTTCTTTTGCCTCTTTTTGCCGCCGGCGATTACGCTCACATGACGCATCAGCGCAGTTTCATGGCATTGACAGAGAGCCGAAAGGTATACCAATGGCCAGGACTTGACTTTTTACAGCTCCTATGAAATGGATATAAAAGAAGTCTGGGCAATTGGCAAAGCGCATTCAGGTAATTGATATAAATAACTTGCATTCAGCACAGAAGCCATTGGCATTTTTTTCGAAAGAACCGCTCGACAAACTTTTACAGAAAAACCAGATGGCAGAGCTTCAGATGCAATCAACAAGATCCTTTGTTGACGACCATACCGACGAGACATGGTGCTTATCCATAATTGATCGGTAGGTTTTTAAAAGAGGTTGACAGCATTTCTGTGCAAGGTGTTTTGGGCTTCTAATGCAGTCCATTATAAAAAGTGGCTGCGATTCTACCTTGATTTTTGTGCGAAGTATCATCGTGATTCCGGGTATTCCAATAGTCTCTCCGACTTTCAGCAAAAGCTATTGTCAAAAGGACAAATGGAAATACAACGGAAACAGGCGGCACATGCGGTCTTCCTTTATCTCGCCATGGAGCAAGTAAGCACGTTTAACTGACTTTCGGTTTCTTCCCCTGCTTCTACCAAAATTAGAACTGAGATATATACAAGACCAAATTACCTATCAAATATCTTGCCACAAACAAATCACCTTCAGGCATAGTGCCTCTCGAACCTGTACCAACAACCAAAACATTAAAAAGGTCCAAGGAATCAACGAGAGGTCCCATATCGACAGCCTTTTCCACTGGGTGCTCGATTCAAAAAAAACATGACAAACGTATTCTGGATTGTGATGGGGTATAGGGGTACCCCCCTACACCCATCGACCCTTACCTGTTTATAAGTACCTACAAAATTACGGGACCACCTCCTGCCCCACATTGCCCCTGGCTCAACGTTCACGCATCACCCTTGATAACCTGTCTCTCCTCCAAAACGGTATATACTGTCACAACTGTGTGAATGGGTGGGTGGTTATAGCCTGTTTTATAGTGGAGGTCAGTATGGCGCGGCAAGTATAACGGATAATAGTTACGATGGGATGGGCCTGGCACGGAGGAAGCTGACATGGATGGTATCTGTTGAGGGGATTATTTTTACGGTTAGGTCAGTGGGCAGCGCTCCGACCATTATTCGACGAACCGCCCTGGCTAATCATACCAATTTGAGAATAGTCGTAGTTGCTGGTCCATGCCAAGACATGCTCGGCCATATCAAAACAGCTATTGGGGCTTTTGCCAGGAGGGGACTGGTTCAGTCATCCCCCACTGTGGATGTTGTGACCGAATCTCGGATGTTGCTCTGGAAAAGATCCTGCCCGATAGTGCTATCTTGTATCTCCTTAATGTATTGATTTTTATATTAGTTTGGTATCCCCTTTTTTCGACCTACCTCACTTTCCCTTCTTTGGCGCAATCTTTACAAAATCTTTATCTCGGCTTTAACCTATCTTTACACAGAACCATTAAATTAATCAACACAGAGGCAGTTTTCCCACTGATCTGTGTCGGTCGGTGGAAAAGCTTATTCGATTCTAAAACTATGCCCGATATCGGGACGAAAGGAGGTCACTATGTACCTAAAGACAGCAGTTTCGAAAATCGCTTTGCTGGGTGCCATTATTGTCGCCGGAGCTATTGCCCTAGCTCCTGCCGCCATGGCGCGTCACAACAAAGACTTGGGTAAGCGCATGTACCGCGTCACGATCACGAATGCAACCTTTGGCCAGCCGGTCGCGCCATCGGTAATTGCGACCCATACCGACGCGTTCCGGCTTTTCGAGCTGGGTCCAACCCCTGTGCCGGGAGATTCCGACTACGCATTATACTTCGGCCTTGCGACGGCGGCGGAGACCGGCTCTCCGGTCCCCTTAGTAGATGAGGTTGCCGCCTCGCACGGCGTCTGGGAAGCGGTGGCGTTACTGACGGACCGTACGCCGCCCGTCCTGCTCCCCGGCGAGTCCAATTCCATTACCATCAGCGCCTCAGGCAAAGCCAAGTATCTGAGCGCCGCAGCCATGCTGGGGGCAACCAACGACGCCTTCTACGCCGTGCGCGGCGTATTGTTGCCGAAAGGTGTCGGTGAGATCACCCACGTCTATGCCAACGCCTATGATGCCGGTAGCGAGCTAAACGAGGAAAGTGCCGACACGGTGGGCGCACTCGGCGCTACGGACGACGACCCCATAACGGGCGTCGGGATCAATGAGAACGGCGAGGGCTACATCCACGTTCATGCCGGCATTCACGGCATTGGCGGTCCGGACGGCCTTGATGCGGCTACATACGACTGGCGCAATCCAGTGGTCGAGGTGACCATCGAGCGCATCCGGTAACCTGCCCCGACGAAAAGAATCAACTTGAGGGCCATGTCCCTACTTAATCAGTCTGTTCACCTTGGCCCCGTGAGCTCCTTCTTCGGCCTGCGGGGCCAGCGCTATTAATTTAGCAACATCGAAGGTCTGTATTATTATGTTAAGTATCTGGCTAACACAAACTACTGTATTCAGTCAGTTCTGTTTTTCAAATTCCTAACAATAAAACACATATTTTGGAGTTGACCTTGTCCTATCTCTTTACTTTAGTTGTGAGAGGGAATACCTGAGCTTATTCATGTATCTCTCTGGTTCCAAAGAGGCCAAATACCTAGCATGCTTTTACTTGCCGCCCATCCGAGATGTTCCAGAAAATCAACCGAGACACTTGCTCCATTTCTGACCATCATCGGCGTTGATACTACTTTCTTAGCAGTGCGGGCAGCGATTCGGCAGATCGTGTCGTGTTTCAGTTACTATCTTGCAGGATTCCTGACAATCCACTTAGAGTGTTCAGAGAAAATAATCTGGAACTATCTGGGATTCCTAAATGCGGTTTTTTGGTCAGGAAACATCAGCTCTCTAAAGGTTAAAAACACCTTTTTGTGTTGGTTGGTTTTTGAGCCAGCTTATTGTTTCCCTTCACTGTAGTAACCTATTGCATGGGGGGTGAAAGAATGTGTAGCACTTATTTTTGACAGCCTTAACAGCTGAGAATAACTGGCTGCACTGACGGGGGCGCTGTTAAAAGCTTCTACCGGATGTTCAGAGCTGAAGATGATGATAGAGATGATTTATATCCTCTTAGGAATTTGACATTCATCAAAGATGAGAACCAGCATGCTTTCTAATTGCAGCACTGAGCCTGGAAATCGTGCTGGATTTTTCCAGCACGTCGACAGCGCCCGCTTGCCGCAGCTTCTCAACGGTGGTCGGATCGTGGTGCATGGTAAGACCGATGATGGTCGGGCGAGAGAATTGCTCGCGGATTTTGGCAGTCGTTTCTATACCATTCATGCCTGGCATGTTCACGTCCATCAGAATCACATCGGGATCGAGCTCACTGACGTACTGCAGGGCCTGATTGCCGTCTGCCGCCTGGCCTACCACATGAAATTCCTGTTCCTGGGCCAGCGTTGTTGCAAGGGCGTCACGCATCAGGTGATGGTCATCGACCAGCAGAATGGTGATTCGCCGGTCGGATGCCGGCTCCTTACTATCGGCAGCTGCGATTTCTTGATCTGCCCGCTGCGTATCAGGCGACGCTGCTGCTTCGATCTCTTTTGGGGCAGGTAGTACGAGCGTCACCGAAAAGCCTTTTTCCAGGGCAGTGTCAATCTCAAGGCTGCCCCCGAGATAGCCGATCCGTTCCTTGATGCTTGGCAAGCCCAGAGACATGAAATCTTGCGTTCTCGCGTGCACCTCTGCCGGGTCACCCCCCCTCCCTTGATCGGAAACGCAGAAGCGGAGTTCGTCGCCTACGCGACGCGCCGTCACCCTGGCCTCGCTGATACCCGAATGCTTGACGACATTGAACAACAGCTCATTGACGGCCCGGTAGACCATGGAGCCCATCCGCTCGTCTCTTACCTCCGCTTCCGGCGCCAGCTCAAGGCGTACCTTCAGGGCGTGTTCCCGCTGCATATCATCGACCAGTCGCTCAAAGGCGCTGAGCAGACCATGCATCCGCAGGGTGGTCGGATAGAGCTTGCGCGACAGGGAGCGGGTTTCGGCAATTGTGTCGTCAATCAAGGAGATGGCCGAGTTGAACTTTCCCTGATAGTGGGAATCCTGCGACGCTTTTGGCACGAGGATCTGCATATACATCCTGATGGCTGCCAGTTTCTGCTGCAGTTCGTCGTGCAGCACATGCGCCAGTCGTTCCCGCTCCCGATCTTCGGCTCCCAACAATTCCATCGCCAGTTCCTGCAACTGCCGGGTTCGCACATCCACTCGCCGTTCGAGCTCCAAGTTCATCTGCCGGATCTTCTCCTCAGACCGCTTACGCTCGGTGATGTCGTGAACGATGGACACGAGAAATTTTTTCCCCGCGCTCTCTATCCCGTTACTGAAAACCTCCACATCACGAATGGAGCCGTCCGCCCTGCGGTGGCAAAATTCAGCTTTGATGCCGTTTGGTCCTGCTGCCTTCCCCAAAAAATCCCACAGAGGCTCAGATGGCAGGGTATTGATCTCCTGGATATTCATTTTCTTGAGCTCATCAAGGGACCATCCGTAAAACCGTGCCGCCGCGTAATTTGCATCAACAATCCTCCCCGTCTTTATATCCAGGATCAGCATGGCTGCGGAGTGGTGTATGAACATTTTCCGGAAACGGTTTTCTCTCTCTCGGAGTTCGCTTTGCCGCAGGGCCTCTACTGCCTCCTTGCGCCTGGTAATGTCACTGAGCGTGATTCTCAATACAGCAGTGCCGTGGGAATAGGAAGATAGAGATGGCATTCAATTCAACCCAGAATGCAGTTGCGTCTTTCCGCAACATCCGCAGTTCGCAGGACTGAGGTTTTGGGGGAATTTCCGGTTCCGCCGCATGTAGCGTAAAGAGTTGCGTAAAATGTTCGTAGATAGATGTCCTGATCTTCAGGCAGGATAAACCTGGACAACGGCTTTTTGAGAATCTCGGACCGTGATACACCAAACAGAGTGGCTGCGGTGAGATTTGCTTTCAGGATCAGCCCCTTCTTGCTTACTGACAAGTAGCCTACTGGGGCGAAGTCGTAGAGATCGATATAGCGTCCCTGGGAAACTTCCAGTGCTTCCTGGGTTCGGCGCAACTCATCGTTCTGGATTTCGAGTTCGATCTGGTGCACTTGCAGTTCGTGGATAAGGCCTTGTGCTTCCTCTGGCCCAAGGTGCGCAATGTCCATATTTTGCAGGGTCTGCAGCCGTTCTTTTGCTTTTTCGCGCAAGGTTTTCTCAGTGGTCTGCGCTGCAGGATTCGTGGACTCTTTGTTCCGTGGCATAATACCTCCAGGAGCTTCGGCGAAAACCAGTGTATTCCTTCCTTCGCCAATGAAAGAGTAACAACTTTTTGATAAACAACAAAACAAAAAAAATGCTCTTTATTCGTGTTTCAGTTAGTCTCTTGCACATTGCCTGACACTCATTCCGAAGTGATCCACAAAAATTCTCTGGAACAATCTCGGAATCTTTTTGGTTTTGCATCGACAACCAAACATTAGACAAAAGTAATTATTTTGTCTAATTTGGGTAGTCGATCCAATCAGCGTTCTCCTGCAACATGGTAAATCTATGAATCACCCTCTCGTAAATGGAATAGTTACTGGATTGTTTCTGCAGCTGGCCATTGGTCCAGTATTTTTCTATGTCGTCAATCTCGCATTGCAGAAGACTGTATGGAATGGCATCGCGGGCGTAATTGGCGTCACTTTTGTAGATTATCTTTACATCACGTTGGCAATATTGGGGGTTGGAAAGCTGCTTGAGGCGGAAAAAACAAGGCATTTCTTCAAGCTGATAAGCTCAATCATATTGATTTTATTCGGTGCTATGATCATTCATGGCATTGTGAACGGGCGAGCGACAGTAGGTGCACTCGGCTTAGCTGATTTATGGTCAAGTTTCTCGTCTGTTGCACTCCTAACTTTGTCGAACCCGATGACAATTGTTTTCTTCGTCGGGCTCTTTGCAGCAAAAGCTGTTGATCATGGATATGCTCAAAAGGAGTTGTTCTTTTTTGGTTTTGGTGCAGGGTTGGCGACTTTTCTGTTTATGGGGTGTTCTGTATTGTTGTTCTCTTCCATCAAATCGTCGGTTCCTGTATGGCTGGCTCAGTCAATGAATTTAGTTGTTGGTTTTTTGCTTATTGGCTATGGATGCTTGGAATTTAAAAAGTTTTGTAGGACATGAGATAAACAGTATTATTTTTCTAATCTTTTGAGGTTAAGTGATTTAATATCAAAAAGTTACTAGCTACAAAAACGCCCAAACATTGGACAAAATAATAGGAGTCGAAAAGCTCCTTGTTTTAATCCGTCGTCATTAGGATTACAGACAATAAAAATTTTCACCCTTCGATGGGAGATGGTGCTTATTTCGCCACCTCAGCATCCAAGCTTTATGATAGTCTTGGAAATGTTACTGGGGCTATCGAGTCGATAAGAGATATAACCGCCGCCAAAAATCTGGAAAATGAACGTGAACAGCTTATTGCAGACCTGCAAAAAGCTATCCTCAAAGTGCAGACTCTAAGTGGGTTATTGCCAATTTGCGCCTCCTGTAAAAGTATTCGCGACGACAAGGGCTACTGGAATAAGCTTGAAGCCTTCATCAGCAAGCATTCGGAAGCCCAATTCAGCCACAGCATCTGCCCTAAATGCGCTAAAAAATTATATCCTGATCTGAAAATTTTTGACGACTGATTACCTGCAATTATTATTTTACCCGATTTAAACTTGCTAATGTTCCGATATTATTGCGTAACAATTCAGAAAGTGTTTGCTGAAATCTAGTCCCGCTGAGCACCTACTTATATAAGAAAAATTTTTCTTGGTTTAGATTTCGGTAATTCACGCTTTTTAAAAGGCACTTTAGGCCATTAAAGATAGATATTAATTCGTGCGAGCCCTCTGCATGAGAACTGAACATTGATTAATACCTCCAAATGCATGATTGTTCTTGACACCACCATTATGCTATAATATCATTTGTTAACTGGGCAAACATACTGAAAAGTATGGGCGCAAAGTCTCCGGCCTAAGGGAAACTAAGGTAGCGGGACTGCGACACAAGATTTTTTCTTATGTCTCTCCTTCTCGCCTATTTCTCTCTTATAAAAAATCGTTTAATGAGGTTTAGGTTCGTGTTTTTGTCCTACAAAGCAGCACTCATTTTTACTTTTCTTTTTCAATACCTTGTATTAACAAATTGAAACTCGATGAATACAAGGAACTTATTAAGTGTGCATTACCCCATGCACATATCTAATTTTTTGTATGGACATGGATTATGAACAAGAAGATTTTGAAAATAAGTATATTGCCTGCAACCGTGGCGATTATTTGGATGCTGGTCTTTTCTCTTCCAGTACTGGCTGATAAACCCTCATGGGCTGGTAAATCAGAGAATAGCTCAAAACACTACAAGAAAGATAAGGACAAGCATAAGGATAATGGGGACAGTTATTCGCATGAGCAAAATTCTAATGCTGGCAATATAAATCTATTTTACCGGACAGCAACGAAACGTCATCGACAACTATTATCGGGAAGAGTACCATTCCGGCCACTGTCCTCCTGGTCTTGCTAAGAAGGACAACGGCTGCATTCCCCCAGGTCAGGCAAAAAAATGGAGAAGAGGCTATCCTTTACCCCGTGATGTTGTCTACTACGAACTTCCCACCGCAGTTGTCATACAGCTTGGCAAACCACCTGAAGGGCATCGTTATATTCGTGTGGCATCCGACATTCTGTTAATGGCGGTAGGAACAGGGATGATTGTTGATGCAATTGAGGACTTAAAAAGTTTGTAATACTGGTGTCCCATTTTATCGATAGTAACATTTTGTTGCATCGATGGCATGCGGTACGAGAAATTTAACAGACAGTTGTCAAATCCCTGCCACATAAAATTCTCTGGTCACACTCCTGTCGTTTGGAAATTATCGGACGGGATATTGAAGATACAATTATCCTAAAACTTTTCAGTCAAAAAGCTCATCTCCGACATTTACCTATAGTAGGTAGACCTGATGTCCGCCATTACGCCAGATTATTATCAAAATCCAGTTCCGAAAGTAAGTCTGAAACTTCATTGCTGCAACGACAGATGATCTTTTTCTCAGGCAGCAAGGTGTGTCGATCGTTCCGCAATAATAATGATTATACTCCGACCTACCAAGGGTCCGCCGTTACGAAAGCTCTTCATCTAAGACATTACCATTGACCTTGGTGCGCGATCATGGTATCAGTTTTCCTCCACAGACAGGCCTGCACCCGTAGCTCAGCTGGATAGAGCACCGGACTTCGAATCCGTGGCACCCTCTGAAGTATTCTTGATGTTTCAATTGAAGTAAGAAGCTATGAAGGCCGTCTGCAAACCTTAGCTTTCCTTCCTGTCGTTCTCTGGTCTTTTTGAAGTGTTTTCTGCGTGGAATTTTCGTGATCTAAATGTTTTGGGTTAGGGAGTGTCTGAATTGACTCAGATAACTCTCAATGTTTTGGTATATAGGAGAGATCTTGAACTTATGAAGGAATGTCAATAAATCAAGCCTGACCTCGTTTCATATTTTAAATCTCTCTAACATCGAACATTGTGATAACCTGCCCGCGCTGTTTGCGAGCCTGTTTTATTAGCTTGTTATGCCTTCTTTTGCATCAACATTAGCTTTTCTAACAGTTTCTTACTGGGTGCAATGAAAGTGCGACAGTAGTTCCTGATGGGACCCATAAGCCGGGTGCAGACTCTTGACTTGCACTAGTCATTGCCCGCTCAGTAACAAACCCGATTGCCTCACCTTTCTCGCTTACAACAGGTCCTCCGCTAGCACCACTATTAACTCCATTATCTATATAAAACAAATCAACTTCTACATTTATTTTCTGCTTTGAATTAGTGAATGAATAGCGCCTATGATTAGCAAAACCCCTCTCTTTATAAGAGGTCCCATCATATCTGCCATATACCTTTTTTCATGGCCTCGAGAAAATCCTGCATTCCAGGAAAAGATTTGTTTGCTATAAGTGCCATGTTAAAAGGAAGACATAAGCCATCTTGAAAAGCCAGACACAAAAACTTCCTGACCAAGCTCAGGAGATCTAAGGCTTGCTGGTAAGTAGGAAAATGCTTCAGTTTGCTTCTGTTTTGGTAAAAGTGATGCAATATCAGCTGGATAGTTTCTGTAAAGGTTTTCACATTGTATACTAAAACCACAAAAAGCAACGCGATATTCAAAAGTTGGTCGACCCGGAAATGTAATGAAAATTTTGATATTTGCATCGAATAATTTTCTACCCCGGATAGGAGTTCTACTGGTTACTACATGGGCAGCGGGTGGATAGCTTCGCCATCTGGTGTATACAAAAACATATAGTTTCACTAATTACTTCATTGTCTTCAATTACTGTGACATACCCACAGCATCTTTGAATTTTCTCGTATAATTCTTTGTACATTCTAATTACTTTTTTTGCATAAAAGTTGTTATCTAAGTGCATCATCGCCTTGCTCGATTTTTCCTCATCAATGTCTCTGAATTTTGCTTGTCCAGTCTGAATATTTCCAATCAAGTCTTTCCAGGTACACAGATATTTTGACTTTGATAACTACAAAAACGTAAAAATTACCTATAAAAATGGATCCGGTGCATTATTTTGCTATTTATATCAAATCCGTTCTATTTTTAATATGTTACTGTTTTATTTATTTCCCTCTATCCTTTGGTACACCGCGTTGGAAGCAGTTCAGGAGGGTGGAGGGCCTTCAGGGAATCTCGGTAACGTATCTCCGTGCCACGACCATTCCGTGCGCGAGTCCCAGTATATGCGGTTCGAGGTTTGATAGGGATGGTGTCATCCTTATGAAACTGCGGGGATCACCACTGCGTTCAATTCAGGAACAAATCGTGCAACCGGACTACCGCATTCAGTACAGAATTGTCGGGAAAACGGTAAGAGTATCAGTATTTTTCAAATCGTTTGAGTAGCGATTCTCACTTAAGTAAACACGAGCGTTGCGTTTGTCATTATCAGATTGGAAAAGCATGTGCTGTTCCTGAAGACTTCCTGCATCGTGAACAGTGGCAGTGATAAAAACGCTGAAGATCTCCGGTCACTTCGTA